>CAVKRQ010000012.1:82290-132493 GCA_963658925.1 bacterium
CTGCTGATTAGTCGGGGCTGCCACACCAAGCCCCGGGATAAATTGGCCTTTTCTGTGTTTTCTTACTTCGGTCATAAAGTTCCACTATAAACATTTTCATAATCTTAGATGATGGAGAAACACACTCCACCAACCATCATAGCATCTTAAATTTCACTTTTTTATCATCCTGACAAAAACATCAGAAAAATCCTCGTTGCCCGCATACAATATTCGAGGATGATTTGAGCTCATGTTGTCAAGTTGGTCACGTACATAGTCGACACATATGTCAACGGCGTCCCCCAACCCAATCGTCTCCACATGCCCCTGCTTGTCAATCAAGTCTGTCGTCAAATTCTCATAGTTCACCGCAAAGCCGAATTGGAGGAACGAGTAGAGGCGTACCATAGTCCTCACCTTGTCTATCTGCTTAAGCCGCTGAGACTTGGGCGTGCGGCTCGGGATGTCGTGATAAAGTTCAAAGACGACACGACTTACTGATTTGTTCACATTGGGGCAAGTCGCCTCCTTGATTACCAAGTCAGAGCGTTAATGAAGTGTGCCCTTAACGCCAGCCTCAGTCAACAGGAAGAAACAGCTCAACTCCTTCTTTGTGAAAAATGAATTAAACGCCCGGATTATCTCACTACACAAAAGCATCTGCTGATTAGTCGGGGCTGCCACACCAAGCCCCGGGATAAATTGGCCTTTTCTGAATTTTCTATTTTCCGTCATAAAATCACGATTTAAACATTATCAAAACCAAACCCATAGCTCAACTTGTCTATTTAGATTTCCTTGTAAAACATTTAGCGACTAAACAGATTAAAAGCCCACCATTGGTTAGTCCCAAAACTTCTTTTTGCGAACATCTGAACTGACAAACATATCTGACGCATTGGGCAAAACCGCATAAGTTATCCGCGGATGGTCTGGTGACATATTATCAAGTTGGTCTCGTACATAGTCGACACATATGCCCACAGCATCACCCAACCCAATAGTCTCCACATGCCCCCGCTTGTCAATCAAGTCCGTCGTCAAATTCTCATAGTTCACAGTGAACCCGAACTGAAGGAATGAGTAGAGTCGCACCATAGTCCTCACCTTGTCTATCTGCTTTAGCCGCTGAGACTTGGGCGTGCGGCTCGGGATGTCATGATAAAGTTCAAAGACGACACGGCTTACTGATTTGTTCACATTAGGGCAAGTCGCCTCACAAATTACCAAGTCAGGGCGTTGATGAAGTGTACCCTTTACACCAGCCTCTGTCAATAGGAAGAAATAGCTCAACTCATTCCGCGTGAAATGAGATTCAATGGCTTTTGTTATTTCCGCACAAAGCCACATGTGCATGTTGGTTGGGGCTGCCATCCCAAGCCCCGGGATAAATTGACCTTTTCTGAATTTTCTATTTTCCGTCATAAAATCACAATTTAAACATTATAAAATCAAACCCATAGCTCAACTTGTCTATTTAGATTTCCTTGTAAAACATTTAGCGACTAAACAGATTAAAAGCCCACCATTGGTTAGTCCCAAAACTTCTTTTTGCGAACATCGGAACTGACAAACATATCTGACGCATTGGGCAAAACCGCATAAGTTATCCGTGGATGGTCTGGTGACATATTATCAAGTTGGTCACGTACATAGTCGACACATTGGTTAATAGCACTGCCAATCTTGATAGTCTCCACATGCCCCCGCTTGTCAATCAAGTCAGTCGTCAAATTCTCATAGTTCACCGCAAAGCCAAATTTGAGGAACGAGTAGAGGCGCACCATAGTCCTTACCTTGTCTATTTGCTTCAGCCGCTGAGACTTGGGCGTGCGGCTCGGGATGTCATGATAAAGTTCAAAGACGACACGACTTACTGATTTGTTCACATTGGGGCAAATCGCCTCCTTGATTACCAAGTCAGGGCGTTGATGAAGTGCTCCCTTAACGCCAGCCTCTGGCAACATGAAGAAATAACTCAACTCCTTCTTTGTGAAAAATGAATTAAACGACTCGATTATCCCACTACACAGAAGCATCTGCTGATTAGTCGGAGCTGCTAATCCAAGTCCTGGGACAAACTGACCTTTTCTAAATTTTCTGTTTTCTACCATACAATTATACTTTAATTATTATCAAAATCACAAATCAATAAAATATTCGCTCTCAGCACCTTGCCACATTCCCCCTCAAAAGCGGAATAGTAAACCTCATATACCAGTCAAACAATTGCACAAAGAAAAATATTTTTTCTCATAAAAACAAAAGAGTCCCTGACCTTGTTTTGGTCAGAGACTCTTTATATACCTAATTCGCTAATTAGAAAGACGTTATCTTAATCAGATAACAACATTAATCATCTTTCCAGGGACAACTATCACTTTTCTGATAGGTTTGCCATCAATGTACTTGGCGGCTTGCTCCGAAGCCACAACCACATTCTCGATAGCCTTGACATCTGCGCCTGCGGGGAAATCCATCGTGAAGCGAGTCTTGCCATTGAATGCGACTGGATACTTAATCGTATCCTCAACCAGATGAGACTCATCGAGTTCGGGCCACTTGGCATCGCAGACTGTAGTATCATGACCCAGGTCATGCCAAATCTCCTCAGCGATATGCGGAGCGAAAGGAGCTACAAGGACAATGAAGGGCTCAAGGATAGCCTTCTTGCGGCACTTGAGGTTTTGCAACTCTCCCAATGTAATCATGAACTGGCTGACGCAAGTGTTGAAAGAGAATCGCTCTATAGCCTCAGTCACTTTCTTAATGCAAGTGTGGAGAGCCTTGTACTCAGCGCTTGTCGGCTTCTCATCTGAGAGGACAAGAGCGTCAGCATCATAGTAATGACGCCAAAGCTTCTTGAGGAAGCGCGAAACGCCATCTATGCCATTAGTGTCCCATGGCTTAGAGAGCTCAACGGGGCCGAGGAACATCTCGTACATGCGAAGAGTGTCAGCGCCAAACCGTTCAACCACCATGTCAGGATTAACGACATTGAACATCGACTTGGACATCTTCTCAACAGCCCATCCGCAGACATACTTGCCATCCTCAAGGATGAACTCGGCGTTATTGTACTCAGGACGCCATGACTTGAAAGCCTCAACATCAAGAACGTCTCCGCTAACAATATTGACATCCACGTGGATAGGCGTTACGTCATACTGATCCTTCAGCCCCAGCGAGACAAACGTGTTGGTATCCTTGATTCGATAGACGAAATTAGAGCGGCCTTGAATCATGCCCTGATTGACAAGCTTCTTGAAAGGCTCCTCTGTGCTTGAGATGCCGATATCGAAAAGGAACTTGTTCCAGAAACGAGAGTAGATGAGGTGACCCGTGGCATGCTCCGCGCCACCGACATAGAGGTCAACACTCTGCCAATAGTGGTTGGCATCGGGCGAGACGAGGGCCTCATTGTTGTGAGGGTCCATGTAGCGCAAATAGTATGCGCTTGAGCCTGCAAAACCAGGCATGGTGCAGAGCTCATAGGGGTATCCGTCCTCTGTCTGCCAGTTCTTGGCACGACCAAGAGGAGGCTCACCAGTCTCAGTGGGGAGATACTTGTCAACCTCCGGCAACTGGAGCGGGAGTTTCTCAACAGGGAGCATCTGCGGCTGACCATCCTTGTAGTAGACAGGGAAAGGCTCACCCCAATAACGCTGGCGCGAGAAGATGGCGTCGCGCAGACGATAGTTGACCTTCACACGGCCGATATGGTGCTCACTGATAAACTTCTTGGTAGCTGCAATAGACTGCTTGATGGTGAGACCGTTGAGATTGAGTCCGCCAACAGCCTCGCGGCCAGGCATAGGCGAGTTGCAGACAATGCCCTCCTTAGCGTCGAAGCTCTGCTCAGAGACATCAGCACCCTCGACCACGGTACGAATTTCGAGACCAAAGGTCTTTGCGAAAGCATAGTCACGGCTGTCATGCGCTGGGACAGCCATGATGGCGCCAGTGCCATAACCCGCGAGAACGTAATCTGACACCCAGATGGGTATCTCCTCAAGCGTGAGGGGGTTGATGGCGTAAGAGCCGGTGAAGACACCTGTAACCTTACGGTCAGCGATACGCTCTCGCTCGGTGCGTTTGCTTGTCTGATCGACATAGGCCTTGACAGCCTCAGCCTGCTCGGGCGTAGTGAGTTTGGCGGTATACTCGCTCTCAGGAGCGAGAACCATGAAAGTCACACCGAAAACAGTATCGGCGCGGGTTGTGAAGATGGTGAGAGACTCATCTGAGCCTTTTATCTGGAACTTCATCTCAGCGCCCTCGGAACGGCCAATCCAGTTGCGCTGAGTCTCCTTAATAGAATCTGACCAATCGACAGTATCCAGACCATCGAGCAGACGCTGCGAATAGGCTGAGACGCGGAGACACCACTGCCTCATGACCTTCTGCACCACGGGGTAGCCGCCGCGAATTGAGACGCCCTCGACAACCTCATCATTGGCAAGGACAGTGCCGAGCTTCGGACACCAGTTGACCATCATATTGCCGAGATAGGCGATACGATAATTCATAAGGATGTCCAACTGCTCATTCTTGCTCTTGGCGTTCCACTCGTCAGCGGTGAAACTAAGTTCCTCGCTCTGCGCCGCATTGACGCCCTCAGTGCCTTGCTGCGCGAAATGCTGAGTCAGCACCTGAATTGGGCGAGCCTTGTTGAGCTTGGTGTCATAGAAAGAGCCGAACATCTTCTCGAACGCCCACTGGGTCCATTTATAATACCCGGGGTCGCAGGTGCGCACCTCGCGGCTCCAGTCAAAGCTGAAGCCGATCTTGTCAAGCTGCTCACGGTAACGCTTGATGTTGTTCTCGGTAGTTACCGCCGGGTGCTGACCAGTCTGAATGGCATATTGCTCGGCGGGCAGGCCATAGGCGTCATAACCCATCGGGTGGAGTACATTGAAACCATTGAGACGCTTGAAACGGGCGTAGATATCCGAAGCTATGTAGCCGAGAGGGTGTCCGACATGGAGTCCCGCACCTGACGGATAGGGGAACATGTCGAGAACGTAGTACTTGGGCTTGTCGTGGTTAATCTCGACCTTATAGGTCCCGTTCTCGGCCCAAGATTTCTGCCATCGGCTTTCGATGTCTCTGAAGTTGTATTCCTTTGCCATGTGAATTTAAAAGTCTGTCAGCTCAGCGAGGCACTACTCCATCTTGGTTATGGGCAGAGTGCAGGCTTAGCCCCAGCAACTAAAAGAAAATGACACCAACCATCGGGTCATAGGCCTTGATGGTTAGCATCATGATAATTAAACAAGTGACCCCGTGGAGACTCGAACTCCAATCAGCAGAACCGGAATCTGACATTCTATCCATTGAACTACGGGGCCAAAACATTATGACAGGAAAGGCGGGAGGACAAGGCGCCACCCGTTTTTCACGAGCGCAAAGATAATAAATTAAGCACAAAAAGCCCACCAGGCACCGCTTAATATTTTTGAATAACGGCCAAAGACGTTGTTTTTATGGCATTTACGCCATCTACCCCTTAACCTCGTCGACGCCCACAAGATTGTTGGATATGGCATAGATGGCTAAGGCGATTGACGAGTGGATGTTGAGTTTGCGGGCGATGTTGCGGCGGTGCGTCAGGACAGTATAGACCGATATGTTCATTTGCTCGGCTATTTCCTTGTTTGTCCGTCCGCTAACCACGCCTCGTATGACTTGTTTCTCGCGCGAAGAGAGGACCTCGCCGTCGGCATCCTCGACCACGTCATTGTCTTTGCCGGACAGGAGGTCGAAGAGCCTCTGCAAGTCATCCTCCGTGTCAAATATGGAGAGTTGCGCGTCATATCCATCCAAAACAGAGGCGGGGAGGACGGCCGACACAAGTGCGACAAACTTGACATCCTTGATATAAGGCTCGGTCATGGAGCGAAGCTCTCCGAGCCTGAACCTGCCGCCGAAAGATGGCGACACAATGACAATGGAGGGAGCGAAAGACATGATTCGGGTCTCGAACTCCCCCAGATTGGCAATCTCGACGCACGCCGCGTTGGCATCTAAAGTCCTCTTTAGCGCAGCCAGCACGCCCATTCGGACAATGAGCGACTCGTCCGCCACGGCGATCTTGAGAACATTCTGATTCATCATGTTTATGAGGACTTAGACGTTAGCCTGCCCCGCGACAGACCGTTCGAGCTCAATGACGGCCGGGATGAAGAGGTTACCCTCAATCTCGCAATGCGACCTCAAGTCGTCCTCGAACGAGAAAATGTCATATAGGACCTGATTGACCTCGCGTTGGTTGCCCGTCATCGGGAAATAGCAGATCATCGCGTTTTTGAGTTCGCTCAGCCTGTTGTCTATATTGTCATGCTGGTGAATGAACGAGGCGAGGTTGAGAGTAGTGTTGTCCCGCTCACCTGCAAGGAGCTTCTCCACGTAGTCAAAAATCATCTTGTCCTCGTAGGCCAGATGCTTGCGAACCTCGTCAGTGTAACTGTCAAAGAGCTTGACGACGAGGTCGGAGAACTTGACGTCGGTCACGGACGACATGACCATCACAAGCTTTTGACGGAGCTCGGGGATGAGATATTCGAGGTAATAGGTGTGAGCCATGCGGAGAAACCGCATCATGGCGGTCACATTCACGCTGCGGTAAAGTGAGCTGTCGCCAGTGGCGAGGTAGTTGCTCACCGCCAGAAAAGTCTTGCAGTCCACGCCGTTGTCGGCGCAGACGGCCTTGACAGTCTTGTCACCAAAGCCCAGCGAGATGCCGAAGCGGCTGAGCAGGAGCAGGAGGCGGTAGTGGTCGGTCAGAACGTCGCCGAGCTTGTTGTTTTCAGTGAATTTCATACAGATGAAAGAGCAAGTCAGATAAAGCGAGAACGGTTATAAGGATTTTGCGCAAGGTCTTGAGCGCATTGGATATTTGCGTCTCGACGGTGCGTTTGGATAGTTCAAGTTGGTCGGCAATCTGCTGGTTGGAGAGTCCGTCAATTCGGCTCATGACGAAAATCCGCCGACATTGGTCGGGGAGCTGGGCAAGGGCCTTGGCTATCTTGGCGTCAGCCTCGCTCTGCTCAATGAGGGCATCAGCGCTGTCGTTTCCCGATGCCAACTCTGAGGACTCGGCGAGAGCGTCGGACTCGTATTGGCGCATCACCTTCTGGTGCTTGATGACGTTAAGGCAGGCGTTGCGGGTCGACGTGAAAAAGAAAGAGCGGGCAGATGATGTCAAGACAGTAGTGCCGCGTTTCTCGTAGATGGAGACGAAAAGGTTTTGCACCACATCCGTGGCCATGTCATATGGCTCGTCGGTTTGAGAGAGGATGCGCGAGGCGAAAGTGACCAGTGGTGCGTAGAACCTGTCAAAAAGTTCACGGAAGACAGCGTCTGACAATTCTGAGGGCAATAACGCCATCAGGGCATCGTCAGTCATATCCTTTAGCCTTCCTATTTGCGCCATTTTTTCACATTGGTAAACTTAGAGATGTCACTCGACCTTGTCGAGGAGAGACGTCAGTTTGAGAGTCTGCGTCTTGTTCAGTCCCTCGGTCGAGACCTCGGCGCGGGCATTCGCGTAGCCAGGTGCACCGGTCATTATGATGTACCTGACATCCTTCTCGGCCACGAACGTCACTGTTCCCTTGTCATTGACAGGCAGTTTGACGTTGGTTCCGTCAGAGCCCACAATCCTCACAAAGGCATCTGGTATCGGCACGAATTTCTTGGCCGACTTTTTCTTCTTTGACGCAGAGGGAGACGACTTGGATGCAGAGTTTGCCGTCTTGGCTGTCGTTTGGGACTGTTTTTTATCTGTCGCCGCCTTGGCCGTCGCAGAAGACGAGGCTGCCGATGTCTTGGTTTTGGCCGAGGCCGCGGTCGTCTTCTTTGAAGTTGCAGACGTTGTCGTCTTCTTGGTCGAAGATGCTGTGGTTTTCTTTGCCGTGGCTGTCACCTTCTTTTTCGTCGTCGCCGCACCTTTCGATTTAGCTGAGGCGGTAGCGGACTTCTTGGACGACACGGCTGTCTTGGATGCCGGCTTGGCAGATTTGTCAACTTGGGCCGTTTCCGCCTTTTGCTCTGGCGCGGATTGCGATTCGCCGACAGCTGCGGACTCTACATTTGCCTCCGAATTATCTTCCGCCTTTACATCGTTGGGCGCAGAGGCCTTGGCAGCCGGCTGTTTATCGTCATCGGAAGCGAAAGACGGGGACGGGCGGAGAACCGTGTTGCGCGGCTTAGTGTTGCCGTCAGCGAAAGCCTTCTTACCACTTTGGCCGACACGCGCCTCAATCGTGAGGATGACGGGAGGCAATGTGAACGAGTAGATGTCGTCATAGCCTTTTACATTTCCACGGTTGCTGGAGAAGAGGCCCTCCTCGGCGCTACCCATGAATGTTATGCCGAAGTCGTCTCCCGCGCTGTTGATTGGCAGACCCATGTTAGAGACCACATATCTGCCGCCCTCACTCTCGACAGCTTTATAGATGTCGAGTCCGCCGAAACCAGGATGCCCGTTGCTGCTGAAATAGAGAGTTCCGTTCTCGCGGACGGAGGGGAACATCTCGTCGCCCGCCGAGTTGACAAAAGGGCCGAGATTTTGAGCGGGGCCCCAAGACCCGTCCACATTGCGGAGAGACTTCCAAATGTCGAATCCACCATATCCGCCATCCTTATCACTGACGAAATATAGCACCTGCCCATCTGGCGAGAGGGCGGGATGGGCGACCATCATAGTCGAGTCCGAGCCAGGTAAAATCCTCACGGGTTCAGACCAGCGACCACCCTCGCGGCGAATTTCGTAGGCGTGGACTGGACTACCCTCCTGCCCATTGAGTGGGCACCGGGTGAAAACCATTGTCCGACCGTCGGACGACACATTGGCCACGCCATCATCGTTGCCCGTCTTGCCAAACGGCTCATCGAGGGGAGCGGGGACAGTCCACTTGCCGCGGCCATCGACCTTTGACATATAGATAGTCGAGCCACCCTGACCTGTTATTTTACTGGCGCGCTTCTTCTTATTCTCCATACGCGACGAGGTGAAATAGACAATGTCATATCCCTCACCGACAAAAACAGGGCAAAAATCGGAATATTTGCTGTTGAGCTCGCGGAACGGTTTGACCACATATCCGCTGTCATTCTTATCGCCTTTATCCTTAATCGCGCTAAGATCCTTCCAGACGCCCTCGGCCATGCGGGCAGACTCCTTGCCCACATTTGTGCGGAGGTCAGTCTTGTGCCTCTCGTAATACGCACTGTAGACATCTCTCGCCTCGTCGAACTTGCCGATGTTGCGATAAGAGTCGGCCAGACGGAGCATAGCCTCGTCATCAGGATATTTCAGCCTCACCGCCTTTTGGTAGGCAGTTGCGGCCTTTGAGTGCAGGCCCAGTTTGCGATAGCACTCACCAAGAAGGAAACACTCCTCAGCCTTGCGCACAGAGTTCTGCTCCTTCTTCTGAGCTCCGTCAAAAAGCCCCGCCGCCTTGGTGTACTCGCCAAGGTTGTATGCTTTTTGCGCAGCCTCATAACCTCCGCAGGAAGAGAGGGCGAGAGCTACTGACGCTATGATCGGGATGAGTCGTAGTTTCATGTGATATGGCAAAAGGACGTTAAGGGCCGGGAGTTGGCAGAAAGTCAATTAGAGATTGTAACGCAAGACTCGCCTAATTATTTTGCAAGTCGTTGAGTTTTTTATAGACTCCGCCCAAAGCCATCAGCTCGTCATGCGTTCCACGCTCCACAATCCGCCCCTCATTGAAGACGCAGATGAGGTCAGCGTGACGAATGGTCGACAGCCTGTGCGCCACGACAATAGAGGTTCGGTCCTTGAGCAGGTTCTCAAGCGCCTGCTGCACCAACTTCTCGCTTTGCGTGTCAAGAGCCGACGTTGCCTCATCAAGGATCAGGATATCGGGGTTGCGGAGCACGGCACGCGCGATGCTGATGCGCTGACGCTGTCCGCCAGAGAGGTTTGAGCCGCGGTCACCGACAATGGTGTCATAGCCATGCTCCTGCTGGATGATGAACTCATGAGCGTTGGCCACCCGGGCTGCACGTTCCACGAGTTCGGGGGTGGCGTTCTCCACGCCAAACGCTATGTTGTTATAAATGGTGTCGTTGAAGAGGATTGGGTCCTGGCTGACGATGCCCATACGCCTACGCAAGTCACTCAGGTTATAGTCCCTGACATCGACCCCGTCAATGGTAATCGAGCCAGACTCGACATCCCAGAAACGCGGAAGGAGGTCGACAAAAGTCGATTTGCCGCCACCACTCTGCCCGACGAGGGCCACCATCTTGCCACGCGGAATCTCTACAGACACGTCACGAAGCACCTGAATCTCGGGGTCGTAGGCGAAAGAGACATTCTTATACTCAATCTTGTCCGTGAAACTCTTAAGCGGCTTGCCATCGGGCTTCTCGAATATCTTGTCGTCCGCCATGAGAATCTTGTCTATACGCTCCATTGCGGCCATGCCCTTCTGGATGCTGAAGAACGCCTGGGAGAAAGCCTTGGCCGGGTTGATTATCTGGTAGAAGATGCCGAGATAGGCGAGGAACTTGGCAACAGAGAGTGTGCTGCTGCCGCTGAGGATGAGAGTGCCGCCGAACCAGACCACGATGATGACAAGGAGAGTGCCGAGCATCTCAGAGACCGGGTGCGCCAAATCGCGGCGGCGGTTGATTCTCTTTGCTATGCGGCAATATTGCTCGGCCTGATCCGCATAGCGGCTGCTCATGCGCCCCTCGGCGTTAAAGGCCTTGACAATGCGCAGACCGCCGAGCGTCTCCTCAAGAATTCCAAGCAGCTCGCCGAGTTTATCCTGCCCCTCCTTGCTTGCGCGCTTCAGGTTCTTGCCTATGCGACCGATGATTCCGCCAGCCAAGGGCAACATGATGAGGGCGAAGAGCGTCAACTGCGGACTCATGACGATCATGGCGCCGAAGTAGACAATAATAAGGACGGGGTTCTTGAGGAACATGTCAATGGAGGCCATGACAGAGCCCTCGACCTCGGCCACGTCACCCGTGGCTCGCTGAAGGACGTCACCCTTGCGCTCTTTCTGGAAAAAGCCGATTGGCAAAGAGAGAATCTTGTCGTAGATGGCTACGCGGATGTCGCGAATGACATTGTTTCGCAGGCCAATGCTGGTGTAGGAGGACAAATAGGCCGTCGAGCACTTGAGCACAGTGCCAAGAACCATGGCCAAGCCAGCCACTAAGAGCGACTGCCCGGCGCCATATTCCAGTTTGACGAGCGTCACGTAATAATAGAAGTTATTGACGATTACGTGATTGTCAAGAGCCCACGGGAGGAGCACCGTCACCTCGCTGTCCTGCTGGAAAATAATCTCGAGGACAGGGATCATCAGAGCCATGGACAGGACTGAGAAGAGAGCCGAGAGGATGTTGAAAGCGAAACTGAGAACGACCTGCAGCCAGTATGGCGGCACATATCGGCCAACGACTTGGAAGAAATATTTCAAAAGATGTGTGTGTTACGTGCAGTGAATGATTGAATTGGCGAAAGAACAGAAGCCGCCCCCCCCCCCGATTCGTCACGAGGCAGGGAGGCGGGGCGGGGTGTGCTTAGTGCTTATAGATGCCAGTGTAGGTCTGCGGGGTGATGGCGCGCAGCTCTGCCTTGACAGCATCAGAGACATCGAGAGTCTCGATGAAATCGGCCATCGTCTGGTGGTCTATGTGCTTATTGGTCCTGGTGAGAGCCTTGAGGGCCTCATAGGGGTTGGGATAAGCCTCTCGGCGGAGGATGGTCTGGATGCCCTCGGCCACCACGGCCCAGTTATTCTCAAGATCAGCCGCTATGGCATCGGGGTTGAGGATGACCTTGCCGAGACCCTTGAGGATGCTCTGGATGGCGATGATGCCGTGCGCCAAGGGCACACCGAGGTTGCGCAGGACCGTCGAGTCGGTCAAGTCGCGCTGGAGACGGCTCACAGGCAGCTTGTTGCTCAGGTGGTCGAGGATGGCGTTGGCGATGCCGAGGTTGCCCTCCGCATTCTCATAATCGATGGGGTTCACCTTGTGCGGCATGGCGCTGCTGCCCACCTCGCCAGCCTTAATCTTCTGCTTGAAGTACTCCATCATGATGTACATCCAGAAGTCGCGGCAAAGGTCAATCATGATGACGTGGATGCGACGGACGTTGTCCATGACGCATCCGAGGTCGTCATAGTTTGAGATTTGCGTGGTGTAGGGCTCGCGGCGCAGTCCGAGCTTCTCACTGACAAACTTGTTGCCGAACTCGACCCAGTCAATATTGGGGAAAGCCACGTTGTGGGCGTTGAAGTTGCCAGTGGCTCCGCCAAATTTGGCGGGAAGCTGGAGAGCCTTGAGTTCAGAGAGCTGGCGCGAGAGACGGCTGACGAAGACCATCATCTCCTTGCCGAGACGCGTCGGGCTGGCAGGCTGTCCGTGGGTGCGGGCGAGCATGGCTATGTCAGCCCACTCGTCAGCAAGTTCCTGCAGACGGGCGATGAGAGCCTCGACCTGAGGGATGAAAACCTCATTGAGGGCATCCTTGACAGAGAGGGGGACGGAGGTGTTGTTGATGTCCTGCGACGTGAGGCCGAAGTGGATGAACTCCTTGACAGAAGAGAGGCCGGCAGCGTCGAACCGCTCCTTGAGGAAATACTCGATGGCCTTGACGTCATGATTGGTGACAGACTCAATCTCCTTGACATGGCGAGCGTCGGCGAGCGTCAGGTTGCGATAGACGTCGCGGAGCTGCTCTTTCTGCTGACCGGTCAACTGGCCAATCTGTGGCAGAGGGATTTCAGAGAGCGCGATGAAATACTCAACCTCCACGCGGACGCGGTAGCGGATGAGGGCGTACTCCGAGAAATAGTTAGCGAGCGGCTCAGCCTTGCCGCGGTAACGCCCATCGATGGGCGAAATGGCTGTCAGTGGTTCAAACTCCATGAGATGCTGTATTTGGCGGGGTGTTAGCCGCACCGCAAAAATAGTTGAATTTGTCGGAGTATATGTAACAAAAAGCAGAAAAGCATTAACTTTGCGCAGGTTGGAGACGCGCCACGACCGGCATTCGGAGTGCCGTGTCTCCAGACCAAGAAAAGGGAGACAGTTCGGAACCATCCTGTCTATAAACAAAACTATGGAAGTGGAGGCCGTTGACGCCCGCGCAAAGGCGCAGAGGCGGCTCGACCGGACTGGCACGACAGAGAACAGGAATCAGGCTGCGGGGGAGGTGACATTACCGTGGCAGCCCTGGGTCCCGTTTGAGGTGAGGTTGCGCCAGTTTGAGTACATATTAAACCACGACATAGTCTGCTCTGTTGGCAAAATGGAAAGATGCACCTCCCCCTTGAAATCCTATTAATCAACTTGTTGAATTAAAAGCCCAACAAAAAAAGACATGAGCAAAGCAATCGTATTATTGTCAGGAGGCCTCGACTCCTGCGTAGCACTTCACGTGGCACTTCACGACGGCCACGAGGTCAGCGCCCTCTCATTCGACTACGGCCAGCGCCACCGCAAAGAGTTGGAGTGCGCCAAAGCTATAGCCGCACACGCCGGGGTCAAGGACCACAGCATAGTGAGCCTCAATCTGGCTCAGTGGGGAGGCTCGTCACTCACAGACATGAGCATGAGCGTCCAGGATGGAGACGTTGACAGCAAGGAGATTCCCGCCACCTACGTCCCGGCGCGCAACATGGTGTTCCTTTCCGTTGCGGCATCGTTGGCCGAGGCTCGGGGAGCTGAGCACATTTACATCGGCGTCAGCCAAGTGGACTACTCCGGCTATGTGGACTGCCGCAAGGTGTTCATCGACGCCATGGAGAAAGCCATCAACCTCGGCACAGTCATGGGTGCGGAGAAAGGTCAGAAGATAACCATCCACGCGCCCTTTGAGAACATGACCAAGGCTGAGGAGATTCGCCTCGGGCTCAAGCTCGGTGTCGACTTCGGCCTCACGTGGAGCTGCTATCGCGGCGGCGAGAAGCCATGCGGCACTTGCGACAGCTGCCTGCTGCGCGCCAAGGCCTTCGCCGAGGTGGGCATCCCCGACCCCGCACTGAGCAAATAGCCGATTTCAAAAAAACGCCCCCAAAAGTTCCCACAACCAAATAAAAAAGTTGAGAAACAGCTATCTACGGCTCTCACGCGAGGGCGTATTCCCCATAACAGTCAACGCGGACGGCACGAAAGCCGCCAACGCCACCGGCTTGTCACTCCCCGGAACCATACAGGGCGAGGGCAAACTGGCGGGCACGTCAGCGCTCTTCGTCCGCTTGCAGGGCTGCAACTTGCGCTGCCACTGGACGTTGCCGGACGGCAAGCCGTGTCTTTGCGACACAGCCCACACATGGAGAATAGATGGCGGCAACGTGGTGAGCGTGGACGACATTGTCCGCACCATAGACCTGAACATTGGCAGCATGCGGCACCTTGTCATAACGGGCGGCGAGCCCTATTTGCAGCCTGACGGGTTGCAAGACCTGCTGCTGTCTATGGAGGAGCGCGGCATCCACACCACAGTGGAGACCAATGGCATTTATGGCAAGATGACCAAGATGGGCGGCATGCCGTTGGCCAACCTGACAAGCATCTCGCCCAAGCTGTCGTCCAGCGGGTTGGATGACGAGGGAGTCGAGATGAGTGCGCAGGGTACGGGCATCCTTGTCCATGCCGCCAAGCGTGCGCACGGAGACGTCCAGATTAAGTTTGTCGTCTCGAAGCCGGAGGATGAGGTGGAGATAAAAGAGTTCTTCGCCCTGCCGCTCAGGTTAGTCAACCCGTCAGATGTCATCGTCATGCCACTCGGAGCCACGATAAGCCAGTTGGCCGAGACGCAGAAAGTGGCACTCGACATGGCACTTCGGAACGGATGGCGCTTCGGGCCGAGACTCCACATCAACCTCTTCGGTAACAAGGAGGGGACGTAAGGGGCAAAGATGCAGACCGTCTAATTAAAACAAAGCGACCACAAGTGAACCAAATAGATTCTGTACTCGGGCAAAGAGTCACATATCCGCAGAACTACTCGCCAGAAGTCCTTGTCGCCGTACCGCGCCAGCTTAACCGAGCAGGGTTGGGCATTGCGGACGACGCCTTGCCATTCGTCGGCTTTGACGCATGGCACGCCTATGAGGTCTCGTGCCTCACGGATGGCGGACTGCCCACAGCCGGGCTGATGAAGATTGTCGTCCCATGCACGAGTCCGAGCATAGTCGAGAGCAAATCTCTCAAACTCTACCTCAACTCGTTCAACATGGAGCGCATGGGCGCCACGACTGTCGAGGCGACAGCCAACATGGAGAAGCGAGTCAAAGCCGACCTCGACAAACTGCTAAACACGGACGTGGAAGTCAAGCATTTCGGGGCTGATTGTCAGAAAAAGGCACTCGGCACAGAAATGAGTTTTGAGACAATCGAGAACAACATAGAAAATGTCGGCACAAGCCAATACACTGAGAAGCGCGACCTGCTCGGTGGTGGGGATGATGTCAAGTCGCTCAAAGTCAAGAGCCACCTCTTGCGCTCGAACTGCCGAGTGACGCATCAGCCGGACTGGGGGACCTTGATTGTCAACATGGAGGGGGAGCGCACACCCAAGCGCGAGGATTTGCTCCGGTATATAGTCTCATTGCGCGGCGAGAACCATTTCCACGAGGAGATATGCGAGCTTGTCTACACACGCCTCATGGAGCGTTTCGCACCCAGCAGACTCATGGTGGCATGCCTCTACACACGACGCGGCGGCATTGACATCAATCCGGTCCGAGCCACAAGCACCGACCTACTTATCAGCTCACTGTCTGACGCATCGGTGCTCACAGAGCTGCCGCTCCGCAGTTAACAGCAGAAACGCACCGATAGAGAAATTGACGGCGTATCCAAAACAGCAGCCGCACTCAAACCTAAGCGAGGTTTGGGTGCGGCTGCCACTCTTTTTATCAGGAGCCTGACCGGCTGTTAAATCTTGGCGTTGCGCATGTCGCCTGTCTCGGCCAAAGCGAGATGCATAGCGAAAGCCTTTGAGAGCGTTGCCGGAGTATGGCACTTGCCCTCACTAAGTTTGAGATAATCCCAGAGAAGCTGCTTGTAGTCGGGATGAGCGCAATTCTCAATGATGGCGTGAGCCTTCTGCACAGGACTCTTGCCACGGAGGTCAGCCACGCCATACTCTGTAGCTATAATCTTGACAGAGTGCTCATTGCTGTCGGTGTGAGCCACCATTGGCACAATGGCCGAGATGACACCACCCTTGGCGACTGACGGGCACGTGAAGATGGAGAGGAACGAGTTGCGCGCAAAGTCGGCCGAGCCGCCAATGCCGTTCATTATCTTCTGACCCGAGACATTGGTCGAGTTGACATTGCCGAAAATGTCGACCTCGAGGGCCGTGTTGATGGCTATGATACCCAAACGGCGGATAAGCTCGGGGTGGTTGGTTATCTCCTGCGGGCGAAGCATGAGCTTGCCCTTGAAGAAATCAAGATTGCCGTAGACGCGCTCCAGCATATCATCCGAAAGCGTAAGCGAGCTGCCTGAGGCGAAAGAGACTCGCCCACTCTCCATAAGGGGGATGACAGAGTTCTGGATGACCTCCGTAAACATAGTGAAGGGCGGAATGTCCTGACACTCGCCAAGAGCGCCGAGCACGGCATTGGCAATGTTGCCCACGCCACTCTGCAACGGGAGGAACTCCTTTGGGATGATGCCACGATGCAACTCGGCGATAAGGAACTCAGCCACGTTCTGACCAATCTTGGTGGTGACGGGGTTGGGCTCTGTGAAAGCCGCGATAGTGTCCGGCATGTTGGTGCGGACCACACCGAGAACCTTGGACGGGTCAACCGTGATAGTCTCCGAGCCTGCGCGGTCACCAGGTGCGAAGATGGGGATTTCGCGGCGGTAGGGAGGGTTGATGGGCTCATATATGTCATGCATCCCGCGGATTGTCTCAGGATGATGGGCATTGAGCTCGATTATAATCTTGTCTGCCGATGCACAAATGGTGGGCGATATGCCAACAGAGCTGGTTGGGACGACCTCGCCCTCGGGAGTGATGGAAGAGGCCTCAATGATGGCGACATCCATGTGACCGAGGAAACCATAGCGCAAATCCTGAGCTATATGACTGAGGTTGAGGTCGAAATACTGCACCTCCTGACGATTGATGGCCGCACGCATATCCTTATGGCTTTGGAAAGGAGTGCGGAACTTGACAGCATGCGCGCGCGCCAAAGCACCATCTATAGGGTCGCCAGTGGCACCGCCCGTAATCAGCCCTACCTGAAACGGGTTACCCTTAGCGTGTTCAGCCTCCGCCTTGGCTGCGAGAGCAGTGGGGACAGCCTTCGGGGTTCCAACGGAAGAGAAGCCCCCGATACCGATAACGTAGTCGTTCTTAATGAAATCAGCGGCCTCCTCGGCCGTCAGCTCAGTGTAACGCATAGGCTAAAAATAGAAAAAGTGGGAAACCGTCAGTGCGCAAGAGCGTCACGTATCGTTTTCTTAATTGTTGGTCTCTAATTGTGCAACGCAAAAATAAAACAACAAGCACTATTTTACAACATTTCCCTATTAAATTGGGTTAAGCTATCGCAACCATCGGCAAATGTTATGATTAGGCCACATAAATGGCCATTTAATGGCAACACACCCTCCCGACAGATAGGTGTTTTACCTAAAACTCAATACAATTCATGCGATAACACCAGAACAGCATAAGGAGACACCTTTTGCAGAAGTGTCTAATTAATCATATTTGCACCTTATTCTCAACAAGTCGCTAAATACCTAACTTTAGGTATTGTTTTCACAACACACTCACAATACCTTTGCAATTACATCAAAACAAAGAAAAGAACTAATTTAAAAAATCATGATTAAGAGGCGACAATTAGCATTGGGCCTGCTCACCGCATTGATTGGCCTTGCGTCGTGCGAAGACGACGTATCATCGCTCAAGGAGACAAACGAGGCAGGCACAGCGCCTGCCACATCCACCAGTCACCTAATAAGCAAAGAGGATGCGCTTAACTCTTTGTATGACTTCTTGTCTGAGCAGACTGAGAATGGGTTGAAATCTATAAGCGTCGTGGACACAGCCGAGATGTGGAGCATAGGCTGCACTGCAGGTGCAGGGACTAACAAATCTTTGCAAACCGACGCTCAGAGCGACGCCCTTGTTTATGTGGTCAATTTCACAGGAGAGAGCGGCTACGCCATTCTTGCGGCAGACGACAGGATAAGTGAAGAGGTACTGGTCATATCAGACAGCGGCAATCTGTCTAAATCAGCAGCGACCACAGCTATGGATGCTATCGAAGATGAAAGAGTCATTTTCGAAGGATACCCGACTACCGGTGAAGGTTTCTTTTCTGTTTCGGAATACCCTGATGAGATTTTCATTAACCCCAACACTGTCTCACTTTATGACGAGGACGAGGATGACACACTCGTAGGCGACTTCAGCACAGACAACATCGGAGAAGAGGATGAGGATGGCAATTTAGTGGAGTCAACAAATAAGAGCATACAAACGCAGGCTGAAGACCCAAACATTGGATTGGGCATGTGCTTAACATATGCGAAGAAGCGCGTCCTATTAACCCCTAACAAATTAGACGATGGCTCAAGCAGCTCAGCGCCGAGCACAAAAACTGAAAAAAGTTGCTCCAGTTGGGAAAACACAGGGGAAAAAAGCAAAAAGTTACTCGAAACATTCTATAGTTGGGATCAGCATTCTCCATTCAACGACAAGTACCCAAGAAGGAGAAGATTCGGGTTCTTTGGACACAGACGCAAAGTACCAGCTGGCTGCTTTCCTTTGGCAATCGCCAAAATCATGACCGTCTTGTCAACACCGACTAATTTATATTTCAATGGTTACAAAATCGATTGGTCAAGCTTAAGCAAAAGCTATTTAACAAGTGAAGGACGGATATCAGCAGCGACATTAGTTTACGGAATAAGCGTCAGATGCAAATCATGGTATTTCTATGAAGGCACATTCACGTTTCCACACCGAGCCATAGACTTCATGGAGGAGGCAGGCTTCAAAAATGTCAAGAAATACGATTACAACTTCTCCCGAATTAAAAACATGATAGATGATGGAAAGCCTGTAATCATCATGGCCATGCCCAAACTTAAAGTACGCGATAGTCACGCTTGGAACATCGACGGATACAAAACTAAAACACGCACTATAACAACCAACACGTATAATGGCTATAAACTCACCAAGTCAGAGACAATAACAGAAACACGAGAGATGGTCCATTGCGACTTCGGATGGGGTGGGAAATGTAACGGGTATTACGTGTCAGGCATATTCGACCTTGACAGTGAAGATAATGACTACGACAAAGGATACCCAGAAAAGAGTGATTACTACAACAGATTCATAAAGATAATAACCTATGACAAATAGACTCTTGAGAATTAAGCCGCTTTTTCTCGGCATAGCAGTCATGCTGCTTACAACCGGCTGCCCAAACGAAGTCCTGCCAGACATACGTATTAACGCAGACAAGTATTGCATTGACATCAAGCAGCAGGGAGGCGTAGACACGATAACCATGGTGGACAATTATGAGCTATGGTGGATCTCGAGTGTTTACGTTAGGAGATTAGAATTCGAGTATGTTGAAAGTTGTCAATGCGAGATGCCCAGAGAAGTCAGTGAAGAGCGCTACATCTTTGCGGCCAAGAGAAGAGGTTTTCTTCTCAACAACGTGGATTGGCATGAGACATCCGACTCCACCCGATTAGATGGTGATTGGTTCCAAGTGTACATACCAGAAGACTCTCCAAAGAAACTCGTCGTATCCTGCGATGAGAACTCGGAGGAGCACGAAAGATGTCTATTAATAACCCTCTACGCTCCAGGATTAGACCATGGATATGGCGAGATAGAGGTTTTGCAGGCAAAGAAGCCGTCTGAGTGACGTGATTTTTAAAGTCAAAGCCCCGAAACAGAAAAACAGTCTCGGGGCTTTGACTTTTGTTTAAGCAGCAAGTTTGCAGATATAATTCACTTCAGACGGATGACATGGTGACGCCGCTGAACTTGCGACAATCGGCGGTGCTTATAGAGCATATATTTGCGATAGACGACAAATGCGGTAAGTGCGGCCACGATGGCGAGCAGGAAAATGACAATTCCACCTCCGAGGTTGTCACCCTTGACCTTGCTCCACATGTCGAGCACCTCGGGCGTGTGCTCACCAGCATCATGAATCATGGCGCAGCGTGCCACGACCACGCTATCGGGGTACATTATCGGATCGAGGTGCGCAGCACGTCCGATAGGACCGAAGAAATAAGAGAGGTTGAGAGAGTCGGGATAGGCCTCCTCATCACTCATCTCGTCGAGGACACGCTCTCCGGCGATACTGCTGACATAGCCTGTCGTCTCCATGTTGGCGATGGCCACATCCTCTTGACAGAGATAATTGATGAAGAGTGACGCCGCATGCGGATTGCGCGAGTAACGCGGGATGACCCAGCCGTCAAACCATACGTTGCTGCCCTCACGCGGCACCTCATAACCTAATGAGACACCCACTTTCTCGGCCTCCTCGATGGCCCAGACGGCATCGCCGCTCCAAGTCATGTTGAGCAGAGCCTTTCCTTTGGTCATGGTCTCCTTGCCGAAGTCGGCTTCCCAGCCTGCTATGTTCGGCTTGAGGGTTTTGAGATATTGCTCGACTGTCGCAATGGCCTCGGGCGAATAGTCATTCATGAGCTGCGGTACTGTCACCTTACCCAGCGCCAAATCTTTTCGGTGGGCGTAGATGAGAGCTGTTCCATAGGAGTCACGGTAAGAATCCTTCATGAGCAGCTTGCCCTGATAGAGTCTGTTCCAAAGCGAGCCCCACGTCTCAGCATCGCGCTGCGGAACATAGGTCTTGTTGTAAAGGATTCCACAGGTGCCCCACATATATGGCACCGCGTAGTTATGAGCCGTGCGGCCGTTGTTGCTGGTAGCGTCTATCTGTTCCACTATGTAAGGGGAGACGTTGCGCAAATAGTTTGGCGTCTTGCCGAAATTTGTGTCAATGGGCAGTAGGAGGTCTTTTCTGAGCATCCTCTCAATGATATACTCCGACGGGCAGACGACGTCATAGTCCTCATGACCTCGCTCAATCTTGGTGAGCATGACCTCGTTGATGTCGAATGTCTGATAGATGACCCGGATTTTCTTTCCCGTCTGCTCCTCATACCAGACGGGGAAATTGGCGAGCACATCCTCATCAATATAATCTGCCCAGTTGTAGACCTTTAAAATCTCCTCTCGGTTCTCGTCTTTATAGCACGACGTGAGTTGCATGGAGGCCAAGGCGAAGAAGACGAGCCTAAGGAGTGACGAGGCAGCACGGCGAGCCGCCGACGAAAAGCTATTTCTTCTCATTGTTCTTTGCGCTGCGTTTGTTGACAACTATGAGAATGACCAGCACCACGAGAAAAATTATGGTGGAGAGGGGGCGGAGCTCTGGTGTCAGGCCGCCCTTGCGAGCATCGGCATAGATGAAAGTAGAGAGTGTCTCAAGTCCCTCATTGCCAATGGTGAATATAGTGACGGCGAAATCGTCTATACTCATGGTCACGGAGAGAAGAAAGCCTGATATCATGCCGGGCCTCACCTCGGGCAAGATAACCTTGCGCAAGGCTTGGAAAGGAGACGCACCGAGGTCGAGGGCAGCCTCATAAAGGTTAGGGTTCATCTGGCGCAGACGAGGGAGGACACTCAGAATGACGTAGGGCAGGCAGAACGTTATGTGGGCAATGACCACGGTCGTGTAGCCTTGCGGGATGCCAAGGGTGATGAAAAGCAGGAAAAGAGAGATGCCAATGATTACATCGCCATTGAGGATGGGGATATTATTGACAAACTTGAATATCTGCTTAGTCTTACGGTTCCGCAAATTATATATGCCAATGGCGGAGACAGTTCCGAAAATAGTGCTCACCGTTGCCACAATGAGGGCTATCGTGATGGTGTTGATGAGGGCCGCGGTTAGCGAGTGGTGCGTGCCAACAGAGAAAAGGTTCTCGTAGAGCTTGAGCGAGAAGCCAGTCCAGTTGCCCATTACCTTCGACTCGGTGAACGAGAAGATGACAATGATGATGATGGGCGAGTAGAGCAAAAGCAGCAGAAGCCACAGATAGCCTTGGCAAAGAAACTTTTTCATCTGACGCCTCCTTCCTGAACGTCAGTGTCACCAGCCATGAGAGACGACGCTCCGATGAGGAACAGCATAATGAGCGACAAGGCCGCGCCATAGTTCCACATGGAGTTGTTTATGTTCTCCTGAATTGTAGTACCGAACAACTTTATATTATTGAGTGTCAAAAGCTCAGAGATGGCGAAAGTGGAGATGGTGGGCATGAAGACCATGAGGATGCCGCTTGCCACGCCGGGCATCGAGAGAGGCAGGATGACCTTGACAAAACGCTGCCATGGTGACGCGCCGAGGTCCTCGGCAGCCTCCACATATCCGCGGTCCATCTTTTGCAGCGTATTGTAGATGGGGTAGATCATGAAGGGGATGAAGTTGTAGACCATGCCGAAAAGGAGCGCGCCCTCACCGAGCGGCAGGTCGGCGAAATCGAAAAGGGCCACAGTGGCTAAAGTGCGCACAAGCACATTGACCCACATGGGCAGAATGAAAAGCATCACTATGGTGGTGGCGTATTTCATCTTTGTCTGAGCCAAGATATAAGCGGCCGGGTAGCCCAAGAGGATGCAAATGGAGGTGTTGAGAAACGCTATGCCAATGGAATAGACAAACGTGTTGATGGCCTCGGGGTGGGCAAGGAACTTCTGAAAATTATAGAGCGTGAAGTTGCCGTCCTCGTCAGTAAAGGCGAAGACAATGACAAGCACTACAGGCAGGACAACAAAAATAGCCGCGAAAATGGCGTAGGGAATGCTCCAACTCTGCCTTGAGGAGAGGAGCCGTAAGAACCTTTTCAACGTTTTGCTGATAAATAGAGGTGTGAAACTTATCGTCGAAGAAAGAATAATAGAAGTCGGACTACCTGTTGCCGACCAGTATGCCCTCCGGATGGATGGTTATACCCACATGGTCACCGAGATCCCAGACGTCATGCGTGTCCACATAGAGTTTCTCGCCCCAGTCGGTGTCTATTGTGAGGTGATAATGGTCGCCCATGTAGAGGATGAACGTGATGTCACCGGTGAAAGTACCATCCTGCTCATTGTCAAAGAGCTCAATCTGGTCAAAGGGCACGGAGACGGGCAGAGTGACGCGATCCTTGAGCTTTTCGGGGATGTCAACCCTGAACTCGCATCCGAGGAACTCGATAACTCCATCACCATTCACCTTGGCGTCAAACTCGTTGGTCGTCTCATTCTTGCGCATGATGTGGATATTGTCCGGCACAATGCTCATGCCGACCGTCTGACCGACCTCAAAGTGCTTGTAGTTCTGAATCATGAACTCATAGCCGTTATCCATCTCAGCCCACATCTCATAGTGAACACCTTTGAAGATGGAGGACGTGATGCGCCCTGTGAACTGGGCGTTTGACGTATCGACAGACACCTCGATATCCTCGGGGCGGATGACGACATCCACCTGCTCGTCCTTCTCGAAACCCTTATCCACGCAGGGTATTACAGAGCCTGCCACTTTGACTAAACAGTCTTGCAGCATGACGCCATCGAGAATGTTACTCTCGCCAATGAAGTTGGCCACGAATGCGTTAGCCGGCTCATTATATATGTCGGTCGGGGTGCCTATTTGCTGGATTTCGCCCTCGCTCATCACCACAATGGTGTCGCTGAGTGTGAGCGCCTCCTCCTGGTCATGGGTGACGTAGACGAAAGTCATGCCGAGCCTCTCATGCATCTCCTTAAGCTCAAGCTGCATATCCTTGCGCATCTTCAGGTCGAGAGCGGCGAGCGGCTCGTCAAGCAGAAGAACCTCCGGCTCATTGACAATAGCACGCGCTATGGCTATTCGCTGCTGCTGTCCGCCCGAGAGCGAGTTGACGTCGCGGTACTCATAGTCGCTCATGTTCACCGTTTTGAGGGCTCGCTTGACCTTGGGGAGGATTTCCTCCTTGGGTGTACCCTTCAGCTTAAGTCCGAAGGCAATGTTGTCGTAGACATTAAGGTGTGGGAAGAGCGCGTATTTCTGGAAAACAGTGTTGACATTGCGCTTGTAGGGCGGCAGATTGGTTATGTCAGTGCCAGCAATCGTAATGACACCATCGGTAGCAGTCTCAAAGCCGGCGAGAAGGCGGAGCAGGGTTGTCTTGCCGCAGCCTGAGGGTCCGAGTATCGTAAGGAACTCACCCTTGCGGACGTAGAGGTTTATGTCGTTGAGAGCCAGCTTGTCACCAAACTTTTTGGAGACATGGTTGATGTCTATGATATGCTGTGTAGCCTTGTTCATTTTGGGTAGGTCTTTTCGGGTGCAAATATTCTCATTTTTTCGGTAAAAAGTGAAGTCAAATGGATATTGATACGACACTTTAATATGTCTTCACGAAAAAAAATACAGCCGACCCGGTCATTCAGAGACATGGGACGGCTGAGTTTGCCTTATTTGAGGAAGTTAGCCCTTCTACTGAGACATAGAGGTCTTTCTCCGCACGGTGAGATGAACCTCCTATTACAATTTGAGGGCGAACTGGGCGCGGAAGCCCCATTTGGGCGAGTCGCCTATATTGTCACCACAGACACGGTAGATATAGTCCACACGGAAGAAGCGCAAAATATTGTCAAGGCCCACGTTGACCTCCACATAGGGCTTGGTTGGACCGCCTACGCCTTCGGGCATGTCAAGCATAGACAGATGCCGGTCTGACAAGCCGCCAAACATAGCTTTTGCACCCACCACCTCGCGGAGGCCAAGCTTATAGATGGCCGGCAGTTTGTGGAGCAAGAGGCCGTCAAGTTGGTAGTCGGCGTGAACATAGACATACTTATCGCAGACGAACTGCAGATAGTTCATGAGGTTGAAGTCGTAGCGGTAAAAGCCATATGTCTTGTTGCCGCGGGCGACGTTGAGAAGCGAGTATGGCAGTTTGCCGAAATAGATGCCGTCCTCGACAGCAAGGTCGAGTTTTGTCTGACCGATGTAGAAGCGGTGCTTGAGCGTGGAGTGGAGACGCGCGTAGCCTCCGCTCTTGTCACCAACCTCCGTGCGACCCGCCGCTACGACAAAGTGGACAATAGGGTGATAAGTTGAGATATACATGCGCTGCAAGCCGTCATCCATGAACTTCTCGCGCCAAGAAAAGCGGAAGTCAAGCGACAGCTCCTGCTGCCAGACGGTCGACACATCACTGCCATCCTGAGTGAACGGGTAATACTTTGGCGATTCCTGCCGCAGCACAATGGCTTGAAGGCGAGTCTGGAAGCCGGTGAACCACTCATTGTCATATCTGAGGCGCGCCTTTTGGCAATAGAGCAGCTCATCAATCTCCTCGCGCTTGAAGAGTTGGGCGATTATATTCGTCTCGGACGTGGAGAGCATATTCTCATAGAGGAAGAGGATATTCTCGTCCTCGCCAATCTTCATGATGCGGTCGGAGTAATAGAGGTCAATAGTCCGCCGCATGGGCGACTTGAAGCGATAGCCGACTCCGGCGCCGTATGTCGGGCGCGTATTCTTGAAACCGTAGCCCACAATTCCGCTCACCACCCAATTCTCAGAAATCTCCTTACTGGTGCGCAGACCGAAGCCGAGGTGCAGCCCCTCAATCTTATTGGTGTTGAACATCTCGCCGATGGAGCCAATCTCCACGCGACCTATATCCAAATAGCCAGTTATTGCAGCCTTCGCCAAATAGTTGAAAGCCTTGATGGAGCCGACATTATTGAGCGAGTCGATAGTCGCATTGGCCTGAATTTCCTCCTCGGTCATGTCCGTGTGTCGCCTCTCGTTCCAAAACTCGTCGTCCTTATGCTTATAGTTGTCGGCTTTGAGAGTCTCGATGGCAAGAGCCTTTTTCGATAGTTCGAGCGGCTCATCGATGTCCAACCTCACCCGACTTTGCGAGTTAACCATACGGCACAGGATCTCCAGTCGTTTCTTGTCCGAGTTGACAGGCATATAGTCCACGTGGACCTCCATCTCGTTTGTACCGAAAAAGGGGATGGAGTCGCCCACCATTTGGAAGGAGCTCTTGATGTTGAGCTTCTTGACGAAATTGATGTTAGTGCCCTTGGGCATGGTGGCATCAATGGAGAGGGGCGAGAATCGGTTCGTCTCAATGACCATAGTACCCTCGAAAACCTTGTCACCACGGTTCTTGGGGCGGAACTTGACCGTGTAGAGGCGTGTGGAGTCAGGATTTTGGCAACGGATGTCCGAAATGTCAATATCACCCGCCGTGAGCGCAGCCTGCGGGGCCTTGTTGACAACTAAGGCACTGTCAATGATGAAATAGTCGTAATACCTCTCTCCATCTCTCGCCACAGGGCTGACGAAGCCAATGCCGAGCATCTTGACCACGTCGTCATAGAAATTGACCTCATTGTCAAGGGCGTTAGAGAAACCGCCAATCTCATATTGCTTGAAAATGTCAATGCCGCGGGTGCGGTCGGCGAGGACCGTGGTGCGCGCCTTGGTCGGGTCGGCCTGCGTCTCGTTGTGGCTCAGCGTCTCAGAGAAATAGACTGGGAGATAACGGGAGCTGTCTTCCGGCGAAATCTGCATCAGGTCTTTCGCTCCACGGAGTATGAGACCCTTGTCTGCCACGCGGTCCGATATGTTGGCCAAACTGTACTCCCAACGGGTGTACTTCTCATATTCAGTGCGCACATGCCGAGCCGGGTCGTTTTGCCCCTTGCTCACCACCACAGCCCTCATCAGCCTGTGGGGCTTGTCGTCAGGCCGCACGACGACCTCGTCAATCTGCAGGTTGTCGGGTCTCATCTTTATGATGACCGAGTCGCCCTTGGATGTCATGCGAGCCAAATCATCTACCAGCCGGAACTGGTCATCATATCCCATGGCGGAGAAGCGCAGAGTGTCATAGCGGGCAGGGACGGACAGTTGGAAATGGCCATCCATATCAGTCTGCACACCAATGAGCGTGCCTCTCACAAAGACATTAGAGAAAGGCAGCGTCTCGCCGCTTTGGCTGTCCAAGAGCCAACCCGCCACATTGCGGTCAGGGCCCGTACGGGGCTTCGCCTGTTGAGCCGCAGTGGGCTTACGGCTGCGCTTTGCCGCCCCACCCTTGCTCTGCGCATAGGAGGGTGTGGATAGCGTCAAAGCCGCCAATATTATAAATATGATGCTACAAATCCTCTTTGTCATAGCGAGGGCGAAGATAAAACTAAAAAACGAATTTGAGTTTTACCGCGTGTTAAGTACTATTGCGATTTGTTAGGTTAGGCAATTGAGAACACAAACTAAGCTGTTTAAGGACAGTTGGGCAGACAAAATCAGCCGAAAAAAAGACCTCCCCCCGCTGTCATCTCGGCAAACGGGGGGAGGTTTCGCTTAAACTATTATGAAGTTGGCCGACACGTTAGTCGGCACGCTTTTTTACTTGAGCGTGAGACGGATTACGTAGAAAGTCTGCGCATTGAGAGTCACGCTGAACTTGCTTCCGCTCGCGTTTGCGAGTTCGCGGGTCTCAGGCACGACAGTCTCGGGAGCGTCAAGCGTGTTGTCGGCATCCGGGTTGTCACAATGCAGAGTTGTGATGGAGGCCGATGCGATCTGCTTATCGGCAGCGAGGCCATCAAGAGAGATGGTTACGCTCTGAGCAGTGTCAGACACATTAGCTGCCTTGACAATGTAGGCGTTAGCCGCCGCGTCATAGACAGCCGACGCGAAGAGGCCAGCCTGATCCTCATTGCCGGCTATGGCCTTGCCATCCATGGTGAGAGACGCGGTGTTAGTGCCCTTGTTGAGGCTAAAGAGCTGCTGCACATAGTAGGAGGCTGTGCGGACACTGCGCGTATTGTCATACCAGATCATGTCGGGGCGCCACTGCCAACCCTCCACGTGAGCGAAGAGGGGCGCATAGGTAGCCATCTCGACTACATCGGCATTGCGCTCAATGTTAGTCATGAAAGCAGACTCCAAGAGGCTTGCATGGAAATGGTTCCACTTCTTGCCAGCGCCATGGCACGCATACTCGCCGGCAAAGACCTTCGGGCCCTGACGATCATAATTGTCATATCGGTTGCCCTGCGCAAGGAACCAAGTCTCGGGACGATAGAAGTGCTCATCAACGAGGTCAGCGCCAAGCTTCTTCATCTCGGGCCAGAGGTAGTCGAACTGCTCGCCCTCAGAATCAGGGCCAGATGAGCCTACAATCTTAATCTCGGGATGCGCCGCGCGGATGGCCTCAACAAAGAACTTGAGACGCTCGGGATAATAGTGATCCCACTGCTCATTGCCCACACCTATGTACTTGAGGTTGAAGGGCGCAGGGTGACCCATCTCGGCGCGAAGCTTGCCCCAAGTGGTCGTCTCGTCGCCATTAGCGAACTCGATGAGGTCGAGGCAGTCCTGAATGTAAGGCTTGAGATCCTTTTCTGTGGCAGGCACGTGCGCAGCCTCATTGTCATTCTGGAACTGGCATGCCAGGCCTACACTGAGGATGGGGAGCGGCTCGCACTTGATGTCCTCGCTGAGCAGGAAGAACTCATAAAAGCCGAGGCCGTAGCTCTGATAATAGTCGGGGTAGAAGCGATGCGGGAAAGTGTAGTGCCAACGGTTCTCGTTGATGGGGCGGTTCTCCACCGGGCCAACCGAGTTCTTCCACTGGTAGCGGCTCTGGAGGTCTGTGCCCTCAACAATGCAACCGCCGGGGAAGCGGAGCACGCCGGGGTGAATGTCGGCGAGAGCCTGCACGAGGTCAGCACGGAGACCGTTCTCACGGCCTTGCCAAGTGTCGGCAGGGAAGAGAGATACATGCTCAAGGTCAACAGCATCGCCATAGAGGAAGATGCGGAGCTTGCCCTTCTTGACATCGGCGTCGGGCGTGAGAGTGGCAGTGTACTTCTTCCACTCATTGCCGGAAATCTCAACATCGGCAGAGGCGACAACCTGCGTCTCGCCCATTGAGGCGGGGTCGGTCATCTCCACAGTAATCTTGCTCGCGCCGTTAGTTGCGCGCGCCCATACTGAGAAACGATACTCCTTGCCTTTGACAGAGGTCACGCCAAAGAAGCCCTCATTCTGAAGACCGGTACGCTTGTGCGGATGGCCGACAGGGTCAAGATGCACATAGTGCGGATTCCGAGCGAAAGGAGCGCCGGCCGTGCGAACCTCGACCTTGCCAAAAGTCTCCCAGCCCATGAGTGACTGAGGAAACTCGAAAGAGCGGTTCTTGACCATCTCGGCATAGAGACCGCCATCGGCCGCGAAATTGATATCCTCGAAGAAGAGACCATAAAGAGTCTCGGGGATGGGTGCGCCACCCTGAGGATTAGAGGCGTCGAGATTAAAGACTCGCCCGCTGCCACCCTCGCCGCCAGCGCAGCCCACGAGGGCTGCGGCTGCGAACATGAGGGCGGATGATTTTATCGTGCTTAACTTCATGTCGTTAGTTTACGAGTGTTGGATTACTTTACGGCGAAAGTTACGACAGACATGGCCGGCATGGAGACGGTCACAGTGCCATCCTCAGCCACCTTTGCGCCATCAAAGCCGTTGAGAGCGATGTTGTCGGGCTCGTCAAAGGTGTTGAACGTGGCGATGTTGTCAGACTTGACGATGAGGGCGTTGTCAATGCTCTTGGCGTTGAAGCCCTTGAGGTCAACCTTGACCTCGACGCTCTTTGTGAGGTCGAGGTTGGCGAGAGAGACGTGGATGACGCCATCCTTATCCTTAGAGGCAGACGCTGAGACCTGATCGGCCTTGAACGCACCGTTGACAATCTCGTCGCACTGGGTGGTAGACGGCAAAAGGAGTGCGTCCTGGTGGACCTTATACATGTCGAAGATGTGGTAGGTCGGGGTGAGCATCATCTTGTCGCCATCGGTGAAGATGATGGCCTGGAGGACATTGATGATCTGCGCAAGGTTGGCCATGCGGACACGGTCGGCATGCTTGTGGAAGATGTTGAGCGTGACAGCGGCAATGAGAGCGTCGCGCATCGTGTTCTGCTGGAAGAGGAAGCCGGGGTTGGTGCCAGGCTCGCAATCATACCAAGCGCCCCACTCGTCAACAACGAGTGCGACCTTCTTCTCGGGGTCATACTTGGTCATGATGGAGTCGTGCTTCGTGATGAGCTCGTCCATGTGATAGGCGCGCTGCATGGTCTGGACATACTGCTCGTCTGAGAACTTGGTGGCGCTGCCCTTGTTGTCCCATCCGCCCGGGTGTACGTAATAGTGGAGAGAGAGACCCCACATCTGCCAGATGGGCACATTGCGCATGACGGTCTCAGTCCAGTTATAGTCATCGACATTAGGTCCGCCGGCAACCTTGAGAAGGTGGTTGTTGCCATAGTTGCGGGCGAAAGTCTGGTAACGGCGGTAGAGGTCCGAGTAGTAGTCGGGCGTCATGTTGCCGCCGCAGCCCCAGCTCTCGTTGCCGACAGCGAAGAACTTGACGTTCCAAGGCTTCTCGCGGCCATATTTCTTTCGGAGGTTGGCCATGGGGCTCTCACCGTCGAAAGTCATGTACTCGACCCACTCGCTCATCTCCTCGACAGAGCCGGAGCCGACATTGCCACAGATGTAAGGCTCAGTGCCGATCTCCTCGCACATGTTAAGGAACTCATTGGTGCCGAAGCTGTTGTCCTCAACGACTCCGCCCCAGTGGGTGTTGACCATCTTAGCGCGGTTCTCCTTGGGTCCGATGCCGTTCTTCCAGTGATACTCGTCAGCGAAGCATCCGCCGGGCCAACGGAGGTTAGGAATCTGAATGTGCTTGAGGGCGTCAATCACATCCTTGCGCACACCCTCCACATTAGGAATCTTGGAATCCTTGCCGACCCAGAGACCGCCGTAGATGCAGTGTCCGAGGTGCTCGGAGAAGTGGCCATAGATGTTACGGTTGATGATGACTGAGTCTGGAGCTGTGGCGTCAATGGTGACCACAGTGCCTTCCGCCTTGGGTGCGTTCTCGACAGATGGGGTCGAGCAGGCCGTGGCGAGCGAGGCCACCGCGGCGAGGCCGAGGAACTTGCTGAGATGTGCCATGTGAGTGGGTGTATTAAACAATAGGTGTTTGCTTTTGTTAGCAAAAAATCTTTTCAAGACAGCGCACTTAGTTTAAAAATCGTTGCGCACGTTCTTTCAAGTGCAAATATCTCCCTATTATTTGTAAAAGCGGTGGACTAATCTGTTCTTTTTGGTAAACAAACGTTTCACGAGCGGCGCAATTTGTTCACGAAAAGTCATTCTTACGTCATTCTCCCCCTTTGGGGATTATAGTCCACCCGGCAGACCACTAATAGACCACCGAACCGACCACTTTGAACATCTCACGCCAGACGTTCAAGGCATCAGCGCCCGTGCAATGGAGCGGCATCCACTCGCCGATATTGTAACGAGAAACTCCTTCGGCCTCCTCAACGATATCACTCATAGGCTTACCTTGCAAGTGCAATCCGCCAACAAACGCGTCAACACGCCCCACCCCGCCAAGGAGGCTATCCTTCTTATCAAACACAAAACTGAGCAGTTGCCGAAGCCCGTGGTGCGTGCAACCGCCAAAGAGGACGCGGTGAACGCCATCATCGACAAGAGTGAAAACCTCGTCAGAGAAATCATCCGCACTCACGCCGTCGGCGGCAAGGAGTCGCGGGTTGGACGGGGCGGGCCAAGGCAAAGAGAAAAGAGTGACGGATGGCGACACCTTATATATATGGCCCGGCGAAACAACATGAGCATTGAGTTTGTCCAACTCACCGATTGTGGGCATGCCTATTTGCTTGAGCATCTTGCGGCCGTCGCTTCCAAGCCCCAACTGGGTGGAGAAACGGCGACGTGTCACGTCCTGACCCACATAAACATCGCAATCGGGACAAGCCTCGGCCACAGCAGCCAAGCCTCCCGAATGGTCATAATGGCCATGACTCAGGACAATGCGAGACAGTTTTGACAAGTCCACGCCAAGAGCATCCGCGTTATGCGAAAGGTTTCGAGCCGTCTGGCCAGTGTCCAAAAGCATACGCTCCGCCTCGCCACCATCGGCGCACGCCACCTCGACCCACAGAGCCAAGCCATGCTCGGCCACGAGTGGATCGGTGAGCGCGTTGTCAATGAGTGGCGTGACCTTAATCATGTGTCAACTTTAGGGTAGACGCCGGACCTAAAGAAGATCCTTGCGCCTAAACCAGAGGAAGAGGACGAGCGAGAGGGCAAGCGAGCCGCCAATGATGTAGTAGAACGCGTAATGGTAGCCCTCAAGGAAATTGCCCACGTTCATGCCGAAGAGGCTGGCGATGAGCGTCGGGAGCATGAGGATAATGTTGATACTCGTGAGGGTCTTCATAGTGACGTTGATGTTGTTGGAGATGACCGACGAGTATGAGTTGCTCATGTTGTGGATAATGTTTCGGTAGATGCTGGTGGTCTCCTCCGCCTGCTTGAGCTCAATTTCCACATCCTCTGTCAAATCCTCATCACACGAGTCGCGGTAAATCTTAGTGTGGATAAGACGGTAGAAGAGCACGTCATTGCCCTTGAGGCTGGTCAGGAAATAGACGAGCGAGTTTTCAACCCGCTGGAGCTTAAGAATCTCGTCATTACGCACAGTCTCCTGCAGCTCGGCCTCCGAGTTCATAATCTGGATATTGATGCTCTTGAGGTACTTAAGATACCAGACCGAGGCGGAAAGCATGAGGCGCAACGTCAGCTCAAAAGCGTTGGCCACCGTTATCCGCTTACGGATGGAGTAGACCACGAAATCATCGAGCATGTCGGTCTTGTGGTTGCAGATGGTCACACAGACGTCATCGCGAATGATTATGCCGAGAGGGACTGTGGTGAAATCGATGCGGCTGTCGTTGCGACGGATTGGGACACGGATGACAATCAGCTGCCAACCATCGTCCTCCTCGTCACGGCGTGGCCGCTCGTCATTATCCTCAATATCTGAGATGAAAGATTCGGGAACTTCGAGACCCGAGATCAGGAAATTACGCTCCTCGGAGGTGGGGCACTCTACTGAGACCCAGCAATTGGGCTCCCATTTGTCCGTCACCTCATAGCCCTTGTTGTTGATGTAGAAAGTCATCATGGCCTTGCGCAGGTGTTCTTTTGTTTGTGGTGGGTTGTGTGTGGATGTTTTTTTATCATCTTGACCCATGCCAACATGGCACGGGCTTCGAGTCCGCCCGTCGGCGCACACCCGTCACATTTACTTTCCACCAACACCCAGCGCCAAGGCGGTCATCCCCAAACAGACAGACGACCGACCCCGACAAGGGAAGGCGAGACGGAGGCGCCGATGCGCTTCTGATTATTCGCCGGAGGGTAGTCGTCCATATACTTCCGATTTGGTTAGACAATAAGGCGTCGCCTGACTGATGAGCCGAGACTTCGCCCTCTGAGTTTTAGCGACCGCAAAGATATACGAAAATCTGAATTGGTGAACCGAGTGGTGATACAAACACGTTATTTATACTGTCGGCAAGGCTCTGCGGAGACGACACACGCACCGAAGCCATGATTACAAATCAGATTTTTATGTAAATTAGGGTATGCGGGCAAGACGAAACGGGAAGAAAGCACAATAAAGCCCCGAAACTCACACTCGCCACATGTCTGCCATAAAAGAGGAAGCACAACAGACTACCAAAGAGCACAACAAGCTACACCTGCTTTTTTCAAGGCTGCCGCGCCCCCAAAAGAACCATTATAAATTAATCCTCAAGTCACGAATACAAACACTTAAAAACCCACTGTGATGAATAGCAAGTTAAGAGACCTTATCCAAGTCAGTTGCCTTATCATAATAAGCGGCTGCATAATAAAAGCCATCGAGCACAACCTGACCGAGCAGAAGAGGCAAAACCGCCTTGCGAAACGCATCAGGGCGAACAAGATAATAGGTCACACCGCTGATTTTGCCGTGGCAGACCATGAAGAACTGAAAGGCGTGGTGGAAGAGGCTGACCGCCAAGGACTCGGCATGGCGGCGGCCGAGAGTCAGCATCAGCAGTGGTGCGTGGAATTGCGCAATGGCATTGTGGACAGGTTCAACTTTCTCGCCCGAAACACTATCTGCGCCACAGAAGTGCCGACTCCTTCTGCCGAGATGAAAACACGAATACCTGACGTTTGCATATACAGAAAAGGCATAAGGCTGCGCAGAAAGAAAGATTATTTTCACGGCATACTGCTCACAATCGAAATCGTCCACTCCAACCGAGGCGCCACATACTCCAAGAGGAGCATAGAGGAGGTCGCCGCTGACAATAAATGCCTGATAGAGAGCTTCGTGTTCAACTACACCGAATGGGACAAAAAGCGGTGGCAGCGATATGACCCCGCGAGGAAAACTTGGGAATACTCGTCAGACTCCAAGCTGTTGGGTTTCAACCTCAACCTGCTGACATATGAGCAACCCATGGACGAGGACGAGCTGGATGAGGCGCTGGAACAATTCATGCAGAAAGCGGACGAGATGTGTGAATTAAGGCTACGGATGGAGGAAGAGAGCGAAAACGAAGAGAAAACGTAGGAAAACGTCACTTTGTGGAAAAGATTACGTATATTCAACCTAAAATAGCCGTGCAAGGTGTGCAACGCCTAACTTGAGCGTGAAATTTCATTAACTTTGCACGTCATGGTGTCTTCGGGCAATGCCACTCTGCACATTCCCCACCCTACTGAAAACGGAGATGGTGATGAGGAATGGAGGCTCATGACGACACAAAATAAAACTCGTGTGGTATGAGAGATAACCTGTTCAAGCTTAGCTTGAAAACCCACTGCCACATAGTAGACGCGCAGCACGCGCTGAGGTCCCTCCGGTGCCGCGTCGACACAAGAAAGCGAAACTTTGAGCGCCGCCCTCATGCGATGGTCATGAGGGGAGCATAGGGTGTGCCACGAATGAACGACAAGGATTTCAAGTGGCACATAGTGCGCACACTGCCAAACCAGGAGCGCAAACTGCTCGGCATATTCCAGTCATTCCCCACCGACAATATTATTGAAGTCTACTGCCCAACGCATACAACGGCGTCAGTTGCGGCAAAATGCGACGGACGACCTCTGTTCGCCGGTTATGTGTTTGCGCTCAGCACGCATAAGGCGCTTGCGGACTTCCTGAAAATCAGATATCCCGAAGGCAAAATCCTCTACCAGCACCGCGATTCGGAGACGGAGTGCGCAAAGCTTTGGACTGTGCCGGACGAGGAGATGAAAAAGTTCCGCGACTTCAACGAGAACTACGCCCAGAACGTCATCGTGCTTGAGCGACCATACTCCGACTACGCCGTCAGTGCAAAGACTGGTGAGCCTAACGACGTGGTGAAGGTCATAGACGGCCCTCTCGCCGGCAAGACCGGCTACATTGTGCGGTTCCATGGCGATCGGCGTTTGGTCTTCAGGATAAGCGACCCGGCGACACATGGCGACTTGACCGTGGCCTTGCCCAACCTCTGGGACTTCCACGTCGTCCGCCTCATGAACGCCGACGGAGACAAACAGACCTTGGGGACAAAAAAAGCGCGAGCCGTGGACACCATTGTCGGCGCAATCCAAGCCTGCGGACATGAGGGACAGGAGACGACTGATTTACTCAATGAGATTGTAGACACGCTGCGCATTCGCCCATCGTTCACCGACTTGCGGAAGAAGTTGGAGCGCAAGGACAAGGCATTAGCCCAAAGGCTGTACAATCTGACAGACGCGGAGGCGGAGAATATCCTACACCTCATTCGTTATGTCCAAGGCGACCCGGACTACGTGCGCAACGAGTTCCCACACCCGACACTCAGGCCATTCCTCACGCCCACTCCAGGCTGCGACATTCCGCAAGACAAGGGCTACGCCATCCTGAAGCATGACGGATTTACCGAGATTATTACACCAGTCAGCATACACCAAAGGTCATACTCGGCCCTCTATGACGAGGAGCGAGATGACAACGTGACTTACTACGCTCACGTGGCGCTGACCACATCACCAGCCGATGGCACCCCGATGCTGATCTGCAACTGGGACTCGTTCCTAAGCAGATATTTCCGCACTGCGGATGCGGCAAACCGCAACCTTGTGAGCGGCACGGTGGACAAGAGCGCAGCAAAATCGGACGAGCAAAAGATGATTGACTCATTCCGCAACTACGCCCCCACCCTCTTTGTAGTTCTGACAGACCCAGACTCGCCAGTCCGCGCCATGAAAGACATTCGCATTGGCGGACACGCCATGAGCGTGATGGGCATCGAGCTGAATGGCAACCTGTCTTTGGAATCAGCCATGGAATCGGAAGAGGTTAAGATTCTCACTGACACTTGCTTGGCTATTTGCCAGGAGGTTAGTACGACTACGCATCTGGCGGTTTGGAGGAGGGTGCTGCAGGGGGTGTGGTTGGTGAGGTGAAGGGGGAAGACTTCAAACATAGTTGATTTTTGCACAGGGAAGGCATGCCTGAAGACATACGTAATACATCCCAAAGCGCTGGAGTTTCACACGCCGAGGACAGCAAGCGCATAGCAAAGAACACATTGCTGCTCTATGTCCGAATGATTTTCATGATGGTGGTTTCGTTATATACGAGCCGCGTCGTATTGAACGCCTTAGGAGTAGAAGACTTTGGCATCTACAATGTTGTTGGTGGTGTGGTTACAATGTTTTCGGTCATTTCAGGGTCGTTGTCCGCCGCCATCAGTAGATTCATTACATATGAATTAGGTAAAGGCAACCTAAGTAAGCTCAACAAGATATTCTCAGCGTCCGTAACAATACAGTTGCTGCTGTCGCTTATAATCGTTGTATTGGTTGAGACAATAGGCGTTTGGTTCTTAAACACAAAGATGACGATACCGGCGGAAAGAATGGTCGCAGCCAACTGGGTGCTGCAATTGTCTATCGTCACATTTGTCATCAATTTGATTAGTGTCCCGTACAATGCAGCAATCATAGCCCACGAACGAATGTCCGCATTCGCATACATCAGCCTCTTAGAGGCAGCAGGCAAGTTGGTAATCGCATTTTTAATAATGGCGTCACCTCTTGATAGGTTGATATTCTACTCCATCCTCACGTGCGCAGTGGCCATTCTAATAAGATTTACGTACGGGATGTATTGCAAAAAGCATTTTACAGAGTGCACCTATCATTTCAATTGGGACAGTGGCCTGCTTAAGCAGATGTTCGGTTTCGCCGGGTGGAATTTCATCGGTGCATCTTCCTCCATCTTGAGAGACCAGGGAGGCAATATCATTATAAATCTCTTTCATGGCCCAACAGTCAATGCAGCCCGCGGAATAGCCATTCAAGTAAATTGTGCAGTGTCTGGGTTTGTAACTAATTTCATGACGGCTTTGAACCCACAGATAACCAAGTCATACGCCGCCGGGGACAGAGAATACATGATGACTTTGATTTATCAAGGTGCAAGGCTCTCGTTCTACATGCTATTGCTGCTGTCGTTGCCGATACTTGTGAACACACACTACATTCTCGTGGCATGGCTAAAACTCGTGCCTGAGCATGCTGTATTATTCGTGCAACTGACTTTGATATTCGCCATGTCAGAGTCGATATCCAATCCATTGATTACAGCCATGCTTGCCACCGGCCGCATCCGCAATTACCAGATAGTTGTGGGCGGTCTGCAGATGCTGAACTTGCCAATATCGTATATTTTCTTGCGCATAGGTTGCTTGCCTGAGAGTGTATTGATAGTGGCTATATGCATTTCACAGTGCTGTTTGGCTGCACGCCTTTACATGCTGCGTGGCTTGATTGGATTGTCTGCCAAAAGATACCTAAAGGATGTCTATCTTAACATTTTAATAGTGGCATTTCTATCTGCCATAGTTCCAAGTCTTTTGTCTTTGTACGCGTCAGAGTCTTTTCTGTCGTTTGTAGCCATATCCTTGATGGCGATGGCCTCCACTGTGGCTGCGGAGTTCTTCATTGGCTGCAATAGTAAAGAGAGGAGATTTGTGGAGGCAAAAGCGAAAGCGCTCATACGCAAATTTAGCAAGCGCTGAAAGAACTTAACTTATCTATTGACATACTACAACTAATAGATGATAGACATAAAAAATCCAGCCGACTGCTGCGGATGTTCGGCATGTGCCAGCATATGCGCCCACGATGCAATAAGCATGAAGCCAGACGCACTCGGTTTTCTTTATCCAGAAGTGGACAAGGACAAGTGTGTTGACTGCGGGCTATGCGACAAAGTCTGCGCTTTCAACGACCATTATGATAAGAGCTTGAATTTCGACAAACCTATAGCTTATGCCGCTCGCCATAAGGATATGAGCGAGATAGAGACAAGCCGCAGTGGTGCAGCTTTCATTGCCATATCCGATTACATATTGGAGCAAGGCGGTGTGGTCTATGGAGCGGGCTACACAGACCATTTCCGCGTTGTCCATAAGCGTGCAACAACCAAGGATGAGCGCAATGAGTTCAAGGGGAGCAAGTATGTGCAGAGCGATATGAACATGGTGTTCCGACAAGTGAAACAAGACTTGAATGACGGACTGACTGTACTTTTCTCCGGCACACCTTGCCAAACATCAGGATTAAACTCATATGTTGGTAAACGTCTGCGCGAAAATCTCTTTCTGATAGACATAGTTTGCCATGGCGTACCAAGCCCTTTTATGTGGCGGGATTACATAGCATACCTTGAGAAAAAGCAAGGTGCACCTATTGTGTGGGTGGACTTCAGGGATAAACAGAAATATGGATGGAAAGCCCACCATGAAACTTTCAAATTTCAAGGGGGGGGGGGTAAAATGAGTTTCACTTTTCTATTTTACAAGCACATAATGTTCCGCAAATCATGCGGAAAGTGTCTCTTCACCAACACACATCGTCCCAGCGACATCACGATTGCAGACTTTTGGGGATGGGAGAAGACCGACCCAACATTCAACGCAGACGACAAGGGGTGTTCACTCATGTTGATTAACACAGAAAAAGGCCGCAAACTATTTGAGGCTGTCCAAAATAGAATGAACACCCTCCCAGCCAATCTTGAGGATTGTATGCAACCGAACCTCATGCACCCGTCCGCCATCCACCCCGAGCGAGACCAGTTTGAAAAGGAGTATGCGGCAAAAGGATTTGAGTATGTTTTTCACAAATACTGCAAAGAGAAATGGATTTCCAAAGTCAAATCCAAGCTGCGTAGACTTAAAAGTATAATAGAGAAGATTATAGAAAGAAAATGAAAATAGGAATATTAACCTTTCATTGTGCTCATAACTATGGGGCAGTCCTGCAATGTTACGCCCTACAGGAAATCTTGAAAAGTTTAGGACATGACGTGAAGGTAGTGGACTACAGGCCATCTTACCTCGTTAAGGCCTACAAGACGTTACGTTTCTTCAAGTCTATACGCATTGACAGGATGCTAAAGAATTTAATAGTACAGATATTGAAGTTCCCAAGGGAGGCACGTCGCCACAAAGCATTTGCGAAATTTATAGAAGGGAAATTGGTTTTATCACGTCGTTGCGATGAAAAAACTATCGTATCAGACATGGATGCTTACATATTTGGAAGTGACCAAATTTGGAATCCAGTTATCACTGGAGGCGGAGATGACATCTATTGGGGAAGTTTGCCGTTTGAGAAAGGGAACAAAATTTTTATCGCATATGCAGCTAGCATGGGGAAAGTCTCACTTTCGAAAGAAGAGCAAAATAGCATCGCAGAAAAACTTAAAAACTTTGATTTCATCAGTGTGCGCGAAAGTTCTCTTAAGAACATTCTCTCACACCTCACTGACAAGAAATTGGAACAGGTATTGGACCCTACTCTGTTGGCTCCTCTGACTGTATGGGACAATTTGGAAGACAACGTTGAAGAACGTGGATACGTATTGGTTTACCAAGTTAGGCAAAATCCGAACACAATAGAGTTTGCAAAACATATAGCGCATCAACTGAATGCAAAGGTTATAGCAGTAGAGGCATACCTGAACTATAAAACTGAACGATGGAAGGTATCTTGTGCGTCGCCAGAGGATTTCGTCGCCTTTATTAAACATGCCAGTTGCGTGGTGACTACATCTTTTCATGGTACTGCATTTTCCGTAATATTCAACAAACCTTTTTATTGTCTGAAATTGGGAGATGGGGCTGACGGGCGCTCAAAATCGTTACTTCATTCTCTACACCTGGAATACAGGATGGTTGACAAACTTGACCGTCCCACATACTCAGATATTGATTTCTCAGAAGCAAATGAGATACTAAAGGGCCTAAGCAAAAGTTCAGAACTTTTCCTTTCTCAAAGTCTCAAATAGAGGCATGGCAAACACTCAAATAAGTATTATTGTTCCTGCATATAATGTTGAGGAATACCTTCCAGACTGCATAGAAAGCATCCTCGCACAGAGTTTTGCAGACTTCGAGTTGATTCTTGTCGATGATGGATCCTCCGACAGAAGTGGAGCCATATGTGATAAGTATGCGGAGGTTGACGCTCGCATTCGTGTATTCCATAAGTCCAACGGCGGTGTATCTTCAGCGCGCAACATAGGATTGGAGAACGCCAATGGAGAATGGATTGTCTTTGTGGACGGTGACGACGTAATTCCACCGGACGCATTGGAAACCCTCAAAAATCTTGCCTCACCTGATATAGACATGGTAATGGCAGGATATGAGGCAATCGGATCCAATGGGATGCAACAGGAAGAACAGCCAAAAGTTACCAGCAAACATATAACCAGAGAGCAGGCGTTGGCAGAAACCTTCAAACCGACTGATTTCGGATATCAGGGATATTGCTTCTCAAAGCTATACAGGACATCTATCATAAAGGACAACGCCCTGAGTTTCAATGAAAACATAAAGTTCAACGAAGACAGGCTGTTTGTAGTCAACTTTATATGTCGAAGTAAAAGGCAAATGGCGTATACTACTAAAGTTGTATATGCCTATTTTTTGAGAAAGGGTGGTATGATGTCATCTCTCTCGAAGGGTTACAACCAGGATTTCGCTACTGATTTTGACGCATTCCTGCTGATGTGCGACATTGTACAAGCCAGCACAAAAGACAAGACACTAAGAAAATATTTCAAGTCAGGTCTATGCGGCTCTTACAAGGCAAATCATAAAATGATGATTTGCAGCGACGCCTACAACAGAAACATACACAGCCGAATGCTGAAAGGACTGATATCAAAGGGAGCCTTGCTACTTTATGTGGAGCAAGAGTTGCGCTCATTCATAGGTAATATAGGTTTATTGTTCTTTCCTCAAATCATTGCCAATAAGTATAAGAATCAAAAAGATTAACATTAACGCATACATGGCAGAGGACTTTAAAGTTTCTGAATTGGAAGAGCAATCCAGCCTTGAGGAGACCTATACAGATTGTAGTATTTTTCAAGGATAACACATAATTCAGCCAAAACTGAAGTTATATTTTGAGTTGTCAAGTAACAACTTCTACTTATCGATTTGATAAAATGGTGAAATTTTCTTGCAGTTGTTCATGGAGTGTCGATTCGTGGGTAAGAAAAATTGGTTTATGAATTAAAAGAAAAGAGACAAATGAATATAGAAGATTACGTAAGAGCTTTCTGCGATGGCTACATGTGCTGGATAAAAGGAGAACTCATTTATGGAGGTAAGGAGTCAGATAAGTGGCTCGACATCGCCAAAGAGTTTGCAATCGCCAACGCTGAGCAACAGATTGACGGATTTAACTTAAAAGAAGACAAAAAGGAGAATATAAAAAGGAATAATAAGGAACGGGCTGAGGCTGCGATTACAGGCATGAGGGTGAGACTAAAAGAAAGTGGAAGGCTGGTGGAGTAGCAGGCGCAGTGTCACATGTACTGGATAATTCGAACATAAGCCCACAATGCAGGTTACCTCATAGTAGTCTGATCGAAAAAACAAGATAGTTATCAAGTCTTGTAAAAAACATGTAGATACATCATTCAAAAGCTAATGGAAGAAAAGATATCGATAATAGTCCCAATATACAATTCTGCAAAGACCTTGGAGCTCTGCATAGAAAGCCTTTTAAGTCAGACATATGGCAACAAAGAAATCATATTGGTCAATGATGGAAGTAAAGACGATTCTCTTGCAATATGTGAGTCATACGCAAAGGAACATGGAGAAATAATACTTTTAAATAAAGTCAACGGAGGAGTTAGCAGCGCCCGCAATACAGGCTTAAGAATGGCTTCCGGCTCATATATAGTATTCGTTGATTCGGATGATTATCTGAGTGAAGACTACCTAACAATCCTTTATAATCATTGTTACAATTGCGATTTCGTTGTCGGTGGATTTACATACTTCGGCAGTAAAGTAGCCCAAATAGCTCCATCCCAACATGTTGCAACTATTGCTAACAAATCAAAGGGTATAGAAGCTTTGTTTATGCATTCACTTTTAATGAATACACCATGGGGTAAGCTTTATAGAACACACATCATCAAAGAGCGCAACCTGAGCTTCGACGAAAATATGAAAGTTGGAGAAGATACTTGTTTCGTAAACTCGTATCTATCTATGGCAAACACAATATCTGCAGTTCGGTGCTGTGGATATATGTACCGTTATGTCGTTAGCGATAATCTACGCAAATATACGCTAACACCAGAGAGTTATGGGTATCACATTTCCACAATAGTAAACTCATACAAACAGCTCAGTTTAGCCTGGAATCTAAATTTAACAAGGAATACAGAAAATGTAAAAACTTTTCTCTGCCATACTTATATAGAGACCTTAAAAAGGTGTGGGATAAAGCAGCTATACAATGCGAGGAAGTATTACAAACTAAATCAATTGAACAAATTTGCGCCACAAAATTTAGCACTCACAAAGAGTTTGTTATTATTTATGTCAAATCACACACCTATAGCATTTTGGATAGTCACAAAATTACAAGAAATAAAAAATGGAAATAAAAACATCCATAATAATTCCTTTATTCAATAAAAGGAATACAATTTTAAAAACCATAGAATCTGTATTAAACCAAACCTTTAGCAACTTCGAGTTAGTAATTGTCGACGATGGGTCTACAGATGGTAGCGGAGATTTAGTAGACTTATTGTCAGATAATCGCATCAGACACATAAAGAAAGAAAATGGAGGAGTCTCATCTGCACGCAATGTGGGAATAAGAGAAGCAAAAGGAGATTTCGTTTTATTTCTTGATGCAGATGATAGCCTCACACCGTCTTGTTTGGAAACATTGATTAGACCTATTACAACAAACGATGGAATAGATATCAGTGCCGCTAATTTTTTTAAAGAGCACAACGGATATTGCGAGAAGTACTCAAAATTTTCATACGAGGGGATTATCCCTGACAATTTCAAATGGTTGTTTTTGGGCAAATACACATTGAGGGCAGGCAGCTTCCTAATAAAAAAAGACCTGCTACTCAAGTATCCATTTGACGAAACCCTAAATCGCTTTGAAGACAAAAAATGTATTTTGGCATGGGTCAAAAACGCCCAAATTTATTACTCGTCTTCATCAACAGTCATGACGTACAACAATGACTACTCCGAGTTAAGCAGTGTATCAAAAGATACATCGAAAGACTATATATTTAATATGAGTTTTAAAAATACAGGTTTTTGGGCAAAACTAATATTGGGAGAATTATTATTTCAAGGCCTAAAAAGTTATCCTAATTATCGCCATAAACTTATATTGCAATATGGATTCTCACCTTTAATTTGGGCCATTGTGGCGAAAATAATAGGTAAGTCATTCAAACATGGGGGAAAATAAACTGCGATGCCTAATTTGGGTATTCATTATATTGACAATTTCGGAGGGTATCCTAAGGAAGTGGTTATTCCCGTCATTGTCAACACCTCTAATGGCATCGAAGGATCTATTTTCAGCCATTATTGTTGTCCTGGGATATAAATATGGATTTGTTAGATCTAAATGGGCAGATTTGTCAGTCATATTAGGCTGTATGACTTTTATTACCACAATGTATTTCGGGCATCAAAACATTTTGGTAGCCATTTGGGGATGTAAAATTTTATGGTTCGGCATCCCCCTATGCTACGTAATCAGAAATGTGTTTAAGCCCCAAGACATAGCTAAAGTCATGACTGGCACTTTAGTACTTACGATAATAAATGCCGTTGTCATGTTGTTTCAATTTACATCGCCAGCAGGAACGTGGATAAACAAACTTCCCGCAGGAGAAACAGTAAAAGAAAATCTATTGTCATTATCAGCAGCAGACTCAGCGGGTGCAATAAGACCCTCTGGTATATTTGCACACACAACCCAAATATCATTATTCTGCCCATTCGCTCTTGGATTAATTCTGTTCTATTTGTTTAGGAACAAGAATTTACCAGATTTATACAAAGCACCTCAATGGCTGGTACTTGCCTCCTTGATTGCATTTGTTCTGGTCACTATTTGTTCAGTGTCCAGAACAATTGTCTTTTCGTCGATTGCAATTACCTTATTTATTCTTTTCTTTCTATTCAAAAATAGACCGAGCCATATACTAAAACTTTTGCTGGTTGCACCAGTTCTTGGTTTTATTTTATATCAAGTTCCTTTGATTTACAAAGGTGTGAATAACATGGCAAACAGATTTGAAAGTGCCTCCTCATCAACAAATTCAAGTGCCGCAGGTGACTTTTATCGAAGAATTGTGGAATACAATGTAAATGCTTTAATTGATCCCCGTGACTTTAAAGGAAATCCACCTCCATTCTTAGGACATGGTCAAGGGTTATCGACACAAGTAGGCGGACATCTTAAAGGGGTGGGGCAAAACTCCTCAGGATTTTCATTAGCTGAATGGGACTTATTAAGAATTATGCTTGAATCTGGTCTTATTTTGGGGTGGCTTATAACATTCAATAGATTAGGATGCGTCCTATCCAACTTTGCAAATGTATTACGTCAATACAGAGAACGGAAAATCCTACCATTATGCCTATATGGGTCATTTTTCATTGGATTTTATTTCTATACTCAATGGGGAAATTCATTTCAATTGGCATTCTCTTGTTTATCGGCAGGAATTTTTATGGCAATATGCAAAAACAACATAATAGAAAATGAACATAGCCAACATCTTTAGCCACAATATAATTGCATCTCTTTACCTAAACTTTAAAATGCTGCCTTTTAGGCAGGCAATTAGATTTCCGTTGGACGTCTACTATAGTATTCGGTTTGATAACCTGTCAGGACGGATAGAATTGAATGAGACAAATATTTATCGAGGAATGGTGAAGTTTGGTTCACAGGGAAGCGATATGTTTCAACGCAAAGGATGTGTTCTCTCCATTGAGGGAACATTAAAGTTGAAAGGCAGTTGCATCTTCGGTTGCTCTAACACCATTAAGATAAAAAGGGGAGCGGAAGTGAACATAGGCAACGGAGCCATCTTTGGCGCAGAGAACCTCATCTATGCTGAGAAAGACATGAGTTTCGGAGAAGAATTTGTTTCTTCTTGGAAATGCCAGTTTATGGATTCAGACACACATTTTATAACAGATTTACAAAGCGGGCAGACAAACGTCCCAGTAAAACCCGTTTCGATAGGGAAGCATTGTTGGATAGGGAACCACGTGATAATTAACAAAGGAACACAATTGGCTAACAACACCATTGTCGCGTCTAACTCACTGGTCACAAAGAATTTTACTCCAGATGGGGAATATTGCGTCTTGGCTGGAATACCAGCTAAGGTAATCCGACGAAACAGGGCTTGGTCTCTTGATAAAGAAGTTGATAAAGAAGAAAGTGCTCTGCACACTCATTGACTTGTCAGTGAGGTCTCAATTCCTTTACAAAAGAGCGCTGCTTACATTTCCTCTCAAACAATACAGAGACGAGAAAGAATAAAAGGCTCATTCAAAAATATCTCAAGAACAAAGAGACATGTATGACAGGTGAGTGCCCATACAAAAAGAGGACGCCAATAGACGTAGAACTACCCTTACCCTAAATATGAATAGAAAACTTTCAGTACCATTCTTTTTGCGCTGCACACGCCGTATATTCAGAATGTTTTGTGAACAATGCGATGTTCTTCGTCTGAAATATATATTGTTTATCAATAATGTGACATATGGCTCTATACATTCCAATGGCATGCCATATTTTTGCGTGTGCCTTTCGGGTACATGCAGCATCGGAAAGAATTTTTGCATGAACAATGGGCTGCGATTTAATCCTATCGGATTTCCGCAACCATGCACCATCTATGTTGGAGAGGGAGCAAAACTCACTATAGGTGACAATGTAGGTGTTTCTCAAGCTTCCATTATCTGCCACAAAGAGATTGAAATACAAGATAATGTAAAAATCGGGGGTGGGACAAAAGTATATGACACAGACTTCCACTCGTTAGACTACACGAAACGCAGAATAAGCCGAGAAGATAAGGAAAACAAGAAGATGGAGAAAGTGACGATAGAGCACGATGCGTTCATAGGTGCTGGATGCATGATACTCAAAGGCGTTACGATTGGGGCTTGTTCCATAGTAGGAGCAGGAAGCGTTGTAACAAAAAGTATTCCCGCTAATCAAGTCTGGGCCGGGAATCCGGCTAAATTCATCAGAGATTTATGAGAATAGCAGCTCTGCTTACGTGTTTCAATCGTAAGGAGAAGACACGGAAATGTCTTGAGTCGCTCATAGCGGTACGTCCAGACTGTGACGTGTATTTGGTTGACGACGGCAGTACAGACGGAACATCTGAACTAATAGCCGAGTTGTTTCCCAATGTGCACATCATCAAAGGGTCAGGGGACTTGTACTGGAGCCGCGGCATGCATACAGCATGGAAAGAAGCCCTTAAGGGTAATTATGACTACTATCTGTGGTTGAACGATGACGTAGAACTTCACCCGTTCTTCATAGATGAACTATTGAGCAGTATGGAGAAAGCAGGGGGAAACTGCATCGTCTCTGGCTTAATAGGCTCTTTAGATGGGAAGAACATATTGTATGGAGGTAGCGATGCTAACAAGCAACTCCTCGGCGAGTCAGACGAACCGCAAGATATATGTTATATGAACGGCAATGTAGTGATTGTGCCAAAAGACGTTGTGAATAAGATTGGCATAATAGACCCAGTACTGCATCATGACTTAGGTGACGTGGATTACGGGCTGACAGCCACAGAACACGGCATACGAGTGGTAACCACGACAAAAATAATTGCTGCTGGTTATCCCAACAAATTCTGTCGTGTAAGGAAATGGGGAACTTCTATATCTCAACGTTTTAAGCGGCTAAACCACCCTTTAGGCTCTCCTCTTAAAATCAATTTTTATTTCAGGAGGAAGCATTGGGGAATATGGGAAGCCACAACTTTCTGTCTGTACCTCGTCGTGCTTAACATACTGCCAGATTGCGCTATTGAAAAAATCTTTGGTGATACGTATAAAAATAAGTAATCAATGTCAATGAAAATACTATATACTGGGACTCTTGACGTAAACGCCGGAGGCCCCGCATTTAGCACATACAACACAATGCGCGGGCTAAATGCGCAGGGAGTAGAGTGCCACGTGCTGATGTATGAGATGGGGCAGAAAGGCAAATTGATAGGTGATGACGTTCCTATCCACTACGCTAAGAGGCCTATGGAACATATCTTCTGTTTTTCACCCTCATATAAGAAAGAAATTATTGCGTGCGGAGACTTCGATATCTATCAGGCACAAGGAATATGGCAATATAACACATACGCCCTTGTCGATGTTGCGCAATCAAAACGCAAACCTTACATCATAACCCCACGCGGCATGCTCTACCCGCAAGACATTGCTAAGTCTAAACCGTGGTTCAAAAAAATGTCACTAAAGATTCGCCTGCTCAACGACCTTAATCGTGCGGCATGCGTGCACGTGACATGCGATGACGAGATGCTCCACTGTCGCGACCTCGGTGTGACGTCACCAATAGCAGTTGTCCCCAACCCTGTGGAAATAAAGGAATATCACAGAGAACAAAAGGACAATGTTTTCAGATTGGGGTACTTGGGACGCATCTCGCGCCGCAAAAATGTAGAAGGACTAATTTATGCCTGGGCCGCCCTCGACTCCAAAACAAAAGATGGAGAATTACTAATCATCGGAGGAGGAGACGAACAATATTTGTCGTTTCTTAAATCTGAGGTGGCTCGACTTAAGCTATCTAACGTTCGCTTCACGGGATTCATCTCAGGCAAGGAGAAGGAGGAAGCATTAACCTCACTCTCGGTGCTTGCAATGCCAAGCGAATTTGAAAATTTCGGCAATGTGATTGTAGAAGGCCTCGTACGTGGAATTCCATGCATAGCAACAACAGGTTCTCCATGGAAAGACTTGATAGACAACAAATGCGGGTGGTGGGTGACATACTCGCAGGGTGCTATAAATCAGGCTGTCCAGTCCGCCATAGCAACACCAGTAGAGGAGTTATATGCGATGGGAGAACGAGGGAAGATACTGATGAAGGAAAAGTATTCAATCGAAGCAGTCTCATTGCAAATGAAAAAGTTGTATGAATGGATAGCTGCGGGGGCTGCCAAGCCTGACTTCGTTCATCTAAAATAGACAACAATAAAGGAGGGAAAGTCATTGGGACTCCCTTTCCCCCCAAAAAAAGAGACTTATAGAGTAGCCCCTATATAAACCATAAACAACCTTGTCGATTAAGCAAGAGATGGCCAGCGGTGTGTTCTGGATGGCAGTTTAGAAATACACGGGGGTTATCGTACAACTTTTAGTAGCGGCAATCCTCGCCCGACTGCTTACTCCAGAGAATTTCGGAGTCGTAGCTGTATCAACGGTTATAATATCATTCTTCGGAATATTCTCTAATATGGGATTGGGTGCGGCGGTTATCCAGAATCAAACATTAACTAAAGAAGACTTAAATTCGATATTCTCATTCACGCTCTATTCAGGAGTCGCACTATCCGCCATCTTCTTTGCCTGCTCATATCCAATCGCAAAGTTCTACGGAGACGGGCAACTCAGATTCATTTGCCAACTGCTGAGCGTCAACCTACTATTCGCCACATGGGATGTGGTTCCCAACGCTCTGCTTCAAAAAGCGAAACGATTCAAATTCATTGCCGTCCGCACATTCGCTATACAAGTCCTTTGCGGCTCTATGGCCGTTGTGGCGGCTCTTAATGGATTAGGAGTGTATGCGCTGCTGGTATCGCCAATCGTCACAAGTGTCTCACTGTTCCTTATAGACTATCGCCAAAATCCGCTTCGCCCTGTCGCTCATATCGATTGGAATGCCTTAAAAAAGATATACAGTTACTCAGTATTTCTGTTACTTTACTGTATACTTAACTTCTTTACGAGAAACATTGACAAGCTAATCGTGGGTCGCTTCTTTTCTCTGCGCGACTTAGGCTACTACGAAAAATCGTATCGACTGATGATGATGCCGTTGGAATACTTTTCGTTCCTTCTTGGGTCAGTTATGCATCCGATACTCATTTCCCTTCAAGACAACTATGAAGAGTTGACAGCAAAGTACAACAAGATAGTCCACTTAATGGCGTTCGTCAGTTGCACAATAGGCGTAACACTCTATTTTGCCGCGGCAGATGCAATCTTGTTTGTATTCGGAGACCAGTGGGGGCAGGCAGTTCCAGTATTCAAAGTATTTGCCATGTCGCTTCCGCTCCAAATGGTGTATGCCACACACGGTTTCATATATCAGGCCTCTGGTAAGACTAACTGGATGTTCTACGGCGGGCTTAGCAGCGCCATATGCACGATAGCTGGATACCTCATAGCCACATTCTGTTTTGGGACCATCGAGTCTATAGCCTGGGCATGGGACATAACCCTTACAATTAATACAATCGTCACTTTTGCCATTCTTTATAAAATTGTGTTGGGGGCGCCATTACGCACCATGGCCAAACAATTCATAAAACCCATATGCTGCGCTGCTGTTGTAGGAATTGCACTATGCTGCGTTGACTTTGTGAAACCGGAGCTGCCGCATATCGCAAATCTTATCATATACGGGTTTGTTGGCGCATCTGTACTTGCAGTCTTCCTGGCTCAAGCCGAAAACCCAGTGCATGGGATTTGACAGAAAGTGTTAAATTTGGGCATGAATACCTCCGAAGCATTTTGGTTGTTCCTGCCC
>CAVKRQ010000013.1:0-107963 GCA_963658925.1 bacterium
TTTAATCTGTTGAATTGCAACAAGTTGCGCAAAGGCGGCAAATTTCCCGAAGAAACACAAGCAGCATATACAGAGCCGTTCAGTCAGTTTGGGGCTGGCTCAAAAAGGAAGTGGAACGGGAAAAAGGGACAAACGAAAATAGGTAAAGAGGACGAGGTTATATTACAGAGAGGGACAACTTATCGCATTACTAAGGTAGAACAAACCGCGGGAAAGATTTATATCGATTGTGAAGTGCGCAGTCAGTCACCATCGGACATAAACGACCTTATAGAGGAAATTATTTAGTCTCAATGTATTTATCAACCATTTCATAAAAAGGAGAAATATTACCCGTGTAGCCAAAATCACCATATTTTGTCCAAAAATGCCACATTATGGAAAGTAAAAGGTCGGGTATAGGGAATGACTTCCCGCCCTCTCTTTTATAATCATCCAAGGCATCTTTTAAAGACTCACCAAGGAGGGAGAAGTTCACGAAATAGGCTTCATACATCCAAAAATCATGTGTTTCTGCATCGTTAAACGGGCAAGCCTCCTCTCCTCTGTAGAACTTGCATTGCTTTAATAATTCTTGTTTGGTCATATTCCAATTTTTGTTTGCTAAAGGCAAGTTTAGGCGGGGAAGGTTAATTGATTGACTAAAAGCTCACCTTGACAATTAGCCAAGATGGGCCTTTATCGTTTCATCAATCCCATTTATGTTGTTATGGTCATACATTTGCGCAAGCTTGTCGCATGTGGACTGGCTCATTGTCAATATATTTGGTAAAAGGAGTTTGCGTAAATGTTGACTTTGCCATCTTGGGTAACCTCCGTTCATGGTGGTTGTGATTTCACTTAATTGCTTGCGAGTGGAGGATGCCATAAGCATGGCTGCCAAGACTTTTAATTTGTCTATTTTGAGCCCGGTTATATAGTAAATATTATGGAGAGGGTAAAATTGTCCTCCATCAATAAAAATCTTATTATTTCCGCTCATGTCTGGTAATAAGATTTTGGGTTTAGATGTGAGGTCCTTGTCTATCATGTCTATTGTTCGGTACCAATGTGTTGGATTCTTTTGGGCTATATGCCTTCCACTTAGAATATTTTTGTTCCTCTCGAGATATTGTTTGCACTTCGGATATAATTGTAAATTTATCAGATTCTTATCGACTGTATAAGGATCCAATAAGAATTTATTATCCCATTTCAGTGTGTCTCCTCTAAGGTTGGAGGCGTCAATTGCTGGTATAAGCAATGAATCTTCAATTTCGCCCTTCAAGTGCTGTCCAACAAATATCTTTGTCGCACCAGTTGCTACTCCAATTCCAATTTTAGCCCCCATTTCCTCTATCGAAACAAGTTTGTCAGTTGGGGCTTTTCTGAATATGTTGCTCCAATCATCTCCACTTGGTTGTTCTTTAGTCGTATACTTCAATCCTTTAAGCTCTTTTGTGTCAGTACATTCAGCAATGTGGACGCCTTCGGTGTTTAACGAGTTATCTATAACCACAATGTCGGTGTATGCACTTACATCTTCTTGAAATGGAGTGGCATTCTCAAGATCTATTATACGTCTCAAGTGAAAGCTACCAGCGATAAGTTTTCGTAGTTTGCGGCCGTATTCGCATTTAAGCCACCGGTTAGAGCAAATAAAACAATGCACTCCACCAGACTTAAGACTCATCAAAGACTTTTCGTAGAATGGTATGTAAAGATCCGAACGGTAATGGAATGTTTTAAATTTTTGCTTGTACTCCTTCTTCATTGAGTCCGTTAAGCGCTCATATCTGACGTATGGAGGGTTGCCGACAATTATATCACATGGGCTTATAGTCGTTGATAAAAAGTCTCTTGCGTCAACAATATCTGAAATTCGAAATTCTGAGAATTTTGAATCAATTCGCTATTTGCATGCTTCTATTTTTTTGATGTCAAGATCAAATCCAGAAACATTCTCATGAACTGCAGTCTTGAAATCAAAGCAAAACTTATTGGCGGATTCTCTAAGTCTTCTCAGAATTTCCAAGATGAACTCACCCTCGCCGCATGATGGCTCTATTATACGAACCCCACTGAGGTTCCTGTCTTCGGTGTATCCGACTAAGTCGAGCATGAACTCGACGACTTCTCTGTTAGTGAATACATCGCCATGATTTCCTCCATTAGCTCTCCTTCCATATGGATTATTTGAAGTAGTGCTTGACATTTTCTATGTGCCCCTTGAAAATTCTTATAAATGAATTAATCGATGTGTCATCATTCAGATTACCCCAATTGCGGGAACTGTCAGTCCATATTACCGCTGCGGCAGTATAAAGCTTTTCATTTTGAAGTTTGTCACATAGAATGTCATATCTGTCTAAATATGTGGTTTCTTCAAATTCCTTTCTGACTTTGTAGTGCGTTTCATTGCACCTTACAATTGAGGATGATTTTTCATCTTTCCCTACAACAAGGATGTAGCCAACAAATGGATTCCTTTGTCTCGGATATGAGTTTTCTCTATACGCCGTCCAAAAATCCAATGCCGAACCTATAGCTTCTTCTGTTCGATTGTTAAAGTTATTTCCATAAGAGCCAATTTGGGACTTAAACTCTATCGCTGCAATGAGTTTGCCTTGCGGTGTGATATGATGATGAAGTCCCAATCTTTTGTCGGTCTGAAAAATCCAGGAAGAATATTGTTTCTCGTGAAAATGCAATCTTGCGGAACACCGCATTTTATGGCAATGCGTGAAAGAAGATTTGCAAAAGAGTCCATCTGTTTACCTCCTAAAACAGCACCTCGTCCAGTCGAGTCTGAACTATTCGATTTCTGAGAATCTCGTATCTCCCAAAATTGGTTGACTGCAATCTGTATCAAATCATTTAGTCGCGCCATGCTTTTTCTTATTTTATGCCAAAAGTAAGAAAAACTTTACCCAATTATTATGACAAGTTTAAATTATGAAATATCGCAGAACCTTTGGATTCTGATAGTTGGGGGAAATCTCCAGAGATGGGTCGATATGGCTCAGCTGTGCATAGTTAGCAATCGCCCTTAATCTGCTTCCTTTGTAGCCTCGTAAATCTCGACTGCCTTGCTGGATGGCTATGAGCCAGGCACTCGCTTAACTTATCCAGGTCGGCTTCTTAGAGTCAATCACTAACTGATTCGTGATTTGCTCTGCAAGACGCGAAATAAAGTGCTTCAGATGCAAATGTCGCCACTCGGAAGCCTTAGACACCCGAACAAACACCCCCACCCATGCATCTGATTGTCTGCGTCCATCGGAAGTTTCATGCATTCCGAGACACACGGAAAAGTGGCTGCGCCTATTTTGACACAGCCACCTATCTCAGTCTTCTTATGTTTGCCCCTTACAAACTTATAAAACTATTGCGAGAACAACAGAAACAACAGCAATAACGGATGCAACCGACGCAACAATTGTCGCAATAGTCGCTTTCCTCTCTGCTTTCTGGATTTTATCTTGTGAGGACATTTTTCTCAGTTCTGCAAACTGGCTCTCTATGCTTAATGTAGTTTGCCGAGCATCTGCTTCGAACTTCTGTTGCATCTGACTGAGTTTGTCGCTTACGTCTTTCTCTGTCTTTTGCTGAAATCGCTCGATGTCATCGTGCAGCTGTCTGCTATTGTCTTCTGCGCTCGACCTTATTTGTTCAATGCTCTTGGATACTTTATCATCAAGGTCGTTGATTGTCAGCATTAAGTTATCCTGTACTTGTTGAAGCGAGTTGCGAAAGTTCTCCACAGTTCCTTTAACTTGCTGAATCTCGTTCTGTACTGTCTTTAAGTCATTCTCTGACTTCATTCTCAGTTCTGCAAACTGGCTCTCTATGCTTAATGTAGTTTGCTTAGCATCCGCTTCGAGCTTCTGTTGCATCTGACTGAGTTTGTCGCTTACGTCTTTCTCCGTCTTTTGCTGGAACCGCTCGATGTCATCGTGCAGCCGTTTGCTATCGTCTTCTGCGCTCAACTTGATTTGCTCAATGCTCTTAGATACCTTGTTCTCAAGGTTGTTGATGGTCTGCCTTAAGCTTTCCTGTACTTGTTGAAGCGAGTTGCGAAAATTCTCCACAGTTCCTTTAACCTGCAGAATCTCGCTATGTACAGTCTTTACGTCATTCTCTGACTTCAACTTGAATTGCTCAAGTTCACTGACGTTAGACCTTACCTGCTCAATGCTCTTAGATACCTTGTCCTCAAGGTTGTTTATGGTCTGCCTTAAGCTTTCCTGTACTTGTTGAAGCGAGTTTCGGCAATCATCCACTGTTCCTTTAACCTGCTGAATCTCGTTCTGTACTACCCTGACATCATTCTCTGACTTCAACTTGAATTGCTCCAGTTTCCTGACTATTGCCTCAAGAGCGATAAAACTTTGTCTGAGTCCTTCTTGCACGTCAAGAGCCTGTTTGCTGGCATTCTGAGCTCTTCGAATACCTTCGTCAGCGCTCCTTTGGGCGTCCAAAGCCTTGTTTGCCGCTCTGAGAGCCTGGTCGCTTGCCGCATTTGCAGAGTTGAGCCCCTTTACTATGCCTGCCATGTACTCGCCATCAAGATAATCCATGGCTCGGTAAATCTGACCTGCGATTTCATACAACTTACCAAACTCAAGGTTTATCGTGGATAGAGAAATTTGCAATGGCGAGACGAGCAATCGGTTTGCCTCATCACCTGTTACTTTGTGATCGAACCAGCCGAATAGACCACCATTTGTTTCAAACGTTTTTAGCTTGGATATTTCCCGTCTGTTTCGAGCCATTTGCGCAATTTGGCTTTTGGCTACCTCGAAGTTATGTTTGTTTACTGTTATTTCGTTCATGATGCCAGTGATTACAAATTATTGATGTCGTCAAGAAGCCCCCCTATTCGGCTTGAGACTTCATTGCTAAAACCATTCTCCTCTACTTGCTCCATGTTGCTCTCACGATCTCTTTCGTAGTCAGAGATTTTGGCGTCGATTTCAGACGAGTTAGAGCTGATTTTTTCAATGGCTTGATTAATAGAGTCGTTTGCGCAATTATGGCGTGATTGGATGTTTTCCCCTGTTTGTACCTTGATGTTCTCGGCTTTTGTAGCTGTTAGAGCCCTTACCTCGCCTGTCTTGGCAACAATCTCACCCTGAACTGCGATTTGTTGTTTGACGATTTCTTCCCGTTTCCTGATTTCTTTTACACCAGCAATGAGTTTACCGATAATGTTAATTCCAACTCGGACAACTTCAAAGATCTTTTGTTGAGGAGTCAGCCCACCTTTTGTTACAAGCATTTTGACAAACCCGATGGCGTTCTCTGGCGTCTCAAACTCATCGGCAATGGCATCTGCTAAAATCTCAACCCTGCTCGGAGCCTGCCCCAGATTTTCCAAGTCCTTTATCATGTTGCTCCTTTTTTGCCAACGCTCTTCAATCTCTTCGCCTAACTTCTGCAGTCGTGCGTCAATCTCCTCATTTGTGAGACTATTTAAGCTGAGGGCTCTGTCAACTTCAGCTTCTGTGAGGACCCGGCATTAGATCTATGTCATTGCTGTCGGACATTGTCTCAAGAGGGGTGCTAATGTAGTTGCTTGTCACATCATAGCCATCCCCGTCAAAACTTTTTGGAAAGGACTCCGCATATTTCTCGTAGTCTTGTTGGCTGTTTTCTTCTTGCATAAAACATAGAGGTTATACATTTTACTTATGGTGCGGCAATTTTCATAACAGCTTCTGCTGCCCACCTTGAAAGTGCTTGTACCGCAAACCCTACTGCGAATTTGTAAAAAAAAAAACAGCATCCAAATAAAAATAACATTATCGACAGTCAAGGTAGGGCATAAAGAAATCCCCCTCGACCATAAGCCAAGGGGGATATCCTTAAAACAGATGCCTATATAGGCAAACTGTGTTAGTGGCAGGAAGTTAAATCACAAGATTAAATCTCCTGAGAGTAGTCAATACGGCTCAAGCGCACGTAGTTAGCGTAACGATCTTGAGCAGCCTTCTTGGTAGCCTCGTAGAGCTCGTCAGCCTTCTCTGGCAGAGCCTTACGGAGCGAGAGGAAGCGGACCTCACCATCAAGGTACTCCTGGAACTTATCCCAGTTAGGCTTCTTCGAGTCGAGCTGGAACGGGTTCTTGCCCTGCTCAGCAAGACGCGGGTCGAAGCGCCAGAGGTGCCAGTAGCCGCACTCGACAGCCTTAGCTTCCTCTGCCTGGCTCTTGCCCATACCGCCCTTAGCCTTGAGGCCGTGGTTGATACAAGGAGCGTAAGCAATGACAAGTGAAGGTCCGGGATAAGCCTCTGCCTCACGGATTGCCTTAAGGCACTGAGCATTGTCCGCACCCATGGCAATCTGTGCTACATATACGTAGCCGTAGGTTGCCTGCATGAGGCCGAGGTCCTTCTTCTTGATGCGCTTGCCTGCTGCTGCGAACTGAGCCACAGCCGCGATAGGGGTAGCCTTTGAAGACTGACCACCAGTGTTAGAGTAGACCTCTGTATCGATGACGAAGACATTGACGTCCTCGCCTGATGCGAGAACATGGTCGAGTCCGCCGTAACCGATGTCGTATGAAGCGCCGTCACCGCCAATAATCCACTGGCTTCTCTTGACGAGGTAGTGAGAGAGTTCATCAAGCTGCTTGCAAACTGGGCAACCTGCTGCTGCGCTCTTCTTAATCTCAGGGATGAGCTTCTCGGCTGCCTTCTTGCTGCCCTCAGCGTCATTCTGATTCTCAATCCACTCCTGTGCTGCGGCCTTGTACTCGGCAGAAGTCTTGTCAGAAGCAATCATCTCCTCAAGGAGGCGCTGGATGCGTGACTTCATCTTCTTGTTTGCGAGTACCATACCCATGCCGAACTCGCCGAAGTCCTCAAAGAGGCTGTTAGCCCATGCAGGACCCTGACCCTTCTCGTTCTTGGTGTAAGGTGTAGATGGGATTGAGCCCGAGTAGATTGATGAGCAACCAGTTGCGTTAGCTACCATCTGGCGGTCACCGAAGAGCTGGGCGATGAGCTTAACATAAGGAGTCTCGCCGCAACCTGAGCATGCGCCACTGAACTCGAAGAGCGGGGTGGCGAACTGAGAGTTCTTCGGGTTGGCCTTGATGTCAACGAGGTTCTGCTTGCTCTTGACATTCTTGACGCAGTACTCCCAATTAGCTGCCTCAGGAAGCTCTGGCTCAAGAGGAACCATGGTGAGCGCCTTCTCCTTGGCCATACATACGTCAACGCAGTTTCCGCAGCCAAGGCAGTCCATGACGCCAACCTGAATGCGGAAATGCATGCCCTTCATGGCGGCCGGAGCCTTCATCTCGATTGTCTCGGCGCTGAAACCAGCCTTCTCGTCTGCGTCGAGAACGAACGGACGAATACAGCTGTGAGGGCAGACGAACGCGCACTTGTTACACTGGATACACTTAGACGCGTCCCACTTCGGAACGAGTGCTGATACACCACGCTTCTCGTAAGCTGCGGTTCCCTGCTCCCAAGTGCCGTCTTCAATACCCTTGTATGCTGATACAGGGAGGAGGTCACCATCCTGCGCATTGATAGGACGAACGAGCTTAGAGATGTACTCGGGCTCATTGCGAACGACTGGCGCGTCATCTGGCAGGTTAGCCCATGCCGGGTCAACAGCGAGAGTCTTGTACTCATTGCCACGGTCAACAGCAGCGTAGTTCTTGTCAACGACGTCCTGACCCTTCTTGCCATAGCTCTTGACGATGAACTTCTTCATCTGCTCAACAGCAAGGTCAACAGGAATAACCTCAGTGATACGGAAGAATGCGGACTGGAGAATGGTGTTTGTACGGTTGCCAAGGCCAATCTCCTGCGCAATCTTGGTTGCATTGATGTAGTAGACGGTGATGTTGTTTTTCGCAAAGTACTTCTTTACCTTGTTAGGCATGTTCTTTACGAGCTCCTCGCCCTCCCAAATGGTGTTGAGGAGGAAAGTACCGTTCTTCTGGAGACCACGGGTTACGTCGTACATGTGCAGGTAAGCCTGAACGTGGCATGCGACGAAGTTCGGGGTCTTAATCTGATAGGTCGAACGGATTGGGCTGTCACCAAAACGAAGGTGTGAGCAGGTGAAGCCGCCTGACTTCTTAGAGTCGTAGCTGAAGTAAGCCTGGCAATGCTTGTTGGTGTTGTCACCAATAATCTTAACCGAGTTCTTGTTTGCGCCTACGGTACCGTCTGCGCCAAGACCGAAGAACTTGGCCTCGAACATGCCTTCGCCACCCATAGGAACCTCCTCCTTTGCGGGGAGGCTTGCGAAAGTGACGTCATCATTGATGCCAATGGTGAAGTGATCCTTAGGCTGCGGCAACTTGAGGTTGTCGTAGACTGAGGTGATCATTGTCGGGGTTGTGTCGCATGAGCCGAGACCATAACGACCGCCAACGATGATAGGTGCGTTGGGCTGGCCGTAGAAGGCGTCCTTCACGTCAAGGTAGAGAGGCTCGCCATGTGCGCCAGGCTCCTTAGTGCGGTCGAGGACTGCGATAGCCTTGACGGTCTTAGGAACAGCGGCAAGAAGACGCTCGACGGAGAACGGACGATAGAGGTGTACTGAAACCATACCAACCTTCTCGCCCTGCTTGGTCATGTAGTCGATGGCCTCGCGAGCAGCCTCGGTTGCTGAACCCATGAGGATAATGACGCGGTCTGCATCGGGTGCGCCGTAGTATGTGAACGGCTTGTACTCACGGCCCGTGATCTTGCTGATCTCAGCCATGTACTTCTCTACGACGGCGGGAACTGCGTCATAGTATGGGTTGCAGCTCTCCCTGTGAGCGAAGAAGGTCTCCGGGTTCTCTGCCATACCCTTAGCCTGAGGATGCTCAGGAGAGAGTGCACGCTCACGGAACTCCTTGATCTTCTGCCAATCAACGAGCGGACGGAGGTCTTCCATATCCATGACCTCAATCTTGTGGTACTCGTGAGAGGTGCGGAAACCATCAAAGAAGTTGATGAACGGGACGCGGGTCTCGATTGACGCAAGGTGTGCAACAGCCGCAAGATCCATTACCTCCTGAACGGAACCCTCGCAGAACATCGCGAAGCCGGTCTGACGGCACGCCATGACATCTGAGTGGTCACCGAAAATACAGAGAGAGTGGGTTGCAAGCGTACGAGCCGAAACATGGAAGACCGATGGGAGAAGCTCACCGCCAATCTTGTACATGTTAGGGATCATGAGCAGGAGTCCCTGAGACGCCGTGAAGGTCGTCGTCAAGGCGCCAGCCTGAAGCGAGCCGTGAACAGCGCCTGCTGCACCACCCTCTGACTGCATCTCCTGCACGGAGACAGTGTCGCCAAAGAGGTTCTTGCGGCCCTGTGCTGCCCACTCGTCAACATGCTCCGCCATTGGCGAAGAAGGTGTGATGGGGTAGATCGCCGCAACCTCGGTAAACATATACGCGATGTGTGCGGCAGCCTCATTTCCATCACAAGTGATGAATTTCTTTTCTTTTGCCATTTTATGACTAACAATAAAAGGTTAATGTATCGGACTGATATTTTTAGGCAACCCTTTTGGGGGTCGTATATATCCTAATTGAAATTGCGTGCTTTTTAATAGAGGAAGCCGAATAGCCAAAGTGGGATTTCTTTTCCATGTCCAACCTCTATCATCTCGCGAGCCCTTATGGTTTGTGAATCCGTCTTTGTTTTCACATTGTCGCCAATAACAAAAGTTTGTCCGCCATTGACGCAAAAGTCGCCGACTGAGGCTCTCTCCACTATGTTGCTATAGCCCAATTGGTTGAAGAAGAATGTCTTGTTTAGCGAGTTCTGGTCTACACCACCATAGTTGCACAAATACATCAGATTTGGATTCTGCATGTAGATGTGCGCCGGCTTCTTGTTCGCGCTGTCTCCCACTTGGTACAGCAAGTGGATCAGACGCGCATGCTTCAGATAAACCATATAGTTCATCACCGTGGCGCGGCTCGTGTCAATAGCTGATGCCAACTTTGAGACGTTGGGCTGGAATGGTGTCTGTTGAGCTATGATATACAGCAACTTCCTGAGCTTGGGCAGCAACTTTATGTCTATTTGCTGTATGTAACTTATCTCAACCTCAAGGACGAAGTTAATTGTCTTGACCAAATCCACGTAGACGTTCTTCTGCCCCAGAAAGTAGGGGTAGAATCCATGCCGAAGATAATCGCTGAAATATGCTAATGGCTTGACTTTTTGCGCGATCTCCCAACTTATATCCTCATGATTCGCTATGATGTCATCAAGAGATATTGTCGGGAAATTATTGCCTGATGTATAGTTGAGATACTCCCTGAACGAGAAGCCCTCCAGACTATAAACATTGACAAGCCCTCGCAATTGAGGATTCTCCTCCTTGAGCCTCATCACGGGAGAGCCCGTAAAAACAATATGTAAATCAGGAAAGTTGTCGTGGCAATACCTCAACTCGTCCGACCACGCGGGATACTTGTAAACCTGATCCAGCAACAAAGTGTGGCCACCAGTCTTGACAAATTCGTCCGCTAACGAGACAATGCTGTGGGTTGAAAAATAAAAATCGTTGAGGTCTGCATACAGACACTTTTGGCGTGCGCCAATCATCTTGGCGTAGTTCAGCAAGAACGTGGTCTTGCCTATGCCTCGCGAACCCTTTAGGCCTATCAGCCGGGAGCTCCAGTCTATCTGATCCATCAACCCCCTTTTCACCCAGGGCTTGAGCTCCGACACGAGGTCACTCTGTATCTTAAATAGTGTCTGCATTTACTAAAAAGCAAAACTTGCTCTTAAATATGATTGGCATCAAGTCCAAGTCTGTATAAAATCAAACATTTTGAACTCTGGCGAACATCATACGGCAAAAATAATCAATGCAAACGATTATATGCTATCTCCGCTTTGCAAAATTTGGGCAAAATTGCAATTTGAAGTGGGTACAAATAAAGTTTTGCTCTGATATCAGCGTCTGGGTTCCGGTTGCTATTTGGCACTTGTGTTTATTCAATAGCGCGAGTAGTCATGACCACAATTTAATTAACGTGTTTGCAACTTTAGTTCTCATATATTTTGTTTAATTTCGTAGCGAGCGAAAAGTTGGCAAGAACGGCTTTTTGTGACAAATTAACATTTCGAGATTATCTTACAATTCAATATGGAGCAAATTGCAGAACCTGTTGCGAGAGAAGCGCTAATGGGTGAGTTGTCCAAGGCTCGTTTCGTAAGGAATACGAATAAAGGCGGTAACCTTATATATGATTTTGCGGCTAACGAGGCCCCATTGCTCATGCAGGAAGTCGGTCGCTTGCGTGAGGTCGCGTTTCGAATGGCGGGCGGCGGCTCGGGAAAGTCCGTCGACATTGACGAATGGGATACTGCGGTTATACCATTCAGGCAACTTATTGTCTGGGACCCGCAAGATCAGGAGATTTTGGGCGGCTACAGATACATTTTGTGCAAGGATCTGCCTCAAAATCAAGAGGGGGCGCACTATTTGGCCACTTCCCACATGTTCCATTTCACCGATGAGTTCATCAAGGATTATTTCCCGTCTACAATTGAGTTGGGCCGCTCCTTTGTTCAGCCGCTCTATCAAAGTAGCAAAATGGGGTCGAAGAGCCTTTTCGCCCTTGATAATCTTTGGGATGGACTGGGGTCTTTGGTCGTTGATCACCCTGATATCTCATACTTTTTCGGAAAGGTGACGATGTATACCCACTTCAATCAGAGGGCGAGGAATTTCATTATGGGCTTCTGGCATAAATATTTTGGCGATAAGAGTAACCTCGTCTATGCCTATAAGCCAATTAATGTCGGCTTGTCGCAGGCTGAAATTGATGCGACATTTACTGCGGGTAATTTTCAGGACGACTACAGGATTCTGGTACGTAAGGTGCGTGAGCTCGGCGAGAACATTCCGCCACTCGTCAACGCCTACATGAATCTATCCCCTTCAATGAAGGTTTTTGGAACTGCCATAAATGAGGAGTTCGGTGACGTCGAGGAGACTGCTATAATCGTCAATTTGCATGATTTATATCCCAATAAGTCGGCAAGACACATTGAAACATACAAGTCCAAGTGAAGCCGTTAGGCACTACAATGTCAATAATCTGTCGCCATACCATCTCTAAGCTCGGCTCGGCAATTCTCATTGCTGTGCTGCTTGTCGTGGTGTCTGTTCCGTTGTCGCAGTCTTATGCCTCGAATCGAGACGATGTTAAGGTTTTCAAACAAGAGAACCTGATTAGCAACGGGCGGGAACTGCTTTCGAAAGGACAATATGAGAGTGCAAGGCTGAAGTTCCAAAAGGCGCTTAGTGAATCTTCTGACCTTTCCCATAAATTTGAGGCCGCAGAAGGGGTCGCTGATACTTATTTGGCTCAAAATGATGTCTCTTCAGCTGTGAAGACCTATGAGTACTTCATCTCTGACCACTCTGTCACCTCTGACTCTTTGACTTACGCTAAGGTTTATCGTGGTCTTGGAAGAATCTATTACAGGGAGAAGTTATACTTTAAGGCAATTAAGAGTTTCCGGTTTGCTGAGTCTCTTATGTCAAACAAGCTGGATTCTCTGTTCGCGTCGTCTCTGTATGTCGACATGGCGCATACGCTTATTGAGGCCGGAGACTTGGACGAGGCTCGCTCTCTGGTTTATAAGTCGGAAGCCTTGTCCCCTGATGGGTGTTTGGAGCATTACATTGAGGCGCTGTCTTTAGATGCTCAAGTTGAAACTCTGTTCGGTAATACTCAAGGCGCATATTCGAAGATGGCCAAAGCCAACGAATTATGCTGCAAGCTACTTAAAGACAGGCGGATTTCCTCGGTAAGTGATGATGGGGTAGGACGGAGTGAAGATATAAGTGAGCAAATGTCTCACGAGATGGATGAATTGAGGATTATCGCACAGCGTTCTGATTCTCTACGAAGGACGGCATTTCTTTTCACTTTCGCCATGGGATTGGTTTTGTGCGTTGCCATCATCTGCTTTTCCATGACTTTTAACAGGTTAAAGTTCTACCAAGATAAAATTGCGGGTCTCGACGGTAAGCTAAGCGAATCGCAAAGAGTCATTTCTATAATTGCGCACGACTCGACTAATCAGTTCACATCGTTGCTCGGCCTCGCTAATGTGCTGGTTGAGCGCAATAAGAACAGTGGTGGTGAGGCTGCCGCGTTTAGTCGCCACGTTTATACATCGGCTCTAACTTTGTTTCAGACAATGAACAACTTGCTGGCGTGGAGTAAAACCCGCGAGCAATTGAAGCCGCGTGCTCGTAAGGTTTATGTCGCTGATTGCGTTGCTGATAGCATAACAGCGGCAAATGCCAGCCTGTCTGAGAAGGATATATCTTTTGTGTGTAATATTCCCGACAATCTGACTGCGACTGTAGACCCCTCTCATTTCGAGATTATTCTGCGTAATTTGATTTCAAATGCGATAAAGTATTCAGAGAGAGGTGGGCAGGTTACCATTAAAGCCATGCCTTTCGAGAAGCGTACAATAATCACTGTGCAGGATGAGGGTTCGGGCATGCCTCCTGAAGAAATTCAAAGGTTTAACAATAACCAAAATGTCCTTTCTTTTGAAGGCTCAAAAGAAAGATGTGGCATCGGATTGACAATATGCCGCGACCTTGCAAAGTGTAATGATGGTAGTATTGTCTTCGAGCCGGGGCGCAAAATAGGAACCTCTGTTACTATTCTGCTGCCAAATTAAATCGTATGTGAGTACTGCGCAAAGGCCAAGTGAATAGATTAATCAATGAATTATGGCAGAAAAGAAAAAATTCTCATATGATGAGGCTATCGCCCAAGTAGAGCAGATTGTCATGAAGTTGGAAAATCAAGAAGCTAATGGAGGGTTTGATAGCATGATTGATGATGTCCAAAAGGCCATGAAGCTCCTTGACCAGTGTCGCACGTTTATAACAGAAACGGAGCAGAAACTTTCAGAACTCGGCAACAAATGAGAAGGTGGCTAATTTTGCTTCTTGCGGTTTTCATTTTACCTCTAAATTCTGGATGTTCGTCCTCCAAGGGAACTTCCAGCTTGTCTACGTCAAAGTCAGGGAGTATCAAGAAATCAAATGGCTCGTCAAAAGGTAAGTTGAATGACGAGCGGGTCGAAAAGCCTTCCAGCAATTCGTCTTTAGCCAAGGCGTGTGCAAAATTGGGCGTGTCTCAGTCTAAGGTGAGTAATAAAAACCTGTATATCGTTTCTGCCCAATGGATTGGCACTTCCTATAAGTATGGCGGAATGTCAGCTTCGGGTGTTGATTGCTCCGGACTTACCAATATCATTGTCAAGAAGGTGTATGGGAAGAGTCTGTCCCGTAGCTCCGCAGGCATATATTCTAATGATGTTAATAAGGTAAGTAAAAGCAAGATTAAAGAGGGCGATTTGGTCTTCTTTCGGACCGACGGGAAAAAATCATCTACCCCCAACCATGTCGGAATTTACCTTAATGACGATAAATTCATTCACGCGTCAACGTCTAAGGGCGTAATTGTTAGCAGTATGTCGCAGCAGTATTACGTCACAAATTATATCGGTGCGGGACGGCTCAAATAGTTATTTATTTACCGACTTTACCTGTGATGTTACTTTGCCATCGGCAAAATAGGTTGTAATCACATCTGACTCGTTCAGCTCTCTTGCTGATGTTATCCTTTCCCCGTCAACTTTAGTCGTGACACTGTACCCCCTTGATAACACAGAGCGCGGGTCTACTGATTTCAGTCTCACCTCAAGGTTTTCTACCTTTACATTGCTTTGTTTCAACAGATAGTTGGCTGATTGTAGTATTAGCCCCGCTGTCTTTTCTATCTGGCTCTTTTGTGCCTCGCACTCCCTCCTGCTTGCGTTGACAATGGATGATTTTAATGACGATAGCGAATGTCTTGACTTAATAAGTCTAACCTTCGCTGATGTCATCAGAAGTACTCGGAGTCTCTCATTTGCCTCTTTTGCCCCCGACAGAGAGGATGACGCTGATGATAGTAATCTCATTGACAAGCTGTCTGTCAATGACCTGTTTTGCGTTAGCGCATTGGTGGAATTCCATCTTATGCTTTGACAAAGCTCCTCAATGTGTTGTAGTGCCTCTGCGTCATGAGATATCAAAAATTCGGCGACAGCGGTCGGTGTCTTAACTGACGTGTTTGCCACGAGGTCTGCAATTGACTGGTCTCGCTCATGCCCAATTCCTGTTATGATTGGCAAGGGAAATTGAGCTATATTGCTGGCGATAAGATATGAGTCAAAGCAAGCCAAGTCCATTTTCGAGCCACCGCCTCGGATTATTGCAACAACATCAAACTCACCACCTCTTTTAGCTATTGCGTCAAGTGCTTGTATTATAGAACGCTCAGCCTCAGCCCCTTGAACCGCTGATGGGAATAGGGTGGGGTGGAATGCGATACCATATCCGTTATTGGTCAATTGATCACAAAAGTCGCCATATCCGGCGGCGGTCGAGGCGGAGACAACCGCAATCCGTTTTATAACGCTGGGCAGTCTCTGTTGCTTGTTCATGTCCACCACGCCATCGTTTTGCAACTGAGCCCAAATAGCTCGCCTTCGGGCCTCTATGTCACCAAGCGTATATGTGGGGTCAATCCCCATTATCAGTCCGCTCAATCCATATACGGTGTGATACGCAGCCCGAATATAAACCCTGATTTTCATGCCAGCGGCAAGTTCTCCTTCTACCGCATCAACAAATGGGCGTATGACGCTTTCGTACATGCTGGACCAAATGTTGCAACGCAATTTGGCCGATGGCGCATCGGACAGGGGGGACTTCTGCACAAGTTCAATGTAGTAGTGCCCCCTACTCACGCTAATCTGAGCTATTTCCGCTGTCACCCACGCCTCTAAGCCGCTTTGCTCAACAACATATTTAACCTGATTGCAAAATTGCTCAAGTGTGAGGCTCATGCAACTTGTCTCGTCCATTGGTATAACAGTTAGTCCATTTAGAAACTCTCCAACTGCAAAATTAAGTAATTAATTACCTACATTTGCTTCCGCTAAATTTCATAACTATGCAAGAATATATTTCCGAGGAGGAGGCCGCGAGAACTCTTACTATCGATGTTGACAAAATTATTGCCGCTAAGGCCAAAAGTGTCAAGGTGCCAAGTTTTATTGTGAACTACCTGAAGCGGACTATTCATCAGGATGACGTGAATAGTTTTATCATAAAGGAGAGAAATCGCAGGGGCATTGACTTCGCCGACGACATAATAGGGAAGTTTAAGGCGACTGTGGATGTCTATGGCCTTGAAAAGGTACCGAATGAGGGGCGGTTTATTTTTGCGTCAAACCACCCTATGGGAGGTTTGGATGGAATGGCGTTCATCTCGGCTGTCGGTAAGAAGTTTCGCAACCTCAAATTTCCTGTCAATGACATGTTGCTGTTTTTGAAGAACTTCTCTGACATATTTTTACCAGTGAATAAGACAGGAGCTACTGGGCGTAAGGCAGTCGCTTTGATGGAAGAGGCATTCAAAAGCGACAACCAGATTTTGATGTTCCCTGCCGGCCTATGTTCGCGGAAACAGAAAGGCCAGATAATGGATTTGGAGTGGAAAAAGAGTTTCGTATCCAAGGCTGTCGAGACCAAACGCGACATTATCCCTGTTTACATCACTGGCCGAAATAGTAACTTCTTCTACAATCTTGCCAGATTCCGAAAGTTGATAGGCATCAAGTTTAACATCGAAATGCTCTATTTGCCTGATGAGATGTACAAGCAAGAGGGTAAACATGTGGATGTTATATTTGGAGAACCCATCAAATGGCAAAGCTTGGAAGGCAAAAACCCTAAGGAAGAGGCTCAAAGAATTAAAGAGTTGGCTTATGCGCTACGCAAGTAGTGATTATTCCACCTCTATCCTCATCAAAAAGACAAGTTTTAGCCTTTTTGAGCGTCTCTTTCAATATCTTTAAAACCCCAAGTCACTTGTTTGGGCTAAATTCGCGACGGAATTTTTATTTTTATAGCTGTGCTATACCTCCATTTTTTTGTGGCCATTGTTCTGCTTGGTCTGATATCAGCGTGCCTTAGTAAATTCATAGCTCCAAGAAATTGGGGCGTTTTTCTGGTGGTCGCCATGTCCATATTGGGTGTTGTCCTCGGTGTGGCGGCGTATGATGTGCCTGTGCGGATCGGGACTTTCTCTCATCCTGTGTTTGGTACGTCCCTCTTTTCATGCGACCAACTCTCATCATGGTTCCTAATCATCGTCTGTGGCATATTTGCCGTGGGAGCCTTTTATGGCCGCGGATATTTGTCTCATTATAAGACAACACGCATTCAGGAGGTTTTGCATTGGGGGATGACTCTTGTCACTCTTGCGGGGCTTGTGATTCTTTTAACCACAAACAACCTTATTGTCTTCCTCTTAGGATGGGAGATGATGGCCATAGGGTCATTTTTTGCGGTTATTTTTGAATATGACCACATGCAGGTTGTCAAGGCCGGACTCAACTATTTTATCCAATCCCACATAGCAGTTCTGTTAATCACGATTGTCTTCGTGTGGTCAATGACAGTTTCGGGGAGTGCGACTTTCGATGGTTTGAGGTCATTTTTCTCATCAAGTTCATCGACTACCCAAATTGTGGCCATGTCGCTCCTCATCGCAGGCTTTGGCTTCAAAGCTGGTTTCGTGCCGTTCCACTCGTGGCTTCCTCTCGCTCACCCTGCTGCGCCAAGCCATATTTCTGCGCTTATGTCTGGTGTCATCGTTAAGGCTGGCATTTATGGAATCGTAAGGTTTGGCAGCATGCTCACCGGGGCTGACGCTCAGTTGCCAATTGGTGTCACATTGCTCGCCATCGGTGTCATATCCGGTCTTTATGGCATTTTGAATGCCGCCGAGCATCGTGATTTTAAACGGATGTTGGCATATTGCACAATTGAAAATGTCGGCATAATAGCAATGGGACTTGGTGTCGGTTTCATTGGCCTTGGAGTATCTAATTCAATTCTTGCTGTAATAGGTTTCGGCGGTGCGATGTTGCACACGCTTAACCATGCCATTTTTAAGGCTCTCTTGTTCTTTGGGGCAGGAAACATATACGTTAGTATCCACTCCCGCAACATGGAGGAGCTTGGTGGGCTAATCAAGAAAATGCCACGTACGGCTGTTGTTTTTCTCATTGGGTCTCTTGCAATTGGGGCCTTGCCTCCATTTGGAGGTTTTGTTAGCGAGCTTTTGATATATAACGGATTTTTACGTGGCTTCAGACTTGAGTCTATCCCTGTTTCTACCTTGATGGCTATATCAGGTTGTGCTTTAGCTGTGATTGGCGGCGTGTCAATGCTTGCTTTCACTAAGGCCTTCGGCATTATTTTCCTTGGCACTCCACGTAAAGAACTTGCTCACGAACCGCATGAGGTCCAAAATTCAATGCTTTGGCCTGCCTATATCCTCGTGGCTTTGACTTTGTGTGTTATATTCTTCCCTGCTTTCCTCGTTAGTCACCTGTTCTCGGTCTCTCTGTCTTTATTCAGAGTGGAGGCTTCTCCCATAGACATTGTGGCGCTCAATGATACTGTTAAAATGACACAGTACGTTGGCTATGCAATGTTTGGCCTACTTATTGGCATCCTCATATTCCTCGCAATACGCCAATATTTTGCAATGAGGCGTCCTACGTCAGTCGGAGCAACTTGGGGATGCGGTTATAAACGGCCGATTGCTGGCATCCAATATTCGAGTAAGTCATTTGCTAAGACCCTTGTTGACATGTGTCATGGGCTTCTCCCTTCGAGCGAACGATTTACACCGATTACAAATGAGGAAGTCTTTCCGGCCGACAGGGGGCATATGAGTGTTGATTTTGATCTTGTTGACGAGCAGGTAGTCTCTCCTGCCACACATTCATTGCTTCATGGCCTTGAACACTTCCAATTCATACAAAATGGTATGCTTCAGCGATATATAGTATACGGACTCGGCTATGTTGTCCTCCTCATCATTTCTGTAGTAATTTTCGGTTAGTCGTACCCAATATAAGTGTGATGATTAGTCTTTTGCTGATACTGTTTTGCAGTATTTTCTTCACTGGTATCGTTGTCCGTGTCAAAAGTAAGGCTCAAGGGCGTCGAGGTCCTGTCTTGCTTCAACCATTTTGGGATGTTGTCAGGCTTTTGCAAAAGGGGTCTGTGTTCAGTCAAACTTCAAGTTTTGTGTTTCGCATAGCCCCGACCATCTATTTCGCATCCGTAATCATGGCGATATGTGTGGTCCCTTTCGGCCCCGATGGTGGACTTATCTCTTTTGATTGCGATTTCATTTTTTTCGCATATGTTCTTGCTCTTGGTAAATTCTTTAATATCATTGCGGCTCTCGATACGGGAAGCAGTTTTGAGGGGATGGGAGCAAGCCGAGAGGCCCTTTTCTCAATGCTTGCCGAACCCGCCTTTTTCCTCCTTTTCGGCTCTTTGGGACTTTTGACTGGGCACACTTCATTTGCAAGCATATTTGCGTCGTTCCATTTAGGGTCCTACGTTTCTTATGCCTTTGCACTCATCGCGGGCTTTGTCTTGATGATGATTTGCATGATTGAGAATAGCCGCATGCCCGTTGATGACCCCAAGACGCATCTTGAGCTTACTATGGTTCATGAGGTCATGATACTTGATAATTCAGGCTTTGACCTCGGTCTTATAATGCAGGCGACACACCTCAAGTTCGCCATGTACAGCGCACTAATAGCAAACTTGTTTATTGGCAATATGCCATATGGCGTCTCCATCCCGTGCTTTATAGGAATTGAAGTCGTTTGCGCTGTTATCGTTGGTCTTATAGAGTCTTTTATGGCTCGATACAGGATGAGTCATAATGCGCAATTTATTCTTGCTTTGACTTCGCTTTCTCTTTTAGTCTTCTTCGGCGTTAAATTCATTTGATGATGATACATATCCTGCTAATTCTTTTCATCATAACACTCATATACTTTGCCATCGCAAATAGGCTTATGACGTATGTGAGCATCTTGACGGTTCAGGGATTGATTATTTGTGCTGCGGCTTTGTTGTCACTTCATCAAATGACGCTGATTAATCTGGTCTCTATTTTGCTTGAGACTCTGGTTGTAAAGGCTATTTTGATGCCCTACTTCATCCGTAGGGTCATCCTGACTAATAATATTACGCGAGAGGCTGAACCTTCTGTGCCCAACTATGTCTCCTTGATGTTCTGCACAATTGTTATAATCGGTTCTTACCTGATTTCTCTGATGGTCGATTCCCCAACGGTTAACAAGATGTTTCTCGTTGCTGCATTGGCTGGCATTTTTTGTGGTTTGTTCTTTATAACTACACGACGTAAGGTGATTACACATGTCATCTGTTACGTAATTGTAGAAAACGGAGCCTTTATTCTTTCGCTCGCTAATGGAAATGAGATGCCTGTTCTCGTTAATTTAGGTGTCGTTCTTGATGTCCTTGTAAGCGTTTTCCTGCTTGTGATATTTATTAACAAAGTAGGGGATGTGACCAACGAGGGTGATGTTTCCGGATTAAATCAGCTGAGGGATTAATTTACGTTATATTAGCAAGTTAAGAGGTTATGCTTGACTATATATTGATTTCCTATGTCGTTATCTCCGTCATTCTTGGCGGAATCCAGCTTGTCAATAGGAACCGTGTCGTTTCGTGTCTGCTAACAGTTATTTTCGTGCTGATGCAATTCGTCTTGACTGGTTTCGTCGTTATCTCCACAGGCAAATTGTCATCTGACTATTTCGGAATAGACGCCTTGGCTACTTTGCTGACACTGGTTGTGACAATTGTATCCACTGCCGCTTTTTGCCATTCTAATAAGTATATTACCCAGAATGAGCTAAGTAAGGATTCGCAAGTCCGTGCTCAAAGTGCCGGTGCCATGACAATCTTGACCATGGCACTGACTATGGCTGGACTCTCCGCCCATCTCGCTGTCACTTGGATCTTTGTCGAGATAACTACTCTCAGCGCATCCGCTCTGATATTTTATAGGCGCACGCAAAATTCAATTGAGGCAACATGGAAATATGTCTTCGCTTGTTCAGTGAGCCTCGTGCTTGTCTATGTGGGAATTTTGTTGGCATCTATATCAATGGGTGACAATGCCGAGAGCGGACTCTCTTTCGCTTCGCTAAGCAAACATGCCTCCAGCCTCGACACTTTCTGGCTTCAGCTATCCTTCATTTTCATATTTATAGGATATACTGCCAAAATGGGTCTTGTACCTATGTTCACAGCAGGAATAGATGCGAAAGATGCGGCTCCGGCCCCTGCCTCGGCTATGCTTTCAAGTGTTGTGATGAATGCCGGCTTCGTGGGGTTCTTTCGATTCTATTGTGTTCTGGCTAAGACAGAGGCGGGCCAATGGGCGCAAATAGTTGTTCTCGTGACGGGTGTCCTATCTATTTTCGTTGCTGCCGTTTACCTCGTCAAGGTGCATAATGTTAAAAGACTTTTCGCCTATTCAAGTGTTGAGCATATTGGCATTGTCGCCGTTGGTGTGGCTTGTGGTGGACTTGGAACTTATGCCGCAATTCTCCACCTTGTCCTACATTCATTTGCGAAGTCCGCTGTGATGATGCATGTCGGTAATTTGTTCCGTGTTTTCGGTACTAAACAGATGACATGCATGGGACGATATTTTGAAAAGTGCAACATTGGTGGTGTGATTGTTATACTTGGGCTTCTTTGCATAACAGCTATGCCCCCCTCCGGCATGTTCATGACGGAGCTGATGGTGTTTAAGTCTCTCGTCGCCGCACATTGGTGGCTTTTGCTTGGCCTGATTGCGGTTTTGTTGTGTGTGATAGTTTGGGCGATGAGTCGCGATATGCTTTCTCTTTTGTTTCTGCCCTCCGAGGAGCCTCCCGTTTTAAAGCATCCAACGCAAAAATTTCCTCTTGTCGAGGCTGTCTGGCAGTTTGTCTTACTTGGGCTTTCTATTTGGTGGGGATTGTGGACTCCTGACTATATAACTGAACTGATAAAAGCGGCTTCTGCGATTTAACGTCTTAGTATTCAGTGGCTTTTGCTCAAAGTTTTGTAACTTTACTTATCTTAAAGATGTGAATCATGGCAGATAACCTAATCAAGCGAGCCGCTGATATCCTGCGGAGCGCACAATGTGCCATCGCATTTACCGGAGCTGGCGTCTCCTACGAGAGTGGAATCCCGACTTTTAGGGGAGGCGAGGGTAGTGTTTGGAGTCAATATGACCCTGAAGACATAGATATTGAGCATTTCCTGAGTAATCCCTCAAAATCATGGAAGACTATAAAAGCTTGTTTTTATTCTTTCATGGAGCGAAAAGACATAAAGCCAAATAAGGCGCATATCGTTCTTTCAAGGCTTGAAAAGTCGGGGTTGCTTAAGGCTGTGATAACTCAAAACATTGATGGGCTTCACCAAGAAGCCGGGTCCGAACATGTCATTGAGTTTCACGGAACAACCAAAACGGCATCTTGCATAAAGTGTCATCACCAAATTCCGTCGTCGGAAATTGACATGAATGCAGATGTCCCTCTTTGCCCTAAGTGCGGTGGTCTCTTAAAACCGGATTTCGTGTTTTTTGGTGAGGGTATACCCGAAAAAGCGCTTGATGAAAGTTTTGACTTGGCGGACAAGGCGGATGTTTGTATCGTCGTGGGGACTTCTGGCGTTGTAATGCCTGCTGCAATGATTCCCATTAAAGTAAAACAGCATGGTGGTCGCCTTATTGAGATTTCGCCTGATAATACTGAATTAACCAAATATGCCGATGTGCATATTCATCTGGGAGCAGTAGATGCGTTCTCTCAACTTGAAAAGGAATTGTTTTCTTAATTCTGGCTTCAAATTTTTGTCCTTATCGCTTAAAAGGATAATTTTGCCCTGTTAATCTTTACTTAATGAAATTACTTGAAGGAAAGACCGCACTTGTAACAGGTGCGGCGCGTGGCATCGGCAAGGCCCTTGCCCTCCGTTTCGCACAGGAAGGTGCCAATATAGCTTTCACTGATCTCGAGATCAATGAGGCGGCAAAGGAGACCGAAAAGGGAATTGCAGCTCTTGGTGTCAAAGTCAAGGGTTATGCGTCTAATGCGGCCAACTTCGAGCAGACGCATAATGTCGTAGCCGAGATTGTCAAAGATTTCGGCTCAATTGACGTACTTGTAAACAATGCAGGCATTACCAAGGATGGTCTCATGCTTAAAATGACTGAGGCTCAGTGGGATGCTGTCCTGACTGTCAACCTTAAGTCCGCTTTCAATTTCATACACGCTGTCATTCCCGTCATGAGCAAGCAGCGCAAGGGTAGCATTATCAACATGAGCTCGGTCGTTGGTGTTCATGGAAATGCAGGCCAGTGCAACTACTCAGCGTCAAAGGCAGGCATGATCGGACTTGCGAAGTCTATAGCTCAAGAGATGGGCAAGCGTGGAATTCGCGCCAACGCTATCGCCCCGGGCTTCATCATCACAGCCATGACTGACCAGCTGACCGATGAAGTCAAGAAAGCATGGTGTGAGAAGATACCTCTCCATCGTGGTGGCACTCCAGAGGACATTGCCGATGTGGCTCTCTTCCTCGCATCTGACCTCTCGTCTTACGTGACTGGTCAAGTTATTCAGGTCGATGGCGGCATGAATATGTAAGCCTATCCTTTTACAAATACTAAGAGCGTGGTAGCATTTGATGTTGCCACGCTCTTTTGCGTAATATCACTACCTCTTGTCTTATTGTTTTACAAAAGTTAACCCGCATTGTGAAACCCGTCTTGTGAAACCCGCTAATTTTGCTTTTTGAATATTTTGGAACAGAACAAATTCTCTAAATGAAAACTACTCTTGCTCTTTTGATTTCATTCCCTCTTTTTGCAGGGTGCTCATCTTCTAATTCGAATATGGGCATTCACCTAATTGGTGATTCAACAATGGCTGATTATGAGGAGAACACGACGCAAGTAAGAGGTTGGGGTGAGATGTTCTGCCAATTTGTACCAGATGGCGTCATCGTCTATGACCATGCCAAACAAGGTCGCAGTTCAAGAAGTTTCTATGACGAGGGGCGCTGGGCTACTGTCAAGGAAAGCATTAAGCCTAACGACATTGTCCTTATACAGTTCGCTCATAATGATGAGAAAGAAAAGGGAGCTGACGGCGCTGATGGGCGTGGCACTGCCCCCTGGACAACATATAGGGAGTATTTGAAAAAATATATCCAAGAGACTCGCTCTCTCGGAGCTTATCCTATTCTTGTCCAGCCTATTGTCCGAAGGTACTTTGACGGAAACGTAATTACAGAGAAAGGTCAGCATAATCTTGGCTCCGCCAACGATTCCACTCTGAGCTATCCGGCGGCAATGAGGAGTGTCGCCAGGGAGACTGGGACCCCATTGCTTGACTTGTGCGCTAAAAGTCGTCAAATAGTAGAGGCTTTTGGCCCTACTGAGTCCAAAAAGCAGCTTTATGTAAATGCTGACAATACGCATACATCCATGATGGGTGCCGCACTGTTTGCTCTTGCCGTGGCAGAGTCTCTTGACACTATGAACGTTTGGACCGGCGCAATAAAGCACCCTGATATTTTAACCAACCCGTCTTCCTTCGATTTCGGTGAGGTATTCATTGGTGACACTGTGTGGCAGACGTTTGATGTCCTCGATTTCAAAGGTGTATCCACAATCCGTCCTTTGTTTTTAACTCATAGGCAGCCTATAGCCCTTAAATCCACCGACGGACTGCTTATTACTTCCGACATTAAGTCTCCTCGTCGTGACACCCTCAACGTTGTTACAAATTGTGGAACGACTGTAATCGCTTTCTATACCCCAAAAACTGGCAAACGAGATAAGGCTCAGATTAAGATCTCCACTCCAACAAGTGAGGCGTTTATCACGGTGTCTGCTCAAGGTAGAACAATAAAAAGCAAACAACCGGTTGATGCCTATTGGGCAGACTTTTCAAAACAGGAGGACGGTCGTGATGTGACATTAGCGTTCTCAAAACTGAAAAGTTTGACCCAAACTGATGACGGGTATATCACAGAGCAAAAGGCATGGCCTGCTGAAATCGATGAAAATGGAGATCGCTTTATTCAACTTAAGTTGACTCCTGGCAATCGTGACATTAAAATAAAAAAGATTTCTGTTAAGACGTCAGGAGCATTCTCGTATCGCATGTCTTGCGCGCTCGGAAATGACTTTTACCACAATAAAGTAATCGGTGAGCGCCAATGGCCTGTCGAGGATGACTATTCGACCGATGTGTTCTCGACTTCAATATCGGTGCACCCGTCACAAACACTTTTCATCCGTATCTATCCTTGGTCTCGCAAATCAGTCGAAAATGCAGCTTTTCGCGCGTCAGACTTAAGAATTGAGGGACTTGCCATTGAGTAACATTTAGAGCCCCGCAAAGCAAGTTTTTATTCGCTTTTCTGTATATTCGCGATAGGTGAAGTAGTTTGAAACTGTTTTCTCTGTCTGACACCTATCCATAATACAGAAAAGGATGCAGAACACCCACTATAAATACGACCCGGAAACCCTTAGCTACAAGGAGATTAAGAGGGGCTTGAAATATTACTTGAAAAGAGCCGCATTCCATGTGACTTTTGGTCTGGTCGTGTCTATAGGTCTGTTCTTCATATATGTTTACTTGTTCGATAGCCCAAAGGAGAAGAAACTAAAGAGGGAGCAACACGAGTTGCTGGCGCAGTATGAACAAATGAACCGGCGTCTTGAGCAGATTGAGGATGTTCTTGAAGACATCCACTCCCGTGACGAAAACATCTATCGCGTAATATATGAGGCCGACTCGATCCCAGTTTCTGTCAGAAAGGCTGGGTTTGGTGGTGTGAACCGCTATAAGGAAATGGAAAATCTTCCTAACTCTGACCTTATCGTGAACACGGCCAAGAGGCTTGACGTTGTCTCCAAGCAACTCTATGTCCAAAGCAAGTCTTTTGACGAGATTATAGACCTTGTCAACAAGAATAATGAGATGCTCAAGTGCATCCCTGCCATAATGCCCATAAACAACAAGGACTTGACAAGGACGGCATCTGGCTGGGGGTGGCGCATCCACCCGGTTTATAAAATTAAGAAATTCCACGAGGGAATGGACTTCTCCGCCCCTGTCGGGACTGAGATTTATGCAACCGGTGATGGCGTCGTGACCTGCGTCGAAACGAGTTACAGCGGATACGGAAAACATATAAAAATCAGCCACGGCTTTGGCTATGAGACTATTTATGGCCATATGAGCGGCTTCAACGTCAAAGTTGGCCAAAAGGTAAAACGTGGTGATGTAATTGGATATGTAGGTAGCACTGGCATTAGCACAGGTCCACATGTGCACTACGAGGTTGTCAAAAAAGGGCAAAAGGTAAATCCACAGCTCTATTACTTCCAAGAGGACCTCGATGCTGATGATTATGAAAGGATGATTGACATCTCTACGAATAGCAATAGGACATTTGACTAATGCGAATATCTAATATTGACGTGTCAGATCTGGCGGAAGCTATTAAGATTCTGGCACATAGTAAGTATGCAATCGCAGTCGCAATCTTTCTGTTCTGGATGGTAGCATGCGATGAGGATAGCCTCTTGTCAAAGAGCTCGCAAAGCGCTGAATTGTCCGAATTGGAGGCGCAGAGAGATGAACTTGCGCTCAAAATTGATCAAGACAAGCGCAAAATGAGTGAGCTTAGAAACAACAGGCAATCATTAGAGAAGTTTGCTCGGGAAGAGTATTTCATGAAGCGTGACGATGAAACTATTTTCATAGTTAAGTAGTTTCTGCTCGTTCAAGTAAGTCCAAATGAACTCAAAAGTTGAAATATTAAATACTGCAGCAATGGCCGCAGTCGTTATAGGTGCGGCGGCTCACTGCATAAGTGCAAGCTACAGTTGGATTCCCACACTCTGCGGCGGCTTGACTCTCTTTTTCCTGAGGTTAAGTGTAAGGATGAGATCCGACGACTTTAAAACACGAAGGATATATTCTATCCTGATGTTTAGCGCTGCTGTCATTTGCGTATGCGCCTACCTGATGATGAAGAATAAAAGTTATTGGCTGTTGCCACTGATGATTTCTGCCGTCGTCGAGTTTTATTCAAGCTTCAGACTCAAGTAAGGTAGAGGCCGACTTCGTATTAGGCAAAAAAGACACTAAATTCTTTTTTTATTGAGTGTTAGGCATTATCTTTGCACCGTTTTTACGGCTGAATGACAGCCCGAACACGACTAAAGAGCAAATTAAAAAGATAAATTAACTGAGATGACAAAAGCTGACATCGTCAACGAAATTGCCAAGAGCACTGGCGTTGAGAAGGTCGCAGTCCAGAAAACCGTTGAGGCTTTCATGGAGACCGTCAAGGCCTCGCTTATCAATGGCGAGAGCGTTTACCTCCGAGGCTTCGGTAGCTTCGTAACTCGTAAGCGCGCACAGAAGACTGCCCGCAACATCACCAAAGGCGTTGCCATTACTATCCCCGAGCACTCTATTCCTTCCTTCAAGCCCGCCAAGATTTTCATGAGCGAGGTTAAGGATAGCAAGAATATCAAGTAGTTAACTTATTGTCTAACCCTAAAAAAACCTTTATATGCCAAGCGGTAAGAAAAGGAAGCGTCATAAGATGGCGACCCACAAGCGCAAGAAGAGACTGAGAAAGAACAGGCATAAGCATTAAATTGCTGGCTTAGCTCAACTTAATCTTTTAGCCGTATGCGGTGACCCCGCATTTCGGTACAAACAGAAAGCCCTTTGAGCTTTCTGTTTGTTTATAATATGTTCTTCGCAAAATTTCTAAAGTGAACGCAGAATTATTCGTCAACGTTACGCCCGAGGAGATGGTTATCGCCCTCACGGAGGACAAGCGTCTGGTAGAGCTGCGGAAGGAGAAAAGGAACGTTCAGTTCGAGGTCGGAGACGTCTACATCGGGAAAGTTAGGAAAGTTATGCAAGGCCTAAACGCTGCTTTTGTGAGCGTAGGCTATGAGAAGGACGCTTTCTTGCATTACCTTGATTTAGGCCCTCAGTTCCGAACTCAACAAAAATTCCTTCAGCAGGTCATTCAAAAGCGCAACTCTTCCGATATCCCCCGCGTGAAAAAAGAGGAGGATATTGACAAGAAAGGCACTATCACGGACGTTCTGCAAGCAGGCGAGGAAGTACTTGTCCAAGTGGCAAAAGAGCCTATCTCGACTAAAGGACCAAGGTTGACTGCCGAGATATCTCTCGCAGGACGCAATCTTGTCTTCATGCCTTTCGCCGATAAAATCTCTGTAAGCAAAAAAATCAAGTCGGCGGAAGAAAGGTCAAGGCTCAAGAAAATTGTCCAAAAGGTAAAACCGCGTGATGTCGGGATTATTATCCGTACTGTAGCGGAAGGTAAAGAAGAAAGCGAAATCGCTGATGAGATTGCCGCTCTGTCAAAAAGGTGGGACGAGTGTGTAAGGCATGTGCGCGAAAGCAGGCCTCCCTCAATGGTCCTCGGTGAGATGGAACGGGCGGCGGCCATGATCAGGGATCTTTTCAGCCCCGACTTCAACAACGTTTACGTTAACGACAAGGCCATTTACGACGAAATTAAGGCTTACGTCGGGAAAATAGCGCCCGACCGCGTTAATACCGTCAAACTCTATACTGGCAAACTTCCTATTTTCGATAACTTCAATATCGAAAAGCAGATAAAGCTTAGCTGCGGAAAAGCAGTCTCTTTCAAGAGCGGAGCTTACCTCGTAATCGAGACAACTGAGGCGCTCAATGTGATTGACGTCAACAGTGGTAACAAATCCAAAACAGCCTCCAGCCAGGAAAACAATGCGCTTGAGACAAATCTCGCGGCAGCCGACGAGATTGCCCGCCAACTAAGACTGAGAGACATGGGCGGCATTGTGGTTGTCGACTTCATTGACATGCAGAGCGCGGAAAACCGGAATAAGCTCTATGAAAGGATGAAGGAGGCGATGGCTAATGACAAGACAAAGCACAACATTCTACCGTTGAGCAAGTTTGGCCTTATGCAAATAACAAGACAGCGAGTAAGGCCCGTCATGACCATAGACACGACTGAAAAATGTCCAACGTGCGGTGGAACAGGAAAAATTCAAACGGCTATTCAAATCCCTGACATGATTGAGGCCGCAATAAAGTCCGAAGCCGCGCAACACGATAAGAAGATTACTATTCGCTGTCACCCGTTCATATATTCATACCTCAAAAAGGGGTTCCCATCAAAAATATTGAGATGGCGTTTGAAATATGGACTTTTCAGGTTGACTTTTCAGCCATCAGCCTCACTTGGTGTAGTTGATTTCAAAATCGACGAAGAATAAGTGAGTTAAGCTGTTTCTCATCGGGCTCCCGAATTTGCTAAATAGGCAATTCGGGAGCCTTTAATTTAGAAATAATACTTTTGTTGCACCTCACCCAATATTTTTTTTTACTTTTACACCGGTTTTCTGTGACTTGGTTTCAGCTTATATGGTTCGGTGCTTCTATCGTTTCGCCACGCTGATGGTTACGGGATGTAATTTTGTTATTTAAAGTGAGTTATGTCAGTAAATAAAGTAATTCTACTTGGAAACGTCGGCAAAGAACCCGATGTGAGGTATTTTGAGGCAAACAAGGGTGTGGCAAACTTCACTCTCGCTACAACAGAGAGGGCTCGCAAGGGATGGAATGATCAAATTATACCTGAACGGACTGAGTGGCACAATATTGTGGTTCGCGGAGGGCTTGTCCAGGTCGTCGAAAGGTTTGTTCACAAGGGGTCGAAGCTTTACCTTGAAGGGAAAATAAGAAGCAGGACCTATGTTGACCGTGAGAATCAATCCCATTTTGTCACAGAGATTGTTGTCGACGTGCTTGAAATTTTAAGCCACCGGGAAGCTCGCGATTCTGAGTCATTAGACCATTATCACCAATCTGAGTCTAACGGTAGGCTTGGCGAGCCTAAGGACACAGACATTAACGAGGATTCCGGCGAGATTGACGCTTCGGACTTCGTGACACCTTTCTAAACTAACAGCGACAAGGTTTGGACTCATACGACTCTTTTCTCAGCAGTTTCTCTGAAATAACATTCAATGCGATTTCCGCCGAAACTGTTTGCATCGGCATCCTACTTATAATTCTTCTGTTCCTGAGTGGCTTGGCCTCAGGTAGTGAGGCGGCTTATTTTGCTCTCACTCCAATCGAGGTTGAGTTACTTCGCGAAAGTGACAGGACGGGGGACAAGGCTGTTTTGCGCTTGCTTGACGATCCCAAGAAACTGCTGGCGACTATTTTAATCGCCAACAATTTCGTCAACGTGTCCATTGTAATGCTGTCTGCCGCTTTTACAGCTAAGATTGTTGACTTTGGGCAGGCCAATATATTGCAGTTCGTTTTCGAGACAATCATTATAACTGCCGTCATTCTTTTTTTTGGTGAGATCCTCCCAAAGGTCTTTGCACAGCAGCATCGTCTCGGCTTCAGTCGTTTCGTGGCATATCCACTTGGCACAGCGGTTAAAATCTTCAGTCCCTTCAGCCGTTTGCTAATGAGTTCAACCAATGTTGTAAACTCCAAGCTCTCTAAGCATCAAAAGGCAATGTCACAAGACGACCTCGAGCAAGCACTTGATTTGACATCTGGTGCTATGTCTGATGAGAAAGCAATGCTCGAGGGAATTGTGAAATTCATGGATCTTGAGGTCTGCGACATAATGACCCCGAGAGTCGACGTAGTGAGTGTGGGCTACGACGATGAGTTTTCAAAAGTGCTTCAAACTGTCGTTGAGTCTGGTTATTCGCGCCTGCCGGTTTTTGGTGAGACTCCTGATGATGTCCGTGGCATTATATATGTCAAGGATATTCTCCAAGACTTGGGACAAGACAAGAACCACGATTGGCATCCCAATATCCGCAAGAGTTTTTTCATCCCTGAGACCAAAAAAGTCAATGACCTTCTTACTGAATTTCAGTCTACAAAAACCCATATGGCAATTATCGTAGATGAATATGGATGTATGCAAGGCATTGTAACACTCGAAGATATCATTGAGGAGATTGTGGGTGACATAAGCGATGAGCAGGACGAGGACGACCCCAAGGATTGGTATCGTCAACCAGACGGCTCATTTGTTTTTGAGGGCAAGATATCTCTAAATGACATGTGCAAGGTACTCAATATTGATGTTGATATATTCAACAAGATTCGCGGTGACGCAGAGACTTTGGCTGGTCTTCTCCTTGAAAAAACGGGGGTTATTCCTAAGAAAAGAGATATTATTGAGATATGTAAGTATAAATTTGAGATATTGTCTGCCGATCAAAGGAAAATAAACAAAGTCAAACTCGTTGTACGTCCAGAATCAAAAAAGTGAAATGAGGTCGAACTTTTTCCTCTTTATCATTTTCTTCATATCCACGTGTCTTTATGGTTGTTCAGAGCCTGTAACGCCTAAGCCGCGTGGCTATTTTCGTATTCAATTGCCAGAACACTCTTATGTGACTTACTCTGATGCGAAGCAAAGGTTCAGCTTTGATCATTCAACGCTCAGTAGAGTCTTAGTAGGACGGTCAGAAGATGACAATGAGGAATGGCTTTACGTAGACTATCCCGCTTTGAAGTGTAAATTGCACATAACTTATTTCGACCTGAAGCCCAATCAGGAGGAAATGGCCTTTGAAGATAACCATAAGCTTGTTTTTAAACATTCAGTTGCGGCCGACGCCATAGTCGAAAGGTATTTCGATGATGACGCTAACCATGTTCATGCAACCTTTTATGACATAAAGGGGAATGCCGCAACTCCTGCACAGTTTGCAATAACTGATAGTTTAGGACAGCTTTTCCGGGGTTCCCTATATTTTTTCTGCCACCCGAATAAGGACAGTTTAGCTCCTGTTGTTGAGTATGTTGATGAGGATATAAGCAGACTTATTGAATCGTTCCGTTGGAAGGACTAAATTACCTCAGATGCCACTTTTCAAAAAATATGAGGCTCCAGATGCCATAATGGGAATTTGGAAAATGTCGGAGTCCCTTCCTGACCTTGAGACGTATTACAAAGTTAAGCCTCATGAGGTTGCCACCTACAATTCATTCAGAAATGACCGTCGGCGAAAGGAATGGCTGACTGTGCGCATTTTACTGCGAGAACTGCTTGGCCCTGAACCTTCCATCGAGTACATGGAGAGTGGTAAGCCATTTCTTCGCGGCTCCAAGATGTTTATCAGCATCACTCACACTATCGGTTATGTTGGTGTCAGATTAGGGGGGCAGCCAGTTGCTCTTGACATGGAGTATATGTCCCAAAGGGTTCTCAACCTTATTCCAAGATTTGTATCGCCCAAAGAAATGGTTTACATATCAGAGGATAACAGGGTAACAACTGCACTTCTGATATGGAGCGCGAAGGAGACTCTCTTTAAAAGGTTTGATATATCGGATGTTCTTTTTGAAGAGCATCTGAGTGTGAGGTCTCTCTACGTAAACAGCAGCATAGGGGTGTTTGCCGGGTGCGTAAACAAGGACGATTTTTATGCGGAAGTCAAATTGACTTATGAGTTATTCCCTGATTTTGTTCTTGTCTATTGCTAATAGCCCTTATTGACAGATGAAGGTTTATGATAAAATATTAGAGTGGAGGCAAACTGGTCAAAAAAAGATCATTCCACTCATTGATCCTGATAAATATAGTAGGAGTGTCATCGAAAATCTTGCTTCTTCTGTAAGCGCCCCTCCGATTATATTTGTCGGGGGAAGTTTTGTCTCTGCGAATACCGAACGGGTTGTTGTAGACATAAAATCAGTTTTCGGGCAGTCGGCATATGTAGTCCTTTTCCCTGGTGACTATGGCCAATTAGCTCAGTCGGCTGATGCTTTGCTTTTCCTTTCACTCGTTTCTGGCCGAAATGCTGAATATCTGATTGGTCAGCACGTCAAAGCCGCACCTATTGTAAAGAGATTGGAAATTGAGGTTATACCGACCGCGTATATGCTTATTGACGGGGGAAAAATCACCTCGGTTCAATATGTTAGTGGAACAATGCCACTTCCTAATGACAAGCCCGAATTGGCCGTAGCCACAGCTGCCGCCGCTGAGATGTTAGGACATAAAATGATATATCTTGAGGCAGGAAGCGGTGCGCTGATTCCCGTAAGTCCTCAGATTGTATCATCTGTGCGTGACAGTGTGTCTCTCCCACTAATAGTTGGCGGTGGGTTGCGAAGTCCAGAGGCGATAAGTGAGGCTTTTGACGCTGGCGCTGATTTCGTTGTGGTCGGTACGGCACTTGAGAAATTCCCACAGCGGCTGAACATGTTTATGTAGCTTATAATGCGACAACGCAGTATGATTTGTGATATCCTGGCATAGACGCTCACCCTTAAAAGAAACGCAACTTTTAACTATCTTTGCTAAGGAAAGTCTGTGAACTCCCAATCCACACGTATTAAAATAAAGCTTACAAGAATATGATGAAATACATAGGTGGAAGTATAATAAAAAATGGCTCGATTGAATTGACTGAAGAACAGTCTCCAATAGGGAAGGATGATGAAATTTATGAAGTGCTGAGAGTTGAGTCAGGGAAACCTCTTTTCATCAATGACCATCTTGAACGGTGGAGGGATAGCATGCGTTCCACCAGGCGCATGTTGCCCAAATGGACTGAAGGATTCGAGAAACAGATAGATTGGCTTATTCTGTGCAATTCAATTGAAAATTGCGATATGCGTATCGTCGCATCTTCCAATGGCGACATTCAGTGCGGGTATGTGGAGACTGTTTACCCGACAGAACAAATGTATGCGGAAGGCGTCCTTACTGAATTCCTTACAGCGGAACGGGCTACCCCGAAACTCAAAATATATCATGAGAAAATGAGGCATGAGGCCAAACTCCAGCAAGAGAGTCTTGGCGCTTATGAAAGTTTGCTTGTCAACAAAGATGGCTTTGTGACAGAGGGAAGCCGGAGCAATGTGTACTTTATTGATGATAACGGTAATGTGCATACTGCCGGCGACGAGTATGTGCTTGGTGGAATTATGCGCAAACAGGTGCTGCATATTTGCGGCAAATTGGGCATCAATGTTATATTCGATTGCGTAAAGTCTGACAAAGTGAACGAGTATAAATCAGCATTTTTGTCAAGCACTCCAATGAGACTCTTGCCAATAAATCAAATCGCATCAACCAAGTTTGACGTAAATAATGAGGTTTTACGCAGTATTATGAAGGCGATGGACTCGTTGATACTCCAACAAATAAAAAAATAGAGTGTTGCCGTCGTATCGTTGGGTTATAAGATTTGCTTCCGTAGCCGTGGCTTTTGCTATGGCCATAGTTTCTTGTTCCCCAAAGCACGTCAACCTCATTCCATCTTCAGGTAAGGTGTCCTATGAAATTGTTTATTCTGATAATTTGCTCAAAGATGAGACAATAGGACAATTTTTACCTCACAATGCAACGGGCGTTTATAACAAAAATGGTATCAAGCTTACTGCGACTGCGCCTTTCGGCTTTGTCAAAGCAACTTTAGTCTACAGCCCAGATGACTTTTATGCGACTGTAGATATCGACAAGGCAAAATTTATCGTGTCCTTTAATGATTTTAGGCAAGTTTTACGCGATTCAATCGAGAGCGGTAACGGGATGGTGGTTTCTGGACGACAGAAGATAGCAAACTATATGTCTGAGCACTATAGTAAGATGTTTGCGGATGATGATGGGAATGTCGTGTGCATTGATTTATTTTGTATACCATTGGGAGACGATTCTTGTGCTGGACAAGTGACTTCAAAAGCATTAAATTCGATTTCAAAGTCGAAAGATATATCTTTTCTTATCACAGGTCTCTCGCTAACATATGGTGAGAGCAATGTTCTATTCCTGATTAATGATTTAAAGGGTGTAGAAGACTTGCCTCTCGATGAGTTTGAAAGGCAAAGTTGTTATGTGGAGACATCAGTAAAAGACTTGATTGCCCTTAGCAAGCTAATGGACAAATAATTTGTTAACTATCCTATGGCAAAAAAATCTGCGGCTAACACGGAGCAAACGAATAATCAGCAAGTCCCTTCGCCATTCTCTTTCGGCCTGGGCCTTGCGCTTATTCTGATAGGTATAATGCTCTTTGTCACAATCATATCGTTCCTTTTCACCGGAGCTGCTGATAGGAGTATTTCTGACATGCCGCTCTATGAGTTGATGACCAATACTGAAATCGAGGTCAGTAATCCACTTGGTCGCTTTGGCGCTTGGGTGGCCGACATGCTTGTCACAAATGGCATTGGGATAATGGCTCTTGTCATCCCCTGGTTAATCGTAATCGCGGGGTTGAGGGTACTTTCTGTTCGCATAGCTTCCTTCCGCTCTCAATTGATATTTTGCCTCTGTTTTGCTATTTGGGGCAGCTTAGCGCTCGGCTTTGTTTTTTCTCGTTTCTCCGACAGTTTCTATGCGTTCGCTGGTGGCGCCCACGGCTATTTCATGTCCAAATGGCTAACTTGCATAATTGGTTCGGTCGGAACGTCATTAGTTTTGCTGTTTATCCTTTTCGTTTATCTCTCTGCAAAAATTGACGCCATCAGGATAAAGGTAGTCTCTCTCCTTAAGAAAATCCATATCAACATTCCACATATTGAACTGTCATCTTACGAGGGCAATCCAATAAATGTAAATGATGCGCAAACGGATAAGTCAGCTACTACTCAAAATATGACTAATGGTGGCGATAATGGTGATGAGGTTGCAAATCAAGATGGTATGGAGAGCAAAATGGATGAGCCTAATGACGAGAAGGAAGCTCTTGAGATAAGTCGTCCACAAGAGGAAATGGAACAAGAACTTGTCCCATCGTCAGAGACGAAACCTGAAGAAAATCTGTCTGCTCCTCAAAATGATGGTATTGAGATTCTCAATGCGCAAGAGGAGGAGACTGTTGACGAAATTCATCGCGGAATTGACACCAAATATGACCCTACTGCAGATTTGAGCGGATATAAACTCCCACCAATTGATTTGCTCAAGGACGATTATGATATTGTCAAACAAACAGATGAGGAACTTTTGGAGAACAAGAACATGATTGTTCAAGCTCTCGAGAATTTCCAAATCAAAATTGAGAAAATCATGGCCACGGTTGGACCTACCGTGACTCTCTATGAAATCGTGCCAGCACCAGGCATCCGGATATCTAAAATTCAAAATCTTGAGAAAGATATCGCCTTAAGTCTTAAAGCTTTAGGAATTAGAATTATTGCTCCTATGCCAGGACGCGGAACAATAGGATTCGAGGTGCCCAACTCGCAGCCGCAAGTTGTGAGCATGAATTCGGTCATTCGGTCCAAAAAATTTCAGGAGTCGACTTACGAGCTGCCTGTAGCGCTCGGCAAGACAATCTCAAATGAGACTTTGGTGTTTGATCTTGCCAAAACGCCACACTTGCTTGTAGCCGGTGCGACGGGACAAGGTAAGTCTGTTGGCCTCAACGCGATAATAACGTCTATTCTCTATAAGAAACATCCATCGCAGGTCAAATTCGTCATGATTGACCCCAAAATGGTCGAGTTCAGCATTTATAAGGTGTTGGAAAACTATTTCCTTGCAAAGATGCCAGGAGAGGACAATGCCGTCATAACTGATGTTGACAAGGTGAAAAACACCCTCCTTTCCCTTACTATCGAGATGGACAACCGATATAAATTGCTGGAAAAAGCCAATGTAAGGCAAATAAGGGAGTACAATGAACGGTTTGTCAACAGAAGACTTAACCCAGAAAATGGACATCGTTATCTGCCTTACATCATTGTGGTCATTGATGAGTTCGCTGACCTTATCATGCAGGCAGGCAAAGAGGTTGAGACTCCAATCGCTCGTATAGCCCAAAAGGCAAGAGCCGTGGGTATTCACATGATTCTTGCGACGCAAAGACCTTCTACGAATATCATCACTGGTGTCATCAAGGCGCAATTCCCAAGTCGTATCGCTTTTAAAGTGGCAAGTATGACTGATTCCCGCACTATTTTGGATATGTCAGGGGCGCAACATCTTATCGGACGAGGTGATATGCTTTTCAGCATGACAGGTACAATGACCCCCACACGTGTCCAATGCGCTTTTGTCGACACTCCTGAGGTCGAGGCGATTACTAAGTTTATTAGTAGTCAGCAAGGCTATGTCAGTGCATACGAGTTGCCTGATTATATCCCGGATAGTGGTCTGGGTGCTGGTGAGGGCGGTGACCCCTGTGAGCCAGGCAAACTCGACTCAAAAATCCGAGATGTCGCTTATATGGTTGTTAATAGTCAAATTGGCTCAACTTCTAACATCCAACGCCAATTTGAAGTAGGTTACAATAGGGCTGGTAAGCTTATGGATCAGTTGGAGCGTATGGGAATTGTATCTCCTCCTGATGGCAGCAAGCCGCGCAATGTGCTAATAACGACAGAGAAAGATTTGGAGGAGGTTCTCCAAAGGTTTGGTGTCTAATTTGGCTTAGTTTTTGTTCTGATACATCATAAACTAAAGATATATATGAACGTCAAAGCACTTTTTACAGCGGGATTTGTGTTTGCCGTCTGCGCTATGCCTTTGTCTGGCTATGCTCAAGGAGACGACTTGGCACGGGCTGAGGCCGAGGCAAGAGTCATTCTTAACGAAATGTCATCTGCGGCCGACAAGTGTAGCTCAATATCTATCACATTCACTGCAACTTATGTAAATAAGCGGACTGGTGACAAAACAACCTCTAAGGGTTCGCTAAAGGTCAAGGGGGATAAATATGTCCTCGATGTTAACGACATGGTTACGTATTCAAATGATAAGGCGATAGAAGTATGGCAAAAAAAGAATAACGAGGTGGATATATCAGATCACGACGCTGATGCCGAGGGAGATATGACTCCTTCACGCTTTTTCGGGTCGTACAAGTCTGGCTATAAACTTCGTAGGCTGGCTGATAAAAAGATTGGCGGTGTTGATTGTGCGCAGATTGATTTGTATCCAACAGACAAGAAGACTAACATAATGCGCATTCGTCTGTCGATTAATCTTTCCTCAAATCAAGTAATGCAATTTGAGCAGACTACTAAGATGGGGGAATCCCTCATTGTCGAGTTTAACACCTTTAAGACAAACATTCCCATGGACGACAAGATCTTCTCTTTTGATTATGCCGCCCACAAGGATGTTGAAGTAGTGGACCTTAGATGATATAGAGTGGGGTGGGGGACAACTTACTCTTTAAACATCTCTCCAATCAGTCTCTTGCCTGTTTTTGTCTTGAATATTTTCCCCACAAAAATTTCCCGGGAGTCTTTATCTAATCCGTCCTCGTATGCATTGACAAGAAAGTCGGCTTCAAGCAAAATCTGGTAATCAAGTCCATCTACACAGTTATAAGTGTGGTGATGGCCAACCAAGAAACATATTCTGTCAATTTGGGCGACAGAATACCCCCCAACCTTTTCTAAAATACATTTGGCCAAGGCTGGTCCTTCTTTCTCTTGGTTCTTGCCATTGCAGTTGCCATACTTTTCCTCTGAAATGTGTATGCCGATGTCATGAACTATGGCTGCGGACTCAAGAATAAATTGAGTCGGAGAATCCAAACATTCAAGTGAACCGATAACGGCTGCAAAATCGTGTACCTTCACAAAATGGTGAATCCGCCGCGGGTCTCCATGGTATAATTCCACCATTTCGGCCATTAATATCGCAAGTTGCTTATTCATAATTATTTATGTTCTATTTTTCAAATGATAGCGAAGCGTTTCCTGAAAAACTTGTAAGAGATGAACATGGCCGGGTAGCTGCGGGTGGTTCTTTGAGTGTTGACAGACTCATTAACGCTTACAGCAGAGGCATATTCCCATGGTATGCCTACAAATATCAAAATATCCAGTGGTATTGTCCAGAAACGCGTTTTGTTATTATACCGAATGAGATCCATGTATCGCATTCAATGCGGACTTTAATCAATTCCAATAACTATAGGGTCACTTTTAATCAAAATTTCAGTGAGGTTATAGATTGTTGCGGAAAAGTTGATGGAAGAGACCAAAGCCCTTATGCATGGTTAGGGAAAGATATAAAAGACGCTTATACTAAGTTAGCAAGGTTGGGGTTTGCCGAGAGCGTTGAGGTTTGGGACAATCACAATGGTGAACTTGTTGGCGGCTTATATGGAGTTACATTGAACAAATGTTTCATGGGGGAAAGTATGTTTTCTTTTGTCCCCAACGCCTCCAAATTAGCACTTATATTTTTAGCTATAAAATTGGCTGCCAATGGATGGAAGATGATTGATTGCCAAATGGAAACCCCGCATCTTCGCTCAATGGGTGGAAAATCAATCTCTTATGATGAATATATGTCAATTATCAGTATGTAGACATAAGGGTATCATACAACAGATGTAAAGCTTTTACTGACGCCTGCTCAATCACATCCTCGCGACCTCCAGGGAAAAAATGTGTATCAGCTACCGTTTTTTCACCGACATGTAAACCGATCCACACAGTTCCAACAGGCTGGCCTGGCAATTCCCCAGTTGGTCCTGCTATTCCTGTCGTCGACAGACTGACACTTGTTCCCATCAATTTTGCGACTCCTTCGGCCATTTGTTTTGCGACATCCTCGCTAACTTCAGTATACTTAACAATAGACTCATTGCTGACGTCAAGAACCTGCATCTTTATCTCATTGCAATATGAAACAACAGAACCCTTGAAGTAGGCTGAGCTGCCACTTACCATCGTTATATAGTGGGCTATAAGGCCGCCTGTGCAACTTTCCGCTGTGCTTATAGTCAGCCCTCTATCTTTCATCAATTTACCAAGTTTAGATGAGAGTGTTAGCGCGTCATCTTCATTTGCGTTCTTCATTATCTTGTCTCTAATCGTTCAACTTTGCGGACACCTTTGATGGCCTTGACCTTTTTAATAATAGAGTCAAGGACTTTGGCATTGTTCACAAGTACAGTTATAGAACCGTCAAAACCACCCTCCGTGCTGTCCACGTTAATGTTACGGAGTTTTACATCTTTTTCGCTCGCAAAAAGTTGGGATATATTGCTCATTATGCCAATGTCATCGTTTCCCGAGACATGAAGCATAACTGGCATCGCCTGACCTTGTTCTCCACTCCATTTGGCATCCATAATTCGATAGCCATATTTCCGCCTCATCTCAGCTTCATTGTGGCATCCTATTCTATGAATTTTGACACCACCCGTGGCAGAGACAAAAGCGAAAACAGGATCTCCAAAAATAGGATTGCAACAATGAGCTAAGGAGAAGTCTATGTCAGTCAATCCCTTATCAAGAACTAATACAGACTTTGAGTGCTCCTTCTCATCCCTGTCATTTGCATGAAATCCCTCAACTGTTGTTGTCTTGGATTGCTCCGTCTGCAGTTGCTTTTCGTGAGCTAAACGGTCCAGAAAATCTTTAATCTCAGTAGCTGTTATTTTTTCCTCACCAACAGCAGAGAAGAATACGTTAATATCCTTATATCCATATTCTTTCATCAACAAGCGCTGAGTTGCATCGTCAATCTCAAGCTTCCAATTCTTAAGTCGGCGATCCAAAAGCTCCTTTCCAATTTCAGCCTGTTTGAATGTCAGTTCCCTAAGGGCTTGGCGTAATTTGGTTTTCGCCCTTGCGGTAACCACATAATTCATCCAGTCCTGTTTCGGCTCTTGATGCGGGTTTGTGAGTACAGATACCGTATCACCGTTCTGAAGGACATAACGCAATGACACATTTTTGTCATTGACTATGCCACCAGTGCAATGACGACCTACATTTGTATGTATATCAAATGCGAAGTCCAACACGGTAGCTCCTTTTGCGAGTCTTCGCAAGTCGCCTTTGGGAGTAAAGGCAAAAACCTCCTTGTCGTATAAGTTTAACTTGAAATCCTCAATGAAGTCAACACTATTGAGATCGGGATTTTCAAGTACCTCACGAATGTTAGCCAACCACAATTCCATGTTGGCCTCTGTCTTTATGCCCTTATATTTCCAGTGTGCGCAAAATCCTTTTTCGGCGACCTCATCCATTCGCTTAGTTCTGATTTGAACCTCAACCCAGCGATTCTTGGGGCCAAAAACTGTTATATGGAGGCTTTCGTAACCATTGCTTTTGGGGACAGAAATCCAATCCTTAAGGCGGACCGGATTAGGCTTATACATGTCAGTTACAATTGAATACGCCCTCCAACATTCGGCTTTTTCATCCTTTGCGTCACAATCTATTATAATGCGTATGGCAAAGAGGTCATATATGTTTTCTAAATCTACATGTTTCTTCTTCAACTTGTTATAGATGGAGCTTATGGTTTTTGTCCGCCCCTTCATCTCAAATTTCATACCTGTCTCAGCAAGAGCTTTGCGGAGAGGGGCGATGAAGCTATCAATATATTCCTCGCGACTACGCTTTGTTTCATTAAGTTTGCCCGCGATGGAATCATAAATCTCTCGGTTCATGTACTTAAGCGAGAGATCCTCCATCTCTGACTTAATTCCATAGAGACCCATCCTGTGAGCTAACGGGGCATACAGATAACTGACCTCTGCGCTAATGCTCTTCTGCTCTTCCTCGCAGAACGACTTCATGTGCCTCATTAGGTTCAATCGGTCTGCCAATATCACAAGAATGACCCTTACGTCCTTTGCAAAGGTGAACAACAACTTGCGAAAATTGTCATTCTCTACCGCAGACTGCTTTCCATATAGCTCTTTAACCTTCACGAGGCCAGAACAAATAACCTCGGTCGTCTCACCAAATAACTCCTTGATTTTTGATGATGGAACGTCAGCATTTTGAAGCACCTCATATAAAACAGCAGATATAAGAGATGAACGGCCAAGCCCAATCTCATCAACCACAATTCTCGCTACTTGCAAGGAATGAAGTAATGCAGGGAATGCTTTAGCTTTATATTTGCCAAGATCCGCATTCTCCTCAGCCATCTTAAAAATTGAACGAACCTTCTTTATGTCGTTGACTTGCAGAATATCCACCGTCAATGCAAGCAACTCTCTATATGCCTTGCAAATTTGCTTGCGGTCATCAGCCGTCAATGATGTCTGTGGAGTCATGGCTATCTTTGTTTTAAAGTTTAGGTCATACACAAATATACGTATCAATTCCTATATTTCAAAAGTCGCTTGGGCGTATTATATGTTTTTTGTCATTACTTTCGCCTTGTTTAATTACAAATCATTTTACACGTGAAGCTATTACATATATTCTCACTTATTCTTTTGGCAACCTCAGTTTATTATGTGGCAAAAGCTAACCAATCATATTATGCCACTTGTGATGCCTACACTGGGGCGACCCAAGAGGTCTTGCTTCCTCAAAGGAAGTCAAAAACAGAACGGAATGGCAAAAAACATCATGGCAAATACGGCGAAACCAACCGACGTTCGACTAACAGCCAAAACTGTGCGATAACGGATTCGACCAACCTAAAAGGCAATGAGCGGGACAGCATAAAATCAACGCTCAAAAATAGTTCGGCACTTGCTAATAAGGCCAATAAATTCTAATTTTGCGTCAAATATCAATAGACCACTTGCCCAAGTGGCGGAATCGGTAGACGCGCTAGTTTCAGGGACTAGTCTCAGCAATGAGGTGCAGGTTCGAGTCCTGTCTTGGGCACACGATTAAGGCAGGCAATCTTTTGATTTCCTGCCTTTTGTTGTTTCCTTTAGCATAACATAAACAATTATTATGCAATACAACGATAGTAAGGCAAAGATGCGCGCCATGCGAGACGAGTTTGAGAAGATGTTACGCTCGACTTCACGCGACGGCGTTGAGGACTGTATTGACGAACTGGACAATCTTGGCTTTTTCGAGGCTCCTGCGTCAACTCGCTTTCACCTCAATTATGAGGGTGGGTTGATGGAGCATTCAATGAATGTGGCGAAGACCGCATTACGCTTGCGGGAGCAGATGATTGAGATGGATGCGAGCCTTAAACCTTACCTTCCTGAGGATAGCGTTATAATCGCTTCTCTACTTCACGATGTATGTAAGGCCGATATTTACAAACCGGCTGTCAAAAGGGTAAAAAAGCCAGACGGCTCATTCGCCGACGAGCCCGGCTATGACGTGGATTTCACAAACTTCCCGATGGGACATGGTGAGAAATCTGTCGTAGTACTCCTTCTTTCCGGACTCGCCCTGACCAACGATGAAATGTTGGCAATCAGGTGGCATATGGCCGCATGGGATCTCGCCTTCAATAGCACAGAGGCCAAGAGTAACATAAATGCCGCGCGTGACATATGCCCCTTGTGCTCTCTCGTACAATCTGCTGATACTTTGGCGGCAAACCTTCTCGAAAGAAAAAAAGACATTTAGAAGCCACGGAAGACAACGAATGAAGTCTTCCCAGCTTCAATCTGTATGGTAGCGCTCTCGGAGACACAAGATGTATAATCCAATTCGTAGCTGCCTGCATCGAGTTCAACGTCAGTCAATCGGACACAAGAGGGTAGGGACATCCAACTTCTTGTGTCCGCTTTTTCTGTCACCGCATTTGATACGGCCAAGAATAATCCCGCATAATCATTACGTTTAGCTACGACTTGATGAAGAGCCTCTTTGGTCGCTGCGCGCAAAATCGCCTTTCCTAACTCTTTCCATAATCTATCCTTAAGGCTCTGACGCGCAACCTTGTCTACATCTTCAACTAATTCTGGCGAATATTGAGCGCCATTTATCTTTAGCCTACCGCAGCATTGACTACCGCGGCTTTCATATTGCGGTATTGCCAATCTTACATATGAGATGCTCCTTAATGAATTCTTGTCGCTTTCTGAGCAATCGCCCCAATACAAAGGTATGGTAATCCCGGTTTGACTATTGGAAAAATTCACAAAGCCACTGCCATTCCCCTTTAAAAAATCGACAGTCGATTGGGTTTTAATTGGTGACATCCCGTCAAGTAAGAAAACGACTAAACGCCCCTTGTTTGCATCGTTTCCCTCATAGGTCATTCCAAACTGTTTTTCATACCGCCTGCCTTCTCCTGCAAAACCGGTGCGGTAGGCCGTTCTTATAATACCGCGTTTAAGCAGGTCAGGAACTTCACATGAGAATAGTTTTGTGTAATCATCCGCATAAATCTCCAATGAGTTGCGATATGCTATAAAAGCATTATTATTGTTACCTGCCATCTCATATAGAATGCCCATTACCAAATGTCCAAACGCATCTCTTGAATACCGTTTCCCGTCATGCTTGCGAAATGCGTCAGATAAATTCTCTAAAACCAGATTCATCCTTTTGCATTCTACGATAGCATCCTCTGTTTCCCCCAGCTTAATGTAATTGAGCGCCTGATAAAAATGAATCATGACGGCCTCATAATATTCAAGCTCATACGGTTTTACTGACGGGTTAGTAATAAGAGCAAGAGCCTCGTATGAGAAGTTTTTTGAAAAATCTTCATAGTATTTGTCAGCCGCGTCAAAATGAGATATACTTGATTCTGTGCTATCCATCATAAACGATGCGGTAGCATAATTAAGGTCATATAGTACCTTAACATGTGACCTTTTCATTTTGTCCTGAGAAGCCAAATAATCTCTCGCAGCAGAATAGTTTCCCTCTTCAAACTTTTTATTGAAAGTCAAAGTTTTATCATAATACGTCCGGCAAGCAGTCATGAGGCTGCCACAAATTAAAATAGCTGAGATCTTTATAATTCCCCTTAAACCGCTTTCGTTCATAGACTCCTCCTGATATTAAAATTATATATGCAAAAACACCCCTAAGGTTTAAGGCCTCAGGGGTGTCTAACGCCGTTTGGCTATTTCACAACGTATTTCTTTAGCTTTTTGTCCCCTATCCAAACAACTTCATTGCTCTCTAAATCAGAGAGCTCAAGTGATGTCTGATAGTAGATGACCTTCTCTTTCTTGTATTGGTCGGTTATTGATGAGATGTCGCCTTGAAGCATGAAGTCGGCACCAAGCTCACGCCCCCATTTCTTTGCCGTCTCTGTCGATGCGAAATCCTGTTGTGCAGCGCGCTCTTTGCGCAAAGCCTCACGCTTCTCGCCCGCCTGCACAAGTCTTACCTTGCCAGACTGGACAAACGCTTTCTCTACATCCTTAATGAATGTGTTCGACTCGATGTGCTCACTCGTGTTGTTGTAAACCAGTCCGACTATAACCACCGGCTTCCGGCCTGCATGTGTGCGCTGGTAATTGGCAATCCAATCACCATTCAAAACCTGGCTTACCATCTCCTCAGCGACAAGACGGCTATCTGTGTCATTCCAACGGCCACTGAGGTCAATTTGCTCGTCAACGTCGACTCGCTCCACCTTGTGGCTGCAACCACTTTGCGAGAGGGCTACCATGGCGCACGCCACTACAGCCCAAATAGTTCTCTTCATAAAATGCTCGATTTAAATGTTACTTTTCAAACACCATTCTTAGGGTGTCTACTACATTTTTTACAGACTCTCTACCTCTTTCTCCTTTTGATATTGAAAGGTTTAGAAGTCCGGTGGCGTCAACCTCTGATTGAGACCAGCCGACCCGTAGGTCCGATACCACATATCTCGATACAAAATCAGCAAAAATCTGATTTTCATTCGACATGAAAACGGAAATGTCATAACCAGAAGTCAAGAAAGACAGTATGTCACTCCTCTTTATCCGGAAAAAGAACGAAAAGTCTTTTTCTGAGAAATAAATTGTCTGCCCATCTGATATGAAGTCATCTGCTGCACCTTGCTTTATTTCGTAGTAACAACAGACAAAAATCTCTGCATTGGGACACAAGGACTTCAGCTCTATTTTCATAAGCTTCACTGCCTCTCTGTCTTCCTCCATTATCAGACTGGACACTATCAAAACCCTCTTCTTTTCGAGAAGCGGGCCGCTGAAGTCACCTTTTGGTTTAATTCCTCCAGCACCATTAATCCAATGGCCAATCCGTTGTCTTATGCCTAATGCAATGTTAATCATTGCTTGTGCTTGTATTTGGTTTTCTGTTTATACATCAATCTCTTTACGAAACCTCAACCGGACTTAATCAGAAATCATGCCATTCAAATCATCAAAACTGATGATTTTTACGCCAAGACTATTCGCTTTTTCCAATTTTGCCGGCCCCATGTTAGCGCCAGCAACAACATAATCAGTCTTGGCGGATATCGAGCCTGTCACTTTACCGCCATGCGAGGCAATGAGGTCCTTGAGCTCATCTCTACCAATTTTCTCAAAAACTCCGCTCACGACAAATGATTTTCCATCCAATGAGGAAGAACGTTTTGCAGGCTCTTCTCGCTTCATACGTAATCCTGCGGCTCTCAGTTCGTTTATTAAACGGATATTTTTCTCGTCATGAAGGAAATTGTAAACGCTGGATGCTATTTTTTCTCCAATATCTTGAGTTGATACAAGTTGCCCGACTGAAGCCGCAATAAGCGAATCAATATCGCTAAAGGCCTCGGTTAGACGCTTTGCGACAGTGCTTCCTACATATCTGATTCCCAATGCGAACAGCACTCGGTCAAATGGTTTCTCTTTTGATTTCGCAATGGCCTCAATCGCCTTCTTTGCGGATTTTTCCTTAAAGCCTGGCAATTCCAACAAATCTTCTACCTTCAGTTTGTAGAAGTCACTTACATCTCGCAACAGGTTGTTCCGATAGAGCAATTCAATTTTCTCATCACCCAATTGCTCAATGTCCATCGCTCCGCGCTCGACAAAGTGAATCAGCCTGCCAATAATCTGTGGTGCGCACTCATTGTAATTCGGACAATAATACGCAGCCTCGCCTTCGACTCTGACAAGCTGCGACCCACAAACAGGGCACATTGTCGGAAATTCAATCTCTTGTGCGTCGGAAGCCCGTTGACTTTCGTCAACACCGACAATTTTGGGTATTATCTCGCCACCTTTCTCTATAATAACCACGTCATTGAGATGCAATCCCAAATCTTTCATTATCCCTACGTTGTGAAGTGAGGCGCGTTTCACCACGGTTCCGGCAAGTTGAACAGGATCCATGTTAGCTACAGGAGTGACAACCCCCGTTCTTCCAACTTGATACGTTACTTCACGCAAATGACTCTTGGCCTGCTCCGCTTTAAATTTATAAGCAACAGCCCAACGTGGACTTTTGGCAGTCAATCCTAATTCTGATTGAGTCGCCAAATCGTTGACTTTAAGGACTATTCCATCAATGTCATACGGCAACTCCCTCCTTTTTTCGTCCCATTCGTCTATGTAAGCATAGATATCGTCAAGGTTATGGCAAAGGCGGAAATTAGGCGAGATTACGAAACCCCAATCTTTCGCCTTTTCAAGGCTTTGTGTATGCGTGGCGAATGTAATATCTTGAGTTATAACGTAGTATAGCATGCATATTAACGGACGCTCTGCCGCTAAACTACTATTTTGAAGTTTTAAAGAACCAGCTGCCGCGTTGCGAGGATTTGCGAAAGGCACCTCCCCAATGTCCAAACGCTGCTGGTTTAGACGTTCGAACCCATCGCGAGGCATGAGAATCTCTCCACGCATTTCAAGATGCGCAGGATAATCTCCCACAAGTTGCAGAGGTATGGTCGGTATAGTACGCGCATTCCGTGTTACGTCATCTCCTAAAGTCCCATCACCCCGAGTCGCGGCACGAATCAATTTCCCATCATTGTAAATTAGGCTAATTGACGTGCCATCGAACTTTAATTCGCAAGAAATATCTAAGTCGCGTCCGGCATCCAAACATACCCTTCGATAAAAATCCTCAACTTCCTGACGACTATAAGTGTTACCCAACGACAACATTGGCCTCTCATGACGAACCTGCTCAAATGACATGTTAATGTCACTGCCAACCCTCTGCGTCGGACTATTTGGGTCTGACAACTCCGGGTGTTTTGCCTCTAAGTCCTGGAGCTCCGCCATTTTCTGGTCAAACTCCATGTCCGATATGACGGGGGCGTTCAATACATAGTAGTTCCTGTTCTGCTCGTGAAGAAAGTTACGCAGATATTCTATTCTTTCCTTTTCAGACATAAAGTGCTCGCTTTAACAGAGTTATGTAGGGTGGGGGAGTCTTAAGTTCTACCTGTTCCAATATAGCCACGCTCCCTCCGCCTGAAGATGAAGCATCTCAAGGCCATTTTTTGTTACAGCTCCTGCCTTTTGCGATTTTTTCAAGAACAATGTCTCTTCCGGATTATAAACCAGATCAAAACACAAATGTTCTGATGTCAAAAGTTCATAGGGTATATCGGGGCAACAATCGACATTGGGAGACATGCCGACAGGCGACGCATTGACGATTGTGGTAAATTCGGACATTTTAGTCGCCAACTCACCATAACCTAATTGGCCATCTTCTGGATGTCGGCTCACAACAACAGGCTCAATTCCCAACTTCTTCAAACTGTATATAACAGCCTTTGACGCTCCACCAGAACCCAACACTAACGCCTTTTTATGAGTAGGTTTGATAAGGGGCTTGATTGACTCTGTAAAGCCATAAGCATCTGAATTAAAACCTTTCAGACGCCTCTTCCCGGTTTCACCATAGGTCACCCTGACAACATTTACAGCCCCTATCTCACGTGCCTGCTCGTCGAGCTCATCCAAGAAGCTTATCACTTTTTGCTTGTAAGGAATTGTGACATTAAAACCCTTAAGATTCTCAACTTCATCCAAAAGTCCCTCCAAAAGACCTATACTCTCGATAGAAAACAAGTCATATCTGGCATTAATATTCTCTTTTGAGAATTTTTCTGTGAAGTACTTCTGTGAGAAAGAATGCCCTAAAGGGTATCCGATCAGCCCATACCTTTCAATCATATCGTAATATTAAATTCGGCCAATACTTTTAGTATGCCTTTTTGTTTCAGTAATTTAAATAAATCAGGCTCAACTGATGCGTCTTTAATCACTTCGGGGGTGAACTTGGCAACACCACGCATTAGTGAGGTCGCAAGTCGTTTTTGCCCAAAAACAAAGAACTCAACATAGGCCTCAACAAGCTGAAGCGCCATTGGATTGCCAAACTCAAGTTTCTTTTGACTTATATAACTGCGAATATCATCAGTCACACCTTCGTCAAAACTAAACTTGAGCCTAATTACCTCAAACCACGCGACAACATCATTGGGCGTCAGTTTGAGACCTCGCTCTATCGCAGAAATGGCATCGTCTATGTTGTTGAGAAAATAAAGCGACTGTGCTAACGAGAAAAAGTAATCAGCAACATTATTATTGAGGCATATTGTCTTCTCAAAAACCTTTTCTGCCGTTAAGAAGTCCTGCTGCTCTAACAGACATCGACCCAAATTATACCAAATGGTGTCCACATCAGGCGTCTTTCGGGTCGCCAATATCAAGAACCTTGATGCCATGTGATAGTTCTGCTGTTGCATCCAGCAGTCACCTATATACGAATACACATTTGCATCCTCATTCGGGTGGCGCAAAGAAACGTACTCGGCATAGCAACACAAAGCCTCATCTGTTTGCCCCATCTCCAAACGTGTATTTGCCAAATTAAAATAGGCCTCGGCATATTCGGGAGATATCGAAACACATGTCAGATATGCCTCTACAGCCCCATCCCGATTCCCTTTTTTGTCATACAAAATTCCGAGATTATACCAGGCGCTATCATTAAATGGCTCTAACCCTACTACCTTTTCATACAATGCGATGGCCTCATCATCGTGTTCAATCTGACTCAGCGCATATGCATACTCAAAGGCGGTCTGCGGATATTTGTCAAACTCCTTAGATGGCAGCTCAGAAAAGTAATTGACAGCCTTCTCAAAAAGTCCTACACGGCTTAGATTTGCGGCAATCTCATATACAACGGAATTCCGCATCTCTTCATCCTCAGATTTAGCCACTGCTTGATCAAACATTCTAACGGCCTCCTTTATGTCATCCCTCTTTAAGGCAAGCCATCCTCTCCCTATAAAGTAGTGAGGCTTATCTTCTGCTTCTTTCTCAATGTAGTCCAAAAGGCCTTTCGCCTTTTCATACTCATTGTTATCTATAAGCCGAGTCGCTCGTAACAGAAGTAAGTCTACATTCTCCACATACCGACTTAAACCAAAGCTGAGAAGTTGGTCTGCATCGTCAAATCGATATTGCTGAACAAGGTAGTTAAAAGAGTCATAGATGTCATCAACATCCACGAACGAAGACCCTCCCGAGACTGCGAGCCTCAGAATGCGATCAACGAACTCGTCATTGATTTCTTCCTCTTCATCGTCAGAGAATTGACTCATGTGCTTTGGTATACAAGATTAACTTTCGACACAAATATAAAAAGAAAAATCCTTGCTTTCTTTTTTGATGGGTGATAAAGCAGAAGAAAGTTTTTCATTACAATATTCATCCATCCCCAATTAGTCATTACTCGAACCATATCGTACATGCACACACAAGGTACCTTTAAACCTTAATTGCCCTCCTCGTAGAATAATGCAACATTGAGAATTTGTATTATGTTAAGTAGTTAACAGGGCAAACTGTTCCACTCCTCTAACGTGAATCCTTGTCAGCCTAACTTCCTTATTATTTCATCAACATTCATGGCATTAAATACAAAATCTTCAGCCAATAGTCGCAACGGTTGCACTTTGCAGTTTTGCTCCAACAGATTAACTGCTCGTCCTGCGGCCAATTTAATTAAAAACTTGGGCAGCCTATGTTGATTTTTACCATGCCGTCTGCTTAAAGCCTCAACCAATTCGTTCATCGAGGCCATCTCGGGTATTGTTAAATTATAAACACCTTGAGACCTTTGATTCTCTGTTACATGCATGAACGCACGTGCCGCATCACCCACCTCTATCATTGGTATGCATTGGTAGCCATCATCGACTCTGCCTCCCCACCCGATTTTAGCCAATCTCTCAAGCATTGGATAAACGCCACCCGATTTGCTCATTATATAGCCAGTCCTGGCTATTATAAGCCGCACATCTTTTATGTATGATGCTATCTTCATTGTCTCCGCAGTCTCCATTTGACCGACCTCGGCCATAAGTGTTTCCCCATACGACATAGAATATTCATCGTGCACCTCATACTTGTCATAAACCATTGCATTCGACGTCGTTATGAAAAAATTTGGATGAACATCCATATATCTCATGGCCATGCCTAATGACCTAATGGCTACGAGACGGCTCCTATAAATATCAAATTCGTACCTTTTCTTCCATTTAGCTACATACGGCTCTCCACAAAGATTGACAATTCCATAAACGCCATTGAGCTTCTCGCCCAAAGTTGGTGCAGGAAGACGAAGGTCCGCCTCATCAATTGAGACAACACCAAACCCCTTAGCCGAATATGCCGCCTTTAGAGCTTTCCCTAAAGGCTTCTCAATTCCGCTAATTGCCACTCTCAACTCAACTCCCTCTCGCTCGTTCATATTGATTTCAATATTCCAATTAGTTCTGATCGAGACTCTACTTTTTTGTGTTTTCCATGCTCAAACACTGATATCTTGCCAGTTTCTTCTGAGACCACAACGGATACGGCATCAGTTACCTCAGTCACTCCTACGGCTGAGCGATGTCGCAGACCAAAGTTTTTGGGCAAACTCATATCCGTAGACACGGGCAAGATGCATCCCGCTGCAATGATTTTCCTTTTGTCAACTATCATAGCCCCATCATGCAGTGGGGTATTCTTGAAAAATATGGTTTCTATCAATTGCTGCGAAAACCTCGCATTCAGACAGTCCCCCGTGTCAATGTAGTCTTTTAAGCCTACCTTTCGACCTATGACAATAAGTGCTCCTGTCTTGGACATCGACATATTCTCACATGCGTTAGCAATCGAATTTATGAACGTACTGTCATCTCCCTCCGTCTCCTTTTCTATGACCTTGTAAAGGCCAAACTTCCGAAAAAAGGCGCTACGCGTACTCATCATGACGAGGAACGTTCTAATCTCCTGTTGAAATATTACGATTAGTGCCAACAACCCTATGTTTACAAAACTACCCATGACGGCAGACAGCATGTTCATGTTCAGAGCTCGCACTATTACCCAGAACACGAGGAATGCCAATATGCTCATGACGATATTCGCCGCCAAAGTGCCCTTGATGAGTCGATAGACGGCATACATCAAATAGGCGCTAAACAATATGTCGACAACGTCAACAAGACGAACATCTAAAAATGAAAACAGCATAACCAGGGCTATTTTTGTCAACTATTACGTTTCAGGGCATCAACAAGTTTAACACACTCAACTGTTTCTTTCACGTCGTGAACTCTTAAAATGTCCGCACCTGCCAACAGAGCCATTGTATTCAAGACCATGGTCCCGTTCAGGCTGGATTTAGGATCGCTATTTAAAATTTTATAAATCATCGACTTTCTTGATATTCCCACTAAAATAGGCCTGTCGAATATGGAAAACTGACTTAAGTCGGCCATAAGCTTAAAATTGTCATCGACAGTCTTCCCAAATCCGAAACCAGGATCTATAATGATGTCTGCAACACCCCTGGAACTCAATTCATTTACCTTTTTACTCAGGAAAGCGATAACCTCTCTCGTCAACCTATCAGCGTATTGAGGGTTGACCTGCATGTCCTTGGGTGTACCTTTCATATGCATCAGAATGTAAGGCACATTTAGCTCAGATATAGCATCAAGCATACCCGGATCTATTGCATATGCTGATATGTCATTGATTATGTGCGCTCCACCTTCTTTAACGCACTTGCGTGCGACACTTCCGCGAAATGTGTCAACGGATATTATTGCGTCTGGAACATATTTGTGAATAAGTTCAAGCGCTAAATCAAGGCGTCTCCACTCTTCATCGGATGACACGTCATCAGCCCCGGGGCGTGTAGAGTAGGCGCCAACGTCAATAATCTCGGCGCCATCTAAAATAATCTGCTCGGCTCTTTGTCTTATGGAATCGGCTGTATTATATCGTCCTCCATCAAAAAAAGAGTCGGGCGTCACATTGAGAATACCCATAACTAAGGGCTTCTCAGTATTTATTATTCGTCCGCCACAATTCAAGTAATAGGTTCTCTTATTTACCATATCTCTCTTATTCTTTTTTCCGGAAGAAGGTGAAATTTACTTTTCCATAATTCCTTGTCTGCCAAAAGCAATGATTACTATTGAAGCGACCTGCAATTGAATGTTCTAAAATAAAGAAGCCATCCTCGTTAAGGATGTCGCGGGCCATTACTAAATCTGGTATAGAGTCAACCTCTGGCATATCATATGGAGGATCAGCGAAAATAACGTCATACTTGGAATTTGTTGACGTTATGAACTTCAATGCGTCACCCTGTATGACCTTCACAGAATCCTCAATTCCAAAAGTTTGTACAGTCCGCCTTATGAAACGCTGGTGAACTGCGCTTTTCTCCACACATGTCACGTCTGGGCACCCCCTTGATGCGAACTCGTAACTAATCGAACCTGAGCCGCCAAACAAGTCGAGGACCTTGACTTCCTCAAAGTCAATTAGGTTACAAAGGACATTGAAGATGTTCTCCTTTGCAAAATCGGTCGTCGGGCGAGCGTTGAAACTCTCTGGCGGTTCAAATCGGCGCCCACGCAATTTTCCACTTACTACACGCATAATGGAGTCAAAAATAATGTGTTAAACCTATGAGCTTGTTCTGGTACGGCAAATCCATAGCTAAAATACTGTGGAGTCTGAGCCATCTGTACGAGTCGGATAAATTTGCGTAGCTGCCGTACACGCAGGTCATCAGGAGCAATTCGCCCATGAACTGTCACTTGGGTTGTTTTTATGTCTAATGACAGTTGATTGGCAATATAGAGTAGCATGTATACATAATCAAGGGCTTCTTTGCAGTAGAATCTGTTGCAAAGAAGTAATTCATTATCTTTTGCCACTGCTACAGTCATATCATGTGCACCAAAAGCGACGTTCATTTGAGTGCCAAGAGCCCCGCCTTGCCTTTTTAACAGCATTGAGGAAACAACGGGTGTCGTTGAATGAAATATTTCAGCTCCGGCAAATTGATTCTTCAGGAAAAAATATAAGAAGTTTGGTACAGTAAAGACAGTTGTCGAGTTCGCTAACTCAATGTTATTCCTTAGGATTTTATCATCGTTGGCGACATTTATGCCAGTCAAGGCCAATACACTCCGGATACGAGACTCGTCATAAAGAGATATAGGCATCAATGAGAAGGCCGGGCTGTCTATGCAAATCAGCACTTTACGGAACTTTCTTTGCATGTCGGGACAACTCAGTATATACTGCTCCTGTTGTGCAAAATTAACATCCTCCTTGTCAAAGGAAACCTCAGTCAGAGAATGGAATATGTTAGTTACAGGGTCAAGTATACAAAAAGAAAGTCCATCCAGACTTAACTGGATGGACATATAGTAAGACTCCGACATTCGCCAACTAAAACGGGGCGAAGTCACGGTAGACTCGTCCATCATTTATAGGCGAGTTTACTCCCAGTTACCAGCATTGTTGTTAGCCTCCTCAAGAGAGCCTACCATCAAACCAGGGTAACGGCCAAGCTTTTTCGCAAGGTTGTCCATGTTTATGCGCCTCTGATTGTCAAGACCGTCGAGGTAAACCTTGTTAGCAACCTTTGCCTCGAATACAGGAATCTGGAGGTTCGAATTGGTAGTAATGATTGTCGCACCCATCTCAAAGTTTGCATTTACGAAAGGAACGCAACGAAGAGAATCGGGATTCAAATCCTTGCAAATTGAGTCCTTGACGGGTATGAACACAGTATCGCGCTTGATGATACCCTTCTTAATAGCCTCTTGCTCGGTTACGCCAGCAGCCAAAAGGCTATCATTCAAACTCCCCTCCATTCGGAGCATCTTGAGCTGACCATTCTTGACAAAGTCAATCAGAGTGTCAAAGCTGCCAGTGTACTTATTGTTAATCGACTTGTACGCTACCTGCGCGTCACGGATTAACTTAAGGCGGTTAACAACAGCTTTATATCGCTTGTTGTATTGGTTTTCATACTCGATAGGCTCATTGATGCTTGTATAGACAAGATAGCCCAAACAAACAATAACAGCAAGCAGAACGATTTGGATAACCTTCTTCATTATACCTTTTTTTTCAGTTTGTTGATTCAATTGTTGTTAATAACTGCGTTGGCTACTCGGTCACCCAAGAGCCTTGTCGAACGCAAATTTACAAAAAATCACAAGTCACGGAGATGTTATTGCGGTTTTTTATCTTTATTTTCGTCTAAAAATTTAATTCCATAAACACACCAAGTATGAAGTTAGATGCCGCAGACCCGTTTTATTTGCGTATGATGAGCATGTTGTCTTTCAGTCCGACTCCGTCTCAAATGAGGGCTATGCAAGGGTTGGCAATGCTAATAAATTCGGGAAAGCAGAAACCTACGCTCATAATCAATGGGTTTGCCGGGACTGGAAAAACAACGTTGATGAAGGCTTTTTGTGATGCAGCGGAGAGTTTCAATATCAACATTATTCTGATGTCGCCCACGGGACGTGCCGCCAAAGTGCTCGCCAATTATACAGGACGCCCTGCGGCAACAATACACCGCACAATTTATCGTCAGGAGTCAAACAAACCAGACTCCTTGTTTGAGACGTCGTTTAACAAATGGTCCAATTGCGTTTTCGTTGTTGATGAGGCGTCAATGATTGGGGATCAATATGTAAGTATATCAGGAGATACCATGCCGATGTGGGGAGATGGTAGGCTTTTGTCAGATCTTGTGGAGTTTGTCTTTTCGCAACCACGTACGCGCTTAATCTTAGTTGGTGACCCAGACCAGTTACCTCCTGTTGGACTTGATTCTGCCCCCGCGTTAGATGTTGAATATCTTAAATCATTAGGCTTGACAGTTGGCAAGGTTACATTGTCGGACGTCGTCAGACAAAGAGACGACAGCCTAATTCTAAGTAATGCAATGAGGCTGAGAGAAATAATAGAGCAAAAAGATTCTATTCCGTGTTCAGAGGACGATTTGCCAACTATTTCAGTTCAAGAAGGTGGTGATGTGGAATTTGCGCCGGGAGATGTTTTGCTTGAGAAGATAGAGGAGGCATTTTCAACGTATGGCGTTAGTGACGTTGTTGTCATCACTCGAAGTAACAAACGCGCAACCCAGTATAGTATGGCGCTGCGCTCAAAAGCCCTTTATGTTGAGGATGTTTTGGTTAAGGGCGATTTGCTGATAGTAACAAGGAACAACTACCTGTGGTCATCAAAAGCTGAAACAAGTTTCATTGCGAATGGCGATATCGCTGAAGTTGTATCTATATTCGGATACTCGGAAATGTATGGACTCCATTTCGCTGATGTATCACTCCGTTTCGTTGATCGCAATAACATAGACATTGATTGCAAGATTATTCTTGATTTTCTTACGGCGGACATAAATTTTATCGACCCCGAGACAAATATTCCCAAATGCCTCTCGACAAGTCAAATCAATAAAATGTTAGAGCAAGGTGCGGAGGCGGACTATGCGGAATATACGAATCAAAAGAAAAAAGCCTCTGACATGCGTGAAGATGAATGGTTGAATGCTTTACAAGTAAGATATGCGTACTCATTAACCTGCCACAAATCGCAAGGTGGCCAATGGAGTGCCGTATTCGTCGACCCGGGGTTTATTCCACAAGACCAGCCAATTCAATCTTTCGCAAAATGGTTATACACTGCAATATCACGAGCAAAACACAAACTGTATATTGTTAATTACCCGAAAATCACAAAAGACTCTTAATAGACTCTCAAATGTGCATATGAGGCATTACTAATTCACTCTCCTCATATGTTTGTAGGCTTGCCAAGCTTTATCGTTTTCTAATAAATCGACCTCTGGCCATACAGATATCGAATTTATAATCTCGTTCATTTTGTTAGCGAGCATCACAGCCAAAGCGGGTCCCAAACTTCCGCTTGACGCATTAATCACCGCAGCAAAACATATGCCATCAGGACGTCTGCACAAAGCCGCGGAGGTAGCAGATAATGTGCCACTTCTAAACCATAGGCCATCAATGACTTTACGCCATCCAAGTGGGTCAAGACGCGATGAAGGGTCTGTCATTTCGTCAATTGAGTTTTGAGACAGCAAATCGGGGACCGAGGCAAATCCATCAATAGCCAAAAGCAGTTTTACTAAATCTACAGAACTGATTACCCAACCTCCAGCAGAACCCAATGTGTGAATATCAGAACCTCCATAGGCCCGTCGCGATATTGCTCCCCGCTCGGCGTAATCAGCAACTCGTGCGGCTGTATCAGGCTCATAATAAGCTACTTCATCTGTAAATCTGTCACACTTGTGAGAGTAACCTATGTGGGCGTCATATATGCCTAATGGGTTTAAGACTTGGCTCTGCACATACAACTCATATGGCATTCCTGAAGCTTTTGCGACAACTTCACCAAGTATGCCAAATCCAAAATTTGAATATATGGAGACCGTACCAGGAGTAAAATTTAGGTTTTTCCCCTGCATATACTTGATGATGTCTTCCATGCTGACAGGCAGTCCACACCCCATCCCATCATCAATTATGTACGGCATAAACATGGGATCCCCATATTTTGAACTCCATCCGCCAGAATGATTAAGAAGTTGGCGCACTGTTATGTCCCTCATCCTTCTGTCACGAAAGATTGAGTAATAATCATCATTAAGTATGCCCTGCTCTCCAAAAACCTTTTGGTCAAGAAACAATTGACCATCCTCAACAAGGCGCATGACAGCTACGCCAGTTATAAGTTTGGAGACACTCGCAACGCGCAACACGTTATATGGCTCCATCATTGTGCTGTCATCTAAATCACTGAATCCGAAGCCTTTGGCAAAAGACAATCGTCCCCCACGGCTAATGGCAACACTAATACCCCCCTTTAGTCCATTCTTGTGAAGAAAAGCAACCAGTTGCTTCCCTAATTGCTCCGTAAGTGAGTCCGGGCTATCTGAATTTTGAATTTTAAAACTTTGCGGCAACTCGCTTCCACCCATCCAAGATATACGTGGCTCAATACTCTCAGTATCAATAGTCCTGAAAACATATAATAGAGTTGGCAGAAGTATAAGGCTAACAATCAACGTCTTGTGCCAAAGATTGAAATGGGGAATTCTCATTTAGCCTTGTGCAGCAATTTTACATTCCAAAAGAGCATCGTCAATGCAATCAATATAATCGGGAGAGACGCATATTGAATACGAAGAGATACGATTATGAAATAAGTCACTAAAAGAATGATATTAAGCTCAGCGAGCCTTTTGATGATTGATATGCGCCTTGTGGCGATCAAAAAAATCATCGGTATATAAAGCACTGATGCCCAGAGAACATTGTAGTTGTATGAGGTGATGCGGATTTCGGACGCAAACCAAAGGTATGCGAAGATAATTGACAGAATTGACATTACGGCAGAGATTGCTATGTCATACCATTTAAACCATAGTCCTTGCCGCCACTCAATGATACCAAGTGAAAGCGTTAAGATAAGGAAAAGGCATGCCATCAAATTCGGGGAAAAAGAGGATATGCGGCTCTCTTTCTCTGTCATTTCCTCTCTGTTAAGCACTATTGCCTTATCACCAACAAGTTTCTGTTCTGTCAACAATGTCTCAAGATAATCCGGCAGCATGGCTCTCTCATATTGCGTGGTCGCAATGTCCGCACGAACGCCAAGAATTAAATCAATCCCAAAACCACTCCACTCGTTAGGTCCAACAAATGAGTGAAGACAATCTCTAAAAGATAGCACACTGGTATCGTTGGAGACAGTGGAAACAGGTAGCCCTTTAACTTTATATACTACATCACGGATTCTCGTTGCGCAGTTGTCAAAGAAGAAATCATACCTGTAGTACTTATTCTCAGGTCGACAATTTTCAATCAACAACCTTTCTATTTCTATCTTCTCGCTACTTGACAGTAACATCTCTCGTTCAACGACCCCACGATGTTCTTTTCTATACGTGTAGAGAAATCTGGAATAATCAGAAGTTGACAACATATAGTCCAAAGTTCCATTTAAGAACTTCAGATAAAAATATGGAGTGCCAAAATCAAAAGTTCCATAGTTAAATACAACATCTATATTGAGGTTTGCATCCGAGACATGTATCGCACTATGACCATAAGACGTGTAAAGTTCGTCACCTGGAGAACATGTGAGTAAAGAGATTTTTACTTTACTAAGTAAAGAATCATTCTCGTCTTGTAGTCGGGTAAAATTTTTACCGTAACTTAGTAAAGTTGTGGTAAAAAATAAAATTACTAAAGTTATTTTACTCATTTTACTCGATAACAAGCCCACCGATGAGTTCATGCACATCTGTTATTCCATGACGCTCCATATACTCATTAATGCCATTAACAACTTTAATGGGAGTCGTCGGATCGAGGAAATTAGCCGTACCAATTTGAATGGCGCTTGCGCCCGCTAACAGGAACTCTATTGCATCTGTTGCGTTAGTAATACCACCAAGACCAACAATAGGAATTTTTACAACCTTACTTACTTGCCAAACCATTCTCAGGGCAACGGGTTTTACTGCAGGACCTGACAGACCGGCTGTAATTGTTGATATTCTGGGACGCTTTTTCTCTGCGTCTATAGCCATTCCGAGCATGGTGTTAATTAGCGAGACGGAATCCGCTCCAGCATTTTCAACGGCCTTTGCAATCACTGTGATATCCGTGACGTTGGGTGTCAATTTTACCATCAAATGCTTTTGGTAGACATTTCTTACGGCAGAGACAACCTTTGCGGCCTGAGCAGGATCTGTGCCAAACGCCATTCCACCATGTTTTACATTAGGGCATGATATGTTCAACTCAATGGCATGGATATGCTCAAGTCCATTTATTTTACTGGCAGTCGCGACATAGTCCTCTATTGTGGAACCCGATACATTAACTATGACATTGTTAGTGTATTTAATGAGCTGAGGGTATATGCGGTCACAGAAATAATCCACACCTTTGTTTTGCAAACCTACAGCATTGAGCATCCCACATGGGGTCTCCGCCAAACGCGGGTATGGGTTGCCTTCCCGAGGATTTAGCGTTGTGCCTTTTACAATAAAACCGCCCAATGCGGAAACGTCGAAGAAGTCGTCATACTCCAAACCATAACCGAATGTCCCGGAGGCAGTGAGTACTGGATTTTTAAGGGTCAGACCATTACCAAGGTCAACAACTGTATTTACCATTTTAACTCCTTTACATTAAATACCGGGCCGTCTGCGCACACGCGCTTCATCCCATTCACAGTGTCATTTACACAGCAAAGGCATACTCCTATTCCGCATGCCATCATATTTTCGAGCGAAGCAAAGCACTCCACTCCGGCCTCCATAGCTTTTGCGGCAACTGCCTTCATCATTGGCGTAGGCCCGCATTGCAACACTGATGTAAAATTGCGCAGCCCTTCGTTTGACAAATCCGGGTGGTTCGTGACGAATCCTTTTACACCCAAGGACCCATCCTCTGTGGCTATGTCAACTTTGCAAACTGCTTGATATTCACTCCTTCTCAACACTCCATCGGCAGTCTTGGCACCTAACAGAAAGACGGGTTCTGCACCTCTGGACTTCAGTTCTTTAGCCAATAAAAACAATGGAGCCACACCAACGCCACCACCGACAAGCAATGGCCTATCACCTGCTTTTTCCAAGTCAAAGCCATTACCTAACGGATAAACAATGTCAACAGTGTCGCCTATAGCATATTGAGACAGAGCCTTAGTCCCGTCACCGACAATATGCACCAGCAAGGACATTGTGCGCTTTGCCGCATCAAAATCGTGTATGGAGATAGGCCGGCGCAGCATAACTCCATCTGCACCCTTTATCCGGACCTCGACAAACTGACCAGGCCGAACATCTGGTACTTCATCGTCAAACTTGAGCGTCATGAGAAAAAAATCGCCTCCGATGCTCTCGTTTGCCACGACCCTCAAGTCGGACATGTACTTTTTCATAAGAGTATTATAATCTACTACGCGAATATACAATATTTGGCGCAGTGCAAATTATGCCACTCCGCGTATGTCAAAAAATACGCTTAAGTCACTTTCGACGCGGCATATATTCGACAAACGTTCCATCTGAATAGAACATGACTATGCGTTCCAACTGAGGTTCTGCGCATCTCTTATTTCCTATCTGAAAATCATTTAATTGCTCACGAACAGATGTAGCTCTATCGCCGCCAATTGGTTGTGATTTTGCAAAATCTATGTCATAGATTGGCGGAGAAGCCGTTTTTGAGGCCTTACTAAATTCAATCTCGTCATTACCAATCTCGTCAATCCCACTCGAGGCACGACTTGGATCATGCGCCGGCAAGTTTTCAACCATGTTTGACGATTTCTCATTGTCACCCACATGCTCGTCAGGCCGAACGGTGTTCTGTAAATTGACATCAAAAAGAGTCGGTTGGATACGCTCATGGGACTCTATAGAAGTCATGGGGCCATCTCCGCGCATAAGCCAATCATATCGCAGGTGAAGTGACGGGAATGTGGCGATAATCTTATTAGCCACATTTTCTGACATATCAGCCTTCCTACCTTTATCGGAAGTAGAGGTTATGTGAGATATGGTACCAGGGGACACGCCTATCTTCTCCGCAAACTCCATCTTTCCTAAACCGGAGATTCTTATAACTTCAAGAAGACGATCACGAGAGCTATTGTTTTCCATAGTCTTATACGATAAATGCCCGTCAGAATATACTGAGTAACAAATAAAGCGTCTGCACAGCTTTACATGGCAAATTTACTAAATAAATCTCTAAGTAAAAAATATCCAAGCAAAGACTACACAGTAAATGTTGACGAGATGTAAAACGTTTTAGAGCCTCAATAGGGTATTTTACATAGGTAAAGTAACCACTAACCCATTTATTCTCACATGTAACCTGATTTCATCATTTTTACTTATGTTTTACCACACTCTTTATACACCTTAGAGAATTATAATACTATACAATGAATAACAGCTAATTAAGTTATTTACCTAAAGTAAAGTTGATGTAATGTGATAATATCTAAAGTTTAGAATTAGCAAATAAAGGCTAAACCGCTAATAATTAGCACACTAAATGTATTAATATAACTCAATTTGTGGGCATGTAAAACACATTTACATAGCTTGGCATTGAGTAAGCCTTGTCTTATAAGTGAAAAATAGATATGTAATCACAGCGGCATTTAGGTTCACCAACTAATCACCTATTTTACATCATCAGATACACACCTATCTATCCAACTGAGGCAAAACGAGCATATCTATCCATCAGTAAAATCATCAAAGTGTACGATTTGCGCCCCTATATACTTTATCTTTTATGAAAGTAAAGAGAGCCGTAAAGTATAGAGGTCCACCTCTTTATTAATCCTTGGGCTGTTTTATAAATCTCTCTACAATAGACTTTTAGTCTAATTACTAAGTCTTTGAAAATCAATAATTTTTATAAAATCGCTATGCTTTCAGGTGGCGAACTAATCGTTTCACTGACCAAGTAGTTGTCCTCGATACGTATGATGGGGGCATTTCGTATAAGCAGCGAAACATACTATTGAGCAGTGTAAGTTATCATTAAACCGCTCGAAGGTATCCACTAAACACAAGGGTATCCCGCTTTTTACTCATATTTTACACACCCAAACAGTACTCTTAGTAAAACGCAAACTTTTGAAACCTTTACACTATCTTTATAAGTAAAATACCCTCCCTATATCTATGTAAAAGTAAATTCATATTACACCCTACTCTACCCTATCGCAATTTTTACTGCAAGCTTTCCTATATCACCCCATTCTTATATCATTGTCGTTTTTTTTTGACTTCCGTTGTCTTGATTTTATTTTAGGAGCCAAAAGTTCCGGAAGAAGGAAATCTGAAGCTGATTTGATATTAAAAGTACCACGCACTTAAATTAACAATATCACACCAATGACATTTGCGCAATCTGACGCAATTTTGAGTGGGGTAAATTGTAATCCTCCAACTTCTAATAAAAAAATCGGGCGGTATGACAAATGCTGCCATACCGCCCTGTAATTATTCCGATGAGAGGAGCGTGAACTTAACTAAAAAGAATTAACCACACTTCGAATCGCAATCAGTCTCTCCATCAGCGGCTCGAATAAGTCAAGTTTAAGCATATTTGCTCCATCCGACTTTGCTATTGACGGATCGAAGTGGGTCTCGAGAAATAGTCCATCGACCCCCACCGCGACACCAGCCCTTGCTATTGTCTCAATAAGCGCAGGTTTTCCACCTGTTACGCCAGACGATTGATTAGGCTGCTGCAGAGAGTGCGTAATATCAAGGACAACGGGAGCATACTGGCGCATAACGGGAAGTCCACGGAAATCAACGACTAAATCGTAATACCCCATCATCGTCCCGCGATCTGTTATAAATATATTGGAGTTGCCACTGTCAACAACCTTTTTCACAGCATACTGCATTGATTCTGGGGAGAGAAATTGCCCTTTCTTGATGTTGACAACCTTGCCAGTTTGGGCGGCAGCAACAAGAATATCTGTCTGCCGACAAAGAAAAGCTGGGACTTGAAGAACGTCAACATACTCAGCTGCCATTGCCGCCTCGGGCGCGGAGTGGAAATCAGTCACTACTGGGACGCCGAACTCAGAACGCACCTTACCCAGTATTTTTAATGCTTTCTCATCACCAATGCCGGAAAAAGAATCAATGCGTGAGCGGTTAGCCTTGCGATACGACCCTTTAAAAATAAGTGGGAGCCTTAGCCTATCGCACACCTTAGCAAGGTGCTCTGCTATGCGCATAGCCATTTCTTCTCCCTCGATTACGCATGGGCCAGCCATGACGAAAAAGTTGCCACTATCAGTGTTTCGTATGAGTGGTATGGTCTTTAGGTTCATAAAATCTTACGTTGTATATTGGCGAAGTTACTAAACTTTAGTCTATATGAAGTTATGTCAGTAGATATTATGCAACCATGGAGCCACATTGTGTAGCATAAGTATTTATTAGCCATGTGTAGTTAGTCAGTAATTAATATTTTTTTGTATATTTGATGTCATAAAAGTTTTTGGCTTGCTGATAACGGCAAAAGTCAGGAACTTAAGTCAACAATTGTTAACAAACAACCCAACATCATGGAAGAATGTGGTAACTTATTAGAAGCTTTGAAGCTACTCGTCGTCGGGATGGGCACCGTATTCGTTGTGCTGATTATAATAATCGAAGGCGGTAAGCTGCTCATCAAGGCTGTAAACAGGTTTGTTCCAGAAGAGGAGGATACATCGCATAAAGCTGTTCCGGCACAGCCAAGTGTCTCCCCAATAGTGACTAAGGCAATAAACGCCGCAATTGACCAAATCTCTTGCGGTCAAGCACAGGTCATTGATATCAAGAAATTATAAACCAAATAGAGAATATTGAGCGGCAAATATGGAATGTGTCACACACTTACAATTGCTGCGGATATTCAGTCTTGCGCAAGACCATATTTTCTTGGATGTGAAGTGTATTTGCGCATCGACTAAAACTCAAAAACAATAACTATATCTTATGTCAAGAGAGATAAAGTTCAGCCTGGTGTTCCGCGATATGTGGCAGTCGGCAGGCAAATACGTTCCGCGCGTAGATCAACTTGTTAAAGTGGCCCCAGCTATAATCAAAATGGGATGCTTTGCGCGTGTTGAGACGAATGGCGGTGGCTTTGAGCAAGTCAACCTCCTTTATGGTGAGAATCCGAACCGTGCTGTGAGAGAATGGACTAAGCCTTTCCATGAGGCTGGGATACAGACCCACATGTTGGATCGAGCTTTAAACGGACTTCGCATGAGTCCTGTGCCTGCTGATGTCAGGAAGCTTTTCTATAAGGTCAAGAAAAAGCAAGGCACAGATATCACGCGCACTTTTTGCGGTCTGAATGACACCCGTAACATCATTCCATCAATAGGTTATGCGCATGAGGGCGGAATGATTTCTCAATGCTGCCTCTGCATAACATTCTCCCCCATTCACACAGTCAAGTACTATACAGACTTGGCTTTCGAGCTCATAGAGGCAGGCGCTGATGAGATTTGCTTGAAGGACATGGCGGGTATTGGACGTCCGGTTTCACTTGGCCAAATTGTGACAAACATAAAGGCTAAGTACCCAGATATCACGATTCAGTATCACAGTCATGCAGGTCCAGGTTTCAGCATGGCGTCAATTCTTGAGGTATGCAAGGCCGGGTGCGACATTATCGATGTCGGCATGGAGCCTCTTTCTTGGGGTACAGGTCATGCAGACGTGCTGGCTGTAAGGGCTATGTTGGCCGATGCCGGCTTCACAGTTCCAGAGATTAACATGGAGGCCTATATGGAGGTCCGCACCCTTGTTCAGGAGATGATGGATGACTTCTTGGGTTACTATATTCCAAGCCGCAATCGTCTGATGAACTCACTGCTCATTGGTCCAGGACTGCCTGGCGGCATGATGGGTTCGCTCATGACAGACCTTGAGAATAACCTCGCATCACTCAACTCATGGAAAGAGAAGCATGGTCAAGCTAAACTTACGCAGGATCAGCTTCTTGTCAAGCTTTTCAATGAAGTCGCCTATGTTTGGCCTATGATGGGTTATCCTTGCCTCGTGACGCCCTTCAGCCAATACGTAAAGAACATGGCACTTATGAATGTCATGCAGATGGAGAAGGGCAAGGAACGTTGGAGTATGATTGCCGATGACATCTGGGACATGATGCTCGGTAAGAGTGGTAAGTTGCCTGGCGCACTCGCACCTGAACTTGTCGCCAAAGCTAAGGAGCAAGGGCGCGAGTTTCACGAGGAGGATCCACAATCCAACTATCCGGACGCTCTCGATGAGTTCCGCAAGGAGATGAAGGAGAACAATTGGGACTTTGGCGAGGATGACGAAGAGTTGTTCGAGTTGGCGATGCACCCACAACAGTATCGAGCATACAAGAGTGGCAAAGCCAAGGCTGACTTTGAGGCGGATTTGGCTAAACGCAAGGCGGAAAAGAATAAAGGCGCTGAGCTGACAGCTCCACAGACTGTGGAAGTTGCGGTTGATGGCCAGAAATATCTTGTCACGATCGGGCCAAAGGGTTCTACGGGAACGGCTTCTGCCACTCCGACACAATCCACTACCCCGGCTGCGACAGGAGAAGGAGAACCTTTGCTGTCACCACTTGAAGGCAAGTTCTATCTTGTCAAGAATAATGGCGACACCCCAGTAAAGGTTGGCGACAGCGTAAAGAAGGGGCAGACGGTCTGCTACATTGAGGCAATGAAGACATTCAACGCGATCGCCGCGGAGAAAGATGGCGTAGTTGTTGAAATCTGCCTTACCAGTGGTTCGTCAGTCGCAGAGGATGATGTCTTGATGAAAATCCAGTAAAAAGAGGGTCTACCATGCAAGAAATATTTCAGAAGATATACGAAATGACTGCGATTGGTGCGATAATCGACCAACCACAGTTCTTGATAATGTACGCCTTGGCCTTTTTGCTGCTCTATCTTGGCATCAAGAAAGAGTTTGAGCCACTTTTGCTTGTGCCAATCGCGTTTGGCGTTCTTATCGCAAACTTCCCCGGTGGTGGAATGGGTGTGATAGCCGCAGATGGAGAGGGCATGGTGCACTTCATGAAGAATGGTCAGGAAGTAGCAAAGAATGTATATGAGATGTCACTGCCAGAGATTGCCCATGACTTGGGAATCATGAACTTTCTCTACTATGCTCTCATCAAAACAGGTTTTCTTCCTCCCATCATCTTCATGGGCGTTGGCGCACTGACAGATTTTGGACCAATGCTTAGGAACCTCAAGCTTGCCATTTTTGGAGCAGGTGCGCAGTTTGGAATTTTTTCAGTGCTCATTGTCGCATGCAATTTCTTCACTCTTCCAGAGGCTGCCTCTCTTGCCATAATCGGCGGCGCCGACGGTCCGACGGCCATCTTTACGACAATCAAATTGGCTCCCCATCTTCTTGGTCCTATTGCGATAGCTGCTTATTCGTACATGGCGCTTGTTCCCGTTATTGTGCCACTGGTCGTTAAATTGACCTGTTCGGAAAAGGAGTTGAAAATCAACATGAAAGAGCAGGACAAACTTTATCCGAATAAGACGGAGATAAAGAACATGAAGGCTCTGAAGATTATCTTCCCTATCGCCACGACTACGGTGGTTGCGATTATCGTTCCTGATGCAGTGTCCCTCGTTGGCATGTTGATGTTTGGTAATCTTATCAAGGAGATTGGCACAAACACATCACGCATCTTCGACGCTGCATCAAATGCAATCATGAACTCAGCGACGATATTCCTTGGTCTCTCAGTCGGCGCTACAATGACTGTAGAAGCCTTCCTTAATTGGACAACAATAGGTATTGTTGCTGGCGGCTTCTTAGCTTTTGGTTTCTCTATTTTTGGTGGCATCATGCTGGTGAAGATGATGAACCTGTTCAGCAAGAAGAAAATCAATCCCCTTATTGGAGCGACAGGCTTAAGTGCAGTGCCAATGGCATCACGCGTGGCAAATGAAATTGCCCTCAAGTATGATTCGCGTAACCATGTCTTGAATTATTGCATGTCATCTAACGTTTCGGGTGTGATTGGCTCAGCTGTTGCAGCGGGCATACTTATCGCATTCTTGGGTTAAGAGAATGCTCAACTCCTGCGAATAATGAGGCCGGCGGCAAATTAGTCGTCGGCCTTATTCTTTTTAATTTACAAAGATTTCAGTGAATTACTTACTTCACTAACACACCATTAAACACAATATTGGGAACGTAATTGTTAAATTTGCAGTCGAAACGGGACAATGTGAAACAAATGAAACGAACTTCTATTTTATTGATTTACACAGGTGGCACAATTGGCATGATACAAAACCATGACACTGGTGCCCTTGAGAGTTTTAACTTTGAGCATTTGTTGTCTCATGTTCCCGAGATAAAGCAGTTCAATCTTCAGATAGACTCGTACGCAGTTGAGCACCCTATTGATTCGTCGGATGTTAATCCGCATCATTGGAAGGTGCTTGTCAAGATAATCGCTGATAATTATGAACGCTATGATGGCTTCGTGATTTTGCATGGCACAGACACGATGGCATTCACCTCGTCAGCGTTAAGCTTTATGCTTGAGGGGTTAAACAAGCCCGTAATCCTTACAGGAAGTCAATTACCAATTGGCGCACTACGCACTGACGGGAAAGCCAATTTGATTACGGCAATAGAAATCGCATCTGCGAAAAAGGAGGATGGAACTCCCATTGTGCCTGAGGTTTGTGTCGTATTCCACGAAAAACTCTTCCGCGGGTGCCGCGTTACAAAAGTTGACACGGATAACTTTGATGCTTTCAGATCTCCAAACTATCCTCCCCTTGCTGTGTCTGGAACAGAAATAAGGTATAACGAGTCTTGCATCAAAAAATATGATGTCAATGCGCGTTTGACACCTCACTATGAGATGGATACGCATCTGATAATTTTCTCCCTATTTCCAGGCTTGCGAACCGAGATTGTTGACAATGTACTCAATTCTCCAGATTTGAAGGGTATAATTTTCCGGACTTTCGGTTCGGGCAACGCCCCGAGAGACGCCTCTCTTTTGGGGGCTTTGAGGTCTGCAATGGAGGCAGGCAAGGTGATTGTGAACATATCGCAGTGTCCATCGGGTTGCGTCCATCAAGAGAGGTATGGCACAGGTCTTCAATTAGCGTCGGTCGGCATTGTGAGTGGCCGTGATATGACGATAGAGTCTGCGTTAGCTAAGTTGATGTTCCTGTTCGGAAAAGGATATGGCGCAGAGGCAGTCATCCACTATATGAACATCTCACTCGTAGGAGAAGCTACAATTGATTGATTGAGCAGAAGAAGGTATGAAAAGAGAAGCGCACCCACCCTTTCGGGGAGTGCGCTTCTCTTTTCATATAAAGGCTGATTATTAACTACTTTATGCTTTCCTCTATAGCCTGAACGGCTTCTGCTATTTTGGGATCCGTCTCGATTAACCCCTCGATAGATCTGCATGCATAAACCACGGTTGAGTGATTTCTGTTGCCGAGACTTGCACCTATGGTTGTGAGGCTATCAGTTGTGAGTTTTTTGCACAAGAACATGGCTATCTGCCGAGCTATTACGACCTCGCGCTTTCGAGTGTTCTTCTGCATCATCTCCGGCTCAATCTTGAAAAAGTCGCAAACGGCATCTATTATGACATCCTTGGTTATGAGCTCAGGCTTGGGGTTGCAAACTAACTCGGAAACGACCTCCTGGGCTAAAGCCAAATTTATGTCAGTGTTAGTCAATGTCGCATGAGCCAACAATGAGACTAACGCACCTTGAAGCTCACGCGCGTTGCCGCTTACATTTGATGCGACATATTGCGCAACCTCGTCAGGCAGCACTAATCCATCTGCACCCGCTTTTGCCCGGACAATTCCAAGCCGCGTCTCCCGATCCGGAGAACGGACCTCGGCAACCATGCCAGACCTAAATCTGGACAAAAGTCGCTCCTGTAATCCAGTAAGCTCTGCTGGCTTCTTATCCGAAGCCAACACCACCTGTCTGCCATTTTGGAGCAGGTGATTAAAAATTTGAAAGAAAACGTCGGCGGTACGGGCGCGCGACTCCCCACCAAGCTCTTGTATATCATCAAGGATAAGTAGACCTATGCTTTGATAAAAATGCATGAAGCCGCTTATCTGGTTCGTAGTCTTCGCATCCATATACTGACGCATAAACCTGTCGGCAGACAGATAAGCGACAGTCATGTCTGATGACGCATTTTTTGCTTTAGCGCCGATTGCTTGAATGAGGTGCGTTTTCCCCACACCTGGTCCACCATAGACGAAAAGAGGATTGAATGCCGTCTTTCCGGGCGCTGCGGCTACAGCCTCCGCGACAGAGGCCGCCATCCTGTTACTCTCTCCAACCACATATGTTTCAAAAGTATAGGCGTCATTGAGCTGCGGGTCAACCATAGGGCCACGCACAGCAACCCCTTTAAATGGGTCTGGCACAACAGGGTTGGCCACATAGCCACCAGACATTCCACCGCCATTGGGACGAGCTGGGGTTACCTGATTGGTGTCAGCGATTTTAACAGAGTAGCAAAGTCGACCATTTTCATCAATCGCAGTTCGCAACGCATGTGCCAATTGGCTAACAAACTTCTGCTCGATGGTCTCAACAAAGAAACGCGTAGGGGCCTCGACAGTCAACATGCAGCCGTCTTGCTTTAGCGCACGCATTGGCAGGAACCACTTGTTAAAGTCGTCCTCGCTTACGTTCTTTTTTATGTCACTGAGACAGGCGTTCCAAGTGGCCTGCGCTTGCTCTAAGGTCTCCATTCTTGCATTCAAAAATCTTTGCGGATACAAATTTACCCCAAAAACGTGAAATAAGTGACTTGTTTAAGAACAAAAGTTTTTCACGGGCAAAGGAGGAGGGCGGGGGCCGTGAGCTATCATGAGTTTTGTCATGGCGCATAGCATCCTCCGAAAGATGGGAAAAGAGGACGCAGTCCAGACTTGCCACAATTTTTCATCCGCCACCGCATTATGGCATACGGAACTCTAAATATCTTTCTTATATTTGCATATATGGCTTTCCTTGTGATACGCGAAACGTCATCAACCAAAGCCATCCAACTACAACCTAACACAACGCATCAACATGGCACTTAAAATGTCAGAGGGCGTCATTAACGCTCTCAATAAATGCCGCTCAGACGCTCAGAAAATGGGGCAGAACTTCATTTCGCCGGAACACATATTGCTGGCGATGACAGAGGACGCAAGTTGCTCGGCGATGCAAATTTTGGAGCGTTTCAATATCACGACAGATGAAGTCGCCGAAGCCATGAAAAACATATTGGACAACGCCACCCCCGATTTGAAGGGTGAAGGGGACTTGTATGGCAACAATGTGGCTGTACCACTGCAATCGACGGAGAGGATAATGCGCACTGTGAAATTGGAGGCTCAGTCCATGAAATGCGACCAAATACACACTGCGCACCTTTTGTTAGCCGCTCTGCGCGAAGACTCAACCAGACTCAGCTGCTTCTTTGCGGAGAAAGGTGTCACTTACGACAAGGTGAAAGAGGAGACGGGGCGTTTCTTTAACGTCATTGACAATGGGGACGATGACTCTGATGGTCCTTTCGCATCCTCTGGCAATGAGGACAACAAGAAGAAGCCCAACCAAGAAACGACTCGGAAAAGCGCAGCGGGCAGCGACACTCCCATGATCGATGGCTTTGGCATTGACATGACCAAGGCGGCGGAAGAGGGGCGGCTGGACCCGGTTGTGGGTCGAAAAAACGAGATAGAGAGGCTTGCGCAAATATTGAGTAGGCGCAAAAAGAACAACCCAATCTTGATTGGAGAACCGGGCGTAGGCAAATCAGCCATCGCAGAGGGATTGGCTTTGCGCATATACGAGAAAAAAGTGCCCGCTGTCTTGTTTGACAAGCGTGTCGTCTCACTCGACATCGCGTCAATGGTAGCAGGCACCAAGTACCGCGGTCAATTTGAGGAGCGCGTGAAAGCCTTGCTCAATGAGCTCAGCCAACACCGTAATGTGATTCTTTTCATTGACGAGATTCACACAATCGTCGGCGCAGGAAGCGCGCCAGGCACCCTTGATGCGGCCAACATGCTAAAACCGGCTTTAGCGCGTGGAGAGATTCAATGCATAGGCGCAACAACACTTGACGAATATCGGCAAAACATAGAAAAGGACGGCGCACTTGAAAGACGCTTTCAAAAAGTCATGGTGGAGCCGACATCTCACGACGAGACCCTGCAGATTCTGAAAAACATAAAGGACAAGTATGAGGCGCACCACAACGTCACATACACAGATGACGCATTGGAGGCTTGCGTTTCGCTGACAGAACGATACATTAGTGATCGGCAACTGCCAGACAAGGCCATCGACGCTCTTGACGAAGCCGGGTCGCGTGTCCATATTTCAAACGTCATCGTTCCTCAGTCTATAACTGACTTAGAGCATGAAATCGAGTCGCTGAACAGCAGCAAGATGAATGCCGTAAAAGCTCAAAACTTTGAGTTGGCAGCCAGTTTCCGAGATAAACAACGGAAAATGGAGGAAGATCTCAAAAAGGCCAAAAATGATTGGCAGGAAAGTCTCAAACAACATCGTGAAATAGTTGATGAGGCAAAAGTCTCTGAGGTCGTTGCCATGATGACGGGCGTTCCTGTGCAGCGCGTGGCGCAAGCGGAGGGGCAACGCCTCATGAAGATGGGCGATGAACTGAAGGGTTCCGTCATAGGACAGGATGACGCAATACAAAAAGTGGTAAAGGCCATATTGCGAAACAGGGCTGGACTAAAAGACCCGAACAGACCTATTGGCTCTTTCATCTTTTTGGGCCCAACAGGCGTCGGAAAGACACACCTCGCTCAAGTCCTTGCAAAATATCTGTTTGACACGTCCGACGCACTGGTGCGAATAGACATGAGTGAGTATATGGAGAAGTTCTCCGTGTCTCGCCTCATAGGAGCCCCCCCAGGATACGTAGGATACGAAGAGGGCGGCCAACTGACAGAGAAGGTGCGCAGGAAACCATACTCAGTGGTTCTGCTCGACGAGATAGAGAAGGCCCACCCTGATGTCTTCAACATGCTGCTTCAAGTTCTTGACGAAGGACACTTGACAGATAGCCTCGGACGCAAAGTCGACTTTAAGAACACGATAATCATCATGACTTCCAACATAGGAAGTCGTGAGTTGAAGGATTTTGGACGCGGGGTAGGCTTCAGTCAGTCTGGAGGCGCAACGGATGCCGACCGTTCAGCCTCTATACTCCAGAAAGCCTTACGCAAAGCGTTCGCCCCCGAGTTCATCAACCGAATAGACGACATCATCGTATTCAATGAGTTGACAAGAGACAACATATTGAATATCATTGATATTGAATTGCGTGGACTTATCTCTCGCGTTGAGGCTTTAGGCTACTCTGTCACGTTGACCGATGCCGCAAAGTCTTTTCTTGCGGACAAGAGTTATGATGCGCAGTACGGAGCGCGCCCACTCCGTCGCTCAATCCAAAAATACATAGAGGATGATTTGGCGGAAAAGATTGTAGAGGCTCAGTTGACTAAATCTCAAAAAATACTGATTGACCACAAAGATGGCGATGAACAATTGAGTTTTATCAATCAGTAAGCTGGTTAGATGTACTAATTTCTAAATAGACGGTAGAGTATATGCAAGAATATACTCTACCGTTTTTCTTTTTTGGGGAGGGATTTTTATCCAATTCTCTATCATTTCATTAGGGGAAGCCCCTTCAATAAAGATGTCATTCCAATGTTTCTTATTCAAATGATATGCAGGAGAGAACGCATTGTACTCTTCTCTCAACTCCTCGCCACGTTCGGGCAACAGCTTGACTGCAATGGTTGGGATAGGTGCTTCCGACCAAATATGCAGGAAGATTTTTCATCCTACACGGAAGACAACCCAGTCCTCACCATAAGGCATAGCTTCTTCTGTACCTGGCAATGATAAAACAATACTCTCTAACTTATTCTATGTTCATTTCTTGTACTTACGGGTGTAGCTTTCAATGTGTCTAAGATATCCTAAAATTTGTTGTTGTTCAAAATTCTGCATATACGCCTCCATGTAGTTCCAATTTGGTTGTTCATTCTTGTCTATTGGTAAAACAATCTTCTGCATCTGCATTCTTTTCTCGTTAAACTTATAGCCATAAGCAAACTTTATTTTCTGCTGCACGATCATAGTCTTCAAGAATAGCATGAGATAAACAGAAACCTTCACATTGTCTTTCAAATGCAATCGCTTAACATCATCAGAGAAAATACATTCATAAGGATGGTAGAAAGTCTCAACGACACTTCCGTTATAGTTTACACCTAAGACTTTACTATCCAAGCTTTCATTTGAATTTTCTACCCATGCAGTTATTCCGTTATTGCTGTCTGTTGCTCCAATGAATGGACGCATCCCTTGCTTCATGTCTGCCTTTGTTAAACGTTTACCTGCTGATATTGTAAATATATCAGAGAGAATGAACGCTTTCCATTTTACCCCCCCCATTTTGTTTTCATTGGCGTTCAAACGCTTCTTGAAAACCTTTAGAGTTGTTTTGAGAATGTCAGCTTCTACTTCTTGCATGAACGAGGACATAAAGTCAAAATCAATTTCACCCTCATTGTTGACAGGAAGTAAAATCTTCTCTCGCTTTATGCGCTCGTCATTAATTTCTCTGTTGAAGCTATATTTCTCAGACAAACGGTTGATAATTGGCACCATGAAGAGATAGGCGTACTTATCCAATCCTTTACGTTTAAGTTGTGTTACATGGTCGCTTGCAACAAACTCATATTGATGGAAGAAAGCACTGCCTACGCTGCCACTATTGGCAATAGTAATGCAATCTTCAAACTTTCTTACGCTGCCTTCGTTGCCGATAAATCCATCCACGCCATTATTAAGTGCTGTGGATGAGACATACGGCACAGTACCTTCTGTGTGGTCTGCCTTTTTGAGACGTTTACCACGCTGTATTTCTGTGAATACCTCTGTAAAACTAAAAGGTTTCCATTGAGAGCGGAGCTGCCCCCCCTCCGAAATCTCTCTGTGAATCAGACGTTTGCATAGTTGTTCTACTGCTGGTTTCAATAATAATGTTTCTTTTCTGCGCATATATTCTTCCATGAACTGCCAATCAATTTCTTGTTGGTTTGTTATTGGTAGAAACACCTTGCTGCGCTTCAATCTTGTTAATGTTGCGCCATTGCCGCCCCAATTAAACTTTTGCAGCAAAATCTTTATTGCTACAATAAGGAATGAAGCATTGTATCGATTCATGCGTGGATGGCGTATTACTTGAATATTTTGTCCTGTATAGAATGGTATTGGTTGATAAAATATTGTTTGGGTATCAAGTCCTATTGTAAGGACGTTTCCCTCATCCTTTTTATATTTCGGCTGTTCACCAATAAACATATCTATGCCGTTGTTCTTGTCTGAACGAGTGATATACGGTATCGTTCCAACAAGATTTACCAAATTTTTCTTGTCAATGCTACTCTGGGTAGCTCTTATGTCGAAAATTTCATCCAAGACAAACGCTTGCCATCTATGTTGTGCTAATTCCTTATCCATTCGCCACCTCCTTTTCTTCAAACAAGTAACCTCGTCCGTGAGTAATCATGTTAAACTCAAAAGTCAGATAGTCTGCCATTGTTTTCTCAAAGTCTGCTTCTGATGGTATCTCTTCGTTGAAATAGTAGAATGAGTGCAACCACTCGTCATCAGCCTCTATGGTACTACGTACAATGAAAGCGTTAGGAGCTGCTTTGCCTTGAAACCAACAATCAAGAAGATATTTCTTCCTCTCGGCAGCTCTGTCCGTTGGCATAAGTCCGACATGAGCAAATACTTCATATCCATCGTCTTTGAAATCAACAAACTTCACCAACTTATCTTTAGGGTGTGGTTGATGTGCCGTAAACACAGCTATTACAGGATTTGTGCCTACACCATAGAAAGTATCAGTATTGAGCGTTATTACACCTTCGAGCGTATGGTTATCGAGAATATACTGCTTGTCGATTTTATCTTCTTTTGTTTTGCCAACCATTGTGCTTTGTGGAACTATGACAACACAACGAGCACCATCACCTACGCAATCCAACAAGTGACAGATGAATTTCAACTCCGTCAAGTGTGCCGTGCTTTTTGTCTTTCCTTGCGAATATGGTGGATTCATCAAGCCGACGGTAAAACTTTTCTTGTGCATAACTTCTGAATCTTGCTTGAGGAAGTCTGCACAAATAAGGTTGCTCTTTCCGTCACCACGCAGAATCATGTTTGTTGTTGCAATGGAAAACATATCGTCACGCAACTCTATACCATGAAGATTGTTTCTTCTGATGTTTTCTTTGTCTTCCTCTTTTGCTTGTGTCAGCATTCTGTGCATGGCAGCTATCAAAAAGCCACCCGTTCCGCAGCAAGGGTCAAGTACCTTGTCGGTAGGCTTGATTTCAGCCAAGTCTGCAAAAAGTTCTGTTATGTGCTTTGGAGTAAGAACAACACCAAGCGTTTGCCCATCGCCACCACTATAACTGATAAACTCACCATAGAAGCGACCAAGCACATCTTCTGGTGAATTGTTACAAATGGCGGTTAGGATATTCGAATGCAAGTATTCCGCAAAATAACGTAGCGGGGATTTGCCTAATCGCTCATCTTTCTCTGATAAAATTGGGCGGTTAATGATAAGGCGGAATTGGTCTATAACACGCTGTTTCTTTACTTGCGGTTCAACTTCCACTCTATCCATGTGTGCAGACATGGCATCAAATATCTTTTGCCCATCGGTTTTTATTTTATCACCAGTAAGCATCTCGGTAGAGAAACTGTCTTTTTCTTCCAATGCCAAAAGAATAGCAGAAACGACCAAAGGCTTTTCTCCATCTCCAAGTTGTCCATAGTTGCGCAAATCCTCATGCAAAGTTTTGGCACGGCTGAGAATAGTTTTCAGTTCAACACGTTCAATACTTTCGTTACCACAAATTATCTCATTGTAGTAACGTTCGATATTCTCGGTTGAGAATTGACTGAAATCCTTAACCTTTGGAAGAATCTTGTAACCTTGTGGACTAACGTAAATAGGGCGAATGGCAATGCGCTTCTCGTCTGTTCCGGAACAACCAAAGGCAATGACTTTCTTGAAGTTTGTGTTTTGAATGATGCTGAGCGCATAATGCAGCGCACCATTCTCCGCATACTTGGTTACGCTTGAAGTATCCATCAACAAAGTTTCATTATCTTTCAAGTACTTTGCTTGGTCTTCAACCTTAGCCTTGTCTTCTATTACAATAACAAAGTCGCCCGATATTGCCAAGTATTCAGGAAAGCCTTTTTTCCCTGTACCACGCTTAGATACCATCGCTTTATTGATTTCGTCAATAGGACATGATTCTGCGTAGTGCTCTATACTTGAAGCATCAAGCAACTTTGATATAATGAGGTCTGTTGTCTTTTCAGTCATTTTTATACCATAGATAATTGGACTTACCACAATGCAACCTTACCTGCTATACATAAGTCAATCGTTGCAGTAACTACACCCAGTGCTTTGAACACTCTTCTCATAGTTGGAATTGTGATACTATAACCTCTTTCCAATCGGGAAATCTGTGCTCTTTTCCTTCACCGTCTTGGCAGAAGTTGAAGCCGCCTTGTTGGTCTTGTCCTTTCCGTTGATAAAAATGCATGTGCCGTCAGCGAGTTTGCCGTTGTCGTCATCGCATGAGGCGAGGGCTGCGCAAAAGGCAGCCGCCAAAAGAAAGAGAATGTTTCTCATATAGTTGTTTTTTTAGGTGTCCGCAATTTAGGAAAAGTTTCCCAAACTGCGGACGCTGCTTACCTATTTATACGTTCCGTAATCAAAAAAGAATATTATAGCGTAATCGACTTGCCCGTGTTCTGCGGGTCGTAGTGCGAGTTTCCTATCATGAAGTGCACCCTCATAGAGTTGCTCGCTATGTTGTCAAACATGAGGGTTCGTGAGTACTCCGTAGACCCCGTGCAGTAATACGTGCCTTGCGCCGCGTAGGATGATACGCCCGTGTTGGTGCTTAGATAGTGGGTCAGCAACACGTTGCCTGCCGCCTCTCGCTTGGCGGTGGGGCTTGTGCTGCCTTTTATCTTGTAAAGATAAAAGGCATTATAGCCGCTTGTCGCTGCCGCGTTGTAAGAGAGTTTGATGATGGCGACAAGGGGGCTGACCCTGTAGAACGTGCTACCACCGTTCATCGACTGCAGCAGCCCGTTGGCGGTGAACTTGAATAGTGCGGATGACGAGCGGGCTTGAATGATGTTGCCGTCCGTTGCCGCGGGACCCGACGCGAGGTACTTGTCTGTAGCCGTTGACAGCATGAAGCCGTTGCCGAAATAGTGGTTGTTGTAGACCGGTATCTTGGAAGAGTAGTCGGCTGATGATGTATTCGTGAAAATAACGTGCGCATTTGCTTTCAGAAAGCAAAAATCCACTACAAAAGCTTAATAGTCCACCACGGCGCCATTACGTCTCGTTAACTTTGCTTAAACAAGAAAAACAACACAACGACCAAATGGACAAGTCTTATTTTTTCGGCTCGCTTTTTCTGACATTAGCGGCCACTGCCAGTGCGCAAATTCATGACACTACTTTTGTGGCTAATGGAAATCCACTCGTACGATACGAATACACGGCTGACCCAGGCGCCTTGGTAGACAACGACGGCACATTCTACATCTATGCTGGTCACGATGTATGCCCCCCACCCCACAATTTTTATAAAATTGACGAGTGGACGGTCCTCAGTTCCAAAGACATGCGCACATGGACCGAGCATAAAGTCCCACTAAGCGCATCGGACTTCAGTTGGGCAGAAGGAGAGGCATGGGCGAGCCAAGTGATACGCAAAGGCGATAAATACTATTGGTATGTCACCGTTGAGCATAAGAACGTAGACGGGAAAGATGGCAAGGCAATCGGAGTCGCTGTGAGCGACAGCCCGGTAGGGCCATTCAAGGATGCGCGAGGCTCCGCTATCGTGACGAATGACATGACGACGCAGTACACAGGCATTTTTTGGGATGATATCGACCCGACTGTAATCATTGATAAAGACGGGAGCGCATATCTTATTTGGGGCAACACCCAATGCTATATCGCCAAACTCAAGGACAATATGATTGAGCTTGATGGTGACATCAAAACCATCAGAATTAACGGAATAAACACGCCAGCCGACCCACAACCAGGTAAGTCAAATTATACGGAGGCGCCATGGATTCATAAGTATAAAGGAAAATACTACCTTTCATTCGCGCTCGAGTTCCCTGAAAAAATCGGCTACGCTGTCAGTGACAACATATACGGCCCTTACGAGTACAAAGGAATAATAAACGAACTTGCCGGTAATTGCAACACCAATCACCAAGCTATAGTAGAGAAAGACGGCAAGTGGTACTTCGTCTATCACAACGGAGGAGCCGACGTCAATGGAGGCAGTTTCCGTCGCTCTGTGTGCATAGAGGAGATGAAGTATGACAAGAAGGGCAACATCATCCCTATTGTCATGACAACCAAAGGCATTTGGAAATAAAGAAGGCAAGGGAGTTCTTCTCACACAGAAGACAGCGCCCCGCACAATTCGGCAAACGAGTGTGTGGGGCGTTGCTTATGACAATCAGTCCCGCAACCAATGAAAAGCCATGCGGGACTCCCCATTAGACAATAAGATATTGCCGACATAGACAAATCCGTGGCGAGCCAAAAGCTTCCTCACTATCAAATTGTCAGCGTGGGTATCTATGCGAAGGTCCTCAAATCGACCACGGGCGAAACGAAGAACTTCCTCCATAATGCCGTGCATCTCACCATTAGAGGCTAAACGGTGAATAACCCCATAGTCATTTCCTCCACGTCTCCATCCGCAGCCGTCATAGACCACACCATATGTCGGGTCGGGACCTGGTATGAGCGCAAAAGTGGCAAAAGGGACGCCATCCGCCTCAACGATATAGCTAAATTCGGCCTTTATATCACTCTCAAATAGAGTTGCAGACGGAACATTCTCAGGCCATTGGAACTGGTTGCCGCTTGCGCGCATTATCTTGCGCGCCGCATCACGCAACGACAATATATCATCTAAATCACTCTCAATAGATTTCCGTATCAACATATTGCGGCTATATTCATGAGAGGCGAGAAGCCTCATGTTAACTCCATTTCAATGAATGTGTGGTGGCTGTAAGCATCATGACGCTATTTGCAACCTCCCCACTCAGACTCAATGAACTAAAAAGGCTGAAGACCACAGCCCCCAGCCCGTTAATTTGACCAATATCCTATTCCCTACTTGCGAACGCCGTCTATATAGCAATCAATTTCCGCCTCGGGATATGCATCCGCGACACCAGCAGACAGTTTGCAATCAATAGCGTCCTGCTCAGATGAGAACGGAACGATTATGTAGCGGTACTTGCCATCATTACAATATTCAAGCACCTTATGTCCAGCTATAACCGTTGGAATGTCAATTGGGGTCTTGCTCTTAGCGATACAAACTGCATAGACTGTGCCGCGCATGACATTATTCGAGGAATTTGTATCTGAAAAATAAATCTGTTTGCCTCCAAACTTAAAAGCAGACACGTTGATGTAACGTGAGGGATTTAGGCGAATGTCTACTAACAGTCTGTTAAGATTGTCGATAGTCGTAGTGAGATTATCATAAAGTTCGGTGTCGTTTGCAAGTTTCCTGACATTGCCATTGGCAGACAGAAAAGAGTTCACGCTTGCCATCATGGAGTCAAGTTCAGAAACAGCATGCCCCATATCTGCGTCAGAGAGGCTTTTTGTCAACTTGTTCGCGTTCTGCATAATTGAGTCAATCCGCCCGGACTGCCTGTTGAGGCTCGCCATAAGCTCGTTTGTCGAATTAAAAGTCCCGCCTATGGAACCAGACTGGTTTGACATCAGACTCAGGTTACGGGTAAGGACCTCAATGTTTCTCATCGCGCCATTCAGGTTGGAGAGGATTTGCGCAATATTTTGGCGATTATTTGCATCAAGCACTGAATCAACGCCATTAAACACGTCAGTGGCGCTTGCCATAAGCGTAGACGCCTGCTCCTTAACTGGCATCAGCTCATCTATAAGCCCCAATTTGACAGAAGTGGAGACAGTGTCACCCGAGCCAAGCATTTTATCACTTTTACCAAGAATAATCTCTATGCCCTTTCCTCCCAACAAATCGGTGCTGACAATCTCAGCACGGCTGTCCACGGGAACCTCAAGATTCTTCTCGATGTTGATGGTTACAGTAAAAACTTTCGACGGATCTTCAGCAAACTGATTAATCTCGATATCCTTAACAGAGCCGACCTTGAATCCCTGATAAAGAATCGGGCTGGAATCCGTCAGACCGTCAACCGTCGCATAACAAGCGGTCAATTTGGCTCCAGAAGAGAACAAGTCCCTGCCCTTCAAATAGTTCAGCCCTACGCATAAAATGACAAAAGCCGCAATGGCGAAAAGGCCAATCTTTATGTTTCTAATTTTCTCAGAACTCATCTGCAATTGAGTGTTTGGATTGTATTGGAAGAGAGACTTACTTTATCTTTTTCCTTGCGTTTCTGACGGAAAGTTTGTTTTTTCCTTCAAATGCGACAATAAAACATCCTGAATATTTTGACTTCAGTTCTTCTTGAAGTTTTTGGGCATCCTCAAAAGACTTGCAAATGCCTACCATGTATTTGACAATGCCATCCTCTTCTATTTTGCTAAGCGGGGTGAGGCCTGTCGTATCCACATTAGCCACGTTCCGTGTGGCAGCCACCTGAACCCTAAAGTTTACACCATTTGGCCATAAATCGACCGAAGTCTTTGTTGGAGTGGAAACCTTCTCTGCACTGTGCTTCATGACGACCTTGCGACCATCAAAACTTGACTTGAAAGACTTGATGGACCTGTAAATCGAGGTTGCAAGTTCGGCTGCTCCACTTGGGCTCGCCATATACATTTCCTCTTCCGCATTGCTGATGAAGCCCAGCTCAATGAGTACGCTCGGCATTGCAACCTGACGGAGGACAAGGAATCCCGCTTGTTTAACGCCGCGGTTGACTCGCCCAAGATTTTCAAAGCCATTCTGGATAGAAACAGCCATGTCGATACTCTTATTGATATAGTCCGACTGGAGACCGGCGAAAGTTATGATTGACTCAGGTTGAGCAGGATCAAATCCTTCATATTTTGTAGTATAATCGTCCTCAAGTGTTACAACAGAGTTCTCCTTCTGTGCGACCTCGAGATTTTCCTTTGACCTATGCTGACCAAGCAAGAAAGTTTCAGAGCCAGCCACCTGCCTGTTTTTTGACGAATTGGCATGGATTGATATGAATATATCAGCAGAATTGACAGCCGCTATTTTCGCCCTCTGGTCGAGCGGAATGAACACATCCGAATCCCTCGTGAAGACAACCTTGACGTCGGGCAGACTATCGCGAAGCAAAGCCCCCACCCTTTTGGCGACTTCAAGCACTATAGTCTTCTCCTTGTACTTGCTACCAATTGCCCCGGGATCCTTACCGCCATGACCAGGATCAATAACTATTGTCGATAGTGACCTCCCATTGGAATTCTCGACTGCCGAATTTTGCGAGAACACAGAGACGGCAGACGCGGAAAAAGCGCCCACGGCTAAGCATGCAGCTATAAGTTTCATTTTTGACACAGTAGCAATGGAATGGGAATGTGCAGCTGATTAAAGGCCAACTCCCTTTTTTACGGAATATTATCTACAAAGATACATAAAAATCAAATCACTCAAGAGTCGGAGAGACCCGGAAGACCGTCGATGCGGCTATCACAGCCAGAATTCCCTCACAAGGGTAAAATATATTTAACTTATCTGAAATTAAAGGACAGATGTTTCAATATTTGGAGTGAGGTTACTAATTTAGCGTCGTTTTTTTGAATAGCATGGTGCAAAGTTGACCTACCTATTTATAATAACGAAATTGCGATCTTCAGATGAGAATACTCATTATTAACGGCCCAAACCTCAACCTCCTTGGAGTCCGTGAGCCTGGCATCTATGGAAGCCGCGGGTTTGAGGACTACTTGACCGAGCTCAGATCGGCTTATGGCGAAGATGAGATAACTTATTACCAGTCAAACCATGAGGGTGGCATAATTGACAAACTGCATGAGGTGGGCTTTGGTGATGTTGACGGTGTCGTCTTGAACGCAGGCGGTTACACCCACACGTCTGTAGCTATCGCTGATGCGATTTCCGCGGTAAAAGTTCCAGTTATAGAGGTTCACATCAGCAACATCGGCAAGCGCGAAGACTTCCGCCACCACTCATTCCTGTCTGCTGTATGCCTTGGCTCCATCGCGGGCTTCGGGCTTGACTCCTATCGACTGGGAATTGAGGCTCTCAAACATCTGAAGAATTAGAAAACGAAACCTAAGATATTTACTATAAAATAACGATGAAGAAGAAACTTACAAAAATCGTCACTACGATTTCTGACATCCGCTGCGACGTCGAGTTCATCCGCAAGCTCCATGAGGCTGGCATGAATGTTGTCCGTTGCAACACTGCCCATATGGACCATGAGGGTATTGGACGCATTGTCAAGAACACCCGCGAGGTTTCTGACAAAATCGCCATCCTCGTTGACACCAAGGGTCCCGAGGTACGCACAACTCCTTGCGACCAGCCTATCGTTTTCGAGGCAGGCAAGAAGATTATCGTAAAGAGCGACCCTCAGCTGCACTCTTCTTCAGAGGTTCTCAGCGTCTCTTATGAGGGCTTCGTAGCAGACCTTTCTGAGGGCAAGCAGATTCTCATCGACGATGGCGACGTCTCTCTCCATGTTGACGAGAAGCACGAGGACTACCTCGTCTGCACCGTTGAGAACAGCGGACGCATTGAGGATGGCCGCAAGAGCGTCAACGTCCCGGGCGTAAGCATCAACCTGCCCTCCCTCACTGAGAAGGATAAGGGCTTCGTACTCTGGGCTATCGAGAACAAGCTCGATTTCATCGCCCACTCATTCGTCCGCAGCGCAAAGGACGTTAAGGAGATTCAGGACATTCTCGATGCTCACAACAGCCCAATCAAGATTATCGCAAAGATTGAGAATGAGGAGGGTGTACGTAACATCGACGAGATTATCGACTGCGTATATGGCGTCATGGTAGCCCGTGGCGACCTGGGTATCGAGGTCCCCATCGAGCGCATTCCGTTCATCCAGCGCATGCTTATCCGCAAGTGCATCGAGGCAAAGAAGCCCGTCATCGTGGCTACCCAGATGCTCCACACAATGATTAAGAATCCGCGTCCAACCCGTGCAGAGGTAACCGATATCGCCAACGCTATCTACCATCGCACCGACGCAATCATGCTCTCTGGCGAGACGACCTACGGCAAATACCCGGTAGAGGCCGTACAGACCATGGCTAAGATTGCTGGCGTATCAGAGGATGCGAAGGATTCTCGCAACGACATCCCCGTTCCCTCAGCTAAGGGTGAGGTCACAACTTGCCTCGCCGAGGCTGCTGTCAGCGCAACCAAGGAGCTTCCCATCAAGGCTCTCATCACCGACAGCTTCACTGGCAAGACCGCACGTTACCTCGCTGCTTTCCGTAGCAGCATCCCTGTCTACTCTCTCGCATACGAGCCCCGTGTAGCCCGCGAACTTGCTCTCTCATTCGGTGTATTCGCCGAGGTTGTAGAGGAAGGCAAGAACAAGAGCGAGATTCTCCGTCACACCGTAGAGAAGCTCCTCAAAGAGGGCGAGCTCGACAAGTCCGACCTCGTCGCTTACATTGGTGGCAGCTTCGGCATTGGCGGTGGCACAACCTTCTTGGAGATTGTCTCTGTCGAGAACCTCCTCAAGAAGATTGACAGCTATATCAACTAAGCATAGGCGGAAAGCCAACTTAGCGTAAATAAAAGCGAAGCCCGCAAGACTCAACGTCTTGTGGGCTTTTTCATTTTGATAAGCATCAACTCCATAGCATAGTTCCTCAAGTCACAACACGCTGTTGTTTAATTTATTACAGATGCAGCACGCCTATTAAAGAAAAATTTCCGTAATTTATTGTTGAAAATAACCCAAAGTATCTTATTTTTGCGTTGTGGCATTGCGAGAACAAGTTCCGCAGCGACAGAAAACTGAAATTGCAAATAACAAATAAAATTAATCACAAGACATGGCAAACATCGATTTGACCAAGTATGGCATCACCGGTTCAACCGTGATCGCCTACAACCCCTCTTACGAGGAGCTGTTCAAGGAAGAGACTAAGGCTGGCCTCGAGGGCTACGAGAAGGGTCAAGTAACCGAGCTCGGTGCCGTCAATGTCATGACCGGTATCTTCACCGGCCGCTCGCCCAAGGACAAGTACATTGTCGATGACGCACAGTCTCATGACAAGGTATGGTGGACCAGCGAGGCTTATAAGAATGACAACCACCCCATGTCTGAGGATGTATGGGCAAAGGTCAAGGAGATTGCAAAGAAGGAGCTCTCTAACAAGAATCTCTATGTAGTTGACGCTTTCTGCGGTGCGAACAAGGCAACCCGTCTTGCTGTCCGCTTCATTGTTGAGGTTGCTTGGCAGGCTCACTTCGTCAGCAACATGTTCATCAAGCCCACCGAGGAGGAGAAAGCTAACTTCGAGCCTAACTTCGTAATTTACAACGCTTCAAAGGCTAAGGTCGAGAACTATAAGGAGCTTGGTCTCAACTCAGAGACTTGCGTCGCTTTCAATACGACCACCCGCGAGCAGGTCATCATCAACACCTGGTATGGTGGTGAGATGAAGAAGGGTATGTTCTCAATGCAGAACTACTACCTGCCTCTCAAGGGCATCGCTTCTATGCACTGCTCTGCTAACTGCGACATGAATGGTGAGAACACCGCCATCTTCTTCGGTCTCTCTGGCACAGGCAAGACCACCCTTTCAACCGACCCGAAGCGCAAGCTTATCGGTGATGATGAGCACGGTTGGGATGACGAGGGAGTCTTCAACCTCGAGGGTGGCTGCTATGCTAAGGTCATCAACCTGAGCAAGGAGAATGAGCCCGACATCTACAACGCCATCAAGCGCAACGCTCTCCTTGAGAACGTTACCGTAGACGCAAACGGCAAGATTGACTTCGCAGACAAGTCTGTCACCGAGAACACCCGCGTATCCTATCCTATCAACCATATCACCAACATCCAGCCGGGTTCAAGCGCACCTGCAGCAAAGCAGGTAATCTTCCTCTCTGCTGATGCTTTCGGCGTCCTTCCTCCAGTATCTATCCTTACCCCCGAGCAGACTAAGTACTACTTCCTCAGCGGCTTCACCGCTAAGCTCGCAGGTACTGAGCGTGGCATTACCGAGCCTACTCCTACCTTCTCAGCTTGCTTCGGCCAGGCATTCCTCGAGTTGCACCCGACCAAGTACGCAGAGGAGCTCGTCAAGAAGATGGAGAAGAGCGGCGCTAAGGCATACCTCGTCAACACTGGTTGGAATGGCACTGGCAAGCGCATCTCAATCAAGGATACCCGCGGCATCATCGACGCAATCCTGAGCGGCGCTATCGACAAGGCTCCCACCAAGCAGATTCCTTTGTTCAACTTCGCTGTTCCTACTGAGCTTCCGGGTGTCGACACAAACATCCTCGATCCTCGCAACACCTACGCTCAGGCTTCTGAGTGGGAGGTCAAGGCTAAGGATTTGGCAGGTCGCTTCATCAAGAACTTCGTCAAGTACCAGACCAATGAGGCTGGCAAGGCTCTCGTCGCAGCTGGTCCTAAGCTCTAAAAATGACATAAGCAGAATTCGCTTATAACAATAGCCCCCGCAGGATAATCTTGCGGGGGCTATCTTTTTTCATTCAATTCGAGGTAAGGTAATCTTACAATAGACGTCGCGATGAAAGCCAATTGCACAACCCAGAAATTGAAGTTGACATCTCATGTTTAAACATAACATTGCATGAATCACGTCACCAATTTGATAAGAAAAGCCCCCCACTGCCTCTCCATATCGCTTATTAAGCATAGGTTAACCCGCAATGGCGTATGTGTCCCTTTTCAAGGTTATTTGCTAAATTTGCATGGCATATGCGCAAAAAAGGCTGTGGCGTATACCAATTGTGACGCGGAAACAGTGTCCGATAAACAAACAAAAGATATACATAAATCAGGACGGCACGTTACAACACGTTACAAAAAGAAGGGGACGATGTCCTAACGCATCCCCCCACCTTACGTCAAAAAAAATAGAGACTGACACATTCAATGCTTCCGATATTCAATCTCCCATTCGCAGGTGACACCGCATTTTGGGCACTTTTGATGAAATCAGGCAGTGCTGTTTTTGAGGCCTACGGTCCTTACCAAAGGCGCACTCAACGCACAAGAACCTCAATACTAAACCCAAGCGGACCATTAGACATATCCATCCCAGTGCACACCGGACATGGCTTGCTCTATCGAGATACCCGAATAAATTACGAGACTGACTGGGACCGGCAACTCGCATACGCGCTGCAAACCGCATATAACTCATCACCTTTCTTTGAGTTCATGCAAGATGACATCAAACAGATACTCGACAAGAAGCACACCTACCTTTGGGACTTCAATATAGATATTTTCAATACGATAGCCAAACTTATCAATATCGACATTGAGGTGCATGAGACTCTGTCATTTTGCCAAGCGACAGAGGGGCAAGACGACTACAGAATAGCCATTGAGCCCAAATATTCACACAGGCTTCATGACCAGTGCGTAATTGTAGAATATAATCAGGTTTTCTCATCACCCTACACAAACAAACCATTCAGACCATTCCTGTCAATATTCGATCTCATATTTAACATGGGACCAGAATCGCGAGACGTCTTGAGGGGGATGGCCAACCACGACAAGTAGACGACACAAAAATGTTATACCCTGAAAATATAGAGGCTAAACTGAGGTTTGACAGGATAAGGAAGACCGTGGCCGACGCTTGCCTCACCTCCATAGGGAAAGATTGCGCAGCAAGCATGGCATACATGACAGATTATGACGAAGTCATGAAACATGCCGGACGCACAGCCGAAATGGCGGCTATAATAGAATCTGAAGTTGACTTCCCAGCCTCCGAACTTCCTGACCTCAGGGAGGCGCTGCGACGCATCCGCATTGACGGGCTATACCTTGACGAAGAGGAGTTGTTGGCTCTCAGGACATCGCTGGCATTGTCAATCAGCATGATAGACTTCTTCAGAGACCCCAACGGCTTTGCTGACGATGCTAAACCAGACGAAGGTGGCCACCCGGACTATCCGCGGATGAGCGAATTGGCTGCAGAACTGACCCCCTACCCTCTTACAATACAAGTTATAGACCGAATACTCACGCCTCAAGGTGAGATTAGGGACAATGCCACGCCACAACTGTCCGACATCCGCAGCGAAATAAGGCAGCAGGAGGTGGCCGCCATGCGTAGGCTTAACGCCATTATGAAAAAAGCCCAGAATGATGGTATTGTTGATGCAGAGGCCTCAATCTCAATACATGACGGCGTGGCTGTCATTCCCGTGCCAGCAGCGAATAAGCGCATGTTGGGCGGCATGGTCATAGACGAATCTTCCACAGGACGTACAGCTTTCGTTCAACCCGCTGAGGTTGTAGCCATCAACTCAAGGCTAAAGGAGCTACGAAACGAGGAGAGACGTGAGATAATAAGGATACTGAAAGACACGTCGGCCAATATCCGCCCATACGCTCCTGACATGATACACACCATAGAGGCTTTGGGCGAAATTGACTTCGTCAGGGGAAAAGCATTGTATGCCAAAGACATTGACTCAGTCATGCCTATTGTGGACAAAGAGCGCGGCCTATACCTCAGCGGCGCACGCCACCCGTTGCTCTTGAAACAATTGGCAGAACAGGGTAAAAAGATAGTTCCGCTTAACATAGAGCTTGCCGCACCATCAAGCAGGATATTACTAATATCAGGCCCTAATGCCGGCGGAAAATCCGTCTGCCTTCAGACTGTTGGCCTATTGCAGTATATGCTCCAATGCGGGCTCTTAGTCCCAGTCAACGAGGGGTCGCGCATGTGCATATTCGAGAAGCTATTCATAGACATAGGTGACAATCAAAGTATCGAAAACGACCTAAGCACCTACTCGTCACACCTGACAGCCATGAAAAACTTTGTCAGGAACTCAGACGATGCCACTCTGGTGCTGTTTGACGAGTTCGGCACAGGCACAGAGCCTCTCATGGGCGGTGCCATCGCACAGGCCGTATTGGCAGAATTAAATCGTCTTGGAGCTTGGGGCGTCTTGACAACCCACTACACCAACTTGAAACACTTCGCCACGCAGACTGACGGGTTGGTAAATGGAGCAATGACCTTTGACACGCAAAAGATAGAGCCAAAGTTCAGCTTGCACATTGGACAGCCCGGGAGCTCGTTCGCTTTTGAAATCGCAAGGAAAATTGGGCTCCCGGAAAAAATTCTGCAAGAAGCCAAGGAGACCATGGGCCAGGAGAATGCCGATTACGACAGGAACTTGCGCCAGATAAACCGCGACAAGCATTACTGGGAGCAAAAAAGACAGAACGTCAAAGAGAATGACAAAAAACTGTCTGAAGTCCTGGAAAGATATAACGAGATGCTTGACAGCATCAAGACAGAGCGAAAAGCAATTATAAACAAAGCCAAAGAGGAGGCTCAGAACCTGTTGGCTCAAGCCAACAAACAGATTGAAAACACGATACGCGGAATCCGCGAGGCGCAAGCCGAGAAGGAACGCACAAAACAGTTGAGACAATCTCTGGAAACATTTAAAACAGAGAACGTTGAAACAACAAATGCAGAAGACGAGGAGATACTCCGCAAGATGGAGCAAATCCGCAAGCGTCAGCAAAGACGATCAGAGAAAAACGGAGAGAAGAGCCAAGAGAACCCCATACCAAACGAAAACGAAAAGGCAGAGAAGACTGATAACCGACCTATAGAGGTTGACGACATGGTCGCAATAGACGGAGACGAAAGCCGACTTGGCAAAGTCATGTCAATCAAGGGCGGCAATGTCCAGATTGCCATGGGCAACATGTTGACAACCATAAAGCTCACCCGACTAAGAAGAGTAAGCAAAAGTGCGGCAAAGAAGGCGGGTAGCGACAAGCGCGGCGGCATCGACTACTCTAACGTAGCCTCCACGGTGCGAGACAAAAAACTCAACTTCAAGAGCGAAATAGACGTGCGCGGCATGCGGACAGAGGAGGCTCTGCAGGAGGTCTCCCGTTTCATAGACGAGGCTGTGCTTTGCGAAGCGTCACAAGTAAGGATACTCCATGGCAAAGGCAATGGCATTTTGCGCCAGATGATACGCCAGTACTTAAAGACTCAACCTTGCGTTGAAGAGGCCCGTGATGAAAACGTACAATTTGGAGGCGCAGGGATAACAGTAGTAGACATGAAGTAAATACTAACGCAAGCCAGTGACATTTTTTAATCTTTAGGCGAAAAATTCAAAGTAAATAACGTAAATTTGCGTAGCTAATAAGACTGTTAAATGGCAAGTGGCAACATCGAGTTGAAAGATAAACTTGAGGATGTAGTCAACAGACTCATTTTCAAGGCGGACAACTTGAAACTACAAGTCAATAGGCTGCAGAAGCAGAACAGCTACATGCAGGAGGAGTTGAGTCGTAAGGATGATGAGATAGCAGACCTGAAACGTCAACTTGAATGCAGCCGACTTGGCCTCGCCCTGCGTGGTTCCGCAGCGGAAGAAACTGCGTACACCCCGGAGGAAGCCAAAAAGAAAATCAGTCGGATAGTGCGAGAAATCGATGAGTGCATTGCACTTCTCAAAGAATAAATTGCCTCATAAAGGCGGACGAGGTCGTTGAATATGAGCGAAGAGAAAACTCGGATTGAGCTGGTTCTCGGCAACAAGAGGATTCCTGTCAATGTCGACAGCCGGCAGCGTGGAATATATGAGCAGGCAAGCAAATTATTCAACGAGAGGTTCAAGTGCTACGCTGGCGATGACAAAAAAGGAGGGGTTGACGAGAGTGTCAGGCTCACGATGATTGCCTTGGAATTCGCCATCCGTTATAACGAGGAGCGAAACTCGAAGAGTGACAATATCTTGGCACCTGCCGCAGAAGATGCCATAACTAAGATAGAGAAAGCTCTTGAAGAGTTGGAGAAGGAGTGATGCAACTCAGAAGATATTAGGCTAACCCGATATGCGGATGGCATGTTTGCTGCCGCAGTCTGGATAGCTGTATGCGCCTTTAATGGCAAAATTAAGCGTACTCGCACTATAGGAAGCTCGGACCCGGATGACGGGTTTGGTCTCCTGTAGTGCTTTTTTTATATATAAACAATTACATAAAAACCACGAAATGGTCGAGATCCTATTGTGCGTAGGTGGCCTATTGGTCGGAGGTGTCATCACATGGCTGATGATGACAACCGCCTTCAAGAAGCGCAGCACCAAAATAATCCAGGAGGCGGAAGCGCAGGCTGAAGTTATCAAGAAAGACAAAATCCTGCAGGCTAAGGAGAAGTTCCTCGCGATGAAAGCGGAGAATGAAAAAGAGATAAACTCCAGAAACCAGAAAATGACAGCTGCCGAAAACAAGCTTCGTCAACGCGAGGCTCAAGTCAAGGGCAGCTTTGACGAGTTGCTGAAGCGCCAAAACGAGTTGAAAGACGCTCAAGATGAACTTGGCAAGCAGAAGGAGGCAATCGCCAAGCGAGAGGAAGATGTTGAAAAGATTTACAAGCAGCAGATAGAGAAACTGGAGAGTCTGTCCGGCCTTTCAAGCGAGCAGGCTAAAGAGAACCTCATCGAGAGCCTGAAGGCAGAAGCCAAGACCGACGCGATGTCTTACATTAACGACATCATGGACGAGGCTAAGATCAACGCTAACAAAGAGGCTAAGAAAATTGTTCTTCAGACCATCCAGCGAGTCGCTACAGAGACAGCGATAGAGAACTCAGTGACGATCTTCCATATCGACTCCGACGAGATCAAGGGTCGCATCATTGGTCGCGAAGGACGTAACATCCGTGCGCTTGAAGCGGCAACCGGTGTCGAGATCATAGTAGATGACACACCAGAGGCTATTGTCCTCTCCGCCTTTGACCCTATGCGCCGCGAGATTGCCCGTTTGGCGCTTCACCAGCTCGTAACTGATGGACGAATCCACCCGGCGCGCATTGAGGAGATTGTCAACAAGGTTCGCAAGCAAGTTGAAGAAGAGGTTATTGAGACTGGTAAGCGCACTACCATCGACCTCGGCATCCATGGCTTGCACCCTGAGTTAGTCAAACTCGTAGGCAAGATGAAGTACAGGTCTTCATATGGCCAGAACCTGCTGCAACACGCACGCGAGACAGCTAATTTGTGCGCTGTCATGGCCTCAGAGCTTGGACTCAACCCCAAAAAGGCGAAGCGTGCGGGCCTCCTTCATGACATTGGCAAGGTGAGCGACGAGGAGCCGGAGCTGCCACACGCAATCCTTGGTATGAAACTCGCAGAGAAATACAAGGAGAAGCCGGAGATATGCAACGCTATCGGCGCACACCATGACGAGGTGGAGATGCAAACAATGATAGCACCGATTGTACAAGTTTGCGATGCAATCTCTGGTGCACGCCCAGGTGCTCGACGCGAGATTATCGAAGCCTATATCAAGCGACTTAACGACCTCGAGAACATGGCAATGTCATACCCTGGAGTAATCAAGACTTATGCCATACAGGCAGGCCGCGAGCTTCGTGTGATTGTTGGAGCGGAAAAAGTCTCAGACAAGCAAGCTGAAGAGATTTCTACAGACCTCGCAAAGCGGATTCAGACAGAGATGACCTATCCTGGACAGGTCAAGATAACCGTCATTCGAGAAACACGTGCCGTAAGCTACGCAAAGTAACCCGGACATGAGAATAATGCGGGGCGCAAGATTTTTCAATCTTGCGCCCCGCATCTATTTTTTTAGATATTTCTCGCCCAACTTTACTAATCGCTATCTAACGGACAATCGATGCATATGGGACAGGTGTAACCCCATGACTTATGCAGAAATGGCCAAACCGGCAACGAAGACACCCGCCACGCTCGCAATAAACCTTGGTTAGATGCAATACTGCCTGAGCCTCTGCCTCATCTTTGGCATCCAGCCCTGCGCTCGCCCATTTCTCGATCACTGAGTTCTTTTCAATTTCAATATTTCTAAGAGCGTCAACCGCAGCCATCTTTCGCTCAGCATTATCAAAACGGCGTCCCATGGCAAAAGCGAAGGGTATTACGGCATTTATCATGATCAGACGGCGGGAATTTACACCAATGGCCTTTGGCAATTCATTGTTTGCCTCAACACCAAGTCTATAATGCTTGTCCCAATAAGCAGACGGAGCAACAGCGAGCAATTTATCAAGCGGAAGTGACAAACAGCTTGCAAAGTTGCCCGGCAAGGCTCGCACAATCGCAGCCAACTGCACAAGACGTATGTCGGGGAAATTAAGGGGACGTAAACGGGCGTATTTCCAAACACCGCTACTTATCGGCTCTATACTGAACTTAGCCTTAAGAAACTCATATTCCCGCCGCAATGCTATTACATAATCATCGGTTTGCGCATGTTCAAGTAAGCCAGCCTGCCCCAAAAGCAAAGCCTCTGTTTGCAGAACGCCATTGTGTTTGAGAAGAATACGTAACGGCGTAGCCTGGACAAGCATCTCCATTGGCTCCGAATTCACTTTGCATCCCATGGCGCGAGCCAACATTGCAAAAAACGCTTGATCAATATCACCATTAAAGCGCTCAACATAGCCAAGCACAATGTCACTCTTCATCTCCATCCGCTCAACGAGTAGAGAGTCGAGCCATGATGTTTTGACAGTCTCGGGCATCCGTGGCAGCAAATCGGCACACCTTATGACTGAGGATTTCGCACTACCCTTTTCCAGCGCTTCATAACGTTTCTCTAACTCGGGAGCATATGAGATGACAACTTCGGGTACAATAGAACCCTTACATGTGGTCACTTGGCGCCCCGTGGATCGTCCTACAACATGAAGGATAACATTTTCATATGCTACATCCTTATCATGCCCATGACGAAACCAATCATCAGAGGTCAAATGAATTTCAATGTTACCAGCCCATGTCACACCATCAATCCTCACTTGGGCATTAAAAAAATCCGGTCCGGAGTCAGTATTCAACCTCCCGGGATTAAGAATTTCAACCCTACGCCCATCTGTGGTTATTTGCTCCGCAGACCTGTATAACCTCTGTCCCCAAATATATTGCAAAAAAGCCTCATTCATAATAACTAAAGCGTCAGTTTATCCAAGAGTGCCTGCAACTTCTGCTTATAGCCATCACCGACGGGTATTCGCACATTACCGACAAAAACACCACTCCGCTCCACCCCAGAGATCATCTTGACATTGACAATGAACGACCTGTGGAGGCGTATGAAGTGGGAAGTACCCAAGCGCGCCTCCATCTGCTTTAGTGTAGTCAGAGTCAATACAGGTTTATCCGCGCCAACCAAATAAATCTTCACATAGTCTTTCAATCCCTCGACATACAAAATTTTGTCAACTTCAATCTTGACAAGTTTATACTCACTCTTTACAAAGAAAAAAGAGCCGTCCTCAGATACGAGACCTCCAGCGGCAGCTTTTCCCCCACCCTCGTCTGTCGCTATTTCAGTTTCCCCCATAGCCTTGCTCTCAAGATCAAAAAGCCGCTTTGCCTTGTTTGCCACGCGCATAAACTCATCAAAATCGAATGGTTTGAGAAGGTAGTCAAGCGCATCAAGCTTAAATCCGTCTAAAGCATATTCTCCGTATGCTGTCGTGAATACAATTTTGGGAGTATCAGGGCCTGTTAACGCCTTTGCCATTGAGAGTCCGGAAAGTCCGGGCATCTGAATATCGAGAAAAACAAGGTCAACCCCGCCTTCCTCAATTTTTGCCATTGCCTCGACAGCGGACGAGCAACAGCCGACATATGTCATGAATGGGACTTGACGGACATAAGCTGCCACAAGTTCTTGCGCCAAAGGCTCATCGTCAACCACCAATGTTCTTATATGCATTTCCATAAGTAAATGTTCGCAGGCTCTTTATCTCTTAGTTTCAATGGGTATCTCAATCGATGCCCGGAATATGCCATCATCAGCATCTAAAGCGGCGTTGAATGAACAATCACCCCCATACATTATGTCAAGTCGCTTCCGCAGGTTTGCCAACCCTATACCAGAGTGACTCTTATCCTCACTCGGCACTACGCTGAAATCTTTGTTCTCGACACAAAAGTAAAGACGTGACTCGGACACATCCATAACGCAATTTATATCAGCCACGCCACCTGGACCGACACCATGTTTAAACGCATTCTCAATCAGAGGGATAAACAAAAGCGATGGGATGCAGACACCTTCAACACCCTCCGGGAAAGACACCGACACGGTAGACTTCGCATTCAGCCGGAGGCGCATCAAGGCAATATAATTCCTCAAGAAGTCGATTTCCTTTTGCAATGGAATGGTGGAGCTGCTGTCATAGAGAACAAAGCGCATCATCTTGCTCAAATGCATGACCGCCCGCTGAGCATCTGACGGTGAGCTGACAATCAATGAATAGATATTATTCAGGCAATTGAAAAAGAAGTGCGGCTGAATTTGATACTTCAGAAGTGAAAGCTCAGAAGTAAGCGTCTCATTCTCAAGTTTTTTGCGTTCAATTTCAATTTGCATCAAGCCGGACAGGTGCTTTATTCCAAAAGAAGCACTGACAGCCAGCAATGTAAAAATGAAATCGTTGAACATAAAGAGCGAGAACATTCGCCCATGCTTGCCCACATGATTGTGCACAATGCCCTCTGCGTCATCTATCCACCAATTAAACAACTGTCGGACATACATGACTACTATGAAAAGCAAAAGATTGAAGACGACAAATGCGAGATACCTCCTCTTGAACAACAATTTGTCAATAGCCCACAAATAGTTGCCATAAAAAGAGATCATCAGACCGCACAACATGACGCAGTTCCGTCGGGCAAATCGCATTGCCTCGTCATTCTCAATTCCATAAAGGAGAGGCACGGCGAAGAGGACAAGCCATACAAGAATATGTATGACTACAGACATATGCGCTTTTATGAAATCCCAAACACCCATAAATTGACAATTAAGAAACAGCAAAGAACAGCCACAAGAGCAAAACAGGGGCAAAGAACAAACATATTGCTAAAAATGCCAAACCCAAAACTAACGCGACAAAGCAACAGCGAAGGCAGCCACCCCGTCCGCCACTACCTTCAGGTCCATTCAAAATTACTCCGTCTTCAACGCGAGAAGAATTGATTGGCAATATAATCCATAAGATAAGATAGACAACAAAAAACCAGGGTTGAACGAAAAACAGAGTAATAGCGACAAACGCCAAGCGAACCCAAACAACATCAATATCATATTTTTCCGAAATTCCACCGCATACACCACCAATCACCACCTGTGACTTGCTTCGCCAAAAGGAGCGCTTGCTGTTCCTTGCGTCATTATCATTTTCTCCCGAGAGTGGAGCGCCATCTCCTTTAGCCCCATCTTGAGTTTCTGTTTCACTATTACACGTCGAATTGTCTGAATTCTTGTCATCGGCAGCTTCGTTTTTTTCAGAGCCACCATTTTCCTCCTTTGCTTTCCCAAATCCAAGTTCAGAAAAAGCATTATCAACATCGGCTTCCGTAAATATAGCATTGCCGTCAGTCAACTTGGAGGAAAAATATTCAGCCAACCGTTTTTCCGCATCCGCAGAGACAAGCTCACGAATGCTTTCCGGAACGGAAGTCAAAAGAGTGGCCATACGAGAACGAAGCCTTTCATACCCTTTTTCCGTTATGCTAATAGTAACAGTATCTATGGTTATAGAGACGTTCATAGCTCACAATTATCATTAAATTACACAGTGCGACTATCCGCCAACAATCCAAATCTAATATTACAAATGTAATGTTTTTCACAAACAAAAGAAAGGGGGCGAGACCAATGGCCCCGTCCCCTCGCTATACAAATAAATTTTACCGACTAAAGGTTGGCGAGTTGCTTCTCGATACCCTCTTTAATCTGCTTGGCACCAGCATCCTCAGGATTAACCTCGAGAGCCTTCTCGACGAACGGAAGCGCCTCATTGAACTTAGACTTGGCCTCCTCTTTGAGCTCAGCCAATTTGTCCTGATTTGCGTTGTTAGCCGCAAACTTCTTGGTTACATCAGCACCCTCATTGAAGAGTTTGAGTCCCTGGTCACGATAGTGCTTTGCGAGGTCCTTACGCATAAGGGCGCAAAACTTCTTATCGGATGAGTACTTCTCAATGCTCGTAGTCAGTTTCTCCACGTAGGCGTCAGTGTTCTTTTGAGCGCGAAGCATCGCGGCTGCGCGGTAGGCAGATTCGGCTGGCCTGTAGTCAAGGGCCTCGGTTTTGGTATAGAAATCAAGAGCCTTGTCATAGGCATTTGTCTTCTGTGCGCAGATGCCCGCATTGAAAAGAGTCTTAGGGCTGATAGAGTCGCCCTTCATGGCATAAGCCTGCTCGTAGCTCTCAAGAGCCTGCTGGAATTTCTTCTCCTGAACAAAGGCATTGCCCTCATTCTCATACTGGTTGGCTGTCTTCTCCTGGGCATTGGCGCCCAAAGCGAGTGCCAACGCAGCGATAACAAATCCAAATTTTTTCATGTTAATCTCTGTCTGTAATTTATTGCGTTATTAAATAGGTTGATTTGTTAACTTAGCAGAAAGCAAACACCGTACCAAATTGCGCATACAACTCGGCACGGCGATGCAATACTTTTTTATTTCAAAGAGGCAAGGATGTTATGGTAGTCATTTTCAATAACTACGGACTGCTTCTTACCATTTAAGAATTTTGCGAGACGAGCAGGAATTTCAACTTTCTTGCCGGCAAACTTCTCCACAGTGTCAATGAACTTAGCCGGATGGGCGGTTTCAAGGAAGAGACCGGTCTCACCCTCTGCCAAATTGTCACGAAGGGCGGCATAGCCAACAGCTCCGTGCGGGTCGCAGACGTAGCCAAACTTCTCGCTGACTTCAGCGATAGACTCGGCAATGAGCTTGTCATCGTAGCTGAAGCTTGAGACGACCTTGCGGAGTTCATTGACATCCTTTCCGAACAACTCGTAAACGCGGGCGAAATTAGACGGGTCGCCAACATCCATGGCATTAGCCAACGTATGCAAACTCGGCTGAGGCTTGTACTCCCCACTCTTGAGGAACTCAGGGAATACCTTGTTGGCGTTGACGGCAGCGATAAAACGCTTGACGGGCATACCCATCTTGTATGCCACGAGGCCGGCAGTTATGTCACCGAAGTTGCCGCTCGGGACGCAAACGACAAGATTCTTCCATTTCTCCCTCGGAATCTGCGCAAGTGCATGAACATAATAAACACTTTGCGGAAGGAAACGAGCGAGATTGATAGAATTGGCAGATGTGAGGATTTTATGGGCATTAACATCCTTATCCATGAAAGCCTCCTTCACCATGCGCTGGCAGTCATCGAAAACGCCTTTCACCTCATAGGCTGAGACGTTCTGACCCAGAGTAGTGAACTGAAGCTCCTGCAATTTAGAAACAAGCCCACTCGGGTAAAGAATGTGCACATAGACATTGGGGACGCCAAGGAAGCCATTTGCCACGGCAGAACCCGTGTCTCCACTTGTCGCAGCGAGGACGTTGATGGGCTTACCGCCGAAATCGGCGAAATAGCTCATGACACGCGCCAAGAAACGCGCGCCGACATCCTTAAAGGCCAAAGTCGGGCCATGGAACAACTCAAGTGACTCTATATTATCAGAGACCTTGACAACCGGCACCGGGAAATTAAACGCATCCTCAACCATTGCCTTGAACTTGTCCTCGGGAATGTCAGGGCAAAAGAAATGCTTGAGAATCTCGAAACCGATTTCAGCCATGCTCTTACCTGGCACCCAATCCCAGAAAGAGTCGGGCAATACAGGTATAGACTCTGGCATATAGAGGCCTTTGTCTGGAGCGAGACCCTTCAACACGGCAGTCTTGAGATCTGCAATATGCTCTCGATTGTTTGTGCTATAGAATTTCATCTCATTGAATTATTTCTCCTTCCGGAATTAGACGTTAGCCACCCTGATTACATCGGCAAAGACACCAGCGGCTGTCACGGCAGCACCAGCGCCATAGCCCTTGATTTCAAGAGGATGCTCCTTATAATTGTCAGAGTTAATGAGAACGATGTTGTTCGTGTCGTCAAGGAAGTAGAGAGGATTATCCTCTGCGACATCCATGAAACCGACCCTTATCTTGCCATTGTCGAAAGTCGCGACATAACGGCGAATCAAGCCCTTGACCTTCAGGTCAGCCATCAACTTCGCATACTCGTCATCAAGCTCCTTTATTTTCTCCATGAAGGTTGGGACATCGGCGGCCTCAAGGTACTCCTGAGGCACAAACGGGGTGCGCTCGATGTCCTCCATCTCAAGCCCGAAACCAGCCTCTCGCGCCAGAATGAGGATTTTGCGCGCCACATCTATGCCAGAGAGATCTACGCGGGGATCTGGCTCGCTATAACCCTTGGCCTTAGCCTCAGCCACAACCTCCGAAAGCTTACGGCCCTGAGCAAGTGCGTTGCTGATAAAGTTGAGAGTGCCGCTCAATACGGCTTGCATCTTGACAATATGGTCGCCAGAGCGCATGAGGTCATTAATGGGGCCAATAATCGGCAGGGCAGCTCCGACATTGGTCTCATAGTTGAACTTTATCCCCTTATCGCGAGCCGTTGTCTTGAGATGCACGTAATGCTCATATGCCGACGAGCTCGCAATCTTGTTCGCTGTCACGACATTGACGTTATTCTCGAGCATAGTGTCGTAGAGCGACGCTACATCAGGACTTGCTGTGCAATCGACAAAGACGCTACCGGCGAGATTAAGCTTCTTGATAGCTTCCGCAAACTCCACATTCGGCAGGTGCGTACCCTCAGCCTCAAGACGCTGCTTTGCGGTAGCGGGATCGATGCCCTGCTCGTCTATGAGAGTTTTGCGGGAATTCGCTACGCCTACAATACGAACCACGAGACGATACTCATCACGAAGTTTAGCCTCTTGGGCGGCGAGTTTCTCAAGCAACTTTCCTCCGACAGTGCCAAGACCAGTCAAGAAAACCTGAAGGACTTTGCAACGGCTGAGGAAGAAAGAATCGTGAACCGTGTTGAGTGTCTTGCGGAGATCATCCTCCTTGACGACGAATGATATATTTACTTCACTGGCACCCTGGGCAATAGCGTAGATGTTAATCCCGCTTTTACCCACTGCATCGAAAAGTTTACCGCTGACGCCAGTATTGTGCTTCATGCGATCACCAACGACCGCGACAACGGCCATCTGGCTCTTAACGTGCGTAGGCTGTGCATGCCCGGTTTCAATCTCCTTTCTGAACTCATCATCAATAACCTCGGCAGCCCGCTCCGCATCCTTAGTCTCTACGACAAAGCTTACGGTGAGTTCTGACGACGCCTGCGAAATGAGGATAACGTTGACGAAAGCTCCGGCCAAAGCCTTGAACAGCCTCATGGACACACCCGAAATGCCAACCATTCCAACCATTTGGAAAGTCAGCAACGATACGTTCTTGATGCTGGAGATGCCGCGAATCTTGCTGCTCTTGTCACTGCTCTCCTTGTCGTCGATGAGAGTGCCGGGACACGTTGAGTTGAATGTATTCTTGATATAGATAGGAATCTTCTTTTTGAGTGCAGGGAGAATTGTAGGGGGATAGATGACCTTTGCGCCAAAATGGGAGAGCTCCATAGCCTCCTCATAGGTCAAATGGTCAAGCATATAGGCCCTGCTTATGATGCGAGGGTCAGCACTCATGAAACCGTCGACATCTGTCCAGATTTCCAAGACTTCGGCATCGACAGCCGCAGCTATCAAGGCCGCAGTGTAGTCGGACCCGCCGCGGCCGAGAGTGGTCGGCTCGTTCTTCTCGTTGGTCGAGATAAAACCAGGCATGATTGTATAACCACCTGGCTTCTCAAAAGCTTTTGCTATGTTATTGGCAGTCAAATCATCAAGAACAAGATTTCGGCTGCCGACTGAGTAAGTCTTGATAAGAGGGCGCGAATCAACAAGATGTGAACCCGGCATGAGTTCACTGAGGATAAGTGATGAGCATCGCTCGCCAAACCCGGAGATTGTGTCAAGGCTTCGTCGGCTGAGTTCCTTAAGGAGTGAGACACCTTTGAGGAGACTGCCGAGGTCGGCAAATATGGGAGCCAACATAGCCTCAACCCGCTGAGGGTCATCAAAAAGCTCATTAATGATGCCCCTGTGTTTCTCAACAATGGCGTTGAAGTTGGCAGTGTAATCGTCACCTGTCGCAGCCTTGTTCGCCGCCCCGAGCAGCATGTCAGTCACACCGCTGACCGCCGAAACCACAGCGATAGTTGGCGCAGGGTGCTCCAGAATGATCCGCTTGACCTCCCGCATGCTCTTGGCAGTGCCCATGGAGGTGCCTCCAAATTTCAGGACCTGTATCATTTCGTTTTGTGTATGTGCTCTGAGAATATGTTTAGTCTTTGGAAAGCGAAATTAACTAAAAAAAGGCGACAAATGCTACATACGCCGTCATTAGTTGCCATTTTAAGTCCAACACGTAAATTAAGACGTGATTTCTCGGCACGAAAGGATAAAAAATGAGACAAAAAGCAAAACAGTCACATTTTATGTGAACAAGGCGACCACGCCACTCACGGCCATATAGGCATAAGCCACCTTTCGCACCATTTGCGCAGAAAGCCGTTCAAAGACCTTTGCCCCAATCCAACCACCAATCAGCACGGCCAATATGGCAGCGCACCAGGCATGTCCGACAGCAGGCGTGACGAATCCATTGTGCCAACGGAATATGGCCATGACAATATTGCCGATAAGGAAATAGGCCTGCGACAGTGCCGCATACTCCTCTTTTGATTGAGAAGTGCTGAGAAAATAGATGACGGCAGGCGGCCCTTGCATGCTAAACAGACCGCCCATAAGGCCAGAAATAACGCCCATAGAGACTTGGACTCCAAGAGTGGGACGTAGCTTGACACGGTCGTTGAAGAAGAAGAACCAAAGACTCGCCAATATCAGCACGCCACCCAAAATCTTATGCAACAATTCACTCGGGTGGTTGGCTACGAACAAAATTGCAAACCAGGAGACAAGGATTAGAGTTATTAAGATTGGCAACAACTTGCCCCAAGGGATTATCCTCCACAATTTGAGAACCACGATGCCCGAAGTGACCATAGCCAAGAGGCCAGAAAGCGCAGTGGACTCACCATAACTCGGCATTATGTACGGCAACACAGTCATAACAAGGATTCCAAATCCAAAACCGCTAACTCTCTGCAAAAAAGAGGCCGCCAACGAGAAACAGAAAAGAATTATGTAGCCACTGATGTCCATGTGCCAGATTAATTTATCCAAATATAGTCAAAAAAAGCCATCTTTTCCTTCGCTCTATGGAGAATGTCGCCTGCCCTTTTATCAAATTAGCACAACATGAAGAGCGAATTATATGATGAATTTATTGTTTCTCACATCATTGACTATCCTGTTATAATTTTGGGGGCGGGCTGCCTTTTGAGATACCGCAAATTGTCACAGACCTCCATACACCTTCTGCTCGGAAGTAATATACTCAATAAGCTTTCGATAAAACGCATGCTTGCAGAGTGTTTCGGAATTTCCGACAATAACAAGCTTATGTCGCGCGCGAGTCATGGCAACATTCATTCTTCTCAAGTCACGAAGAAAGCCAATCTCACCATTTTCATTGCTTCTGACCATAGAGAGAAGGATAACATCACGTTCCTGACCCTGAAAACCGTCTACCGTGTTGACCGTCAGCAAACTTTTGAGAGGTTTAAAAAACTTGTCGCCACCAATCATATTTCGCAGCAGCTGAACCTGCGAACGATATGGGGATATTAATCCGACATCAATTTTCTCTTCGAGGAAACGAGCCCAGCCAATGCCTTCTATCATTTTTTTCAGGTGTGCGACAAGTATTCTCGCCTCAGCTTTGTTCACCCGTCCATAGTTTTGTCCGACAAACTCTTCCGTATAATCTTCAGACACAGAGCTGTCGACCTCAACCCATTCGATGGCATCTTCAAAGTCAAGTAAGCTGCCTCGCATTGCCAATTCGGGAGCGCACTTAAGCTTGCCATCGTAGAACCAGTCGCTCGAGAAGCGCATTATCCGCTCGGCCATGCGATACTGCACAGTAAGAAGGCTAACCGCCTCAGGTTGATTTTTCACAGCAGTCTCCATAAGAGATTTGCCAAGCCCCCCACGCATGGCATCCGGACACTTCACCGTTGGAGGCAGCTGAAGATGGTCACCTGCGAAAATAACTCGGCCAGCCTTACGAATAGCGATCCAACAAGCAGGCTCCATGGCCTGCGCGGCTTCGTCAATAAAGAGCGTCGAGAATTTTCGCCCCGCCAACACCTTATTCGCCGACCCTGTCAACGTAGAGGCCACAACACGCGCGCCATCGAGCAGCTCTGCGTTTATCTTAATTTCAAGTTCGACCGCCCGATCCGTTAGACGAGAAATCTTCTGATGAATTTGGCCATCGCGGCTCTTGCTTTTCTTAATTTGCCGCAAAGTTTTACGGATTGCCCACAACTGGTTGTAGTCAGGGTGCGCGGCGAATCTCCGTTCGTATGTATGCTCAAGCATGGCGTCGGTAACCCTATTCGGATTTCCAATGCGTAAAACGCCGACTCCACAATTAACCAGTAATTCGCAGATCCAATCTACAGCCATATTGCTCTGCGCACAAACCAAGACCTGACTTTCACGTCTAAGAGTCTCACATATGGCCTCAACAAGTGTGGTTGTCTTGCCTGTGCCTGGAGGGCCGTGAACAATAGCTACATCTTTCGCCTCAACGACCTTATTCACAGCCTCGGCTTGAGTATTGTTAAGCCATGGAAATGATGTTTTGCAGCCAGTGGCCCACCCACACTTCTTCTCACCATGCAAAATTTGGCGAAGCTCGACCAAACGCCCCGTTTTAGAAGAAACGACAGAGTCTAACGCCTCAAACATCAACCTGTAACTTGTCTCATCAAGACATGTTTGCACGCCAAGTCCAGTAGCATGCGCTAACCTATTGGCGCAGTCTGCGGATGGCAAGGCTACGGACAGGCGGTCTCCGTCTACAAAAACAACATTGGCCACAAAACCGACAGGCTTTCTCTTGCCTGACAAGTCACTCTCAAAAAAACGAACAACCTTACCACTCTCAAAAACGGGATCTATATCTAAATCATCAACACGATAAACATCTATAACATATTGGTTCAAAGAGTTATAATAAGTCCGTCCAAGACGTAATGGCCACCAAGCCGCCCCTCTTTTGACCAAGCGCCCAAGAGGTACGTTTTTTTCTGTGTCATCATACTCCTTACGCTCATACTCTCGTTCAACCGAGAGCAATTCCCTAAGTTTTTTGAGTTCCTCAATTGACTTCTCCATCTGATTTTAACATATCTGTCAATGAGCAAAATAAACAATAATGCGCTACAAATGCACCACAAATTTCTTATTCCCTACATAAGAAACATGGCAAAGCGAATTTGCACCCCGCCCTGTTGGTGTGTCTTGTCCGTCTGTGTAGCGTCAATTCAGACTATCCGCCTCGAGTTCTCGGTACTTCTCCACTGTGCATGGGAAGAAGACGAAATCAAAACTCCCCCACCCCATTTCAGGGATGGAGGAGTTCAAGTTACCAATAGGTACTCGATAGTTCCGTCGCGACCAGCTTAGAAGCCGAAATTGACACCAACAGTGTACAATCCTCCGATCTCGTCGCTATAGACAAACTCACGCTTCTTATTATTGAGCAGATTATGGGCGTTCAAGAAAATCTCACAATTGTCAACTGGTTTATAGCCCAAATGCATATTAACAGTCAGTCGTTTTGAAAGATCCTCACCAGAAGCGTTATACTTCGTCTTGTAAGAGCGCTCACCGATGTAGTTGGCAAATGCAGAAATGTTAAGCTTCTCGATAGGCTTATACATAACGCCAATCATGCCATAAAAATTAGGTGTAGCCTTGTTCTCGACACCATCCTCGGTATCAGGATTGAAATACTTATTCAATGCGTTAAAAGAATCCGCGTCCGTGATTTCCCCTCCGTCCATCTTATCCCTAAGGGCATCAGCTTGAACAGACGTCAACTTGTAATAATCACCTTCCTCTGTGAGCAATTTTTTAATCGCATCCGGGTCAAAGCCGCCAGTCATACTGCTCCTTAAGGTTTTCATGACGGCATTAGACACCTGCGTTGAAGCCTGACTTAGAAGAATCTGAATTCCCTTGCTCTGACTATATTGATAATAGTTATCAATCAGCGTCTTTTGGAAATTCAAGTTAGCCTTGGCGATAAGTTTTGAGGAAATAATCCAATCCACATTTAAGCTAATGCCGAACTGCTTGACTGTGAAAGGAAGTACTCCACAACTGATTTTGGCCTCTGTAACCATTATCGACTTAAGGGCTGGCGACACATATGCGCCAATCTGAGGCATTGTAGCCCCCGCTGCCATCATGCTCTGGATTTTCTCTAATATAGCATCAGCCTCTGCCTTAGGGACGGAAATAGATGCGTCATTGGCCATAAGCGCACTGTAGTCCCTTGATACCGAGTAGAACGCCTCTGCGTCAACAAGGAGTTTTGCATTAGGCTTCAAACGGTAGCCAAGCTCGGCATTATCAATTGACACAAGATTGGCATCTTTATTGGCTTGGAACGAAAGATAAGACGGCAACAAAAGGCTTGTTCGAGTCCAACGGAAATTCGCGCTTGAGTTGACAAGTATCGCTGCACGGTTTGAGTGGCCATAAACCACACGTATGAAATTCTCAGGGTTAATAGAGTAGCTTGCAGAGAATTGGGCAGAATGGTTCCATTTGTCGGGGACGTTTGTCTTGTCTGTCCGATATGCGGCAATGAGCCTAAGGTCACCAACTTTATAATCAAGGCGGACCGCCGGCGCAATGGATGTCATCTTGGCATCATAGTTGAAAAAGCCGGAGAGGTGCTCCTTTGTCTCATCATACTTGTAACCCGGGTCGTGATACGTCCATGAGTAGTCGCCAGACGAGACATCTCCCGTAAAATCGGGCACATAGTCCTCATAGTATATGTCTTGGAAGAAAACACCCGGGCGAATCATAAGATTCCCGATGTTGATGTCATACTCGGCAGACGCAAAGAACAAATTCGAATAGACCTTGAAACCAGGAACGCCAACCGCATAATTTTGTGGGCCACCACTGTAATTGGCGAGCAATTTGAGACCCATAATGTCGGCAGAGAGGGCGACATAACCACCCTTTATCTCTCTTCCATTGAAAGAGAAGTAGTCATCACCCACAGGGGTAGAGTTAACGTAGGAACGCTGATAGCCTCCTGTCAAATCAAAGCGGACATCTTTTGCCGGGGAGAAAGCAATGTAGCCATTATAGCCCTCAGACCTGCGCGCGATGCTTGAATTAGGGAACATGTCAGAAGCGGGGGTCTCAGGCTCCAAGCAATCATAAAGAGTAATGTAAGTGCTGCCACCATCAGACTGCGAATACGCCTGACGCAAATTCTGCAAGTTTTCAGGGGCCACCCATCCACCAGCGGAAAAATCTCGCAACGAGCCGCCATAGGCCTCAAGCTTCGTCGCGAAAACAGACTGCTCAAATGTTGAGCCAGATGTCGGGGCTTCGTCGGAAAGAGCGTAATAGAGACCGGCAGCCGGAATGACATATAAATCGCTCGTAGGGCGATTGCGGCGCTGGAAGTTCGCTGTTATTCCGAAGGCGAACTTGTCGCCCACACTTTTACGAAAGGCCAAGCTACCAAGATAGGAATTGTTGTTACCCATCTGCGCACTGCCGGACACGGTCATGTCGGACTGGTCTGGCTTTGTGGTAATGATGTTGATAACACCCGTCACGGCATTGGCTCCATATAATGCTCCCGACGCGCCACGAACAACTTCAATGCGCTCAATGTCCTCAATGTCGATGGGCAACATCTCAAACGTTATGGCTCCCATGGCATAATTGTGAACTGGGCGACCGTCAATCATCACAAGAGTGTTGGAATTCTCCGTGTAGAGGAGCATGTTGTTATCCGGTATATTGTTGAGACCACGCAACTGGACATCATACACGCCATTCGTCTTCTCAGTGACAATCATGCCTGGAACCAGTCGCAGCGCCTCCTCAATCGTTGTCACGCCCCAAGTGCGAAGCTCGTCACGTGTAACGACGGAAGATGACAGCGGCGACGTGAACGTGCTCTCCTCCGATTTAGAGGCGGAAGAGACGTTTTTGTTCATTATGATGGCAAACAATTCGTCAACAGAAGACACGCCGAGAGTTTCGACAGCCTGCATGAGAGTCTCAAGCGGCAACTCGGCCAACTCGTCCGTACTCATTGCGAGAATTTGCTCCTTTGTCAACGTGGTCTGCGCCATAGCGCCTGCTGCCACTAACAGCGACACGAAAAGGGTAAGGGCCTTCCTCATAGTGTAGTTTTATTAATACGGTTATATATCAGAAAACCTGCTTGCCAAGAGTAACAAGCTTCGGGGTGACTTTCAAGCCATTTTTGGCGATGTTACCCTCATGAATTTCAAACTGTAACTTTCCTCCCTCTGGAGCAAACGAAATGCCAGCACCTTGAGAGCAGTGGCCTTTGGTTCCACTCACAATGAGAACTTTATTTCCTGATTGCGCAGCTACGAGTGAACTTATTTGCGAACTCTTAGCCTCGCCAAGGTATATGATGTCGCACTTCGCAAGACCAGAAGCCGAGGCGGCGTCGACAACCTTGATAGGCCGATCACCGACCTTCTTATTGATTACAATTGTTTTAAGCTCCGTTGAAAGGGCGTTATCACCGATAATAGTAATGGTCAGAACTTTTCCCGCATCCTCTTGAGGCCATGACGTATTCTTGGCAAACTGGAATATATACAGGGCTTGGAACTTTGCCATTTGGGCATTAGCGAGTGAACAACCAATAAACAATAGGAGTACGAACAGAAATCTTTTCATAATGAAAGTTGATACTGATTTTCATCGTTTTCTACGACACGCTCATTAAAAGGTTATTTAAAATATTTATTTTCTTTTAGCCGTCAAGAGATTGCAACAAAATCGAGTAGGAGGTAAATGCTAATTATAAAAGGCATTTGCCTCCTACTTTCACATTTACCGACCTCTCACACCACCGTAC
>CAVKRQ010000014.1:0-83918 GCA_963658925.1 bacterium
GGAGGAACATGTGGTTTAATTCGATGATACGCGAGGAACCTTACCCGGGCTTGAAAGTCAGCCGAGGGCGTGGAGACACGCCCGCCCGCAAGGGGGCGAAACTAGGTGCTGCATGGTTGTCGTCAGCTCGTGCCGTGAGGTGTTGGCTCAAGTGCCATAACGAGCGCAACCCCCGCCCGCAGTTGCCATCGGGTCATGCCGGGCACTCTGCGGGGACTGCCGCCGCAAGGTGCGAGGAGGGTGGGGATGACGTCAAATCAGCACGGCCCTTACGTCCGGGGCGACACACGTGTTACAATGGCGCGCACAGAAGGCCGCGAGCCCGCGAGGGTGAGCCAATCCCCAAAGCGCGCCCTAGTTCGGACTGGGGTCTGCAACCCGACCCCACGAAGCTGGATTCGCTAGTAATCGCGCATCAGCCATGGCGCGGTGAATACGTTCCCGGGCCTTGTACACACCGCCCGTCAAGCCATGAAAGCCGGGGGCGCCTGAAGTCCGTGACCGAAAGGAGCGGCCTAGGGCGAAACTGGTAATTGGGGCTAAGTCGTAACAAGGTAGCCGTACCGGAAGGTGCGGCTGGAACACCTCCTTTCTGGAGAGCCGCCCGCCGAGGCGGCCCCGCCCGAGGCCTGGCGCCACTTCCACATTGAGCCCGATGAGGCTCAAGACGCACATTGACATGCTGAGAGAGAGACGAGGGGCCCGGCCGCGAGGCCGCGGCCCCGGAAGAGAAGAAGACAAGGGCGCACGGAGGATGCCCTGGCTCCAAGAGGCGAAGAAGGACGCGACAAGCGGCGAAACTCCCCGGCGAGGCGCAAACAGCCGTTGACCCGGGGGTGTCCGAATGGGGGAACCCCGCCGAGAGGCGATCCCGAAAGGGAGGCGAACGCCGTGAACTGAAACATCTTAGTAGCGGCAGGAGGAGAAAACAAGCAAGTGATTCCCCGAGTAGCGGCGAGCGAAAAGGGAGGAGCCCAAACCGCGCGGGTCAAGGCCCGCGCGGGGTTGTGGGACCGGGACACTCGAGAGGTGAGGAAGCCGAAGGGCCTGGAAAGGCCCGCCGGAGAGGGTGACAGCCCCGTAGGCGTAACGACAGACCTCAAGACACCGGCATCCCGAGTAGCGCGGGGCACGTGAAACCCTGCGCGAAGCAGGCGGGACCATCCGCCAAGGCTAAACACTCCTTGGAGACCGATAGCGAACGAGTACCGTGAGGGAAAGGTGAAAAGCACCCCGCGAGGGGAGTGAAAGAGACCCTGAAACCGTGCGCCTACAACCTGTCGGAGCGGTGGAGACACCGTGACGGCGTGCCTTTTGCATAATGAGCCTACGAGTTGGTCCCGAGCGGCGAGGTTAAGGCCCAGGAGGGCCGGAGCCGAAGCGAAAGCGAGTCTTAAAAGGCGCCATGAGTCGCCCGGGCCAGACGCGAAACCTTGCGATCTACCCCCGTCCAGGATGAAGTCCCGGTGAATCGGGATGGAGGTCCGAACCGGTAAGCGTTGAAAAGCTTACGGATGAGGCGGGGGTAGGGGTGAAAGGCCAATCAAGCTGGGAGATAGCTCGTACTCCCCGAAATGCATTTAGGTGCAGCCCCACGGGAGTACGGCGGAGGTAGAGCTACCGATAGGATGCGAGGGCTTCACCGCCTATCAAGTCCTGACGAACTCCGAATGCCGCCGACACGTATCCGTGGGAGTGAGGGCGCGGGTGCTAACGTCCGCGTCCGAGAGGAGAACAATCCGGACCATCGGCCAAGGCCCCGAAGTGGGCGCTGAGTTGTGCTAACGAGGTCCCCGCGCAGAGACAGCCAGGATGTTGGCTTGGAAGCAGCCACTCATTCAAAGAGTGCGTAACAGCTCACTGGTCGAGCGCGGGGGCGTGGATAATGATCGGGCATAAGCGTCCCGCCGAAGCCATGGGACTCTGCTGAGCAGGGTCGGTAGGGGAGCATTCCGGCCGCGGCGAAGCCGAAGGGGCGACCCGCGGTGGAGCGGCCGGAAAAGCAAATGTAGGCATGAGTAACGATAATGCGGGTGAAAATCCCGCACGCCGAAAGACCAAGGGTTCCTGATCAACGCTCGACGGATCAGGGTAAGCCGGGTCCTAAGGGGCACCCGCTGAGGGGATCCCGAAGGGAATCTGTTCAAAAGTCCAGAGCCGGCCGCCACTAAAGCGACGCGGCCCTCGGCCACGCGGGGCGCGACGGACATGCGCCCCCGAGCCTAGCCCCCGGGCGAAGCGAGCGTGGGAGAGGGCCGCCAAGAAAAGCGAGGCGGGGCCCGTACCCTAAACCGACACAGGTGGTCGGGTTGAATATACTAAGGCGCGCGAGTGATCCACGGTCAAGGAACTAGGCAAAACCGCCCCGTAACCTCGGGAGAAGGGGCGCCCCCCGTGAGGGGGGCCGCAGTGACAAAGTCCAGGCAACTGTTTACCAAAAACACAGGGCTATGCGAAATCGAGAGATGAGGTATATGGCCTGACACCTGCCCGGTGCCGGAAGGTTAAGAGGAGGCGTCATCCCGCAAGGGGGCAGCGCCGAGTTGAAGCCCCGGTAAACGGCGGCCGTAACTATAACGGTCCTAAGGTAGCGAAATTCCTTGTCGGGTAAGTTCCGACCTGCACGAATGGTGTAATGATCCGGACACTGTCTCGACCGTGAGCTCGGTGAAATTGTAGTCCCGGTGAAGATGCCGGGTACCCGCGACGGGACGGAAAGACCCCGTGAACCTTTACTGCAGCTTTGCGCCGTTCCTGGGTGGCGGACGTGTAGGATAGGCCGGAGGCTGAGAGGCGGGGGCGCCAGCCCTCGCGGAGCCGACGTTGAAATACGGCCCTTCCGCCACTTGGGATCTAACCCCCTCGGAAAAGGGGGGACGCCGCATGGCGGGTAGTTTGACTGGGGTGGTCGCCTCCAAAAGAGTAACGGAGGCTTCCCAAGGTCCGCTCAGCGCGAATGGCAACCGCGCGCAGAGTGCAGTGGCATAAGCGGGCTTGACTGGGAGACAAACAAGTCGAGCAGGTACGAAAGTAGGGCAAAGTGATCCGGCGGTTCCTCATGGGAGGGCCGTCGCTCAAAGGATAAAAGGTACTCCGGGGATAACAGGCTGATCGCTCCCAAGAGCTCAAATCGACGGAGCGGTTTGGCACCTCGATGTCGGCTCGTCACATCCTGGGGCTGGAGCAGGTTCCAAGGGTTCGGCTGTTCGCCGATTAAAGTGGCACGCGAGCTGGGTTCAGAACGTCGTGAGACAGTTCGGTCCCTATCTGTCGTGGGCGCAGGAGGTTTGAGGGGCGCTGACGTTAGTACGAGAGGACCGCGTCGGACGCACCGCCGGTGTGCCGGCTGTCCCGCCAGGGGCACCGCCGGGTAGCTGTGTGCGGAAGGGATAAGCGCTGAAAGCATCTAAGCGCGAAGCCCCCCCCGAGATGAGACCTCCCCAAGAGGGCCGTCAGAGACTATGACGTCGATAGGCCGCAGGTGTAAAGGTGGCGACACCAAAGCCGAGCGGTACTAATTGCCCGAGATCTTCCTTCCACCGCCGCCCGCCCCGAACCCTCGGGGCGGCGGCGGGACAACAAAAAAGCTAAGCAAGGCGAAAGCGATAAGCAAAGCACGCAAAGGCCGGCAGCAGGCGTCCCCAAGGGCCGCCAAGCCGCACCCCTCGTCCCCCTCGCGCACGTCAACCCATAGCTGGCAAGACAGACAAAGTGATGTCAAGCCAAGCGAGAATAATCAGGCGGCTATGGCGGCGGGGCCCCACCTCTTCCCATCCCGAACAGAGAAGTTAAGCCCGCCCGCGCCGATGGTACTGCACACGAGTGTGGGAGAGTAGGTTGCCGCCCCTTAAAACAGTCCGCCCCCCGGAGTCATCTCCGGGGGGCGGATTTTTTTCGTGTACAAACATTTTTTTTTTGCATACACACAAGTCACTTACACCGCCTCATTCCCATCCGCTGCTCCATATTTCCGCTTCCCGAATGCCGCAATCCCGCCTCTCCGTCCTCTTAAAAGAACCGCTAAGTCCCTACGTCAAGTTTCAAATAGCAAAAGACACAGTATCGTCCCGCCAATCGAAATGAGAAAACCTGCGTATGAGAGGAGTTTTCTTGCCGACTTTCTTCAGTCTTCCCGCCCTCTTTTCTGCATCCCCTCAGTCAATATTCTTCTCTTCCCCCCGCAGAAACCCCTTCATCGCAGTCGAGAAAGTAAATTCCTCTTGAGTGTTGTGATTTTTTTTTTCAACTTTGTTAAAAACAAGGCTGAGGTGTCTGTCAGGCCGACTATGCAACTGAAAAACGGCAGGCTACGCCTTCCCGCCCTGTTTCTGTGAGGGGCCAATCCCCTCAGGCTTACATTATTGATTGACTATAACTTCAAACTTTTAAAACTATGAATCTGAGAAAAATCGTTCGCCCTTTGTCGGTGATGGTTTTTGCGTGTCTCGCGCTCTCGTCTTGCTCGAAGGAGAAGAGTGCGGAAATTGAGTATTTCGGATACAAGTCAGGAAATGGTATGTGGGGAATGCTCTCACCGGATGGCAAAATCCTGTTTGAGGATGAGTTCAAGGGTGAACCTACGGTGGCCCGTGACGGCCGTTTCTTTGTGAAGAACTCAGATTACGTTTGGGAGATGTATACAGCTTCCGAGCATCCCAAGAAGGTGGGCTCTGAGTATGACCGTGTCACAGCGTTCCGCAATGGCAGGGCTTTGGTCGCAGAGGTGGGCAAGCCTGTCACTATCATTGATGTAGACGGAAAGGTCATCAAGAAACTTGATAAGATTGAGGGCAAGGAAGTGCTACATGTCGAACCTTTCAACAGCGACGGGTACGCTAAGTTCGTAACCGTCGATGTTTTGTCTGGGCTCATTGACAAAGACGGTAATTGTACTCTGAAGCCTGTATATGAAAAACTGTTCAGTGTAGGTGACGGTGTGTTTTTTGGACTTGACAAGAGGTTAGAGGAGGCGGACGCACAAGACAAAATCAAGAATTTTGCTTTCATAAGTGCAACTGGAAAGGTTTTGTATGAAATTTCAAAGGCCACTTTAGATAAATATGCGGATTCTGAAGAGCCCAGAGAATGTAAAATTCCGGTAGCTATGGAAATTGATGGAGAGAAGGCCCGGGGTCTTATTGATTTAAATGGTGAGGTCCTTGTGAAGCCGACTCTGAAAATTGAAAAAATCGGTGAGATTAAAGGCGACCTGTTCACTTTTAGAAAAGGCAACGAATGGGGTCTTATGAACATGAAGGGTGAGACCCTTATAAGGGCTAAATACGAAGACCTAAAACTTGATTCTGATGGCAAGATTTGGGCGCGCTTTGATGGTGACAAATCAAGGAAGTGGAAACTCATTGACTCAAATGACAATCAAATAGGAGAGGATACTTATGCAGATGTTCTGCCATTCTCCCATCTGGATGGAAAGCACGCTTTGGTTGCATTAGGTGATGATGACTTCGCCTTTATCTACAAAAACGGGAGGATATTGGAAACGATACTTCCTGAGGATATAAGGGGGGGGTGGTCCCGGAGAAGAGGGCGATTACACTGTATTTTGAAGTAGTATTCAATCGAATCAGATTTTGATCTTAGCTCTCAGTGAGGACGGGTAGAGCCAATTGAATAGAGACTGAACATAACTTTTCTCACATAATGGCTGCATCGTGATTTAAATGTTGCGATGCAGCCTAATTTTTTTTTTCTACACGCAAAAAATTATTTGGGGGTGACTTTGTGGCAGTGTGGCTCCCTCTTTGGGGTAGAACCGCATATCCAGCCTTAATCGCGCTTCTTCTCACGAAACTCCCCCGCCCGTCTTTGAATACCATCCACCCGAGGACGAATCACCTCAACTTTACTGCACCCTTCCTCCATAGTCCCCTAACCGCCACATCACAGTCCACTCGTTCCGCCGCATCCCCTCTCCGCAAAATCTGCAAACTAAGCTCATCAGGTGGTTAAAAAGTGCAAAACTTATGCGTGTTGTGCCATCAAGAGCAGAAGAAAAGGTAAACATCTGTTTGTTTGCGTGAATAATTTTAAATAACTTCGGTGGTCAGGTGGGGTCGCAGGTTTTAGCCAAAAAATCCTTTGCTTTGGCTTGAAATCGGATTTCGGGTAATCCCTCACGTGTCGGTTAAATGCTTTTACACAATAGGTTTTCATATGGGAATTACCAAAACATCTGCTCTTTTGGCCCTGTCGTGCTGCGCATTGATGGCGTTTACGTCGTGCGATGGCAACTATCATAATAGTGAAGGAGTAGCGGTCTGCGCTTGGGGCGCAGTCAAGGTCGACCAGTGCGGTTATGCGCCTAATGAGGCCAAGAGGGCTTATTATATAATGCTGAAGGATGCTCCTCGTGCTTGTGCTGAGGAGTGTATGGCGGTCTGCGACGAAGACTCGTCTATCGCCATGTCCGATGTGGTGAATGTCGATAGTGCGGATAGCGTGACTGCCCCCAAAGAGGCGGAAAGCTATGGCGAGAGGTTGATTTTAGGGAAGAATTTTCAGGTCTTGGACGCTGAGGACTACGATGTCGTGGTGATGTCTGGCAAGCTGAGTGACCCGGTCTATTGGGCGGAGTCTGGCGATTCTATCCAGGTGATTGATTTTTCCTCGCTGACAAAGCCGGGCAAATATGTGATAGTGGTTGACAGCAGTTTCTTTTCAATGCCCTTTGAGGTGGGGCCGAAAGTCCATTATGACGCGCTGCGCAAAGCCGCCCGAGCCTATTATTATAATCGTGCGTCAATGCCTATCGCAAAGCAATATGGCGGCGAGTGGGCACGCTCGGCTGGCCACCCTGACGACGTGGTGTATGTTCACAAGTCGGCCGCCTCAAAAAAGCGTCCCGAGGGCACCGTCCTCTCTTCCCCCGGCGGCTGGTATGACGCCGGCGACTATAACAAGTACATTGTTAACAGCGCCATCACGACATATACGCTCATGCTTGCGTCCAACACTTTTGCCAAGGTGGCGGACACGCTTTCTCTCAACATCCCCGAGAGCGCTCAGCCTCTCCCCGACCTGACAAGCGAGACGCTCTATAACCTCCGCTGGATGCTCACCATGCAGGACCCTGCGGATGGCGGTGTCTACCACAAGCTGACCACTCTCAATTTCGAGGGCTTCATCATGCCGTCAGAGTGCCAACAGAAACGCTATGTGGTGACAAAGAGCACGGCCGCCGCGCTCGATTTCGCTGCTACGATGGCCTATGCGTCCCGGACTCTGTGCGGCCGCTCACCCGAGCTTAAGAAATTGGCAAGACAATGTGGGCGTGCGGCCAAGGATGCCTATAGTTGGGCCAAGAAAAATCCCAAAGTCATCTTCCATAACCCGGATGACGTCTCGACGGGTGAGTATGGTGATAACGACCTGAATGACGAATGGTTCTGGGCCGCTACGGAGATGTGGCTCTCCACGGGTGACGACGATTATGCCGATGACGCTTTTGCACATAAAGGTGACTACGCTCTCCCGTCGTGGGGCAATGTCGGCACTTTGGCCTATTATTCAATGGTGGACTGCGGCAAGTCCCTCCCTGGTGTTAACCCGGCAGCAGAGCTCGCGAGACAGGCAGACGAGTTCCTCTCCATTGAGAAAAAGAACCCCATGGGAGTCAGCCTTGACGGTTTCGACTGGGGCAGCAACTCGTTTGTGGCTAATGCAGCAATGCTCAAAGCTATGGCCTATAAGGCCTCGGATGGCAAGATGGCGGCTTATGTCCAGTCCCTCCGCAATGACTTGCACTACATCTTTGGCTGCAACGCCACGGGATACTCGTTCGTGACGGGAGTGGGTGGCAAATACCCCATGCATATCCACCATCGCCCCTCTGCTGCCGACACCATCGTAGAGCCTGTCCCTGGTTTCCTCGTGGGCGGCCCGAACACTGTCGTTCCAACTGATTGTGGCCCTGAGCCGACGCGCAGCCAATATCCCGCCCGCGCTTATGCCGACGAGCAGTGCAGTTATTCAACCAACGAGGTCGCCATCAATTGGAATGCGCCGCTCGTCTTTGCTCTCCTTGCCGAGATGTCTTATAATTAACTTGTCAGACAGTTTTAGACGAGCCTCACGTTAACAATAGGGTGGTGATGCTGAAGCTAAACCCCATGCAGGGCGCGTTTGCAAAGAGCTAAATAAGACAATCCGCCCCCCGTTCATCATGACAGATGACTGGGGGGCGGATTTGTGTCAGTGCGCTTGGCTATTCCTGTATGAATTTGTTCACAAGAGCGGCAATAGAGCCTGCACTCTCGTCCTTGGACCATTTAATCTTGGCCTCCTTCACCGCTGTTTTCCACTCATCCTGCTTGGCTGCGGGGATGAGTTCCTTTACAGAGCGAGAGGTGCAATCAACAATTTGAGGCGCCGCCTTTGCGTCGGCTGAGGTTATTATAATGAGCCGGCTTGTCTTGACAGGCAGAATCTGCGACTGCTCACGGTTCTGGCGTAGCAGGCCGTGGTTTGTCTGGTTGATGCCGCCAATCTCAAGCGACGTGAGCTCGCGACGGCCCGATGTGCTGAGTGTTGTGCCATAGGCTCCTGTGCCAGACATCAGTTTGTTGAAGTCGCCAATGACTTTCTTGACGACGAACACGCGCCCGCTGTGTCCCAAAACCTCGCACATGCATCCGTCTGACGGGATGAATGTGGTCGAGCCAATCCGCACGCTGTCAATCTCTGTGAGTGTGACGGCTGATATGTTGTCGCCCTTCAGGCTGTGCAGCTCTCCGCTCATCAGGTGTACGTTGAGCGTGGCCTCGGTTGTCCTTCCGCCTGACTGGTATACTGTGCCTTGGGTGAAGTCTGAGTTGATGTAGGGCCAAAGGGTGGTGGGCTTGTAGGTTTGCTGCGCCATGCTGCCGATAGTGTTGGCCGTGAAGAAGACGGTCAACGCAACAAGTGCCGTTTTTAATTGTAACATGGTTGTTGGTTGATAAATGACTTAAATAGGTATGCCTATTTGATAAGCACACGTGTTGATTCTGATATGCCTGAGCCTGAGATGGAAAGGATGTAAATGCCTGGCGCAAGTCCATTGAATGACGCGGACTCGTCAGGCTCTATCTCATTAATCCCGAGTGCCACACCCGTGACGGACGAAATCGTGGCACGGATCTTTTCGCCGCCTGCCGTGATGGTGACGGCGCCCGATGTCTGCGAAATGCGGATGCCTGCGGCCTCAATGGCTGTGATGGCAGTCGATGCCGCTTTCAGGTTGAAAGAGGTCTTGACGGTCGTTGAGGCTCCTGTGGTGGCATTGGTTGATGTTATGTTGACTGACACGGAGCGGGCTATGGACGAGGCGGGATATTTGGTGGCAAAAAGGCTGTTGGCTACGAGTTTGTCGCCATCAACGTCAAAAACGGGGTCGGGGATCTCATGTGTCAGTACATTCTCCACGCCCGATACTGAGTATGTGAACTCGCACCCCTCCTTGTCGGTCTCTGTCGTGAGTGTGGCCACTACTGTGCCTGCGGCAGTCCCTTTGGCGACGGAGTTGCTTGAGACCGCTATGGAAAGTGGCGCGCCAGTGGCGGGGGCGAAGTTGAGTGTGCACAGCTCGCCCGAGTTATACTCGTGGGCCGATATGCTCATATAGCCGTTTTTGCTGCCGCCCCACCCGAAGTTGAAGTGGAAGAGGCCGGACTTGTCATAGCCGTCAATGTTGAAGCAGTGTCCGCCCGATGTGCTATACCCGGCGTAGATTATGGGATGACCGGCTGACAGCTCACTTTTCAGCAAGGCTATCCACTCGTCTTGCGTGTAGCTGCTTTTCTTGACGTTGGTCACTTTGTTCGAGTAGCCGAAGAATGTCTTGAGGGCGTATGGCACGTTGCCCATGTATGACACGCCCGACCCGTCCGACCCATAGTCCATTTGGACCGCCACGCCGCAGTGGTAAAGGAATCGAGCGCACTCTTTGCCGTCGCTGTCCTCATTTTGCGCATTGACGATGGCTCTCCAGTCATAGGCGTCCTCAGCGTCATAGTCGATGGAAAGTGTGCCGTAGTTCGCGCTGTTGTAGCTCATGTAGCCTGTGGGGCGCTTGGGGCTCTTGTAGTGGCTCATGGCCTGACCCATGCCCACCGCCACGCAGCCCACTATGGCATCGCCTTTTGAGGCTGACGAAGGGCAGCTCTGACGATATTTGCCGCTCTGGTTCCATTCGACTTCAATGAGTGGCTCGACAGCCGAGGCCGCCTTGTTTGTCTCCGCGATGGTGTCTGTCGCCCATGCCGGGTTTTTGCCGTCACCGCGTGCTGTGGCCGCCTCGATGTCTGAGGCGAAATGACCGAGATAGGCGTACATGTTGTCGTTGATGTCGTCCGCGTCGAGGCTGCCTGTCAGTGAATAGCCTATGATGGGGGCTATGACGTCATCAGCCGCAAGCAGCATCCAACCTTGCGGGGCGAGCGATACAGCGTATATCGGCGCGTTCGCCCCGAACGTGATGGGCGCTGCGCCCACAGCCTTGTTCCCAGCTTCGAGTATGTTGCTCAGGTAGGCGTTGGCGTATGCCACGGCTTCCGACCGCGTCACTGGCGACGCCGAGGCTGTCGCCGCGCACAAGGCTGCCGCAAACATTAATGTTAGTCTTTTCCTCATATTTCTCTTCTTTGTAAAAATGTGAAAGAGGCCGCTCCTCTGTGGTTGAGAAGCGGCCTCGCTCTGTTATGCTTTTTCAGAGGCTCATGGTCATGACGCTTTCCTTTGTTATCGCATTATGACTCTTCGCCTTTGTTATTGGCGTTTGATGGTGGTCTTCATCATGTAGTCCAAGATGCCACCATAGTTGGCGTCGTAGGCGTAGACCATCCAGTAAGACGTTGCGGCTGCAGCGCCTGCTGCGGAGAATTCGAGCATTGCCGTCTTGTCCCCATCCGATTCGTAGTCGAGAAGATATACAGGAGCCTCAACAGTCTTAATTTCCTCACCGTCCTTATATTGAAGGTTGGCGGTTCCGATTTTTGAGTCGATGGAAAGAATGTGAGTGAGCTCATTGTAAGTACCTTTCGCTGTCACAGTAGATGCGTCGGGATAGTCTGCCGCGGTGATGCCGGAGATTGCCACGACGTATACATATTCCTCTGACTTGCTGGCCTCAGTGATGGTCCAAGTCTCGCTGTGAACGGTCATGGAGCCTGCCTTGACCTCCGAGTAGAGATAGAAGCTTGCGCTGTATGTGCCGATGACATCGCTGAGTGATATCGCCTTTGCGACGGTGTAGGCCTCGTCCTCGCTGATGAGGGTGATGCCGGTGTAGCTGTTGCCATTGGCGTCAACTAACGCTCCGTCCTCAAGAACCGCCGTGATGGACTGACCTGCCAGAACTTGGGCGGGGATGGTGACTGTGAAGGTGTTCTTGTCTACAATGGTGACGCTGGTCTTGATTGTGGAGGACATCTCGTCGTCTGATGCTGAGAATGTGGCAGTGAGAGTGCCTTCGTAGATGTCATTCTTGGTCTTGACCGTGAGGACGAAGTTGTCCATGTCTGCGTAGCTGCCGCTTACGCCCTCTGCCGAGATGCTCTCTACATTCAGCTTGACACTTCCGTTTTCAAATGTGACGATGATATTTGCATCCTCATCAAAACCGGCCTCGAGTGCGCCGAATCCGTTGCCCTTGAGGTCGGTTATGGCGTTGTCACTCTCCCAGCCGATAGAGGCAATCATGCCATTTTCCGCACCATCGATGTAGAAGTAAACCTCATTGCCGGATACCTTGACATTGGTGACGTAGCTCTTGGTGATTGTGCCTGATGCCGGAGAGTACAGGAGGGCAGTGAAGGCTGTGTACTTGCCTGCGCCTGCGCCGGTGGTGTCAACTTTCACGTCCTCGGAGAAGGTGACGACGACTGCGGTGCCGCTTGGGTCGAATCTCTCAATCTCGGGTGCGCCACTGTCGCTCAACTGGAACTCCTTGGCTGTGACTGCGCCAGCCTTGTCATACTCGTTATAAGCTACTGCGAGGAAGACGTACTTGCCGTAGGGGGTGAGGTCTTCCACCTCGCCCGTGACTGACGCCGCGTCTGAAGTCTTGACGTAGCGGGCGTTGCCTGCTCCAAAGTCTGATTTGGTGTCAATGAGGCTGATGATGTCATCGGCCGTGTACACTGTCTCGTCATCCTCCTTATCCGCGCTCTCGACGATGGCGTAGGCGTAGCCCTGCGCGCCAGATGCGGGGGTTACCGTGTAGGATATCGAATTGTCTGACGACACGGTGACGTCGACTGTGACAGCTGGGCCGTCAGGGTAGACTTTTGAAACCTCGTCATCGAACTCGTTGCAAGCCCCAAGGGTGAGGCCGACAGCGGCGAGACTATATATAAGTTTTTTCATTTCAATCATTTATAAGTGCCGGAGGCTCGGGGCGCAAGGCTCAAAGCCCCCGGCGCATGTGAGTGATTTCTGTTTCTGACTACTTCTTGGTCAAAGTGATGTCGCCATACATGAGGTTCCACCAGCCAGAGGCGTAGATGCCGAAGCTGTTCTTGACGACGAGCGTCTTGCCTCCGTCCTTAATCTCAATCTCCATGTTCTCGGATGCTGTCAGCTCTTTGGCGTTAGCGTCGTTGGGGTCTGCGGTCGAGATGACGGTAAAGACTACCTCGCTTCCGTTATACTTGTATCCGTAACCCTGCTCAGAGGGAACCTTGATAAGTGTCAGGTTGCCTTCCTCGTCAGATTCTACGGTTCCGTAGATGTGTCCAGAGTAACCTGCTGAGGCGAAATACGGCTCGAGGTTGTCAATGTATACCTTGCTTACGTCAGACTCGTCCTTGCTAAGAGTGATGGTCCAGTCGAAGTGCCCCATGCTTGAGTAGAAGCTGTTGGCAGATGCTGAGTAAGAACCGAGAATCGGTTGGAGAGGGTGCTCGGCGTCCGCAATGGTCACGACGCACTCGTTCTGCGCGCCCACATTAATATCGTCAGATTTGAGGGCGAGCCCTATCTTGACGTCGCCAGTGTAGACACCGTTGGCGATAGACTTGATGGTGATGTAGGCGGTGCGGTTCTCGGCGTCGAACTTGACGGTCTTTGAGCCGACAATCTCGAAGTCTGTGCCCTCTACCGCCGTGTAGCTCTCATCGCTGATGACCTCTACGTAGGCGCTCTTGCTGAGGCCGGCCACTGATGCCAAGGAGACGGGGATCTCCACCTCCTCGCCCTCGTCAACGCTGGCGGTCGAAGATGAGAATGCCACAAATGCGTCTGAGTCTGAGAACCCGGGCTGCTCATTGTCGTCGCAAGCGACGAAGGCGAGAGCCATGGCGCTGATGGCTAAATATGTATGTTTCATAATTGTAAACCTGTTTGAATAAAGCGTGCTGACAATAGCTTAGTAACCTGGGTTCTGAACCATGCTGGGGTTGGCGTCAATCTCATCCTTGGGAATGGGGAGCGCCCAACGGTAGTTGGGGAACGGGACCTCCTTGAGCTCGGCGTCGATGTCGTCGCGGGTGAGTGAGTAGCCGAAGCGGGCGTAGTCATAGACAATGTGGCCCTCGAAGGCGAGCTCCTTGCGACGCTCCTTGAAAATGCCGTTGAGCGTGGTGGCCTCAGGCTGGGTGCCGCGGGCTGAGGCGAGGGTGACCATGTCGCCCTGAGCTGATGCGCCCGATACGACTGCGCCGCGAATCTGAGCCTCGGCGCGGTTGAGGTACATCTCGGAGAGGCGAAGCACGATGGTGTTGTTGTATGAGGGCGAGCTGTTGTCCTTGCCGGCGTACTTGGTGCTCCAGTACTGGGTGTAGCTGCCGAAGACTGCCTTGTCATCGGTGACGTAGAGCTGCTTGCGGACGTCATTGTCGGCGTACAGGTCATAAACGTCATGCGATGCGCCGAAGTCGCCTGAGCCGCGGGGGCTTGAGAGCCACATGAGGAACTCCCAGTTCTGGGTTGAGAAACGGTCGTTGCCCTCAGCGCCGTAGACCTCGAAGATGACCTCCGATGTGCCGGTCTCTGAAGTGTAGGCGGTCAGGATGTCGCTCTTGCTCCAAAGCTTAGAGGCGCCCATCTTGTTGATGACCTTGGTGGCGTAGTCTGCCGACTTCTGCCACTCGCCCATGTAGAGGTAGACGCGGCTGAGGAGGGCCTGAATGGCCTCAAGGCTCGCTACCGCCTTGTAGTCGGCAATTGATTCCTGATGATATTTGTCCGACGTGTTGTAGTCCTCGGGCATGATGGACTCGGCCTCGGTGAGGTCGGCTACAATCTGGTCATAGACCTCGGCGACGGTGTTGCGCGCAGGGGTGCCGGTGACTGTGTGGAGCATGATGGGCACGCCGAGCGACGTGGAGGGGTCAACCTGCGTGTAGGGCTGTCCGAAGGTGCGGACGAGGTCGAAATGAGCGAGGGCGCGGAGGAAGAGGGCCTCGGCGCGGATGCCATCAATTGTTGTCTGGTCTGCCTTGCCTTCAATGTTGTCCAGGATGTCGTTGACATTGGCTATGGTGTAGTAGGCGTAGCTCCAGAGTCCGCCCATGGTGGCGTCGGCCGAGTAGGACCAGTCGTTGGCAGTCTTGCATCGTCCGGAGTCCCAGTCGCTGCCGGCCTTAGGCTTGCGGGCGTTGCAGGCGCGCAGCTCGCAGTTGTAGATGAATGATGAGCCATACCAGCTTGCGCCGTAGAGGGGTGCGTAAGAGCCCGAGATGGCTTTCTCGATGCCGTCAATGTTGCTGAGGGTGATCTCGGTGCTCTGCTTGAGCTTGGGCTCCTCGTTGAGGAAGTCGTCTTCGCACGAGGCGAGGGCGAGAGCCGAGACCGTGGCGGCCGTAAGTATATATTTAGATTTCATTTTGTCGATGCTTATGAATGTGGATTAGAACGAGAGGTCGATGCCAGCCACGAAGGTCTTAGTCATCGGGTAGACACCCGCGCCCATGCCGGTTACGCCGCGCTCTGGATCCCAGAAGTTGACGTTGTGCCAGGTGTAGACGTTGAGGCCGGAGACGTAGACGCGGGCTGAGTTGAGCTTAATCTTGCCAATGAGCTCGCGGGGGAAGTTGTAGCTGAGGGTGACGTCCTTGAGGCGGGTGTATGAGCCGTCCTCGAGGAAACGGGTGGTGTTGAAGCTATATGAGTTGGTCGAGTTGCCTGCGACGGGCTTGGGGTTGCAGTTGGTGTCGCCGGGCTTCTTCCAGTAGTTGAGCGCGCCCTTGGTCTGGTTCATGTTCATCATGCTGCCGTCGCTCTGGAGGTAGCGGTTCTCGACAATGAGGATGTCGTTGCCGCCCTTGAACTCGAACTGTGCCGAGAGGCTGATGCCGCGCCATGAGAGGTCGGTGCTGATGCCGCCGGTGTACTTGGGCTCGGGGCTGCCGGCGTAGACGTAGCGCGCCTTATCATAGCTGTTGGTCAGGGTGCCGTCCTCGGCAACGAAGAGAGCCTCGCCGTTGGTCGGGTTGACTCCGTAGTAGTCCTTGAGGTAGAAGGTGAACATGCTCTTGCCAACGACGTGGCGGAGGCGCGAGTCGCCCGAGTAGGCCATCTCGCTCTGGCCGGCGAGGTCTGTGATCTCGGTGCGGTTGAATGAGATGTTGCCGCTGACGTTCCAGTTCCAGTCGCCGTTCATGATGATGTTGGCTGAGAGCTGAATCTCAAGACCCTTGTTCTCCATCGAGCCGATGTTGCAGGTGTTGCTGCTGAAGCCTGAGGTCATTGAGACGGGCTTGTCGAGGAGCATGTCGGTGGTCTTGCGCTTGTAGACGTCCACGTTGAGGGTGTACTTCTTGAGGAAGTTGATGTCCACGCCGGCGTTGAAGCTCTTGTTGTTCTCCCAGCTCAGGTCGGGGTTGGACGGGGTGCTCTTGCGCATGGTGGTGATGCCGTTGTACTCCGAGGTGGTGTAGGTGCCGAACGCCATGTAGTTGGAGATGTTGTCGTTGCCGTTGATACCGTAGCTGACGCGGAGCTTGAGGAAGTCGAGCCAGTCGGAGGTGTTCTCCATGAAGCTCTCTGAGCTGATGTTCCAAGATGCGCCGACGCTCCAGAATGAGCCCCAACGCTTGTCGTTGCCGAACTTAGAGCTGCCGTCACGACGGAAGGATGCCGTCAGGTAGTAGCGTGAGTCGTAGTTATAGTCGAGGATGCCGAAGAAAGAGAGCATGGTAGAGGTCTCCTCGCCATAGTCGCCTGCGTCGTCAGCCTGGGTTGATGTTGAGGGGTAGGGGATGGTTGAGTCCACCTTGCCGCTCTTGAGGTAGAGCTCGTCCATGAAGTTCTTGCTCGCCTCCTGGCCTACGAGGATTCGGCCGTAGTTCTTGCCGAAGTTGTGCTCATAGCTGACGGTGTTGGACGTGGTGAGCAGCGAGCGCATTGAGCGGATGGTCTGGAGGGTGGCCTCGCCCTCGTTGGTGTAGACGTCCCAGTAGCGGCGGCCGTTGCTGAAGGTGTACTCGGCGGCGTCGGTGGTCTTGATCATGAGGCCCTCAATGGGCTCAGCCTGCAGGTAGAGGCTGCCTGATGCGTGCCACTGCTTCTCGTTCTGCTCGTCATACTCCGCCGTGGCGCGGGGGTTGGTGTTGCTGTTTGACGGGATGTCCACATTGTGGAGGCCGTCCTCGGTGTAAGGCTTAACCCAAGGGCAGATGGTCATGCCGGCGAAGATTGGGTTGGAGTAGTAGAGCGACTGCATCGGGACGTCGTTCATGTTCGAGTAGGTGCCGCTGACGCGTGCGCCGCTCTTGAACCACTCGTTAATCTGGTGGTCGGCGTTGATGCGCGCCGTGAACTTGGTGTAGTCGATGCCGTAGAAGATACCCTCGTTCTTGTGGAAGTTGATTGAGGAATAGTATGAAGTGCGTGCGCTACCGCCGGTCGCGGTGACCTCATAGTCCTGCATCTTGCCTGTGCGTGAGAGGTGGTCCATCCAGTTGGTCAGCTGGCCCTCGAGCTTTGTGAGGGGCAGGTAGTATGTGCTGGTTGGGTCGTCAGGGTCATAGCCGGCGTTGACAGCCGCGTCGCGCTGGTACTGGAGGAGCTCCTCGGCGTTCATCACGCCGAAGTCATTGTCGTTGGCGAGCTGAGACGCGCCCCACTTGCCTCGGACGGTGACTGTGCTGCGTCCCTCGCGGCCGCTCTTGGTCGTGATGATGACGACGCCGTTGGCTGCGCGGCTGCCGTAGACAGAGGTGGCGGCTGCATCCTTCAGGATGGTGATGCTCTCGATGTCGTTAGGGTTGAGCGCCGAGATGGCGTTGGCCGTGTTGGTGAAAGTAGTGCTCTCGTCGGTGCTCAAGATGGGCACACCATCGACGACGTAGAGAGGGTTGTTGCCCGCGTTGATGGACGATGTGCCACGCACGCGGATATCAGTGGCTGCGCCAGGCTGACCTGAGTTGGCTGTGATCTGGACGCCTGCCATCTTGCCGCTGAGCATTTTATCAACCGACGAAGCCGGAACATCAGCAATCTCGTCGGCGCGGACGGTGGTGATGGCGCCTGTCTTGGCCTCGCGGCGGGTTGAGCCGTACGCCACTACGACGACCTCGTCCATCTCCTTGTTGTCCTCGAAGAGCACGATGTCGCCACTGCCGCTCGCGAGGTCAATCTCGCCGGTCTGGTAGCCAATGAATGAGGCTTGGAGGGTCTTGGCCCCGTCAACTTTTAGGGTGTACCTGCCATCCATGTCGGTGACTGTGCCATGGGTCGTGCCCGGCACGACGACAGCGACACCAGGCAGCGGGTTGCCTGCGGCGTCGCGGATTGTGCCGCTGACCGTATGCGTCTGAGCCGACGCGAAGGCCGACCACAGGGCAAACGTGCACAATAGCAATAAGTGTTTCATTCCTGTCTTTATTTATTGGTAGATTACAAAATCAGTTGTTGACGTTTTTCGTTTTGACCGTGGCGGGCTAACGACCGTTTGAATGAGAGCCGCGCGCCAAAGACAGGAATCTGAATATAGTGCTCGTGCTTACGCCACAACGGCGCGCAATCTCGGCCTTGGACGTCCCCTCCTTAAGCCATTTACCTATTTCGGCCTCCCGGCCGGTAAGCTTTGTCTTCCGGTTCCGGCTTCCGCTCTGCCGGCCCAGCATCATCCCCATGGCCCGCCGGCGCGCCAAAGCCTCCTTTGTCCTCTGGCTTATCAAGTTGCGCTCAATCTCCGCGCTCAACCCGAATGCGAAAGCCAAAACCTTGCTCTGGATGTCATCACCCAGCCGGTAGCCGTCCTTTATTGTCCACACCCTGCACTCTTTCGTCATGCAGATGTTTAAGATCTCCATTATCATGAACAGGTTGCGGCCAAGGCGCGACAGCTCCGTGCAGATTATTATGTCGCCCGCCTTCACACTGTCTATCAGCACGCCCAGCCGCCGCTCGTCATATCTCTTGGTGCCGCTAATCGTCTCTTCTATCCATCCGTCGACGGACAGCCCCTCATGCTTTGCGAACTGCAGCACCTCAAACCGCTGATTTTCCACGGTCTGCTTGTCGCTACTCACCCTTATATACCCGTATATCATTCTTTTTCGTGTTGTTTTTGCGTAGGTACGCTATCAGAATGGGGGTGGGGCGCGTTTTTTTCAGTGTAACGTGGTTGAAACACTTAAATCTATTACATATTTTAACTTTGTTGTATTTTAAACATATTATTCAAACGAGCATTTTGTGTTAAAACGATAATTAATTGTGTTATATATAGTAGTACTATGAAAAATACGATTACTTTTGCGATGTTTTGCATCCAAATGATGAATTAATCATGCAAACGGCATAGTTTTTCCAACATGCGGCATTATTGGATAAATGTAATAGAAAAGTAGCGCAATGCTTGCAATATGCGCAAATGTGTTATTCTTAACTGCATATTTATTCATACAATCGCCCGTGATACTTTCATTTTGTAAGTCTCGATACCACATTTGAGGGGTTTTTGTCGCAAGTTTGCGTCATTTTCGAGGGAAACAAAAACTTTAACACCCTTTAAGGTGCGCTTTTATGCATAGGCTATATCTTTGCAAGTGTTAGATGTGATATTAATGGCATTTTAATATCACTACCCATAAAAGACAGACACACACTTAAACCAGAACACAGAAAAACGAGAAAGCACCCCATTAGAAACTACCCAAGTGGCGGCTATTATATAAGGTGAGCCAAACGAGGCAAAACGGCATCCGCGCGTTCACCACCCGTTCATTCAAACGGTCGTTAGCCTGCCACGGTCAAAACGAAAAACGTCAACAACTGAATTTGTAATCTACCAATAAATAAAGACAGGAATGAAACACTTATTGCTATTGAGCACGTTTGCCCTGTGGTCGGCCTTCGCGTCGGCTCAGACGCATACGGTCAGCGGCACAATCCGCGACGCAGCAGGCAACCCGCTGCCTGGTGTCGCAGTCATCGTGCCGGGAACGACCAACGGCACCATCACCGACTTGGACGGCCACTACACCCTCAAGGCCGACGGCGCCCAGAAACTTCAGGCCTCCTTCATCGGTTTCAAGACTGGCGAGATTGACCTCGCAAGCGGCAGTGGCGACGCTGTCCTTTTTGAGGACAACAAGGAGATGGACGAGGTCGTCGTCGTAGCCTACGGCACCTCAACCAAGGGCTCTTACACCGGTTCGGCCGCTCAGGTCAACTCGGACGAGCTCGAGAAGCGCCAGGTGTCTAACGCCTCACAGGCTCTCACCGGAACCATGGCGGGCGTCCAGACCCAGAGCTACAACGGCCAGCCTGGTACGAGCGCTACCATCCGTGTCCGTGGCGCAGGCTCCATCAATGCGAGCATGAACCCTCTCATCGTCGTTGACGGCATGCCTTTTGATGGCGACCTCTCTGGCATCAACACGAGCGATATTGAGTCAATGACCGTCCTCAAGGACGCCGCCTCAACCGCCCTCTATGGAGCGCGTGGCGCGAACGGCATCGTCATGATTACCACCAAGAAAGGTAAGAAGGGCGAGGCTAAGATCAACTTCGAGGCTCGCGTGGGCGCAAACAGCCGTCAGGTCGAGAACTATGACGTCCTCCGCGACCCCGCCGACTATATGGAGAAGCTCTACACTGCTTACTACAATAGCTACTATTACAACCAGAACGTCACCGCTGACCTCGCTGCCGTATATGCCAACTCGGCTGTCATGAACCAGGGTGGCGCTGACGGCAAGGTCGCAGGCACTGGCTACACCATTTACACTCTGCCCGAGGGCGAGACCCTCATCGGCACCGACGGCAAGATTAACAAGAACGCCAAGCTCGGCTACACCGACGGCACTTACTACTACACTCCCGACAACTGGGAGGATGAGACCTTCAAGCGTCAGAGCCGTCAGCAGTATGACCTCTCAATCGCTGGTGGCACGGATGCCGTCAACTACTTCTTCTCTATCGGCTACATCAATGATGGTGGCGTAATCCCCAACTCGGCTTTCGAGCGCACCTCTACCCGCCTCAAGGTCGACTATCAGGCCAAGAAGTGGCTCAAGGTGGGCGCAAACGTAGCCTACAGCCACAGCAAGAGCCGCTACCCCGGTGAGCAGCAGAGCATCAGCAGCTCTGGCAACGCCTTCTTCGTCGCCAACTTCATCGCTCCTATCTACCCCCTCTATGTCCGTGACACTCAGGGCAACATCATGACCAAGAATGGCCGCCTCGTCTATGACTATGGTGACGGTAAGAGCACTCCGTTCAAGCGTAACTTCATGTCTATCGCCAACCCGCTTGGCGACCTCACCTACGACAAGACTGTCTATCAGCACGACATCTTCAATGGCAGCGTCAATGCCGACATCACCCCAATCAAGGGTCTCACCATCTCTGCCAAGTTCGGCACTTATAACGACAATGAGCGCGGCAGCAGCCTCAGCACCCCCTACATGGGTCAGAGCGCAAGCTACGGCGGCCAGGCCGCACAGGAGGCTGACCGCACCTTCGCTTCGGACATGCAGTTCCTCGGCAACTACAACTTCACTGTCGCTGATGTTCACGCCATCGACGTTACCGTAGGTTATGACGGTTACCACCTCCGTGCGACCACCCTCGAGGGCTCAGGCTCTCAGCTCTACAACCCCGAGAGCTTCTATCTCTCTAACGTATCCTCAAACTACAGCCTCTCAGGCGGTGAGGACAAGTATGCCACCGCTGGCTACTTCGCACGCCTCAACTACAGCTATGCCGAGAAGTACTTCGGTAACGTATCCTACCGTCGCGACTCTTCCAGCCGTTTCAGCAAGGACAACCGCTGGGGTGACTTCTGGAGTGTCTCTGGCGCTTGGCTCATCAACAAGGAGGATTTCCTTGCCGACGTAGCTTGGGTCGACATGCTCAAGATTAAGGCCTCTTATGGCGAGCAGGGCAACGATAACATCGGCAACTACTACGCTTACGAGGATCAGTACTCCATCACTGGCGCCAACGGCACTTTCTCTGACGCTACCCTCACTTGGAAGGGCAACCCCGACCTCACTTGGGAGACCTCTAAGAGCTGGAACGCAGGTGTCGACTTCTCTCTCTTCACCGACAAGGTTAGCGGCTCTGTCGAGTACTTCGGCCGTAAGAGTGCGGACATGCTCTACAACAAGCCTGTCGCAGGCTCTGTCGGCTACACATCATTCCCTATGAACGTCGGCTCCATGACCAACTCGGGTGTTGAGATTGACCTCAATGTCAATGTCCTCCGTTTCAACAAGTTCAACTGGGACATCAACGCCAACGCCACCTTCATCAAGAACGAGATTAATGAGCTCCACCCCGACCTGAACGGCAAGCTCATTGACGGCAGCCGCATCTACGAGGAGGGCAAGAGCATGTATCGCTACTACATGGTCGAGTGGGCAGGTGTCGATGAGAAGACTGGTGAGGCTCTCTACTACACTGAGGATGAGCAGGGCAACCGCGTCACCACGACCGACTACAAGGATGCTCAGAACCACAAGATCGCAACTGCCAACCTCATGCCTAAGGTCTATGGCGGCTTCGGCACAAGCCTCGACTTCTTCGGCTTCGACGCCTCTGTCGCATTCTCTTATCAGCTCGGCGGTAAGATTTGGGACTACGGCTATCAGGACCTCATGCATGGCGGCACGTCAAGCAATGTCGGTTACAACTGGCACAAGGACATCAACAACGCTTGGACCCCGACTAACACCAAGACCGACGTTCCTCGCCTCGACTACAGCGACCTCTACGCAAGCAGCACCTCAACCCGTTGGATTTGCAGCTCTAACTACCTCGCTCTTAACAATATCACTTTCGGCTACACTCTGCCGACCGAGTTGACTAACAAGATTTACATCGACAAGATTCGTGTATACTTCGCTGCCGACAACGTCGCCCTCTGGAGCCATCGTGAAGGCCTCGATCCTCGCCAGAGCTACACCTACGCCACCACGGCGCGCTACACTGCCATCCGCTCATTCTCTGGTGGCATCAAGATTACCTTCTAATCTTAAAGGCTGAGGTTAAAAACAAGGATTTCAATCCTACTTAAATCAACAGATCTAAATGAAAACGAAATATATATTCCTGACAGCAGCCACGGCGGCCGTAGCCTTGTCCTCTTGCGAGGATATGGACCTCACGCCCGAAGGAGCCACTGCCACCGAATCAAGAAAGTCCGAGGTCTATGCCAACGACCCAGACAAGTCTTTCTCCGCAGTCTCCGGCGCATTCATGAAGTTGAGCGCGTATATGCCCAACTATGACGCTATCGGCTCTGCCCACAATGACTTCGGCTATCCCTCAATCATGCTCTTCACCGACTGCGATGGTGAGGACATGACCAGCTCTGTGGTTGGTTACAACTGGTTCTCAAACAACGTGGCTTTCCGCGCTCACACCGCCTCGTCCTACGTCAACCGAATCATCTGGAACAACCTCTACAGCTATATTTTCAACGCCAACGGCATCGTGTCTGGTGTTGACCCTGAGACCGACAACTCGACTCTCAAGTTCAACCGTGCGCAGGGTCTCGCCCTCCGCGCCTTCAGCTACTTCCAGCTTGCTCAGCTCTACCAGTTCACCCTCGTAGGCAATGAGGACAAGCCTTGTGTCCCCCTCATCACCGACGAGAACTCAGATGACGCAGCTCAGAATGGCGCAAAGCGCGCTACTGTCCAGGAGGTCTACGACCAGATTTTCGCTGACATCGATGAGGCCATCGCTCTCTTGACCGATGCTCAGGAGGCTGGCGAGGCTCGTCAGGACAAGCGTTACGTTGACCTGGCCACCGCCTATGGCATCCGCGCCCGTGTCGACCTCGTCGCTCAGAAGTGGGCTGCCGCTGCGTCAGACGCCGCTAAAGCCATCGAGACGACCTCTGCCAAACCCGCATCTATCGCTGAGGTTTCTTATCCTACTTTCTCTTCATCCTCTGAGAATGACTGGATGTGGGGTGTCGTCATCGCTGAGACTGATGATGTCGTAACAAGCGGCATCGTCAACTGGATCAGCCACATCGGCTCTCTCAGCTATGGCTACTCTAACTACTCTGGTGGCATGCGCATCAGCGAGAAGCTCTTCAACACTATCCCCGACACTGACGTCCGCAAGGGCTGGTGGCTTGACGCTGATGGCAATTCGGCTAACCTCACCGACGATGTGCAGAACGCGTTCAAGGCATATGCCGGCTACACTGTCAGCCAGTTCTACGATCCTTACACCAACGTCAAGTTCGGCCCCTACAATGGCGATGTCGCAGGCGAGACCAACGCTAACGACGTTCCCCTCATGCGTATCGAGGAGATGTACCTCATCAAGGCCGAGGGCGAGGCTATGAGCGGCGCTGATGGTCTCACCACCCTCACCAACTTCGTCAAGACCTACCGCGACCCCGAGTACAGCTACTCAGGCAGCGACCTCCAGCACGAGATCTGGCGTCAGCGCCGCATCGAGCTCTGGGGCGAGGGCATGAGCTGGTTCGACCTCATGCGTCTCAAGACTGGTTTCAACCGCCTCAGCGCAGGTTTCGAGAGCTCATACATCTATGTCCTCAACTACGACGACGCTAACCTCCTCTGGCCTATCCCCGAGAGCGAGATTGAGTCTAACCCCGCGCTCACCGTCGCTGATCAGAACCCGTCAAACGGCACTCCTTCAGCTAAGACCGGCACTTCAACCATCGACGACGAGAAGATTAACATCTAATCCTCGCGCATAGTCAGCCCGCCTCGACGCGCTGACTGGCAAAATAGAGACACCACACCCCCTCCGGGCTTCGGCTCCGAGGGGGTGTGGCTTTTTCTCTCCCACCGCGCCATAATCTCCCAACTCGCGGAAATGAGTTATATTTGCCATTGGCACAGAAAAAATTAAGGGAGAAAGAAGATGGGATTGTTCGTAAACCCTGATAACTCTCAGTTCCTCGACTCCATGAAATCCGACATCTATGTCGAGAAGTCAAGGATAATTGAGATACTTAACCAGCGTGTGGGAACGGCTGGCAGGGGGCGGCTGTGCGTAAGCCGTCCTCGCAGGTTTGGCAAGAGTTGGACGACTCATTTGGTGGCGGCGTACTACTCTCGTGGCTGCGACAGCCGTGAGGTGTTCAGTCGTCTGAGCCTGGCAAGTGTTGATGGTTGGGACTGCTATCTGAACATGATGAATGTCCTCAAGATTGACCTCAATACTTTCTTCAATGAGGCGAAAGAACCCGATAAGGTGGTTGACTTAATGACATCCGCCGTGCTCTCTGAACTAAAGGCGGAGTTCAACGAGGTCTTGTCAGGTGACGAGGACTCAATAGCGAGTGCCATAGTGAAAATCTATAGCTCCACCAAAGTGGGTTTTGCCGTTATTATTGACGAGTATGATGTCATGATGAGGGAGCGTGTGTCGCGTTCCGCTTTTGACAAATATCTGCGCTTCCTCAACAGGATGTTTAAGGATAGTGACACGCAGATGGCCATCCAGTTGGCATATCTGACGGGCATCATCCCAATTGTGCGCGACAAGGTTGGCTCCAAGCTCAATAATTTCACGGAGTTCACAATGCTGTCCCCAAAACAGATGGCTTCATGTTTCGGCTTCACACGCGAAGATGTCAGGTCTATTTGCGAAGCCCGTAATGTGGATTTCGCTAAATGCCTTGAGTGGTATGACGGCTATAAACTGGGTGCCTCTGTTGACATCTCTTGCCCTATGTCTGTCGTCAGTGCGGTTGAGGATGGCGAGTTTGGCTGCCATTGGGGCAACACGGGGTCATTCGACTGCCTAAAAGATTATATCGATATGGACTTTGACGGCATCCGCTCTGACGTCCTTCAAATGATGGACGGGACGCCCGTGGCTGTCAATGTCAAGTCATTTCAAAACACGTTGACTGATTTCCACTCGAAAGACGATATCTTCACCTATCTGATTCACCTCGGATATTTGGCGTATGACGCGGCGTCAAGCACCGCATATATCCCCAATCGTGAGGTGCGGGAGCAGTGGGAGCTTGCCGTGGCTAACAATCCGAACTATTCACATATCCTCGATTTCGTGGCAACCAGTCGTGCGCTTATTGAGAAAACAATAGAGGGAGATGAGGCTGCCGTGGCCGAGGCTCTCGACACTGCCCATGAGGAGGTGACGAGTCCACTCTCTTATAATAACGAGCAAAGCCTTCAGAGCGCCATAACGCTTGCTTACTTCTATGCGAAAGCCGACTATACCATTGTGCGCGAGATGCCAGCCGGCCGAGGTTACGCTGACGTGGCTTTCATTCCGGTCGTCCCTTCCCCCATCCACCCGGCCATATTGGTTGAGCTTAAGTGGGACAAGGCGGTGACAGCGGCCATGGATCAGATTTCACTAAAGAGGTATGCCAACGCGTTGGCGCATTACCGCGGCAACATCATTCTTGTCGCTGTCACTTACGACTCAAAGACAAAGAAACATGTGTGTAAGATAGAAAAGTCAGCCCGCTGATGATGCGGACTGGCGTATATGCATTCGCCCCTTCGCCGCCCGCGCGTCTCACCTCTGACCCGAATTATCGCCTGTCGGCTGCCAACTATGAAAATTTAGTATTACATTAGTGGCTAATTTCACCCATAGCATCCTGGCATGAATTTTTGGAATTTCCTCAAGTCGAAAACATTTTGGCTGCAAATGGCCATCGCCGTCGGAGCCGTCATCGTGCTGCTCTTCATAACCAATTGGGTTCTCGGCCTCTACACAACAAGCGGACGCATAGTCGTGGTCCCGGACCTCATGGGGCGAATGCAGGCCGACATTGAGAAGGAGGTGCGCAACGGCGACCTCGACCTCGTCCTGCTCGACTCCATTTACAGGGCCGACGAGAAGCCCGGCGTCATTGTGGACCAGATTCCCGCAGCCGGCAAGAAGGTCAAGAAAGGCCGCACCATCTACATAACCATCAACGCCTTCGGCAAGGAGATGACTTCCATGCCTGCCCTTGTCAACTACTCGTTCCGCAACGCCAAGGTCAACCTTCAGAACGCCGGGCTCGTCCTCGGCCGTGTGGACTCTGTCCCAAGCCCCTATGACGGCCTTGTGCTCAAGCAACTCAGGGGCGGACAGCCCGTCAAGACGGGAGACCGACTGCCAAAGGGCACGGCCATCGACATCGTGGTGGGCCGCGGGTCAAATGGAGGGGTGACCAACATACCTGACCTCGCCGGGCGTCTCTATGAGGACGCTCTCGCTTCTCTCGCTTCGGCTGGCCTCTCGCTTGGCAACGTCATCTGCGACGAGACTGTCACCACCGCATCCGACTCTGCCAACGCCATTGTGTTCAGACAGTCGCCGGCTGCCAACTACAGCAACTCGGTGGACATGTGGACGCCCGTCACCCTCTGGCTCACAACCGACGCCCAAAAGGCCGTCAATTCTGTTTTAGAAGATTAGAAACGAGCCTCCCCATTTACATCAACCCCGAATAATGACACAAGACGAGATAGAAGACGACCTGACGCAAGACGACCCCGAACTCGAGAGTGACGCCGAGGCCCCTTCTGGTCAGACCTTCGAACACTATCATCTCACGGCCGACAGCGGACAAAACATGATAAGGATTGACCGTTTCATTGTCGACCATATATCTCACGTCTCGCGCACCAAGGTTCAGTCCGCCGCCGATGCCGGCAACATCCTGGTCAACGGCAAGCCGGTAAAGGCCAACTACCGCATCAAGCCCGCCGACGAGATCAGCATCGTCATGAGCTATCCCCCGCGCGAGATTGAGATTGTGCCGCAAGACATACCACTCGACATTGTCTATGAGGACGACAGTCTGATGGTTGTCAACAAGCCTGCCGGGATGTGCGTCCACCCGGCTTTTGGCAATTATGACGGGACGCTGGTCAACGCCCTCGCCTGGCATTTGCGAAACCTGCCAATGTTTCAGGACGTCAAGGACCCGAGGCCCGGACTGGTCCATCGCATCGACAAGGACACCTCCGGACTTTTGGTCATTGCCAAGACTGAGCAGGCCAAGCTCAACCTCGCGCGGCAGTTCTTCGTCAAGAGCACCGAGCGCAGCTACATAGCCCTCGTGTGGGGACTCATGGAGAGCGACTCTGGCACCATCCGCGGCAACATCGGCCGCAGCCTCCGCGACCGCAAGGTGATGGATGTGTTCCCCGAGGATAGCGGCATCGGCAAGAGCGCCGTCACGCACTACGAGGTCCTGGAGAGGCTCGGCTACGTGTCGCTTGTGCGCTGCCGTCTTGAGACTGGGCGCACGCACCAGATCCGCGCCCACTTCCGTCACATCGGCCACCCGCTCTTCGGAGACTCGCACTATGGCGGCGACCAAATCCTCCGAGGCACGACATTCCCCAAATATCGGCAGTTCGTCACCAATTGCCTGCAAGCCCTGCCGCGTCAGGCTCTCCACGCCAAGACACTCGGCTTCACGCACCCAGTCACCGGGCAGAAGATGTCTTTCGACTCGGAGGTGGCGGCCGACATGACTGATGTCATCAACCGATGGCGCAAATACGTCAGCAACCGCGAATAGTAAGAGTATCTAACATTCTGACAATATACACATAACAGATATGAAAAAGCGAATAGCGCTCGTCTACGGCGGCTATCAGAGCGAGGCCGAGGTCTCGGCGCGCAGCAAAGACGGCCTCATGGCCATGATGGACCATGATCGCTATGACATCATCCCCGTCAAGATAACCAAAACCGAATGGGTGGCTGAGCCCGATGGCGAGAGCCTCCCCATCAACCGCGAGGATTTCTCTTTCACGCGCAACGGCCAGAAGGTCTCTTTTGACATGGCCTACATCACCATACACGGCGTGCCGGGCGAGAACGGTCTCATGCCCGCCTACTTTGAGATGATTGGACTCCGCCACTCCACATGCCCCGCCCTCACTGGCGCCATGACGTTTGACAAGTTCGTCTGCAACAGCTATCTGCGCTCATTCGGCATTCCCGTGGCCGATTCTGTCCGTGTCCGCCGCGGCCAGTCCGTTGACACCGCCGCCATCGTGGCGCGTCTCGGCCTACCCATGTTCGTCAAGCCCTCTGCGGCAGGCTCCAGCTTTGGCGTGACCAAGGTTAAGGCTGAGGACCAGATATTGCCGGCCATCGAGGCTGCGCAAAAGGAGAGTGACGACGTCATCATCGAGGCCTTCATGGATGGCACCGAGTTGACCTGCGGACTCTATAAGACTGCCGAACGCACTGTCATCTTCCCCCTCACCGAAGTCCGCACCTCCAATGAGTTCTTTGACACAGACGCCAAATACACCCCCGGCAAGACGCAGGAGATTACACCCGCCGAGGTCTCGAAAGAGGTTGAGCAAAAGGTCAAGGAGACGGCGTCTGAGGTCTATGACCTCATGACCATGAAGGGCATTGTCCGCATTGATTTCATCGTCAAGAAAGACGGCACGCCTTTCGTCCTCGAGGTCAATACGACCCCTGGCCAGACGGCCACAAGCTTCATACCGCAGCAAATCCGCGCGGCGGGCATGAAGGAGAAAGATGTTTTCAGTGAAGTAATGGATTCAATCCTCAGCAAATGAAATTCCTCATTGTAGGCCTCGGAAACATTGGCGACGAGTACGCCCACACGCGTCACAACACCGGTTTCGACATTGTGAGCCGCCTCGTCAAGGATGCCGGGGCCGAGTTCACTTCCGAGCGATATGGCGACGTGGCCCGCATCCGCGTCAAGGGGCGCGACCTGGTGGTCCTAAAGCCTAACACCTATATGAACCTTAGCGGCAAGGCCGTGCGCTATTGGGCAGACGCCGAAAAGGTTACGCCCGAGAACATCGTGGTTGTTGTTGATGACCTCGCCCTGCCCGTCGGCACAATCCGCCTCAAAGGCAAAGGCAGCGCGGGCGGTCATAACGGCCTCAAGAACATCACCGAGCTGCTCGGCACCGACGGCTACCCGCGTCTCCGCTTCGGCATAGGCAACGAGTTCAAGCGCGGCGGGCAAATTGACTTCGTCCTCGGCAAATGGGACGATGACGAGAAGGACATGGTCGAGGAGCGCATGGAGGTTGCTGCCGAATGCATCCGCACCTATGTCTGCGTAGGGCTTCAGCTCGCCATGACGCAATTCAACAACAAGTAGCTGACTTCTATTTATCTCTACACTAATTCCTATCCGAGATACCTATGGCCGATACTGTCAGAATAGACAAATTCCTATGGGCCGTCCGCATATACAAGACACGCTCCATCGCAGCCGAGGCCGTCAAGCGCGGCAAGGTCTCAATGGGCGGCGCGCAAGTGAAGAGCTCGCGGAATGTCAAGGTCGGCGACGTCATCTCTGTCAAGGTGCCTGCAGCCACGCGCTCTTTCGAGGTCATCAAGCTCGCCCAGAGCCGCATGGGCGCCAAACTGGTCAAAGACCACATAACCGAGGTCACGCCCAAGGATCAGCAAGAGCTCATTGAGCTCTACCATCTCCAGATGTCCATGCAGCGCCAGAAGGGACTCGGCCGACCCACTAAGAAGGAGCGCCGAGACATTGACAGCTTTGTGGCCGACGGATGGGCCGAGACTGAGTGGGATGACGACGATGACGATTTCGACATCGACTTCGACGCCGACTAAGCTATTCGGGCTAACCGCCACGCAAGACCGCCACATAGCGGCCTTTTGACATTGAGACACGTCGATTGTCAACAGACACTGAAATATGTTTATTGCACAGAAAAAACGTAAGGAGAACATCATCGAGTACATCCTCTACATGTGGAATGTGGAGGACCTAATCCGTGCCAATGGCTTGGACATGAGCCGCATTGACAAGAGCGTCATTGACAAGTACGGAGTAACGGACCCCGCGCAGCGTCAGCAACTCTATGACTGGTGGGACAACCTGTGCGAGATGATGAAACGCGAGGGCAAGGAGGAGAAAGGTCATCTGCAAATCTTCGAGATGCTGGCCAACGACCTGTATAATTTCCATCTCTACCTCCTTACTCAGCAGAGCGAGATACCCTATCAGAACGCCTTCCAGACGGCGTGGCCGGACATCAACCTCCTCATGACCAAGATTGAGGGGGGCGAGAACATGCAGCACGTCCTTCTTGGCCTCTCCGCCATCTATGACTATTACCTTCTCAAGCTGCAAGGCAAGACGGTTCTCGCCGACACGACCAACGCCATCGTCCGCATCAGCCGTTTCCTCTCTCTCCTGAGCCAGAAATATCTCAAGGCCGAGAAGGAGCTGCACCCAGACCGCGAGGTGTCTGATGATGGTGATTTTGTGGCTCCGGCGCAAAGCTAAGCTGGCCCGCGGCCCTCAAACTCCGCTCAGACTTCAGTCTCCCCAATCCAACAATAAGACAACACATCTAACAGAAAACAGTATGATAAAAAGAACCCTACTGACAGCCTTTGCCGCCATCATGTCCGTGATGGTCGCCGAGGCGCAAATCCTCAAGCCGGGTTTCGACAAGCAGGAGTATATTGAGTGCCTCGCCATGACGTCGCACCTCAAGAATCTCACTGTCGATGAGAAGTATATGTGTCCCGCGCCCCAGTCTTTCCACCGCGTCTACGCCTGCCCTCAGACGGGTTTTGACAATGAGTGGGAGCTGTGGCAGGACGACCGTGGCGTTTGCGCCATCGTGATGCGCGCCACCATATCCACCATGACGAGCTGGGGCGCCAATTTCAACGCCGGCATGGTTCCCGCGCAAGGCTCGGTCCATGTGGTGACCGACAAGGAGTATGACCTGTGCGCCGACTCATCCGCCCACGTGCACGCCGGCTGGGTGGCCGGACTCATGACGATGTCTGACGATATTGTGGCCAAGCTGGACTCGTGCCACAAGGCAGGTTGCCGCGACGTCATCATTGCCGGCCACAGTCAGGGTGGCGCGCTCAGCTATCTCGTGACGGCTATGTTGCGCCGGATGCAGTCCAAAGGACTCATTGCCGCAGACATAACTTTCAAGACCTATGCCAGCGCGGCGCCTAAGCCCGGCGACTATCTTTTCGCCCTCAACTATGAGGCCATGACGCAGCCCGGCTGGTCCATAACGGTCATCAACTCAGAGGACTGGGTGCCAGAGACTCCACTCAGCGTACAGCGACCCACTGACTTCCGCCCCACCAACCCGTTCAATAAGATGGATGAGCTGCTCAGCGGCGCGGGAGCCATCCAAAGAGCCAAGATGCATTTCCTCTATAACCGCATATACAAGCCCACCCAGAAGTCGGTCGACAACTTGACCAAATATCTTGGCGGGACTATTGGCGGTATGCTTGAGGAGGGTCTCGTCTGGTTCAAGAAGCCTGTGGAGTACTCCGATTGCGCCAACTACGCTCGTTGTGGACAGTTCTACATTCTTTTGCCGGATGACGACTATTTCGTCAAGCATCCGCATGTGGCTGCCGACGCCTTCGAGCATCACCAGTACGTCTCCTACTACGAGCTGGCCCAGAAGATAAAGTAGCCCCCGCGCGCAGCACAGTCATCCCGCCCTCACCCCGAAAAAATCCAACGCCCATGATAACCATCCGAACTGTCGAGACCGAGGAGGACGTCCTCCTTTTCACCGATTTGCCATATCGCCTCTACCGTGGCAATGAGCAGTGGGTGCCGCCCCTTCGCAAAGCCGAGCGCAGACTCTTTGAACCGGCGTATAACCCGGCTCTCGAGTTCTGCGACGTCAACAGATGGATCGCCTTGCGCGAGGACGGGACGTGCTGCGGCCGTGTCGCCGCCATAGTCAACCACAGGTGGAACCAGAAGACGGGAGATAAGATTGGACGCATATCGCGGTTTGAGTGCGAGAATGATGCAGCTGTGGCTCACGAGCTGTTCCAAGTGGCTGAGAAATGGCTCCACTCGCAAGGCATGGATGCCGCCGCAGGGCCGCTCGGGTTCAGTAACCTCGACCAGCAGGGCGTAACCATCAAAGGTTACGACCGCCCGGCCGCGCTCGGCTCGTCTCTCACCATGCCTTATTATGTGGCTTTCTTTGAGGCTGAGGGCTATGAGCCCATGCAGGACTGGTATGAGTATCGTCTCACCGTGCCTTGGACTGTGCCGCCTAAGGTGAAGCTTATTGCCACCGCCGCTCGTGAGCGTTTCGGGCTGAGGCTGCGCACGTTCTCCTCTTCCGACGAGCTTAAAAAGGCTGCGCCAGAGCTAATGAACCTCTTTGACCGCTCGTTCGAGCCGCTCTTTGGCACCTATCCTTTCACCGATGCCATGAAGAGGTTCTATATGGACCAGTATCTCGATGTGCTTGACCATCGGCTGGTGATGGCTGTCGTCGACGCCCGCGACCATGACCGCCCCGTGGGCTTCATGATCGCCATGCCCTCCATCGTCAAGAGCATGCGCGGCGCCTGGGGTGACATAGGCCTCATCGATGCTGCCAAGGTCTGGCTCTCCATGCGTCGCGCCTCCGAGGTTGAGATTCTCCTTGCCGCCATCATCCCTGAGGCTCGCCGCCGTGGCGCATTCTCGCTCATCAGCGAGGCTCTCATCGAACGCTTTGCCGAGCGCGGCATCCGCTACATCGAGACGACGGCCATCCTCTCAAACAACGACCGCGCGTCGACAATAGTCAAGGAGTTTGTCCACGAGCGCCACAAGCAGAAGCGCTGCTACCTCAAGAGCTTATAATCCTGAGTGATATATCGCCACTGAGCCAGCCCCTCGAGACCCATGAGTCATGAGGGGCTGGCTCTTTTCATCAATGTATCACCGCTTTAACAGCAGCGAATCGCCACTGACAGGGTTTTGTAACATCCGTACTCCATCTTTGCGTCAGAAAAAAGAAAGGAACAACAACTGATGAAGCACGACATGACAAAACGACTCGTGGCTCTGACTCTCGGCATAGCCTCCTGCGTCTCGGCCATAGCCGGCGGCCCCCTGAAAGGTCGCATCATTGACAAGTCTACGGGCGAGCCGCTCCTCGGCGTCACCATTCAGGTTGAAGGCACAACCAACGGCACCATAACGGACTTCGACGGAAACTATGAGATTAAGAACACGCCCGACAAGGAGTTCAACGTTGTGGTCAAATACGTCGGTTTCCAGACGCAGACCATAAGCTGCTCACCCAAGCAGACCACGCTCGACGTGAACATGGAGAGTGACGACATCGCTGTGGCCGATGTCACTGTGGTGGCTCAGGCAAGGCAAAACACAGACAATGCGCTCCTCCGCTCCATGAAGGCGAGCCTCTCGGTCGAGAGCGGCGTCTCGGCTCAGCAGATTTCAAAGGCGCAGGACAAGGACGCCTCCGAGATCATCCGCCGCATCCCGGGCATCTCCATCATCGATGACAAGTTTGTCATGGTCCGCGGCCTCTCGCAGCGCTATAATAATGTCTGGATTAATGGCGGGGCTGTCCCAAGCTCAGAGGCCGACTCGCGAGCCTTCTCTTTTGACATTATCCCGGCTTCGCAGATTGACAACATGGTCATCATCAAGTCGCCGTCTCCTGAATATCCGGCCGACTTCTCTGGCGGCTTCATTATTGTCCGCACCAAGGATGTCCCTCTCTCCAACTCGATCAGTTTCGGTGTGAGTGGCAATTATAACACTCAGACGCATGGCCGCGATTTCCTTGAGGGGCACAAGAGTCCCACGGATTGGCTCGGCTTTGACAATGGGACGCGAATGGTGAATGGCGGCATCAAGAGTACGCTCAACACCATTGCCGGTGACGGCATAGACATGCAGGGCAATGGCTTTGACAATGATTGGACAACCAAGACGACGACCCCTGTGGCTGATTTCTCCGCCAACCTGGCTGTGAACCACCTTTGGGAGATTGGCGACCGCCAGCTCTCGCTCATGGGCGCGGTCAATTACTCCAACACCCACCGCCGCTATGCCGACATGCGCAACTGCCTCTTCGGGGTCTACGACTCGGCCAACGACAAGAGCAACTATCTGAGAAACGCCACCGACCAGCAGTATAACCATAATGTGCGTCTCGGCGCGATGCTCAACATGGCTTTCATCGGTGAGTCTGGCCGCAACCGCGTTGAGCTGAAGAATATTTTCAACCAGCTCGGCAAGAGCCGCTTCACAAGCCGCGACGGCATAACCGCTCAAAATGACCACGAGCAAACCTTTGAGATCCTCTATCAGAGCCGAATGACTTACAATGGTCAGCTGACGGGCAAGCACAAGCTCGATGACGGCAAGGTGGAGTGGGGCATAGGCTGGGCCAAGGCTAACCGCAATATGCCGGACCGCAAACGCTATCAGGTCAATGACAAGCTTGAGCCGGGCGTGCTCTCTCTCTCTGCCTCCAACGACGTGAGCCGCGAGTTCACTAAGCTCAATGAGGGCGTCGGCTCTTTCTTCGCAAACTATGAGCGTCTGCTCCCGCTCGGGGCTTGGGAACCCACACTCCGCGCCGGCATCTTTGGCGAGAAGCGCAGCCGCGACTACTTCACCCGCAATTTCTATCTCAACTGGAATTACTACGACAACACCCTGCCTGAGAATTTCCGCTATCTCGACATCCCGACCCAGCTCCTCGTCGACGAGAACTACGGGGCCGACAAGCTCTACCTGCTTGAGGAGGTCAAGTGGCGAAACAACTATGAGGGCAAGAACAGGCTCGGCGCCGCATACGTGGCTCTCAACATGCCTTTCGGACCCGTGAATGTCTATGCCGGTCTCCGCTTCGAGGCCAACAAGATGACGCTCACCAGTCACCGCCGCGACTACGAGTACAGCCCTAAGGACAAGGAGTATAAGGATAATGACCTCTTCCCCTCGGTCAATATTTCCTATAACATCAACGAGAAGAATATTCTGCGCTTGGCCTATGGCAAGTCGGTCAACCGCGCTGAGTTCCGTGAAGTCTCGCCCTCTGTGTTCTACGATTTCGATTTGGCGAGTGATGTCATGGGCAACACCGAGCTGACCTCATGCTACGTGCAGAACGTCGATTTGCGCTATGAGTGGTATCCCTCCGTCAGCGAGCTTGTCAGCGTGGCCCTCTTCTACAAGAAGTTCACAGACCCTATTGAGTGGACTTACACTGTCCAGGGCGGAACGGATCTTACTTACAGTTACAAGAACGCTGTGGCGGCGCGCAACTACGGCGTGGAGATTGAGGTGCGCAAAAATCTCGGTTTCATAGGCCTCGACCCGCTCAGCCTCTCTGTCAACGCCAGTCTGATTGACAGCAAGGTGGAGTTTGAGGAGGGCAGCCGCGAGAAGAACCGACCCATGCAAGGTCAGTCGCCCTACATCATTAACACTGGGCTTTTCTACACATCCAAGAGTGAGAAACTCAACATCGGCGCACTCTATAACCGAATTGGCAAACGAATTATAGGTGTGGGCAGAAGTGTCGGAACCACTGGTGGCGATGACTCCGCCAACATCCCGCACAGCTACGAGATGCCACGCAATGTCATTGACCTCTCCGCCAAATATAAAATAACTGACCATGTGGAGGTTAACCTGTCTGTCCGCGACCTGCTCGGCGCTAAGGTCAACTTTGAGCAGCAGACTGACGCCATCCACACTGACGGCACAACGTCCGAGGTGGACGAGGTCACGAAGAGCTACAAGCCCGGCACCAACATTTCGCTCGGCTTCAACTTCAAATTCTAACAAGATAACAACATACAATTCTAATTCACTAAGACATGAAAATGAATTCATTTCTTGCCTTCGCCATCATGGCGGGCATGGTTGTCACGCCACTCTGCACTTCTTGTGACGATGATGGCAACGATGATGTCACCCCCAACACCACTGAGGAGGATGAGTACAACCCGGCTCACTCTGAGGGAACCGACGGCGGCCTCGTCTCTGACATGAACCTCCTCTTTGACACCAATGTCATCGGCAACGGTGACCAGGGCTTCGTCTTCAAGGGCAAGCAGACTCTCAAGAAGGGCACCTACTCGCTCAAGGGCTGGGTCTATATCGCAGACGGCGCTCAGCTGACCATCGAGCCTGGCTCCATCATCAAGGGCGACAAGGTGACCAAGTCGGCTCTCATTGTCGAGCGTGGCGGCAAGCTCATCGCCAAGGGTACTGTCGACTCGCCCATCATCTTCACCTCGGGTGAGGACGCCGGCAGCCGCAAGCCGGGTGACTGGGGCGGCGTCATCCTTTGCGGTAAGGCCAAGAACAACCAGTCTGAGATGCAGATTGAGGGTGGCCCCCGCTCCAAGCACGGCGGTGACGATGATGACGACAACAGCGGCGTCTTGAGCTACGTCCGCATTGAGTTCGCCGGCTATCCTTTCGAGACCGACAAGGAGATTAACGGCCTCACCATGGGCTCTGTCGGCCGCGGCACGCAGATTGACCACATTCAGGTCTCTTATTGCAACGACGACAGCTATGAGTGGTTTGGTGGCTCTGTCAACTGCAACCACCTCGTCGCCTTCCACGGATGGGATGACGAGTTTGACACTGACAACGGCTTCTGCGGCAACGTCCAGTTCTGCCTCTCTGTCCGCGACCCCAAGATTGCTGACGTCAGCCAGAGCAACGGCTTCGAGAGCGACAACTGCGCTGACGGCGCCGCTGTCACTCCCTACACCACGGCTACCTTCAGCAATGTCACTTTCATTGGCCCGATTGGTCAAGACGCCAATTTCTCTAACGACAACACCTACATCAATGGTGGCTCTGTCTTCCCCAACAACGGCTCCAGCCTCGGCAAGTTCCAGGCTGCCATGCACATCCGCCGCTCAAGCCGTCTCAACTGCTTCAACACGGTGGCTGTAGGCTGGCCCATCGGCCTCATCCTCGACAGCGAGAAGGGTAACACTCAGGCCATGGCAACCGATGGCACTCTCACTCTCAACAACATCTGGTTCGCTGACATGACCCTCCTCGGCGCCGACTGCAACAAGGCCACCAAGGACGCCCTCTACGACTACACCACCAAGACCTACGACGAGACCAAGAACTCATTCTCTCACGAGTTCTTCCTCAAGGAGGGCAACAACAACAAGGAGTGCAAGAGCTCTGAACTCAAGCTCACCATGCCTGTGGCAAATGTGGGTGCGGCCTATATGCCCGAGTCTGGCAGCGCGCTTCTCTCTGCAGCTGATTTCACCAACGCTAAGCTCTCAAACATGACCGCTGTCAGCTATATCGGTGCTTTTGCCGAGGGTGACACTTGGCTCGATGGTTGGACGGAGTTTGACCCGCAGAATGCGAAATATTAATTATTTAACACTTTAAGCCACGCTTGTTATAAAAGGGGCTTAAGTCGGTAAATAGCATATCCTCCCCTCTCATCACACTCGTGGTGCGGGGGGAGGATTATTTTTCTTTGCCCGCCAAGTCCGGTCCGCATCCCATGCGCCCCCTCTTGTCCTCTAATCACCACCGTGGCGGCTGACTGTTATGAGCCTGCTACATCTTTCGCCTAAGCTGTTACGTTTGACGAGATTTTGTATTTTTGCGCAGTCAAAAACGATGCGTCGTCTGCTGGGCATAGAACCTCTTGGTGAGTGCGTCCGTAGAAGACCCGGCGTTCAGGTAACTATCATTTTCAACTTCTCGAAGTAAAAGGCCTGGCTCACCCAGGCGAACAAAACACATGATGACATCTCTGCCCGAGTTTTGGGCAAATCTCATGACGGGGCACTCTGCCGTCCAGTCGTTGGCTGTCTTGGCCATCATCATCACCATCGGACTGGCGTTGGCCAAGTGGCGCGTGGCGGGCATCTCGCTCGGTGTCGCTTTCGTCTTTTTTATCGGCATTTTGGCTGGTCATCTCGGCTTTAGCCTCAATCATGACGTACTTCTTTATTGCGAGAATTTCGGCCTTGTCCTTTTTGTCTACGCCCTCGGTCTTCAGGTCGGCCCAGGCTTCTTCAACTCGCTTAGGCAGGATGGCATGCGGCTCAATCTTTGGGGCTTGGCCCTCATTGGCGTCGGCACAGCCTTGGCTATTGTCTTTTGGGAGTTCAGCCCCGTCGGCCTGCCAGAGATGATGGGCATCTATTGTGGCGCCACTACCAACACTCCGGCTCTTGGCGCGGCTCAGCAGACTCTCACGCAGTTCGGCATTTCGGGCGGTGGCGCCGCTCTCGGTTGCGCCATAACCTACCCCTTGGGTGTCGTGGGCGTCATTCTCGCCATGATCATCCTTCGCAAGGTTTTCAAGGCCGATGCCGATAGCGAGAAGTCGCAATACGCGTCCGATGACACGTTCGTGGCCCGCTTCGATGTTGTCAACCCGGGCATCAATGGCAAGACGCTCCGCGACATAGTGGGCATGAGCCACCTTAAGTTCATCGTCTCGCGTGTCTGGCGCGGCGAGGAGGTTATCATCCCGCACTCTGACACCATCCTCTTTGAGGGCGACAGTGTCTTGGCCGTGACAAACAAGAACGAGGTCTCGGCTCTTGAAATCCTTTTCGGACGCCGCTCGGCTGAGGATTGGAACAAGGAGGAGATTGACTGGAACAAGGTTGACGGCCTTGTCGAGAGCCGCACTATAGTTCTCTCAAGCCCCAACCTCAATGGCCGCCGCTTGGGTCACTTGCACCTCGGGTCGACCTATGGCGTCAACATCAGCCGCGTCACGCGTGGCGACATCCGCCTCCTTGCCACCTATGACCTTAAGCTTCAGTATGGCGACCGTCTTACGGCTGTAGGCAAGGCCTCCGATCTGGACAACGCCGCCAAATATCTCGGCAATGCCGTACAAAACCTCAATGAGCCTAACCTCGGCTCCATCTTCCTTGGCATCCTGCTGGGTCTCGCGCTTGGCTCTATCCCCGTCTCTCTTCCTGGCATGTCCATACCTGTCAAGCTTGGCATGGCTGGCGGCCCGATTATCGTTGGCATTCTGGCCGGTGCTTTTGGCCCTTCGTTCCACATCATCACCTTCACCACGCGCAGTGCCAACCTCATGTTGCGCCGTCTGGGTCTCTCGCTCTATTTGGCCTGCTTGGGACTCGACTCTGGCCCTCAGTTCTTCCACACTGTCGTTCGCCCCGAGGGTGTCCTGTGGCTCATTCTGGGTCTTCTGCTCACTGTTGTCCCCGTGGTCATTGTCGGCGCCATTCTTCTCAAACTCAAGAAGTTTAATTTCGGCACAGTCTGTGGCATCCTTTGTGGTAGCATGGCCAACCCCATGGCTCTCGGCTATGCCAATGACGCCGTCCATGGCGACTCCCCCTCGCTCAGCTATGCCACGGTCTATCCGCTCTGCATGTTCATCAGGGTCATTGTGGTGCAAGTGGTGCTAATCGCGCTATTATAGAGGCTCTATCAGCCTATTACGATGTTTCCAAAATAACCCTAACAAACCCCATAACCTCAGGGCTGCGCTTAGCGATAAGTGTCAGCCCTGATTTTTTTTGTTGTGACTCTTTAGGGGTGGGTAGGCTCTTTGCCGTGACAAAAGTTGCAGGTAGCCCTATCCGCCCTGTACTCCTTGCCGTAGCCCGTACTCCTTGATTGAGCGTGTCGGTTGTGTATTCTTAGCCCTTGTTACACCCATTACATAGCCTCGCACTATAATGTGGAGACAAAAGTACCCTAAAGGTGTGGATGTAAAACAATTCGGCCGCCATCCACATCTTGGTGGATGGCGGCCGAATTAGTTAATATGCTTTATATGCCTTGCGCCAGCGTCTCTTACTTATGTCCGCCAGTCACAAGGTTCCAAGCCTCGCGGATCCAAAGTACGAGAGAAGAGCCGACCACGATGATGACCCAGTCCATGGGGCTGATGCCCTCCACATTGAAGAACTTCTGCAGACCCGGAATCTCCACCATTGCCACCTGTCCGATGAATATGATGGCCACGATGGTCAGCAGGCCCTTGCACCCCTTGAAATGCAGCGCGCTGCGGTTGGTCTTGAACGCGCGTGCGTTGAAGAGGTAGAAGAAGTGGGTCATGACGAAGGTGGTGAAGAGGTAGGTCAACTCCTTGGTTGTGATGTTGTGCCCATCTGCCAACCACTGGAAGTCGCCAGTGATGAGCTGGAGCATCGAGTTAATCTCTGCGTGCTTGAGCACGAAGAGCATGCCCAGCAGGATGGCGAAGAAGATTACGCCAACTGACACGATTTCCACCATCATCTCGCGGCTGAGGATGAACGCCTTGCGGTCGCGTGGCTTGTCTTTCATCACGCTCTCGGAGGGAGGCAGCGAGGCCAACGCCATGGCGGCGAAGGTGTCCATGATGAGGTTGATCCACAGCATCTGGGTCACGGTCAGCGGCGACTCCGTGCTCATGAATGCGCCACACAGGACGAGCAGGCAGGCCGTGACGTTGACTGTGAGCTGGAACAGCAGGAAGCGCTGTATGTTCTGATAGAGTGAGCGTCCCCACATGACGGCCCTGCATATGCTGGTGAATGAGTTGTCTATGATGGTTATGTCGCTCGCCTCTTTGGCTACGCTTGTGCCGTCGCCCATTGAGAGGCCCACGTGGGCGGCCTTGAGGGCCGGGGCGTCATTGGTGCCGTCTCCGGTCACAGCCACCACCTGACCTTGGCTCTGCAGTGTCTCCACAAGGCGTTTCTTGTCCATGGGGCGCGCACGGCTGATAATCTTGATGTCCATGGCGCGCTCGGCCACCTCCTTGTCTGACAGGGCGGCGAACTCAGGGCCTGTGATGACGTTGGCGTCAGTGTCTTTGTCGGTCCATAGGCCTATCTGGCGGCCAATCTCTTTGGCTGTGCCTGGTGTGTCGCCCGTCACAATCTTGATGGCTATGCCGGCGTCGAGGCACTCCTTGACGGCTGCGGGGACGTCAGCGCGAACTGGGTCGGCTATCGAGGCTATGCCAAGGAACGTGAGGTCTTTGGCCACCAGTTTGCCCTCTTTGCTTATGGCCTCCTCCGCATTGTCCACAAATTGGTATGCGAAGCCCAAGGTGCGCATGGCGCGGCTCTGGTATGTGAGCAACTGAGTGTCAATTGTCTCCTTGGTTACATCACCGTCAGCCTTGGCGCAAAGCCCGAACACAATCTCGGGTGCGCCCTTGACGTAGACCACTTTGCGGCCTTTCAACTCGCCACTCTCCACAACCGTGGCCATATATTTGCGCTCGGTCGAGAATGAGATCTCTGCCAAGGTGCGCGCGCCCTCGCGAAGCGACTCGTAGCTCTTGCCGGCCGCGTTCAGCCACAGCAGCAGCGCGCCCTCGGTGGGATTGCCCAGGACGGCGGGTTTTTGCGGGTCGGTCCTGTCAAGCTGCGCGGTCGAGTTGACGGCCATGCCCTCGCAGATGAGTTTTCCGCGCTCGTCGTCTGTTATGGCACCACCATTCAGGCCGTAGAACTTCACGTCGTCCACACGCATCTGATTCTGGGTCAACGTGCCGGTCTTGTCGGTGCAGATGACGCTGGCGGCGCCCATGGTCTCGCAGGCGTGCATCTTGCGCACCAGGTTGTTGGTCTTGAGCATGGAGCGCATGCTATATGCGAGGCTGAGTGTCACGGCCATCGGCAGACCCTCCGGCACTGCCACTACGATGAGGGTGACGGCGATCATGAACGTCTGGAGTAGGTAGGCTACGAAGGCTATCCAGTCGAAACCGTCAAATGTGGGAAGTCCTGTCAGGTATGTGATGATGCGGCCTGCCACGATAAGCCCGGCTATGACGTAGCTCATCTTGGTGATGAGGTCGCCCAGCCCGTCCAACTGCTCGTTGAGTGGGGTCTTGACGCTTGAGTCAATCTGCGCGGCCTCGAACACTTTGCCCTGCTCTGTCTTGTCGCCAACGGCGGTCACTTGGCAAACGCCGTGCCCCTCCATGACCTTGGTGCCCTTCAGCACATGGTTGGACGGGTAGGTGGCGTTGGGGTCGAACTCGTCTGGGTTGGTCGTCTTGTGGCAGATGAGTTCGCCTGTCAGTGTGGACTCGTCCGCGCTCAGGTGGGTGGACTCAATCAATGTGGCGTCGGCGGGAATCTCCTCACCGGTGTTGAGGATGACGATGTCGCCCACCACGATCTCGCGGCGCGGCACTTGTGTGGTGTTGCCGGCGCGAATCACTTCGACCGGCTCGTCGTCATTGACCTGGTTGAGGAGCGAGAACTCCTTGTCGGCCTGATGCTCAAAGTAGAAGGCAAGACCCGTGGCCAACAATATGGCAATGAATATGCCTACCGGCTCGAAAAAGACCTCGGCGCCCTGACCCAAGCCGGCATACTCGTAGATGGAGATGCCCACTGAGAGGACGCCAGCCACCATGAGGATGATGATGAGAGGGTCTGAGAATTTCTCAAGGAACTGTTTCCACAGCGGGTCTTTCTCGGGTGGGGTCAAGACGTTGGCGCCGTGCTGTCTGCGGCTCGCCTCGACTTCGGCCTCACTTAGGCCTGTGATGTTTTGTTTGGTACTCATTGGTTGATTTCTGTGATGTAATTTTCTGCTTTTTTTAGATTATTAGTTGTCGCAAATATATTCGTTTTGACTGGATTTGCCGCTTGGCAAGTTTGCTTTTTTTGCACATGTTTTGCATTGTGACACACACCCGCTGAATGGCGCGGACCTTGCGTGTGGACGCGTCATCTCCCCACTTTGCCTCGCAAAAGAAAAACACCGAAAAAGAAATCCGGCCGCGCATATCCCTCTTTGACTGGGATTGCGCGGCCGGATGCCGTCTTAGGTAAGTCTGTGAGTGTCTGCGCTCACCTGATGTCGGCTACCAGCGGTTGCCCGAAGAGGAGGTTCCAGTGCTTGCCGTGGCTGAGCTTGCTGAGGACCCGCCGCTCACGGTGCCTGTTGTTGTCAGACCGTGGAAGAGGTCGGATGCTGAGACGGTCACGCCCGAGTAGAGGTAATAGGTGCTGCCGCTTGTCATGCTCGGTGAGGAGACAATGAACTTGAGTGAGCCGCCGCTCATTCCGCCCTGGCCGCCTTGACCGCCTTGTCCTCCCTGGCCACCTTGTCCGCCCATGCCGCCCATGCCGGCGTTGGCTGAGGTGCTCTTGTTGGTGCTGGTGTAGGAGTTGGCATATTTGCTATAGTCCCACGCCATGATGACGTTGCCGCTGGCGTCTTTGATGGCCACGTTGGCTGCCGAGCCGCTCAAGATGGCGTAGGCCTGCGAGCCTGTGGTGGAGTAGGGGTATGATATGTTGCTGCCGCCCAAGGCGAAGACAGTGCCGCCGGTTATGTAGAGGTGGTAGTTCTCCTCGTCGTTGGCGTCAAGGCCGCACTCGGGGTCGTTGGCTCCATAGGCCACGACCACGCCGCCTGTTATGTACATGTTGCCGTTGGAGTCGATGCCGTCATTGTCCTGGCTGTGGCTGTAGATGTAGCCGCCCGAGAGGGTCATGTCCTCGCCCGAGTTGATGCCGTCGTCATAGGCCTCAACCTCGATCACGCCGCCCGATATGTTCATCGCGCCCTTGCTCTCGATGCCCTCATGGCTGGCTGCGTAGACGTAGACATTGCCGCCGCTGATGCTCAGGTCGCCCTTGGCCTTGATGCCTTTCGAGCTGCCTTGGTTGCCGGACTGTCCGTTGGCCTTGATGACGAGGTCGCCGTCTGATATGCTCACGTCATAGTCGGCCTTGATGCCCTTGCCGCCGATGCCGGATGTCGTGGCCGTGATGGCGCCGCCCGAGATGTATATGGAGCTGTCTGACGAGAGGCAGCCCGCGCACTTGTAGTCGGCGTCTGTTGAGTCATATTCGGGGGCTCCGGTGGCTGTGAGGGTCATCTCGCCTCCGCGTACCCAGATGTTGCCAGCCGCCTTGGCCGCCTTTGAGCCGGAGCCTGAGGTCGTGACTGTCAGGCTGCCGCCGCTCATCAGCAGATAGCCGCAGTCCACGTCGATGCCGTCGCTGCCGGTCGTGGTGATGGTGGTCGTGCCGCCGTAGAAGGCTACATAGTCGTTGGCGTGGATGCCGTCCTTGACACTGCCGCTGACGCTCACCACGGGTGAGCCGGATACTGCCACATAGTCGTCTGAGCAAATGGCGTGCTTATAGTTGCCCTTGACGCTCAGGCTGCCCGTTCCGCAGATGATGAGCTGACCCTCGCTGAAGAGGCACGCCTTCTGGTCCTCGCCGTCGGTCAGGCGTGTGTAGGACGAGGCGTCGGTCAGGCTGTTGGTAGTGCCGGCGGCAAGTTCGATGAAGAGTTTTTTCTTGCTCTGGTTGTTGATGGCCGCGCCCGTCTTGCTGGTCAACGTCAGGCCGTCAAGCAGCATCTTATATTTGTAGTCTGAGTATATCTTCAGGCTGCCGTCGGTGCTCGTGCCTTTCACTGTGTACTCCATCTCCTCGGCGGTGCTGGTGATGGTCACGTCGGATGTCGAGCTGTCTATAGTGACGCCCTCTGCCGCTCCCTCGACTGTCACGGATGACCCGTCGTAGGTTATGGTTATCGATTTGCTGAATGTCGAGTTGTCTATGTCGTCGCCGGTGCCGTCGTCGTCATAGCCTTTCTCTGAGTCGTCGGTGTCGTCTTCGTCAGATGATGTTGATGAGTTTGCGTACTCGTCGTCATCCGTGTTGCAGCTCTGTGCGCATGAGCAGAGCGCCAGGGTCAGCAGTATTGTCAGATATTTTGATTTCATGTTGTCGGGGCTTTTTAGAGTTTGATTTTATAGCCAATCATGATGGCGTTGTGCGTCTTTCCGTCGTCATCGGTGCCGTTGTATATGTTGCGTGCGTATCCGACGGTCAGGATATTGTGCTTGTTCAGCTTGATGTCGGTGCCGATGGTCAGCCTCTGCTTGTCGAGCGAGAAACTGTCGCCCAGGTCGTTGAAGAGCTCGTAGGAGACTGACGGGGTGAGGCGCGTCTTGGTCTTGAAGCCGAGAGAGAGGCGTGTGCGGAACAGGTTCTCGTTCTCCGCCTCTTTCACCTCGTTTGACTTCCTGACACCAGCCGACGAGTATTTGGCTATGCTCACTTCGCTCTTGTGGGTCATCTGGTAGCGCAGTCGCAAGTCTACCTTGAGGATGGAGGGGCGGAACTTGAGCTTGACATGTCCGAATATTCGGTTGCGGATCCGCCAATAGTCGTCCACCACGTTGCCCTTGGCCGTTGTGTAGCTGTCGTAGTGAGTGTCTATGAATGTGTAGCCGGCGCCTATGCTGAGCATCTTGATGGGCGAGAAGTCCGCGCTCGCCCCGAGGCTCCAGCGGTTCAGTGAGCTGAGCCCGTCGGCTGTCCTCAACCCTGCCTCGACATCCACATCCCATTTCTTTGAGAGGCTGAACTCGGCGCCCGCGTCGCCCCAAAGACCGAGGTCTGTCTGCGCCTTGGCGGGGGCTATCGTCATTATGGCCATGGCGGTCAACGCCGCAAATATCTTGTGTCGCATTTTTGTCTGGTGTTTACTATGCTCTTGGGAGTTTGGTCATCTCTTCGATGTCGTTGCTGAGCGGGGCTGTGTGGTCAGCCTCGTAAAATACGCGGAGCATGGCCATGTCGCGCAGGAAGTCGATGTGGCCGACCTCAACCTGGGTTATCTCCAGCCCGGTGCGCTGACGCAGGTCGCTAATCAGCTCGCCCCTCTGCTCCGGCTTTATTTTCGATATGTCATCATAGGCTATGAGCTTGCTCCTGATGTCGCGCAGGCCAATCTCCTGCTCTGTGACCCAAATGGCGGCAAGCAGCAGGGCGTTGGCTACCAAGGTCTGACCGATTGACAGGTTGGCTGAGAGTCCGTTGATGACGGAGAGCGATATGATGACGAAGAGGTATGACATCTCGCGCACTGGCATCTGCTCGGTCCTGTATCTGATGATGCCGAAGATGGCGAAGAGACCGAGGGCGAAGCCGACTTTAATCTTCAGAGCGCCAAGCAGGTTGACCATCAGGAAGATGGATATGGCTATGATGATGAAGACGAAGAGGTAGTCACGGCGCTTGCCGCGGGGGTAGTAGAGTCCGCGTGTCAGTCCAAAGACTACTATGAGGTTGAAGAGGAAGCGGAGCACCATCTCAAGTGCGCCTGCCGCAACGTTGACCGACTGGCCAGCATCTGCGAATTCTGCAAATTCGTCCATTTTAAATTGGGGTTTTAAATGGGTTGGTTATATAAGTTTGGTTTCTGATTAGTGGCTGTCTTGCGCCTATGCGGCCCATCGCCTCCATGCCGACATGGGCTCGGGGATTAGTCCGCGGCGTATGAGTTGGCGCATCTTGGGTTTCATCTTGCCGATGGGGAGTGACGGGTCTGTCAGTAGCGCACCGTAGCAGTATTTGCTGAAGCCGTGGTGGCGTATGCCTTTGCTTTTAAGCCAATCCACTATGGGGCTCGGGGTGCGGCCGTCTCGCTTGACCTCCACGATGACCGTGTTGCTCAGTGTGACCTCGCCTCCGGTGCGCAGGTTGCTCAACTCTAAATCCAGATCTATGGTCAACCGTTCGGTCATGGCGTTGTTCACCAGCGTTATGCGGCGGAAGGTGTTACCTATGGCTGGTTGAAGTCCCGCGCCGTCATATGCCGAGTTGGCGGTGATGAAGGCTTGCGCCTCTTGGCTCAGGTGGTCGTCGGGTGTCCGCTGGATGGATATGCGGCGTTTCTTTGTGCGCCCGTGGTTGTTCTTCCGCTTGATCTCGACAAATGTCAGCAGTGAGCTCACGTAGGTGCGGACTCTCACTTTCTGCCTTGTCCGCCGCCCTGTGGTGTGGGCGCGCAGCATTCGCCAGTCGGCTGTGTCATAATATGTTGTCCGATATTCAATCAGTCGCTCGCCAAGTGTCTCTTGGGCGCGGTAGTGCTTTTGGGCATAGCGGAGCAGCTCAGCCAGCTGGCCGAGTGTGATGACGTATTTTGTGTCAGTGCGGTTCATGAGTTTCACGCCGCTCATCTCCTCGAGGGTGATGGGGCTGAAGGCGTCCACGATGGCCGCGACATCATTAAGTTCATGTCTCATGGCTCTGCGTTTAAGTTTGATGTTACAAACTTATTACAGTGCTAAGAGACGTGAAATTTTTTTCAGTAATCTGGCTGTTCGGTTAAGTGAAATGGCAAATGGCGGCGATTTCCCCCTTGTCGCAATCTGCGTATAGCCCTTTTTACAGTTTCAATTGCAGTGTGGCCACATAGCGGTCGGCCAACTTCATGGACGATAATTGATAGTGGCCCGAGCACAGCAGGTCTAAGCGGCGGCGCGTGTTCTCCACGCCAATGCCATGCTGGGTGTCTGCGGGGCGCTCTGGCCCTAAGCTGTTGGTGCAGCAAAAGTTGACGGTGCTGTGGTCGTCGGCTATTGAGAGGCTGATGTCCACAAACGATGTGTGCGAGTAAGACACGCCGTGCTTGAATGCGTTCTCCACCATGTTGATGAAGAGCAGTGGCGGCAGTGCGATGCCGTAGGTCTCGTCGGGCAGTGACAGGCTTATGGCCACCGCGTCTGTATACCTTATGCTCATCAGCTCGACGTAGTCGCGCAGGAACTCGACCTCGCTTTTGAGGGGTGTCGTTGCCTTGCCGCTCTCGTAGAGCATATACCTCATCAGCCTCGACATGCGCTCTATGGTCTCTTTGGCGCGCTCGGGGTCTATGTCCACCAGGGCGTGGATGTTGTTGAGCGTGTTCATCATGAAGTGGGGGCTCAGCTGGTAGCGCAGCTGGGCCAGCTCCGCCTCGGTCCGCTCTTTGGCCAATTGGCGCATCCGCTCCTTGTCGCGGTCCGACAGCAGATATAGCTTGGTGAACATGCTCAGGCACACCATCATGACGGCCAACACGAAGTCGCTCATCATGGGGCCGAGCCTCATGGTGCGCCTGCTTATTTCTTCGGGCTTGGCTGGTGGGGCGAAGTCACCCGTCCCGCGTCCGCGGGAGTCTATGTCTCTCGGCTCGGGCGGACGCCCGTCTGGCCTGAAGTCGTCAGGGCGGTCGCCATCCTGCATCCCGTCTCGCATGTCCGGTGGGGTGGGGCGGTTTTCGCTCTCGTCCCAGTCGGAGTCTCCGGGTCTGGCTGGAGGCTCGTCCCCGCGGCGTGCGCCATCATCGAATCTCTCACGCCCCCATGGCGCGCCCGGGTCGTCCATTGGCCTGCCTGTCTCTGTTTCCTGAGTCCTGAAAACCTCGATGGCGAATGTCATCAGCAGAGCCGAGGCGACAGCCGTGACAACATACAGCAGCACCTTTTGATGTCTGACCAGTATGCGGGCTAAGACTATGTCATTGAACAAGAACAGCGCGAAGAAAGGAAGAAGCGACAAATACTCACTGCCTATGCCTGTCCAGTCCACTGCGGTGGCGCGGCTGTCGTTCCAATAGTCGAAAAGATGGCTAAGCGGGATGTAGGCCAGGACGACGCCCCATACGACGAATGTCACTATGGTCTCGCGAACGTCATGGCTCTCGCGGTAACGCGCTATCAATCGGCGAAATGGCCCTATTGATGGTATGTCGGTTGCTTGGGGCATCGGGTTTGCTGTCCGGTCTTGGCAAGACACAAAAAAACAGGGTAGCTACCTGAGCCCGTTGGCTTCAGCTACCCTGCACCAATTCAAACACATCTATGAAAAAAGTTTAACCGTTGGCGGATGCCTCACCAGCCTCACGCCACGTTATCCTTTTAATCAAAACTTATAGTCCAAATGTACTCATTATTCCCTATATGTTGTTCTATCATTCCCTGCTAAAAATGCTTATGCGAGGCTTATTTTTATCGTTTTTAAATACTGATGGCCAAAATCAGTTTTACTGCCAACTTTAACGCAAAAAAACTTACCCGCCCGGCGACAAGTCGCCAAGCGGGTAAGACGAAACGCGTAATATTGAAGAATCTAAAAGCGTCTTGCGCGTCTTAGTTGCGGGAGTAGTTGGGCGCCTCCTGAGTGATGGCCACGTCATGAGGGTGGCTCTCATTCATGCCGCAAGCTGTGATGCGGACAAACTTGGCGTTATGGAGCGCCTCGATGTCTTTCGCTCCGCAGTAGCCCATGCCCGAGCGGATGCCGCCCAAGAGCTGATAGACTACCTCGTAGAGAGAACCCTTATATGGCACGCGGGCCGAGATGCCCTCCGGCACGAGTTTCTTGGCGTCGCTCTCGTTGTCCTGGAAGTAGCGGTCCTTCGATCCGTGCTGCATGGCCTCAAGTGAGCCCATGCCGCGGTAGCTCTTGAACTTACGACCATTGAAGATAATGGTCTCGCCGGGGCTCTCCTCCACGCCTGCGAACATGCCGCCAGCCATGGTGCAGCTTGCGCCTGCGGCAAGAGCCTTGACGAAGTCGCCTGAGTAGCGGAGGCCGCCATCGCCAATGATGGGCACGTCGCCATGGCCTGACTCCTTGAGCGCCTTGTATACCTCATATATAGCTGAGAGCTGCGGATAGCCGACGCCGGCGATGATGCGGGTGGTGCAGATGGAGCCCGGGCCGATGCCGACCTTGACTGCGTCTGCGCCAGCCTCTGCCAATGCCACGGCGGCCGCCCCTGTGCAGATGTTGCCGACGACGAGGTCGATGCCGTCATAGCGGCGGCGAGCCTCTTTCAGCACCTCAATGACACCCTTTGAGTGACCATGGGCGGTGTCGATGACGAGGGCGTCAACGCCAGCGGCTACCAACGCGTCTGCGCGCTCAAAGGTGTTGCTCGTCACGCCGATGCCGCCAGCCACGCGCAGGCGACCCTTGGAGTCCTTGCATGCCTGAGGCTTGTCTTTCGCCTTCTGGATGTCCTTATATGTGACAAGACCGACAAGCTTGCCGTCTTTATCCACAACGGGGAGCTTCTCAATCTTGTAGTGCTGAAGGATCTCAGCAGCCTCTTTCAAATCTGTCTTCTGGCTTGTCGTGATCAGGTTGTCCTTGGTCATGACGTGGGCTATGGGCCTCTCCATGTCCTGCTCGAAGCGGAGGTCGCGGTTGGTCACGATGCCCACCAAGGTGCGGTCCGGAGCTACGACGGGAATGCCGCCTATCTTGTACTCCTTCATCATGGCCAGAGCGTCGCCCACGGTCTTGTGGTCGCTTATGGACACGGGGTCGTATATCATGCCGTTCTCGGCGCGCTTGACGGTCTCAATCTGTCGAGCCTGCTGCTCGATGGTCATGTTCTTGTGGATGACGCCAATGCCACCCTCGCGGGCTATGGCTATCGCCATGCGACTTTCGGTGACGGTGTCCATCGCGGCTGTCACAATGGGGGCGTTGAGGGCTATGTGGCGTGAGAACTTCGACGCCATGCTGACCTCGCGCGGCAGCACTTCTGAGTAGGCCGGGATGAGCAGAACGTCGTCAAACGTCAGGCCGTCTGCTACGATCTTATCTTCTACGAACGACATATAAGTGTTTTAAGTAGTTTGTTTGACAATGCACAAAGATAATGTAATGGAGCGTGAAACTAAACCATTTTAAACTTTTTTGTTACTTGTCAGCTATCAAGGCTTTGAAGCCGTCAGTCATGGCCTCCTGCATCTCGCCCTTCTCGTCATCATATATGATGTAGGCCTCCACGCCGTCCAAACCGTCAACCATGGCTAACGCCGAATCCGGCCCCGCCACCATGAGCGATGTGCACAGGGCGTCGGTGGTCATGGTGTTGGGTCCGACCACGGTGACGCTCCTCATCTTGTGAGACACTGGCATGCCCGTGCGCGGGTCTATGGTGTGCTGCACCGTCCGCCCGTCGGCAACGTGGTAGCACTGGCGGTAGCTGCCCGAGGTGGACACTCCGCAGTCCGTCACCTCTATTATGTGCTGGTTGCGTCTGCCTGCTATGCCGCCCTCCTCTGGCCGGTCAATGCCGATGCGCCACCTCTGGCCGCGGGGGTTGAGCCCCTTGCACCTGATCTCGCCGCCCAGCTCGACCATGTAGTCTTTCAGCCCCAGCTCCTCAAAGACGCTGGCGGCCACGTCTATGCCGAAGCCCTCGGCCAAAGCGTTGGCGTTCAGCTTCATCTTGCGGTCGGCCTTGCGGATCACGTTGCCGTCTATCTCAATCTTGTCCAACCCCACGAGGGGTCGGACGGTGTCCAATCCCGCCACGAGTGCGTTCCACTGCTCCACGCTGATGGTGTCGTCCTCCAGGTCTCGGGTGAAACGCCAATGGCGGCTAAGCGGCTCGACGGTGATGTCGAACGCGCCCTTGGAGAACTCGTGGAAGCGCTTGGCCTCGCGGATGACGTGCAGCAGCATGGAGTCCGCCACTATGCTGTCGCCATCGTTCAGTTTGCTGAGCAGCGAGGACGGGTTGTAGACAGACAGTGATGAGTCGTATTGCGCTAACCGGTTCAGCACTGTCTGCTGGAGGTCACTGTCGCACCTGTAGGTCAGTGAGTAGGTGGTGCCGAACACGAACCCGGCGTCTTTCTTGAATGCGCTGCCGGGCTGTGCGCACGACGCTAAAAATACAGAGCCTATGGCTGTGGCCACTACGGCCGCGGCTGCCCTTGCGTTTGTCAGTCTCTTCATTGTCAGTGTTTTAACTATGTGTCTGAATTTTGTCGGCTACTTGTGGCGGGTACAAAAAAAGCCCCGAATCTCTTCGGAGCTGTCTTGTCTGCTGACCAGTCTCATAGACTAGTAAGCCTTGCCCTTAGCCTCGTCGGAAACAGTGAGCTGCTTGCGACCCTTGGCACGACGGGCAGCCAGAACTCGGCGACCATTAGCAGTCGACATCCTCTGACGGAAGCCGTGCTTGTTGATGCGCTTGCGGTTCGAAGGTTGGAATGTCCTTTTCATCGTACGATTACTTTAATAGATTGAATTCAAATCGAGCGCAAAGTTATCACCTTTTCCCCGAATATGCAAGAGGTTTGGGCTACCCATTTGGGCGTTTTTGACCAATGCCGCAGCTAAAAGGTTGTATATCCGCTCATTATTTCTTCTCCCTGTGTCTCTTGATTACGTTATACGCCTTGAACATGCCCAGCTCGCCGGCGCGGCTCAGGTCGGCTATCCCCTCTTCCTCCTTGCCGACGTAGAGGCGGATTATGCCGCGGTTGAAGTAGGCCTCGGCAAACTGGTCATACAGCTCGACCGCCTTGCTCAGCATCTCCTCGGCCTGGTCCATCTGTTTCCTCTGGCACATCACGAGGCTCATGTTATAGTAGGCGAACTCGTTGTCTGGCTCCAGCTCCACCACCCGCTGCAGGTCTTGCATGATGAGGTCGTAGTCTAAGAATGTCACCTCGCGCCTCATGCCCTGAGTGCCGCTGTCCATGCCGCCCATGCCCATGCTCGGGGCCGGCTCGGTGTCGAGGTCGCGTATGGTCTCCACCATCTTGTAGCGCGCAGCGGCCCTGTTGAACAGTGCCACGACGTTGTCCGGCTCCTTGAGCAGGCAGGCTGAGAAGTCGGTCAGGGCGTTGTTGTAGTTCATGACGATGCCGTCGAGGGTGCCGCGCAGCAGGTAGAGGCTCGGGTCTGACGGGTCCTCGTCCAAACGCTTGTTCACCTCGCCAATCATGCTGAACACTTTGGCGGACACCTCGTCACTCGCCACCTCGCGGTTGGTCACCACCATCTTCTGCTCGGCAAGTCCCAAGGCGTTGAATTTGACGACTGACGGGCTGTAGTAAGGCGCATTGGGCAGCAGGGTGTCGGCCGTGAAGAACGACAGGCTGAAGACCGGCTCCAGGTCTATGGCTATGTCGCGGTCCTGCACTCGGCCGCGTATGGTCTCTTTGCTGTCTTGGCGCAGTTTGTCGTCGTTGTCGCCAAAGTCCGCCACCACGACCATCTGGTCATATTTGCGCATGTCCGAGTCGTTCTTGCCGCGAGAGCCTTTTTTCTTGTCGGGCGTGTCGCCACTCTTGTCGTCGGCGTCCGCTCCCGTCTTGCCTTTGCCTTTGGCGTTGGCGGTCTGCGCCGTCTGGCTCTTCTTGGCTCTCTCCTCTTCAAAGGTCATGGCGGTCATGTAGTCCTCGTCCGACCCCTTGATGTCGCCCATCTGGCGTTTCACGAGGGCGCGCTGGGCGTATGCCGTGCCAAAGTCGGGGTGCTTGGCTATGATGATGTTCAGGTCGCGCAGGGCGTTGGCGCTCTCGCCCAGCTGGATGTAGGTGATGGCGCGGTTGAAGAGCGTTATGTCGTCAGACGGGTCTATGGCCAAGGCGTGCGAGAAGTCGTCCGCCGCCCTGTTCAGGTCGCCAGCCTCGGCGCGCAGCAGTCCGCGGTTCTGATAGGCCATCTTGTTCTTCGGGTCGAGGGCTATGGCCTCGCCAAGGTCCGCCTCGCAGCCGCGCAGGTCGTCCATGTTATATTTGGTGATGGCTCGGTTGACGTAGACGAAGGCGTCTTTGGGCCTCAGCTCCGCCAAGTGGTCATAGCTCTCAAGGGCGCCCTTGTAGTCGCGTGTCTGGTAGCGGAGCATGCCCAGATAGGTGTACGCGTCTGGCGAGTAGGTGTTGGTCTTGGCGGCGCGCTCGAACTCGCTCATGGCCGTGGCCGTGTCGCCTTTCTCCACCAGTGCTATGCCGCGATAGAGCATGGCCGCCACGTTGCGCTTGTCCGATTTGAGCAGGCGGTCATATTGGGCTATGGCCTTGTCGTACTCTTTGAGGTTGATGCTGGCTATGCCGGAGTTCATCAGCAGGTTGGGGCTCTCGGGCTCATAGCTCAGGCCTTTGTCGAAGTCGTCGCGGGCCTCTGACGGCTTGTCGAGCCTCAGGCGGGCTATTCCGCGCAGGTTATACGCGTCGACGAGGAACGGGTTAATCTCTAAGGCCACGCTGCAGTCCGACTCGCATCCGCTCAGGTCGTCCAAATAATATTTGGCTATGGCGCGAAAGTAATAAGGGTCGGCAAGGTATGGCTTGACTATGATGACTCTGTTGAAGTACTGGATAGAGAGCACGTAGTCCTCAAAGTAGAGGGCGTTGCGGCCTATCTGCATCATGCGGTTGGTGTTGACTTGCGCATGTGCAGCCTGCCCCGCCATGAGGAGGAGGGCCGCAATCAGGCTTCCAATGATGTGTCGCTTATTCGTCATTGTCGTCAAAGTCTTCGTTGTCGTTCTGTTCCAACCTTTCGGCTATCTTGCCATACATCTCGGCCTCGTCACCGCGGTCCAGGTGGCGGCACACGTTCACCATCATGCGCAGCCTGTCGGGTGTGGCGTCGCCCGATGATATGACCAGGTTGAGGTCGGCGAACGCCCGCTCCCAATGGCGCATCCCTATGTAGGCTTGGGCTCTGAGTGTCATGGCTTTGGCTAATTTCGCCTTTTTCTTGATTGCGCCTGGGCGCGCGGCTAATGTCACGTCGTCCACCACTTGGCGGAAGTCGCCCTCCTCAAGTCCCAGCTCGGCGCGCAGCAGCAGGGCGTCTGTGTAGTCGGGCGACATGGCTATGGCCTTGTTTATGTTGGCGCGGGCCGCGCGGCTGTCATCGTAGTTCCTTATGCAGTCCACGGCTAACAGGTAATACTCGTAGGCGAATTGGAAGCTTTTCTCGCGCAGTCTCTTCTCGCTCTCCATCAGGCGGCCCACTTCGCTTTCAAGCTTGCCTATGGCGGCGCCCACCTTTGTGGAAATATATCGGCGCACCACCGCGTCCCGCATCTTGCCCGGGTCTATCGCCAAACTGTCCATCAGCAGGTTGACAGCCCGGCTGTAGTCTTTGTGGCGGAACGCGTCACGCGCCTCAACGGCTATGGATTGAGCCCTCGCCTCGTCCAGCTGGTGGTTGATGAGGGCCTCGTCGTTGGCTCCATATGAGAAGTCGCGCACTGACATGTTTGTCTTGATGTCGTTCATCGTTATCTGTTGGCGCAAAACTATTCCACTTAGTGAGCGGCAGCGGCTCAGCGCCACATATACCTGTCCGCAGGCGAAGGCTCCGCGCCCCAGGTCTATTATGACGCGGTCGAACGTCAGTCCCTGGCTCTTGTGGATGGTGATGGCCCACGCTAATTTGAGGGGGATCTGCTCGTAGGTGCCCAGCAGCTCGGACACTACTTTATGCTCTTTCTCGTCATACCGGTACTTGATGTTCTCCCAAATCTCGGTCTCGACAAAGAATTTGTCCGTGGCGGGCGACTGACCGTCGCTGTCGTCGTCCGAAGCCTCGGGCCTGTCCACCTCGACCCACGCCCCGTCCGGCGTGAAGCTGGTCACGCGGCCCACTGTGCCGTTAAACCACCTCTTCTCCTTGTCGTTTCGGACGAAGACGACCTGCGAGCCCTCTTTCAGGGTCAGCAGCTTGTTTGTGGGGAGGGATGACTCGGGAAAGTCGCCAGATATGACTCCCTCAAACGTCACTTCCTCCGTGTCTAACTCGTTGAGGTGACGCTCGTTAATCAAGTCGCTTGTGGCGCGGGTTGATGTCAGTGTTATGTACATCTGGCCCGCCTCGGGCTCAAATGTCTGGCTGACCCGCTGGTTCACCATGGCTATGTCGGCGGGGGTGGACATGCCTATGCGCACTTTGTCTAACAGGGCGAGGAAGTCCGCCTCTTTTTGCCGATAGACTTTGCGCAGCTCCACTTGCACCAGCCTGATGTTCTGAAACACCTGCGCGCCAAAGAAATAGGGCGTTGTGTAGAAGCGGCGCAAGATGTCCCAGTCCTGGCCCTTTACGACGGGCTCCAGCTGGAAGGCGTCGCCCACCAGCAGCATCTGCTTGCCGCCAAACGGCTCGTATCGCCGGGCGTAGGTGCGCAACACGCGGTCCACAAAGTCCAGGACGTCGGCGCGGACCATCGACACCTCGTCTATCACGATCAGCTCGACCTCTTGCAGCAGCTTGATTTTCTCCGAGGTGAATTTCTGCATCTCCCTCACACGCCTGACGTCGGAGTAGTTGATGTCGTCCAAGGCGAACGGCTGCAAGGGTATTTTGAAGAATGAGTGCAATGTGACGCCGCCAGCGTTGACTGCGGCTATGCCCGTCGGGGCCAGCACAACGGTCTTTTTCTTGATGTGCTCGACAATATAGCGCAAGAAGGTCGATTTGCCTGTGCCAGCCCTGCCGGTCATGAAGACCGATGAGTTGGTGTCGGCAATCAACCTCCAAACGTTTTGGAACTCTTTGTTGTCAAGCTCGATGTCCATCAGACAATATAATTTTAGCCTGTGCGGCTCACGCTGCCGTGGGGCGTCACAATCCTCTCTTGCGTATTGTCCTTTGGTCAAAGAGGCTCAAGTCTCTCGTGCGCCTCTTGCCAAAATAGTATGTCACGTCCACAATGGGCCATGCCGCGGCGTGGTTGCTTATCCCCCTGTAGTGTGCGAAGCTGGCCAAGACGCCGAGCTTGGCGCTAATCGACCTGTTGAAGAAGAACTCGCCCTCGGCCTGCAGCTCCACGGCATGGTGGCAGCTGAAGAAGCCCGTGTGGTAGGCCACGCCGCCATGGGCGTAGAGCCTGTTTGTGATGCGGCCGTCAGCCCAAAGCTTGAACCTGGCGCGGAAACCCTTGTCAATCAAGGTCTCGCTCCTGTTGGCCATGAAGTGGAACCTGGGCTGGTCCAACGTGTCGGCCTTGTTGCACCTGAAGCTGCCATAGAGGCCTACGCCGCCCGTCAGGATGAGGTATACCGAGTTGTCCGAGCAGTTGGGGTCGGTGAACCATGCGCGTGACACTAACAGCTCATGCCCTACCTCAAATACCAGCGGAATCTTGGCCCCTTGCCTTATTATCCTGTCCACCTCCAGCTTCTGCGCTATTTTCATGCCGGGGTATGCGTTGGCTATGTCAAACCGCGAAGAGGCGAACCATCTCTTGTTGAACACGCCAATAAGCAGTTTGGCGTATATAGTCGGGCGCATCACGTCCTCCGCCAAATAGGTCGACAGCTCCAACCTCTCTGTCATGCCATAGCGCGAGGCCGAGAGCAGGCTGATGTTGCCCGCCTTGTGGTATACGACGTTGGCGGCCTCGGCGTGCCACAGGACGTCGTCGCGCATGTTCTTCCAGCGTTGACCTGCTTGAGCTTCCTTGAATTTTCCAAGGTCGTCGCTCTTGCGCGTGTTGAAAACCACGGCGCCATTTTGGGTCTCTCTCACCTGGGCTGTCACGCCATTTGCGGCTGTGAAAGCTATGACGGCGAGGAGGGCCATCCGCAGGACGGATGGCCAGTTGTGGCTTGGCGTGTTGATGGTTGGTCTCATTGCGTCTCCCTTCCTCTTTTTGCCTATTTGGACGACTTCTGGGCCATGCCGGTGTACCTGTCGGCCTTGTTCTTCGGCACGTATATGACGAGTTTCTGTCCGACGCGGATCATGTTCCTCCTGATGTTGTTCCAATAGTTCAAATCGGCCACGCGCACTCCGAATTTACGGGCGATGCCGCCGGGCACGTCGCCATTCTTCACCGTGTAGATCAGCTTGACTTTGCCGTCGGGGGTGCGACCCGCGTAGGCGTAGCCTTTTGCCTCGGATATCTTGACCACCCTGTTGTCAGGGAAGTAGGTCTTGCGGTCGCGTGCGTATATCGAGTCCTCGTAGGCAGCGAATGAGAATGTGGCGTCGACGGGGAGGGCTAACGAGTAGGTCTTGCCGTCTTGAGCCGGCACCACGTCATGCTTATACTGTGGGTTGAGCTGGCGGATGGTCTCCGTGGGCACTCCTATCACTGATGTCACCTGGTTGAAGTGCAGCGGCTGGTAGACCATCACCGTGTCTGATGTAGGTGGCACGCCCGTCTCGCCGGCGTATATGTGATGCTCCGAGGCGTACGTCATGGCGTAGGCCGCTGCTATGAAGGCGGGGACGTATCCGCGGGTCTCGCGCGGCAGGTTGTAGTATATTTTCCAAAAATCTTTCTGTCCGCCCGAGCGGGCTATGGCGCGGTTTACGTTGCCCGGGCCGCAGTTGTACGCCGCTATGGCCAAATGCCAGTCGCCATACATGTCATACAGGTCCTTGAGGAACACCGCGGCGGCCTCTGAGGCCTTGACTGGGTCGCGGCGCTCGTCGACGTAGCTGGTCACCTCAAGCCCGTAGCGCTTGCCCGTGTAGAGCATGAACTGCCAAAGGCCGGACGCCCCCACGCGCGACAGGGCGTTAGGGTTCAACGCGCTCTCTATGACGGACATATATTTCAGCTCCTGAGGCATGCCATGCTCCTCAAGCACGCTCTCGAAGATGGGGAAGTAATACTCCTTCAGGCTGAGCATGCGCTGCACCAAGTCGCGGCGACGCACCACATACAGCTCGATGAACTTGCGCACCTGGTCGTTATAGACCATAGGGATGGGCGACATCATGGCCTGCAGCCTGTCAATGAACACCCCGTCTGGCACTCCGGCTATCACCGGGTCGGCCGAGGCGAGTGTGTCTGGCACAAAGTCGTTCACGATGGGGGCGCGCTTGGAGTACCATGCCGATATGAGGCTGTCAACCTCATACCGCGGCAGGCCCTCTTGCGCCACGCTGTCGGCCGCCTCCTCCTCAATTTTCTCAATGACTGTCTCGTCTACTTGCGCCTGTGCCGCAATGGCCGCCATTGCCATTGCCATCGTCGCTATGGCTCTCTGTATGTTCACTTGGTTTTTTCTGTCTTTGTGTGGTTGAATGGTAGTGCTCTGATAAGTGGATGCTATGCCGCAAATCGCTAAGAGTCTATACGTTGAAGAGTTTCTCCTGCACCATGTCCTTATATGACTTGCCTATGGGGATGTATGGCTCCACGCCGTCCAGCTTGAGCTGCGCGCCATACAGGGCCTTTATCTTGTCTATCCTCACAATGTACGACTTGTGGACGCGGATGAACATCTGCGGCGGCAAGGTCATCTCTAAGTTGCGGAGGCTCTCCAAGGTCACAATCTTTTCGCCCTGGCAGTAGATGGACACGTATTCGCGCAGCCCCTCTATGTATATGATGCTCGAGTGCTTGATCCTGTGTATCTTGTGGTCTGCCTTGACAATCAGTACTCCCTCGTTGAGGTCGGCGTCTGTCGGCATGCCGATTGGCGCGTCCGGGTCGTCAGGCAGTGCCGGAGCCGCGGGGGTGGCTGTCGGCTGCGGCTGCGCCATTGCCACTTTCTGCTGCTTGTCTGCCATTCTCTGCATGGCCTTGCCAATGCACTGCATGAACCGGTCGAATGAGAAAGGCTTGAGCAGGTAGTCCAAAACGTCTAACTGGTAGCTCTCTATGGCGTAGTCGGAATACGCCGTGGTGAAGACCACGAGCGGGCGCACCGGCAGCATCTTCAGGAAGTTGAGTCCTGTGATGTCGGGCATCTGGATGTCAAGGAACATGAGGTCCACGCGCCCCTCTTGTATGATGGGCAGGGCCTCCAGACCGCTCTTGCAGCTCTCCACAAGCTCCAGGTTCGGCACTTTCTCAATGAACTCTTTGAGCAATATGCGCGCCGGGAACTCGTCGTCCACTATCAGGCACCGTATCTTGTTTTGAATCTCCATGGTTGGCAAAGATAACGTATTTTGTCTTAAGTCTGTCGGGCTGTGGGATGGGGGGCTGATGTCAATGCCCAGTGGTGTCCACCTGCAGATAGACTCCGAACTCGGTCTCGGTCTTCTCTATCCTCATCTCATATTGCCCGGGGTAGAGTATGTCCAATCTCTTGCGGACGTTCTCCACGCCTATGCCGCCAACGACGTCTTTGTTGATGGCTATTGACGGCATCGAGTTGCGCACCTGGAACACCAGTATCGGCCCTAAGGTCTTGACCTCCACCTGCAGCCATCCTTTTTTCGGGTTCTCTATGTTGCCATGCTTGAAGCTGTTCTCTATGAACGGGATCAGCAGCATGGGCTCTATCATGAACTCGTCGTTGCAGCCCGAGGCGTCCATCCGTATGTTCAGGTCCGAGTCGGTCTTGAGCTTCTGAAACTCAATGTAGCCTGTCATGTACTCTATCTCGCGTTTCAGTTTCACGCGCTTGCTCTCGCTGTCATAGAGCGTGAAGCGCAGCATGTCAGACAGTTTGAGGATCATCTCGGGGGTGCGCTCGCTCTTGATGATGGAGAGGGCGTAGATGTTGTTGAGCGCGTTGAAGAGAAAATGGGGGTTGATCTGCGTCTTGAGAAATTTCATCTCGAACTCGATGTTCTGATGCGTCAAGTCAATCTCCCTCTTCTTGTTGTCGCGCTCCTTGCGGTAGAACGAGTATAGCGAGCTGACGAAGAGCATGCCCACTAATGGCAGCAGCCATTGCAGTTGCAGCATCTTGGCTGTCGTTGGCGGATCTCCCGCGTTGGCTGTCGGCATCTGGCGCGCCATGTCCTCCGTCATCTCGTTCCACCCCGAGAGCAGAGCCATCAGGATGAGTGTGCACGCCATCATGATGACCACTCCCGCCGCATAGCGCGCGTAATTGCCGGCGAACACGTAGCGCGGCATGAGGAAGTGGACGTTGAAGAAGAATGCCGTCAGGCAGACTATGGTCATCTTGACCACGAAGGGCACGAAGTTGACGTAGTCCTTCAGCAGTGACGGCGACGCCATTATGACGCCAAAGCATACGACTATGCCAAACTCGAACGCCATCCGGCTCTTGCGGTCCGATTTCTCTTTTGCCATTTTTTGTGGTAGGTCTCTTTCTCTCTTCTATACGACTAAAGGAACCTCGCGACCCCCAATTGAGTTGAGGTCAGGAGGTTCCTTTACTATATTCTTGATACTTGGCGCTTAATCGCGGGTCTCAAACGGAGCCTGAGGCTGCCACAGCCAGCAGTCTGAGTAGAATGAGCCGCCCGAGCCGCTCACGGTCATATCGGTTGAAGAGCCGGTGGTTACGAATGCCACATCCTGCGCTCCCTTGCCGTCAATGTCGTAGTTGAGCACGAATGAGACTGCGAACTTGCGTGCAGCGCCCTCAAAGTTGGTCTTCTGCACCCAGTAGTCATAATCGGGGTTATACTCCCAAGTGACAGTGCCAAGACCGCTTGTGCCACCCGTGGTGATGTATGCGCGGCAGCTCTCAGTGTTGTTATTGAGGACGAATGCGGTTGAACCATATGTGTTCAGGCCAACGTACTGGTCGTCATAAGACTGGCGAGAGGCGTCAGTGAGACGACGACAGTTTGTCCAAGAGTTACTTGTGGGGTCATATTTCTGGAGGACGTCGAGAGCTCCGCCATTTGTGCCGCCACAAACATAGCCGTAGCCGTTGCAGGTGAATGACGCTGCCTGAGCGCATGGGGTGCCAAGGGTCTTAACAGAGCTCCACTCATTGGTTGACGCGTCATACTTATAGAAATCATTGAGGATGTTGTTGTCGTAATCCTCACCGCCGCCTACGTAGGCAATGTTGTCAATCACAAAGCATGCCGCATATCGTACGGCATCGCCAGGATAATTGGCTACTTTCTCCCAGCTGTTGGACTCAGGGTCAAAACGCCAGAAATCCCTCAAATAGTTGGTTCCGTCATATCCAAGACCTACGAATCCATACCACTTGTCGTCTTTCTGCAGGGCGAAAGCCACACCACCATTACGTGCGGGGCAGTCGAATACTTTTGTTCCCGTGGTGTCTGTCGTGAACGTGTTAGGCATTGAGCAAACGACATTATCCCCTGTGAGTGTCAAGCCCTTTGAATTCTTCCCGTCAATAGACCCCTCTGTCTCTGACTCGTTCTGATTGTATATTTTAGCGTATCTTCCGCTCCACGAAATCAAGCCATCCTCATGGTTTATGCTGGCCATGTAGAAGTCGCGGTAACGCTCCATGTCCTCAGTCTTGTTTGTGTTGGCACCCGTACCGACGAATGCTCGCATCTCACCGTCTACTGGCAACTGAAAGCAAACAGCGCCGCCACGCGGTGTGCCGGGAAAATATTGGTAGGTGTTATACCAGTTACCCTGAAGCTTCTCGTTGTCAGCGTCCTCGCAACCTGTCGCAGAGACAGCCACGGCGGCCACGAGCATGGCCCTCAACGGGTATGTCAGTCTTTTCATATACGATTTGTTATTTGCGTGCAAAGATAATCTGTTTTATCCTTTATCCTATCATTTTATCAACGAAAGAGCCTCTTTTATCTCTTTCTGTCGTTTTGCTTTCAACCTCGGAGGAAAAGCTGGCAATGCCGCTCGTTTAGTCGAACTTGTGCCTCATGAACCATATCTCGCGGATGCTTATGCTCACTTTCAGGCTGTTCACTGTCTCCTTGATGTTGCCGTTGTTCTCCGTTCCGCGTGTCTGGTGCTCATAACTGATTGTTACACCATTACGCGAGCGACCCATCGGTATGGTCATGCCAAGCGTGAAGCCCTTTTGCAGCAGGTTGACTGTCTGGAGGTCCACGTAGTCGCGGCCGTAGTAGTAGCCGACGCGGTAGCGCATGCGCTTGTAGAACGGGTCGTCTGGATGACCGGGCGAATATTGCAGACCGCCGGAGATGGTGTAGGTGTCGCGCAGCGTGGCGTTGTCGCGGAATTTGGTGTCGGTCACGCTTCCCCACTCAGCCACTTTGTACTCGACGGTGCCAAGTATCTTATGGCGGGTGAATGCGAAGCCGGCGCCATACATGCGCGGGATGTGGAAACGCTCGGGGGTTGAGGCGTCGCTGTCAAGCTCGCGGCTCACGTCGTTGTATATCGTCTGGTCGTATGACGTGTGCATCCATATCTTGGGGGCATAGGTGGCGCCAAACCTGAAGTTGTTCTCGCCTATGTTGAAGTCGAACTGGGTGCCCACCTCCCAATATATGTTGTTGGCCTGGTACTTGCGTTTGTTGTATATGTCCTCGCCGCCGTTGACCTCGCTGAAGTAAGAGACTTCGAGCTTCTCGATTGTGCCCCACAGGACTGAGAAGTTGCCGCCTATGGTCCAATGCTTGAATGGCGAGAAGGCCGCGTTGAAATAGGCCTGGCTCAATCCGCCCGAGCCGGTGAAGGTCACGTTGTAGTAGTCGTTTGAGCCGTATATGTTCTTCGTCTGCCTCAGCTTATAGCCCACTGCCGAGAATGGAGCGTAGCCGAAGGCTATGGCGAGCCACTTGCGGCCGCGAAAGGCCATGCTGATGCCGTCCACGTTGGCCGAGTAGGTTGTGGACCTCTCATAGCCCGACCTCAGGTGGGTCTTATGACCCTTAAGCCCGAAGTTGAAGTAGAACGAGAGCGAGTCCAAGTTGCCTATGCCCGCAGGGTTGGATATGTTGACCCATTCGCTTGGCGCTAACGCTATGCCCGAGTGTCCGAGGGCCGCGGCCGCCGCGTCCTCCTTTGTCGTTATGACGCCCACTCCGTATATCGAGTAGGGCGACGCCGTGCTGTTCTGGGCTGCCGCCTCTGTGCCGCACCCCAATGCGATGACGGCCGCCGCTGCAAGAGCGCAAAGGCCCGAGTGGCTTGTCTGTCTATCTCTCTTCACGGTCGTAGTTATAGTAGGTTATCTCAAGTTTTGTCCGGTGCAAGTCGACCCCGTGGCCGTTGAACACCATGAACTCGTAGTTGGTCGGCTCCATGCCGTTGCCCCAAGTCATGACGAGGCCGTTATTCTCGTCCACCAAGTCGTTGGTCAAGATGGTGTTGATGTAGTACGTTATGTCGGCGTAGTAGTACATCTCGCTGCGGTCGTAGTTGTCATACACGAGCGTCGAGTGGACATAGCCGCCGGACTGCGTGCGCAGCTGGCTCTGGATGACGTTGCCCTTGTTCACCTCGAAAAGGTAGAACGTGGTGGGGATTCGGCGCTTGTCGTAACTGCCCTCCTCAGGGTATATCTTTAGCACCGCCTTGACGATGTGCTGGTATTGCGACATGTTCTTGAACTCCTCAATCTGCGGAAAGTTGATTCGGGTGTAGTAACCCAAACCCTCATACTCCACGGAGTGGAGGCCGCCCTCGCTCTCTGTCACCTGCTTATAGCGCTGAGTCAGCTGGTCATAGGGCTCGTCCACGCCCTCGTTCCATACGTTGTTGAACTGCAGGTTCTTGCTGCTCATCTTGAAACGCCTCTCAATCTTCACGGCATCCATGCCGCGGTAGTGGCTGTGGAGGCAAATCATGCTGCTGTCGGCCACGAAAGCCAGGAGCGCCTTCGTGTCTTTGACGTACTTGTTCTCCGAGCATGTTAACTTGAAGCCTTTCATCAAGTTGCGGAAGTTCTGTGATGCCACAGACGAGCTCCAGTTCGCCGCGTTTATGATGAAGTCGCGCAGCTCATGCCCGTAGTCGTCGCTCAGGCGGAAACGTACGCGGGGGTAGGTGTGCGGCCTGGGCTTGAATGTGTATTCGCCAACGGGGTCGGCATCCGCCTCTTTGAACGAGCGCACGTTGTAGAACGCGGTCTCGTCCTCCGACGCGAACTCAAGCATGTCTGACAGACGCTTGACGACGAGGTTGAACGTCTGGGTGGTGTCGCCCTCATAAAGTCCTGAGTGATAAAGAACCATGGTGCATGAGTCATACACCTCCTTGCCCTTATTATACCAGTTGTAGGGGGCTGTGTTCTTGCCGTCTGTGAGGGTGGTTATCCTCACAGGCTCGTCAAGAATGAAATACGATTCGCTGTGAATGTCGCCAATGACCGGCTTTGTGGCCTTGCCGACCCATATGGTGTTCTGCGCCGATGTCTGCACTGAGTCGAGCCTGAATGTCGACAGGTGGAGCGGTGTGGCGTCTGTCATCTGGGCGTAGGTCTGGCTCTTTATGTAGCTCTGGTCCATGAACAGGCCATCATCTGTGCAGCCTACCACTATGAGCAAGGCCGCCGATACGAGAGCTAATGCCGCGTGCCTCGGCTGGCGCAGGGCTGTCCGCAAGGCTTTGAGCCATCCGCTCGGCCTCCTCGGTGCGCCCGACGTCTCTATCTTGTTGAAAGTCATTGTTTAGTGACTAAGTGTCTAATGTCTGATTTGCTCGCCGGCCTCGCACGCTCTTTGGCGTTTCCTTTTAGGCCCACGTTTTTAATGTCGCAAAATAAGTGATTAAGCGGCAAATTCCCGCTATGTTTTCAATGAATGTCGCGCAATTGCACGCAAAATTACTGAAAAATTCAATAGTCCGCCTCTTGGTCTTGCCCGCAGGCAGCCAAGTCTCTCTGTCGCCTCCCGACGCTCTGTTCTGCGGCGCGGCTCACTTCATGGCGTGACGCTCAATGTATTCCGTGAACTTGTCTTTGTAGTTGTCCGACACAGGCACCAACTGGCCGGCTATGCTTATGCGCAGGTGGCTCACGCTCTCTATGCAGCCAAGGTTGACAATCCACGACCTGTGGACGCGCATGAAACGACTCTCCGGCAGCGACGCCTCCACCTTTTTCATTGAGAGCAAGGTCGTTATGGGCCTCTTCTCGCCCCTCACGTAGATGCGGACGTACTCGCTCATGCCCTCCACGAGGAGGATGTCCTCTATCTTCACGCGGGTCATCTTGGAGTCGTTTTTGACGTATATGTAGTCGCGGTCCACCGATTCCTCTTCTGCCGCGGCTTCCGGGGCGGAGACGGTCTGGGTCGCCGCTGCGAGTGCCTCGCGCTCCGCATGGCGACGCTTGGCTTTCTCTGCCGCGGAGACGACTGCCGATAGGCCGAAGGGCTTCAGAATGTAGTCCACGGCGTCTACTTTATACCCCTCCACCGCATAGTCCGAATAGGCGGTGGTGAACACGATGAGGCACTTGTCGCCAACCTGCTCGGCAAGCTCCAGCCCGCTCATGTCGGGCATGCTGATGTCGCAGAATATTAGGTCGATGCCGCCCTCGCGTATCCTGCCAAGCGCCTCTATCGCGCTGCTGCAACGACCCGCCAATTCAAGTCCGGGAACTTTCTCTATGTAGGACGCCAACTGGGCAAGCGCCAGCGGCTCGTCATCTATTGCCAAGCATCTCATGGGTTGGTCTCCTTCTTTTTATCCGTGGTTTTGCAATCCTGTTACTTTTCCGAGGCTGTAAATATAGCGCGATTTATGCCTTTTTCAGCCCGATTTGAGCTATTTTTGTCAAGATGCGGCATGAGTTTTGCTCTCTCCCGCGCTATAAGCGATTTCGCGCCCCTTTCATCGTCCTCCCATACACACACTTATATAATGACAATTATGCGAAAATTTTTGACTCTCTCAGCTTTGCTGCTCTCTGCCGCGGTCTCGGCGCAAGACGGCCATTTCTATCTCGGTGCTGACATAAGCGGCACTTCGGCTCTTGAGGCGCGCGGTGAGAAACTCTATAACGCCCGTGGCGAAATCCGCGAGAACACAGCCCTCATGCGCGAGCTTGGTCTCGATGCCATCCGTCTCCGAGTCTGGGTCAACCCCGCTGGCGGTTTCTGCTCGCCCGAGGATGTGCTGCAGATGGCCAAGAGGGCCAAGTATTACGGCATGGCGGTGATGATTGACTTCCACTACTCCGACTGGTGGGCCGACCCAGGCCACTCGCCCATGCCCGCCTCGTGGCAGTATTACAAGCTCGGCGAGATTGAACAAGTCCTGACGCGGCATACTGAGTATACTCTCAAGCTGCTTAAGGATAATAATATTGATGTCAAGTGGGTTCAGGTGGGCAATGAGACGACCCACGGCTTCGTCTGGCCAGTGGCGAAGGCCGAGGACGACATGGATGCCTACGCTCGGCTCACCAAGGCCGGCTATGAGGCCGTGAAGCGTGTCTACCCCGAGGCCCAGGTTATCGTTCACCTTGACGCGGCTTGCGACACCGCCCGCTACGATTTCATTTTCGATGGCCTTCGTGAGCGTGGCGTCAAGTGGGACATGATAGGCTTGTCTCTCTACCCTTATTGGGACGAGGTGGCTGGTCTCACTAAGGATTATAAGGAGTCGCTTGAGAAGGCAGCGGCCAACATGCGCAGGCTCTATGACAAGTATGGGACCGACTGCATGGTGGTCGAGACCGGAGTCCTCGTCTCGCGACCCAAGGAGCAGAAGAAGGTGCTCGCCGCGATAATTGAATCCTCAAAGAACAACACCGGCGGCCATTGCCACGGCGTTTTCTACTGGGCACCCGAGCTTGAGGACGGCGAGTATGCGCTCGGCGCTTTCAAGGATCACCGCCCCACGGAGATTATGGAGGCGTTCACCGAGGCGGCCGGCAAATAGTCTGCGCCCTTAAACTGAAAATTAATTAATCTGCGATGAAAATATTCCTGAGCATTGCCTCCGCTCTCATCCCTCTGTTTCTCTTGGCCTCGTGCACCAATGAGGTCGAGAAGGCGGCGGTTGACCCCGACGAGGTCTATGATGACGACTACTACAGCACCACGACCGACACCTCTGTCACGGGCAAGGCCACAAATGTGACTTTCTGCGGCGCCGACCTGGGCTGCAAGATTAATGTCCGCACGCTCAACAGTCTGCCGGTCGGCTCCACTTTTGGCGTCCTCATCTCGTCTTCCAACCCTGACCCGACTATTGGCGGCGAGGGCGTGCGCCAGGTTTTCAGCAAGGTCAGGACGCTCATCTACTCGTGCCCCGTGACGGGTCTCAACATGGGCACGCGCTACTATTTCCGCTCTTTCCTCCGCGAGGGCGGCTCCAATGGCAAGATTAGACTTGGGCGGGTGTTCTATTTCACCACGCTGACGTGCACAGTTCAGAGTCTCGCTCCTTCGTCGCTCAGTTATTGTACGGCCACAGTGGGAGGCCGTTCGGATGTCTGTCTTGAGAACTCGTCTTTCGAGGGCTCGTTCGGCATCTTGTATACCAGCCGTCAGACTGACCGGCCCAATGCGACGGTTGACAAGTTTGCCGAGGGCACAGTCTTGTCGGATGACGCCTATCGCTTCGCTGTCAACCTGTCGGACCTCTCTCCTTCGCAGAAGTATGTCTTCCAGGCCTATCTCAAGGTCGACACGGCCTATTATTATGGCCCGGTGCAGAGCTTCACGACGTGGGATGTCAACATTGTGGACAATGACCTGCCTGTGGATCTTGGCCTCTCTGTCCGATGGGCGGCCAGAAATGTGGGCGCTAACAGCGCGTCGGCGGCTGGCGGCTATTTCGGCTATGGCGACCCGACGGGCGAGATGACTACTTCCGACTACACCAAGTATCCCAATTCGGACATTATTGACAACCGCCTCTACGACATAGCGCGGGTCAATAATGGCGACGGGTGGCAGATGCCGTCGTTTGAGCAGTTTGAGGAGCTGGTCTCCAAATGTGACTGGCGTTGGATGACGTATAATGGCGTGCAAGGCTACGCCGTCTTGAGCCGCTCTGTGCGCAACGCCATTTTCCTGCCCGCCGGCGGGTGCGCCAAGCCCGACACGCGCGAGGTCATTGGCGCTGACATCGCTGAGCCGATCGGATATTACTGGAGCGGCAACATCACGCAGTTCAGCCGTTTCTCCTACAGCCTCAAGATTTCAAGCTCCGAGCGCGACTATCGTAATCTCGACTACACGCGGGCCTATGGTTTCATGGTGCGAGCGGTGGCCGAGTAGGGAGTAGTAAACTTTTAGCGATAACGGGAATTTTGTAAAAACGGAAAGAGTGGCGGGACATTACAGTCCCCGCCACTCTTTCCGTTTTTATTATTTGGGAGTTGGTCTCTTTGTCTCAGATGAGGTTTCAAAGGTCTCCTGTTTTGCCCTTATGTCATGTCCCTATTCCATGCGCAAGCCTACAAGACAGCGGCCAACACAATCACGGCCACGGCCACGCCGCCTCCGCAAATTGAGCCTATCACTGCGCCTGCGCGGTGGCGTGTCGTACCTGTGTAAACGAATTCAGGCAGGGTGGAGTAATCATATGTGGCGGTCTCGCCTGTGGTGATGTCAATGGTGCTCTCGCTTCCGCTTTGTCCAAAGAAGAGTTTCCCCGGTTGGTCTATGCCGGCAATCACGTATGTGTCACGGTCTTCCATCAGTTTAGCCACTTCTGTGCCGGCCTTGGCTGGCTCAAGGATATATTCCACGCCGCCCGCCTCGTTGACATAAGCCATGGCAATTGCCGCGTCGCCCGTTGTCAGCATGACGAGGCCCACCGGCCTGCTGGCCACGACAAGGTCTATGATGGTCGTGTCCTCGTCGTTCGGCAGCGGCATGTAGCGGTTGGCCACGATGGTCTCGGCTTTCGCCAAAATGTCATCCTGCTGATATTCCGTGAGCTGGCGGTTGGCTTTGCGCCATTTCTTTTTCAGTGTGTGGGCAATGTCGCTTGCTACTTCGTTTATGTCATCTGCGGCGAGTGCCGCGCTCTCCGTGTCAATGCGGAAACGCGTCTGGGCATTGCCGCCCAAAGCTGATATGAAGACAGCTATTAGGCTTATAATGAGTGGTTTGTTCATGGTTTGGAGTTCTATTTGGTTGTCTGTTCAGGTGATGTCTGTAGTAGGCGATTTTGCGCGCCTGAGGCGACGCACGTCTGGTTTTACGTTCTGTCACGCGTTTTTGTTCCGTGCCCGTCTTATTTTGCACCGTCACTCCCCCGGCTGCTTCACGCCTGTTTGTCAAGGGGGAGAGTGACTGTGAATGTCGTTCCGCGTCCCACTTCGGTCTCGAAGTCTATTGTTCCGCCCGAGTTGTCTATGATTGTCTTGGTTATGGCGAGTCCCAGTCCCATGCCGGTGCTCTTTGTCGTGAAGTTGGGGCGGAAGGCTTTCTCGCTCACCTCGGGCGGCATGCCGTCGCCGTTGTCGGACACTGTCACCACAACGTTGTCTTCCGTGGTCGATAGGCTGACTATTATGTCGACCACGCGTCCGTCGTGCGCGCTCTGTTGGGCGTTTTTCACCAAGTTGTTGAATACGCTGGTCAGGAGGCTGGGGTCTGCCATTATGTAGACGCCGTTTTGCGGGCCGTCATAGGTTATGTTGGCCTCGTCAGAGCGGCCGAAGAGGGTTGTCGTGGCGGTCAGCCGCGCCGCCAAGTCCATCCTGATGGGCTCAGCCTGTTTCATCTTGGCCATGCCCGAGAATTGGCTCGCCACGTTGGACAGCTGGTCAATCTGCTCAATCAGGGTCTGGGCTGTCTTGCGCAGCGTCGGCTCGAAATTGTCCCTGCGGTTGTCCCACACCCTCAGTAGGAACTGCACTGAGAGTTTCATGGGTGTCAGCGGGTTCTTTATCTCGTGGGCAATCTGGCGCGCCATCTGCCGCCACGTGTTCTCGCGCTCGGCTGCCGCCAATCTGTTGGCCTGCTCGCCCAGTTTGTCCGTCATCCTGTTATATGCTGACACCACTTCGCCCACCTCGTCATTATAGGGGTATACCAGTTTGGGCGTCTCCACCTGCAGGTCGGCCCCGCGCAGGGCGTCGCGCAGGGCGAGCAGAGGGCGCGTGATGCTGCGAGCGAGGAGTGAGGACGCAACGATGGTGAGGATGATGATGATCATGAGCGAGTTGGTGATCGGGACCATCGATGACAGCATCTGGTTTTTCATCTCGCGCACGTCGTTGAAGAGCGGCACGCCGACGTAGCCCATCAGTTTGTTGTCGAAATCGTAGAGTGGAGAGTAGGTGGCGTAGTGCGTCATCCTTCCTATGTGCTCCTCGACAAACACTTCGCCCTGGCTGCCCTGTCGCAGTGTGTTCAGCGCCTCGCTGTTCATCAGTGGGGCGGCAACGCCACTCGTGAAGAGCTCGCGGCGCGAGCTGCCCACAATCCGGCCCTGCGAGTCATACAGGTGGGCGTCGGTGCCATATATGTTGGCCACGCGCTGCAATATGTCGTCGACCATGTTGGCCACGCCGGCCGACGGGTTGATGTCTGAAGCCCGGATGCCATACAGCTCGTCGCTCAGGTTGAGGACGACTAACGACATCTTGCCAGACATCTCGCTGTGGCTCTTGTCCTCAAACTGCGTCATCGTCTGGTAGCCTGTGGTGGCGCACACCGTCGCGAAGAGTATGAGGACGAAGACGACGAGGCTCGCGTGGATGCGCTCACTTATGTTCAGGCGGCCTATGAATGTGAAGCCCGAGCCCCATGCCGGCAGTATTATGATTAGTGAGACTATGAGCATGCCGAGGAACAGGTAGGCGTAGCTCGTCACTATGTTCGACAGGCTCTGACGGGGGTAGGTGACGACCACCGACTGGTTGGCCGATGGGGAGACAATGAGGTGCGTGTAGCTGTAGACCGACGGCATGATGGGGATGGAGTCGGCTGTCAGGGTGGCGTTGGCGGGATAGTTGAACTCGCCGTAGTGGTATACCAGCTGCGTGCCGACATATTTGGCGTAGGAGTAGCCGCGCACCTTGTTCTCGCCAATGCGGTCGCGCTTGTTGGTCAGCAGCTCGGGGTAGCCGAAGGCCTGAGCCGACGTCTTGAGGATTATCTGGATGTAGAGGCGGTTGGGCACTGGCGGGGCGTAGGCTGTGGAGTCGTCATAGATGAATTGGCCCATGTAGCATGGCCGCCCGTCGTCATCGCTTATGCAGTAGAAGTCAATGCCTTCGGCAATGCGCCTGCCGCTCTCCTCTGTCAGCTGCTCAAAGTAGGGCAGGCACTCGGTGTCCTCGCCCGAGTAGGTCATGTGGAGCATGCTGGCCTCGCCACGGCACGGCACCACCTGGAGGTCATACCGCGAGAAGTAGCCGTTCATGTGGTGGTTGCGAACCTGCGAGTAGATGAGGTCGTGCGACAGGGTGGGGGCTTTCATCATGTCACGCAGGGCCGTGTCTGCGCATACTGAGGCGTAGACCTGGGGCAGTAGCTGCTCCGCCACGGGGTCGTCCTCCCTCTCCATGCTGAAGGCCAAGGTCGACGCGAGCAGTTTGCGGTATGAAGCCTCCTTGTCCGCATTGAGGAATGAGACGCGGAATGTGACGAATATGTTGACTATGACCAATATCCACACGAAGTGCGAGAAGCGCATCATGGTGGGCGAAATCTTTTTCATGACCCAGAAGACTGCGCAGAACACGCCAAAGCAGACTCCCACACACATGCCGCCCGAAACGAAGACCGTGTGGCACACGATGATGCTTGAGATGGTCCCCGCCGCCAGGTAGATTGTCATGACCAACGGCGACGAGCGGCGGATGAAGATGTTTGTCACCCTCTCCATGACCAATGTGAAGCCCAGGAATATCATGCCCAGGACACCCACCTTGATGAATGTCAGGTACGAGACGTCTATGTCGCCCGCGTAATAACTGATGCCCTGTGAATGGACAATGAGGATGCCTATGATGGCGTTGTCAAGCAGGAAGGAGGTCCAGCCGAGAAGGAAGTAGTGGAAAAGGATGAGCAGCCTCCGCCCTTTGCCCATGGCGCTCCACCGCTCGTCATCGCGTCCCGCCAAGCGGAAGAAGAGGTAGCTCCACAGGAGTATGCCGAACGAGAGGCAGATGAGGTGCCACAACGACGGCAGCCACCAGCCGTAGGAGAATGTGAGGTAGGAGAACAGGGTTGCGTCCTCGAAACCAGGCGGCGGCGCCAACATGACCATGAGGCAGTAGACCCCGATTATGGCGAGCAGGGCCACGCCGAGAGCCGTCGGCACGCCGTTGCGCTTGGCCGCGTCTATCGTCATGCTCCTGATGGCGATGGAGACTGAAAGGACGAAGAGGAAGAGCAGGGCCGATGATGTGCATCCGAACCATGTCGGGATGTGGCGAGTGCGATAGCGGGTGACTGTGAAGAGGTATTGCTTGTCGGGACTGGTGACGCTGACGCCACTGCCCATCAACCCGTTGGCTGTTGACTCTATGGCTATGTTGGCTGTCTCCGGCAGACCGAATGACGGGTGGTACGAGTCGGTCAGGTAGTCATTGTCATAGGGGTAGGTGCTGCGGACGTGCAGCATGGCGTAGACGCTGGTGCCGCCCATCTCCTTGTCGAGGACGTAGAAATAGCCGTTGTCCGCCTTCGTCATAGGCTCTGTTATCTGCTCTGGCTTGAGCCCGGCTATGGGGAGCGACGCGTTGTGCCAGAAGGCGAGGCTGTCGCCCCTGAAGACGTAATAGGAGTAGTCGTCGGTGCGCGAGAAGTTGTGGGCCGTGTTCTCAAGCGTGTTCAATGTGTCAGCCGTCCCGTCCTGACGTGCGAGCGAGTCGGCAAGGGCGTCCAAGACCTTGTTCATGCGCTCGTCATGCTGAGCCATGATGCCAGACAGGCGCTCACTCTCGTCATGCGGGTCCATGTTGGCCGACGCTACGCGGTGGATGACCATGTGGCCCACGAGGCAGACAATGGCGCAGATTATGGAGACGGTCAAGTGTATGGGCCGCTTGACTGTCTCTTCGCCGCTCTTCCTCTTTGTCCTCCTCCTAAGCACAACCATGCGCTCCGCCTCCTTATTCTGTGTGGGTGGGGGAAAAACGTCCCACCCGCCTCTTTTATCTTATCTTGAAGTCCAGCAGCCTCTGGCCGCAAAGCTCGCCCGTCAGGTGGTCGCCCTCATGCACAGGGCCTACGCCCACGGGGGTGCCTGTGAAGATGAGGTCGCCAATGCGCAGTGAGAAGAAGCGCGAGACGTAGGCCACGATCTTGTCAATGGAGTGTATCATCTGGCCGCTCACGCCTCTCTGCCGCTCCTCGCCGTTGACCGAGAGCGAGAACGTCAGGCTGTCCACCGGCGGCAGCTCTGTCAGCGGGATGAATTTAGATATGGCGGCCGACTGGTCAAAGGCTTTGCATATCTCCCACGGCTGACCGGCCGCCACTTGTTTGCGCTGCAGGTCGCGCGCCGTGAAGTCTATGCCGAGGCCCACGGAGTCGTAGTACCTGTGGGCGAACTTCTCGTCGATGCACCGGCCGAGGCGGCAAATCCTGAAGACGAGCTCGGCCTCATAGTCGAACTGGTCTGCCCAGTCGGGCACGAAGAAGGGGGCGTTGTCGCGCAGCAGGGCCGTGTCCGGTTTCATGAAGATGACAGGGTCGCCCGGCACCGTCATGCCAATCTCGTCGGCATGATGCGGATAGTTGAGGCCTACGCAGATTATTTTCATCGGCTTGTCTTATCGCTTGGGTGACTGGTTGGCCGACATCTTGCTCATCCGGATGCATATGTCGGTGATTATGTGCTTGGTGTCGAGCGAGAAGTCGGACTTCATCATCCAGTCGTAGTAGCTCGGCTCGGCACGGAACACGTCGGTCACTCTCCGACCCTTATATTTGCCGAAGTTGAACACCTCGTCGCCCTTGTCGTCATAGACAATGCGCCCGGCGAAGTCAACGTTGCGGCTCATGGCCGTGTACTCGGCTAAGCCTTTGACGTCCCTTGGCAGGTCGTCATACCGCTCGGTCTGGGCCTCGAACACGTCCACCGTGGCCTCGGTGTCGGCAAATGCGCCATGGGCGTTCACCAAGTCCTTGTCGCAGTAGAACTTATACGCGGCCGTCAGGGTGCGCTGCTCTTTCTTGTGGAAGATGTTCTGCACGTCCACGAAGTTGGCTTTGCGCAGGTCCACGTCGCTGAAGCCGTTATACATGAACTCCTCGGCCAGCATGGGGATGTCAAACCTGTTGCTGTTGTATCCGCCAAGGTCGCAGCCGGCTATGTAGTCGGCAATGGTGCGGCCAATCTCGCGGAAGGTGGGCTTGTCCGCCACGTCGGCGTCATAGATGCCGTGCACGTCAGACGCCTCTTTGGGGATGTGGATGCCCGGGTTGACGCGCGTGGTGTAGCTCTCCCGGTGCCCGTCTGGGAAGAGCTTGATGAGGGATATCTCCACAATGTGGTCTTTGCCAATGGTGAGGCCTGTGGTCTCAAGGTCAAAGAATACTATCGGGCGCGTGAGGTTTATGTTCATGGTCGTTGGTGCGTGTTCTGTTTTGTCGGGCCTATTTGGCGGTCTCGAGCATTATTTTCTTCTCGATGGGCTTGGTGTCGTAGCTCCTCTCCTCCACCACCACCTTCTCCTCGAAGTGCTTGGTGCCCTCAAGTTCGATGGACAGCGTGTATTCGCCCGGGTCGAGGACCACGAGGAAGGAGTGGTTGCGCATGTTGACGCGCTCGATGGCCACCAGCTCGCCGTCTTTGTCGGTTATCCTGATGTGAGGCTGCTTGTGGACGTCGAAAATCTTGGCCTTGCTGTTGCGCACCTTGACTGTGTAGCGGATTATGGCCGACTTGGGCAGGATGTGGTCAAAGAGCAGGGCGTAGATGTCGCGGCCGCCGTAGCTGTCGTCGCGGAAGAGAGAGAGGTAGGCGTATCGGCCGTCTTCCGAGAACGAGATGGTCATGTTGTCGTAGGTGTCGTTAATGGGGTAGGGCAGGTGGACCGGCGCTCCCCACTCGTTCATCTGGAAGTCGAAGTCGCTGTAATAGAGGTCATAGCCTCCCATGGTGCCCTCGCGGTCGGACGAGAAGTAGAGCCTCGTGCCGTGGTTGGCCAGCATGGGGTAGTTCTCGTCGCTCTCCTCGCGGTTGACCAGTCCGGCTATGGGGCGCGGGGTCATCCACTGGCCGTTGAAGGAGCGTATGGTGTAATAGATGTCGAGCTTGCCGTTGGCGTCCGATGCCGAGAAGTAGAGCGTGTCGCCACTCTCGGTGAGGCATGCGGCCACCTCCGACCCCTTGCGGTCTATGGGCTTGGGCAGTTTCTCCTCGCCCGTGCAGCGGGCGTTGCCTGCATATTTGGCCTGGTGGAGGGCGAAGTCGCCCGTGGCGTTGGTGCAGAAGAAGAAGCCGTCGGGGGCGGCTCCCGTCGGGTGCTCGTCATGCAGCGTGTTGACAGGGCCTGTGACTTTGCGGGCCAAGGACCACGAGAGGTCCGTCTGGTCGCTCGCCTTGATGTTATAGATGCTCAGGTTGGCGTCGCGGTCGAACTTGTCGTCGCACGAGAAGACGAGCGTCTTGCCCCCGTTGATGAGGAACGGGTTCATCTCGTTGTTCTTGGTGTTGATCTGTTCGCCGAGGTTGATGAGCGGGTTGGGCAGCGTGTCGCGCATGAAGCGGCGCGCGTTGCGGATCCACGAGTTGAGGACGTCGGCGCGGTTGAGCTGCTCCTCGGTGGTGGTCCTGACAAGGAATGAGTCTAACCTGACGAGGGCCACGTCGAAGTCGTGGGCGTGGAAGTGCGCCTGGGCCGCCATATAATAGGCCTCAACGTCCTCCGGCTCAAACTCAAGGTAGAGGTCGGCAAAGTAGCGGGCCGTGTCGCGCACCATCTCCGATTTCAGCACCGACTCGGTTATCCTCCTCAGCAGCTTGGGGTTGGCTTTGTTGGACGGGTTAGAGCCGAACACTTTGAGATATCGCTCGGTGGCTTTCTCGAAGCTGTGCGACATGAAGAGGTCGTCGGCCATGGGGTCGAAATCCTGGGCGGCCGCGTCAGCGCCATGCAGTGTCGCCACGGCGCATGCCACAATCCCCATGATGGTCCGGATAGTGTGTGTCATTTTCTTGTTCCTCTTGCTTGTTTTGCTCGTCTCCGCCCTGTGGGCCCGAGCCGCTGTGTTATGTTGTGATGTGATTGTCGTGGTTCAGATTCGCGAGATGACGGCGCCGAGGTCTGTCAGGCGCTTGTCTATGTACTGGTATCCGCGGTCAATCTGCTCGATGTTGTGGATGGTTGAGACGCCTTGGGCCGAGAGGGCGGCTATGAGCAGCGCCACGCCGGCTCGTATGTCGGGCGACGTCATTGTCGTGGCGCGCAGGCGGGTCTCGTTGTCGAGGCCTATGACGGTGGCGCGGTGAGGGTCGCAGAGGATTATCTTGGCGCCCATGTCAATCAGCTTGTCGACAAAGAAGAGGCGGCTCTCGAACATCTTCTGGTGGATGAGGACGCTGCCCTTGGCCTGTGTGGCTATGACAAGGAAGACGCTCAGCAGGTCGGGCGTCAGGCCTGGCCACGGGGCGTCGGCCACGTTCATGATGGACCCGTCGATGAACGACTCTATTGTGTAGTGCCTCTGCGAGGGGATGTGGATGTCGTCGCCGTTAATCTCTAACTGGATGCCCATGCGCTCAAACGCCATGGGGATGATGCCGAGGTGCTCCACGCCAGCCCCCTTGATGGTGACGTCGCCGGCCGTCATGGCGGCCATGCCTATGAAGGAGCCCACCTCGATCATGTCCGGCCAAATGGTGTGGCTGCATCCGCCGAGGCTCTCCACGCCCGTTATGGTGAGCAGGTTGGAGCCTATGCCCTCAATCTTGGCGCCCATGGCCACCAGCATGTTGCACAGCTGCTGCACGTAGGGCTCGCACGCGGCGTTATATATGGTGGTCTTGCCCTTGGCGCACACGGCGGCCATGAGGATGTTGGCGGTGCCGGTCACCGAGGCCTCGTCAAGCAGCATGTAGCTGCCCGTCAGGTTGTCGGCCGTGACGGAGTAGAACACGTTGTCGTAGTCGTAGTTGAACCGCGCGCCGAGCTTGCTGAAGCCGATGAAGTGGGTGTCGAGCCTGCGGCGGCCAATCTTGTCGCCGCCCGGCTTGGGGTAGTAGGCCTTGCCGAAGCGCGCCAAGAGCGGCCCCATGATCATGATGGATCCGCGCAGCGACGAGGCGCGACGCTTGAAGTCGTCGGTCTGCAGGTAGTCCATGTCGACGTTCTCGGCCGCGAAGTGGCACTTGTGCCTGCCCTCGCGCCACACCTTGACTCCCATGCAGCCCAGCAGGTCTATGAGGTTGTTCACGTCAAGGATGTCCGGGATGTTGTCTATCACCACCTCCTCGGGGGTGAGCAGTGTGGCGCATAGCACCTGCAGGGCCTCGTTCTTGGCTCCCTGCGGCGTTATGGTCCCGTTGAGCGGATGACCGCCCTCTATTCTGAATGTTCCACTCATACGTGTGTGTCTGTCAGTCTGTCTCTTCCCTTCGCCTACCAGCGTTTGCGGTTGTTGTTCCTCCGGCCGTTGTTGCCGGCCCCGCCGTTGTTGTTGCGCCCGCCGCGGTTGTAGTGGAACCTCTGGCCGCCGTTGTTGCGCCCGCCGCGGTTCTGCCACTGCCTGCGTCCGCCGTTGTTGCCGCCCTCGGGCAGCGCGGCCATCATCTCGGCAAAGTCATATTGCAGCTCGCCGTTGGTCAGGTCGCTCATGTCGGCGCACACGCGGTCCTCGGCGTTGGTCTCCTTGCCGCCCTGGATTATCAGGCGTTTCATGAACGCGGCCGTCTGGGCCGCTATCTGGATGCGCTCGTCCTCCGTCTGGGCGTTGACAGCCGCCTGGAGCATGTCTTGCACGATGGACCCGTAGGCGCGCAGGCGGATGCTCTTCATGGGGTAGGGGATGTGGGCCGTGGCGTGGGTGGCCGCCTCCTGCTGCGTGGGCAGGGGGTAGGGGGCGTCAACGTCAAGCTGGTAGTTGGCCATCATGGCTATGTGGTCCCACACCTTCTGCTTGTAGTTGTCGTCCTCTTTCAACTTGGGGAAGAGGGTTATCATGGTCTTGGCGATGGTGGCGGCGCATCGGCTGCGCTCGTCGCGGTCCTCTATGGTGAGGGCGTGGCGGACCATCTCCTGTATGTTGCGCCCGTACTCGGGCATCACGAGTCTCTCTCGCGAGGTGTTATATTCCATTGGCATCTCTTGCGTGCGTGATGGCTTGTCTGTGTTCGTGCGGGGGGCAATCTGATGTGGGCAAAGCGCGCCCTCCCCGCCTAAATAGGCGAAGTTAAATAATTTCAGTGGAATTTCAGCGTCCCGGGGGCTAAATGCTCACGCGGTGGCCAAGCTCACCATCTGCCGTCACGCCTCACCTGTTCGTCTTCCTCCGAATCGTCATTCCTTCAAAGTCGGAGTCTTCTGAGTCTGGGTCGTCAAAATCCGGGTCTTCAAAGTCCGGCTCCTCGCAATAGGCGCGGGTCTCGCGGAATGTGATGATGGGCGCAGTCTCACCCAGCGTCTCCCAGTCCACAATCGTCTCGCATGGCATGCCCTCGGTGATGTCCTCCCTCAGCCAGTCGTTGTTCCACAGCCTCACGCCGCTCTCGCCTGCCACTAATCGGCACAGCCTAAGCGTGTAGGGCGACTCGCCCCTCTCCCTGTCGCGCTTGTGTGTTATGTTCTGGAGCCACAGCTGGTCATAGGCCGAGTTGGGACGGTTGCACAGCTTGGCGCTGACCATGTCCATTATGCCCCATTTCTCGTCCTCGTCCTCAATCGAGTCCACCATGCGGCTAAGCACGCGCAGTGCGTAGTGGCAGCAGCCGACGTTCTCTATGGCAATCTGGACGCAGATGGCGCTCATGGCCCTGACGCTGCCGCCCGTCAGCTTGCGCCGCTTCCTCTTGGGTTTCTTGGGCTCGGATGGAATGATTTCTCCAGTCTTTTTGTCTAAGTGGCCCAACGATATGCAGTTATCCTCATAGGGCTCCAAGTGCTTCTCAATGCGCTTGTCGATGTCCGCCAGCATGGTCTTGACCGAGCCGCTGTCGGGGTAGTGGCGCGAGAACATGAGAATGTAGAGCAGATGTTTCTCGAAGCTGTCGAAGTCCACGCCTTTCTTGTTGAAAATGGGCGTGTTGTATATGTACGCCAGCTTGTCGGGCTTGATGGAGTCCGTCACGATGCTCTCGCTTATCCTGGTCTTCTGGCTGTTCATCCTGAAGTTGAGGCTCTCCATGACGCCTTGCAGGATGTAGGATATCTTGGTCAGCGTGTCCCGGTCGTTGCAGAAGACGCGGTAGTCGTCGCGGAAGCGGATTATCTCATACCTCTCCTTGACGCCGCTCCTCCCTATGGCCTCGTGGAGCAGCAGGTCGGAGTAGCCGAGGATTATCTCGGCAGTGAGGTCGAAGAGCGGCCCTCCCTGCGGAAGTCCCACGTTGCGCCCCTGCTGGAATGCCCTGATGAGTCGCTGGATGTCGGCTGCCATCGCGGTGTCTGGATGTCGCTCGCGGCTCGTGCCTCGCAGGCCGAACGCCCACTCGAAGGCCTGTGGGTTGATGGACCCGTAGCAGTTGGTTATGTCCGTCACGAACATATACTGGTACTCGAGTGACAACTCTATGGACCTCTGCTCCATGGCGTTCCACCAGTTGATGATGGTTGTGGCCCTGTGGAATCGCTCTTTCCCCTCGGGGATGACCGGCAGTGCGCAACTCGTGATGTGAGGCACGCTGAAGGCGTCAAAGAGGCTCGTCAGCTCTTCCCACCCCTCAGCGCTGCACAGCTCGCGGGCCAGCATGTAGTAGAGGAACGGGTTGGCGAGGGTGACGGGGCGCACCCCGTAGCGGCCGTCCTTGTTGAGCAGGATGTCTATGTTGACGTCGCTCATCTGCTCGGGCGACGCCCCCTCCCTGAGGCACTCGTCATACGGCTTGTCGCCGACGGCCTGCCTGACGAACGATAGCAGGTTGTCAAAGTCGAAGTACTCGGGCATCTCAAAGCCCTGATACTGCCGCGAATGCATGAAGAAGTCAAGCGCCTCGTCATGATTGAGGCTCAGTATGTTTTTTGCCATGAATTATTATAGTTTGTCCTCCTTGTTTAATTAATGCCTTTCTTCACCATGCTGCAATCTGAATATTTCCTTTTGCCGTTCTATCTCTCTTGCCAGTTCTTCTTTGGTTGGCAGGAAGGTCAGATACCCGTTACAATAGGATTCTTCAATAGCGTGTCAGGCTTGTTTTGTGTTGCGGAAGTGAGTTGCTTCATTTCTTCAATAACTTCCGACTTTTGGGGTGAACGCAGCAGTCTGTAATAGTATTGGGTACTGATATTTCTGTCAAGGGTGCGCGTACTCCACATGTCTTTTACGGCTTCGTTCATGTACCAGTAGCGAGCGGCTTCATCTTCCACTCTTGACAATGCCCGAAAGTGAGTCCATTTTAGATTTTGAACGCATGCGTTCAAAATCTTCCAGTCTTTGAAAGATAAATAAAACTGTCTGAAGTTGTATAAGTTGCGCTCGTTGTAAGAATCTCCAAATTGGCGAGTCATCTCCTGTGCCAACTCTTTCAGCATTCTTTTGCCATAGGCAGCACGCGCTTCGCCCTTTTGCTCTTCCGTCACAATGCGTTGGCCTACCAGCCAATAGGTGCGTATCATTTCAGAGTTGACACTCCTGTATGCATTCCCTACACCACTGCTTATGATGTCGGAAATGTCTTTCACCAGTTGGCTTGAGATTGTATTTTTGTCTGCCATAATCATATACTATTTATCGCACTCACATTCTCCATGTCCAAACACTGCAGATTCAGATTTGGCAAGCAGTGGTTGCCGAATTGTGTGTATTTTGTGGCGAAGACCTGCCTGCTGTGTTTCCACTCTCATTCTATCGTTATCTCGCCCTGCGGAAGAATGGTTATATCGTCGAGTGGCACGTCGGGAAGGCAGCTTGTCTTCCATGTCGTGGATGCTGATGAACCGGCGGTTCTGCTCCTTGTGCGGCTGCATGAAGTCGCGTTTCCACTTCGCCTCGTGTCGCTTAGCTCTGTCATCAAGACTAAGGCTTGGTGGGGCCGGTGTCGTTGAGCCAATTTACAACATAATCGGGAAATCCGTGACATTCTCTAAATCCACCCGCATCGTCTTTTCGCATTCCTTCGCCTCCTTGCCGTCTGTGGGCGGCGTATCATAGCGTCAACGCGCACCGGGGAATTTTATTTTGCGTGTCGCGCATTTTCTACACGTAAAAATTCTATTCGCTACGCTTCTCATCCCTGATAAACTGCTTGACGTAGCGGTTCATCGTGTTGCGGTCCACTTTGCAAATGACGGCCATCTTGCGCTGGGAGACGCCGGCCTTTATCAGTTCGCGGATTAGAGTTTCTTTGCCGTATAGTTTGCGTTTCTCTTGTGTGGTGCGTCGCCCTTTGGGGCGGCCCAGCGTGACGCCTTCAGCCCTTTTGCGCGCCAAAGCTTCCTTGGTGCGTTGGCTGATGAGGTTGCGCTCAATCTCGGCCGAGAGACCGAAAGCGAATGCCAACACTTTGCTCTGTATGTCGTCGCCAAGCCGATAGCCGTCTTTGATTGTCCACACGCGGCAGCCTTTCGACAGGCATTCGCTTAGTATCTCCATAATCATGAAAAGGCTGCGGCCCAGTCGTGATAGTTCTGAGCAAATAATGATGTCGCCCGTACCTACTTTGCGCAGCAGGGTGCCGAGGTCTCGCTTGTTGGCTGGTCTTGTCCCACTGATGGTCTCGCAGACCCACTTGTCAATGGCCATGCCGCGGTCTCTGCAAAAACGTGTAATCTCGAAGCGCTGGTTCTCTACTGTCTGGTGGTCGGTTGACACTCTGATGTAAGCGTAGTTCATGTTGTTTTTCCGACCAATATATACCCATGACTGCTATCTCGCGCCAAGACTTTCCGCAATGTTGCCCGCGAAATTGCCGCCCGTTCAAGGGAAAATGGCTATCTTAGTGAAAAAATAATAACCTGTTCCATGGCAGAAAACAAGCAAGAGAAATACGCGAGGCTATATCAAACCACCACCAATCTTGAGGAGCTGTCTCCCGAACTGAGTGATGATTTCCGGTCGGCGTGTGACGCCATTGAGGACGGCATTGTGGGCGGCTCGGTGGCAGATGTCATCAGGAGTGAGGTCGCCCCGCGCCTTGCCGACGTCAGGCGCGGACTGACACTGATGGTCGAGTATCGCCCGGGGCAACCCGTGCGAATCGCGGTGGCGCACAGGGCAGGGGTGATTGACTCCACCGAGGGGGCGGCCGACATCGCCGAGCCCGAGCCCGTGAAGACCGACGATGACGAGCCCGCTGACTCCAATTCCAAAAGTGGAGATATAACCCGCGGCCCGTCATCCCCCATCTCTGTCACTTTCGCCTCGACGGGGCTGACCATATGCCGCCCCGCGGCCATCGATACCATGATTGACGCCCTCAGGATTATAGGGTTCGAGGCCGTCTCGAATCTCGGCATCACGCACAGCGACTATAACTTGGTGGGCAAGGTTAAGAGAACAGACGAAGGCCACTGGCAGAGGCTGGTCGACGGCTGGTTCATCTATGTGAACATCTCGAACGACGTCAAGGTTAAGGATTTGCGCCTCATCGCCCAGCGGCTCGGCATCGACATGACTGTGACCTGGAAAGGGGAGGGGGAGTAGATGTGGTTATATCGGCGATTTTTCGCTGCCGAAGATTGTGTGGATTGAGTTGTCCGATGAGCCTAAGTTCTCTTATGCGCAAGACATAATGTTGGTGAACACGGTCTTTTTCTTGACGGGAGAGCATGTGCCACATATATTGGGTCTGCTGAACTCAAAATTAATCACATGGTACTTCAAACACTGCTTAGGGACGACATCAGGTGTTGGCACAAACAGATGGCTGAAGTATACAATAGAGCAAACTCCAATTTCAGCGCCGAGTGAAAAGATAGAGCAACTTGTCGCTCAGATAAATTCGCAATATGACAAACAGTTAGATGCTCAGTTAGATAGATTGGTATGCCATCAATATGGATTGGATGAGATTGAAATAGATTTCATTATTAATCTTTAGGAGGATTTGCGTAAAAGATAGTCCAATTTAAGCACATCAAATTGGACTACCTTTTACATAGAAGTCAGCTAAATTTCTCTTCTATGTATGCAATCTCTTCGGGAGATAAATCGTAGATTTCAAAAATAAAGTGATTAACCTTCGCCTCCATGTCTCTTTGCTCTTCACTACAAAGAATAGCTAAGACCTCTGAACATAGTTCGTTTAGGCTGATGGGTACATTCGGAATGCGAATGGGTTCAACTGCTTGAACGCTTACAAGTAAGTCACCCGTACCTGTCTTCGGCGCTTCATTAAGCATATAATGTCCCAAAGGTGAGTTCAATACGCAACAGATAAATTCTATATTTTCCCCCGTTGCGAAACATGTACTGTCAAGGCATAATGATGAATCTTTGCAGTAAGCAAACCTCAGTATTGACCCGACTCTCTTCCACACAATCTTCGGCAGCGAAAAATCGCCGATATAACTGCCGTAATTATTTTA
>CAVKRQ010000015.1:0-69613 GCA_963658925.1 bacterium
CATGGAGCGCGTCAGCGAGAAGTGGACGCTGAAAGCCGGAATGTCAACCTTTATGCCCATTTCCCTCCTGTCTTTGACCGCCGCCCAAAGCACTTGCGGGGCTATGCCGTCCGGCACTTTGTATTTCAGCTTAGACCAGTAGTCGTACCCCTCGACACACTGCTCGACGCGAGAGCGAAACTCATCATTCTCAGTAAGCAGAGTGTGCGCAAGGCGCAAATCATCAGCTGATGTTCTTGGTGGTGTCTCAATCGCCATAGCTATTATAAAGTATTAGAAAGTATTTTAAAAAACTTTCTCGAAGTTAATCAAAAGTCGATTGATAAGCAATTGCGAGGTACACCATTCAAAAGCGGACGAGTGTGCACGAAAATATTAAGTGCTATAAAAATATTTACAGTATTGTATAAGTAGAGGATGCTGTTTTTCTTTGCGTAGAGAAATTATACAAAGGAGGAGATTCTGTTAAGTCTTTCATTATGTATTTCTCTTGTCATGGACACCTTGACACAGTTTCCTGCTGTATGCTCAATCCGCAACTTGAGCTAACGTGTCGTATGTACGTGTGCTTGGCATGAATCGATTAGCAACGGGACATACCATGTCAATCTGTAAATGGCTATATGTCGCTTTCTCTTTCCTCAAGAACGGCTACTCCATGGTTAGCGACGCAATTATAAACGTGACTAAGTATAATATATAACATCAATCATAAAACAACGGATTAAAACTACCTAATATATGAATCGCATCCCATGGTACATTAACAGCCGTCCGTACAGTTTTGACGGCGGCGGAGATATTTTCGTCGGCACACGGGATGAGGCGGACATGTACGCCCAGTCGGTAGGCCAACACGCTGGCAATCAGGTGTCCGGCGTGCGTAACGGGCTTGCCCTCAATGCCGTAGATGATAAAGGCGACCCGATAACGATGGACGGCGAGCGGGTATACGCCAATCCGTACCTGCTGGACGGCGTAACGGTCAAAGCGTCGAACTTGCAAGTGGCGAAGGCGGCGAGGGAGAGGAGAAACGTTACGAGTGACGATTACGTAGATGGTTGTATAAACGACAATCCCAATAATGAATACAATCAAGCTAATAGCGATAATCTCTCCTTTATTCCTGGTTGGATGCGGAGAATCTTCGGACACCCAGTCCAAACAGCCAGCGCAGCCACAAACTACGTTACCCGGCACGTCCCCTTTTTGAGAGGGGAGTCGGGCGCATACGTAAAGGATTTGTCCGACTCCCATATTTCAAGAATAACGCCGGAGACTCAGAATGTGAAATCAATACTTGGCAACACATTCATAGAGATGACCAACACAAATACCATTCGTCCTGCCAAACAGTTCAAAGAGGCAAAAGAGGATGAACTGCTGAGTGACAGATATATACCACTCTCGAACTTTAAACTCTATATGGGTATCGAGGATGGTAAGCTTAAAGTCGACTCATTGAGCAACTTTAGAGACCAGACTGTTGTCACCCCTGTCAGAAACAAGACAGACTTGACCTATTCCCTTATGAGGCATGACGCGGCAGGGCAGGTCGCAGCGAATAACAAAGCCAAGTGGTGGAGAGAGACGCCACACCCGGGCATGACGCAAGAGGCAGTCAATGATTCAATAGCAAGATATGAGAGCCTTGGCGGCACTCCTGTCGGCTTTATAAACAAGGATGGAGCTGCCGTTCCGATGACTGGCATGAGGCGAGATAAGTCATTACTCGTGTCGCCGAATGGTAACTCGATGTTTCTGAATAATCTCGATGGGTTTAACACACGACAGGATTCGTTAGTTAACGCCTTTCTCCGCAAGAATGGAGGGGCGTATCCCATTCAGCTTGACAATGGCCGATATGCGCATTTCTTAGAGGGCAACAATGCCAACTACGACTCCTATATGGCGGCAGACCTGTACAGAAAGCCTGAGAATGTGTGGGCGTTCGGAGAGGTGAAGTGATATGCGCGGCAAGATAATACTCATTCTGTTCGTGGCCTGCTCCCCGCTGTGGCTGCTGACGTAGACACCGTCTTGGACGACGGGTGGGTTCGCGCGGCGGTGTTTTCTCGCGCAAGTCGCAATAAAATTGCGTGTCGTGCGTTATATGAAGAAAAATCAAATGGTTATGAAGAGGATTGCGATTATAATATTGTTGCTACTGTGCGAGCTTTCATATACCGGCTGCTATGGGAGGGGATTTAAAGGTTTATTCAAGCGAAGAGTTACGATTGAGTGTTATAGGGTGTGCGGTAGTTTTTACCCTTGGGATACCTGCGTGATTGATATGGTTAGCGGTTACTATGATATTAAGGAAACTTTGGAAAGCAAAGGCATGGCTTCCATGACATCAAAGGTAGACACCACAATGGAGTTCTTTTACCGAATAGAAGATAAAATAGTGCGTTGTTATCGGATAGGGAAAATACCCTGTCTAAATGGGGAATATGGTTCTCGTGGGCCGGCTAACTACTTTTTTGAAGAATCAGGTGGGGTGAATCCAAAATTCGATTCCTTCCTGGGTGCATTTCAAATAAAAATATAAAACAGACAATATACGATATGAGCTATTCTGAGAATTACAATCAATCCACAGAGAAGCCCAACACGTCAGAGCCCCTCTATTTAGTCAGCGAACTGTATAGAGACAATGGATGTGTTGTCCATGCCTCCCGCAGCAAGTGCCATGTCGAGCAGAGTCTCTGCTGATGACGCATTGACGGCTATTTGCGAATCGTCAATCATATCAAAGAGGCCGTCAGAGCAAACTATGAACACGTCATCTTTGACAATGGCAGATACGCCTACATCCACCGTGGCCTCTGGCATGCCAAGGCAGTTGGTGATAACTCTGCGGCCGTCTCTCAACATCGTATGCTCGTTAGTGAGCAGTTTGAGGTTGTCATAGCGAAGCCGGTAGGTGCGGGAGTCGCCGGCGTTCAATACGAATGCTTTGCCGCCATATATGACCACCCCGGTGAGCGTCGTCGCCATTCCGCAACCATCTCCCGACAAGGTGATTTTCTTGTTGATTTCAGTGAACGCTTTTTTCAGGCGTCCTATCAACTCATTGTCATCGAGGTCGGGAGCGAGTGTCTCAAAAAAACTTTTGAAGCCTTCGCATGCCATCATCGAGGCCTCTTCGCCACGTGCGTGCCCCCCGACGCCGTCACAAACCAACACAGGGAACACCACGCCTTTCTCCGGCATCTGAAAACCGAAGGCGTCTGAGTCGTCCCGCAGAATGACGTTCCCCACAAGAATGGCGTCCTCGTTGTTGGGGCGTACAAGCCCGCGGTGGCTTATCGCATTGTAACTAAGTCTCATTCTGCAATAAAATCATAAGAGTTGGCAAGTCTCACGGTATCTCCGATTCCAAAATGCAGTGGCGAGTATGCCCACTGGCCATTGACAGAAGTGCCGTTGCGCGACCCCTCATCCGCGATAATCCAGCCTCGGGCGTCCTTACGGATGGTGGCATGACGGGCGGAGAGGAATTTCAGATGGGCGAGCATGGATGCGTATCTCCCTTCCAGTCGCCCCAGCACCAGCCCCTCCGACAATTCAATGGTGAGGCCCATCTCGCGCGAGACGAGCCGCGAGGCGATAGACGCCCCCCTGTTCCCAGCTTCTGTAACCATGGCCGCATCCACAAGCGCGCCGCCGCACAGGCCGCAGCGTTTGCCCTCTCCCTTGCCAGGCGTGTGGCATTGGGGGCATATCCATATCTTCTCTCCGCATTGGTCGCAGAAAAGCGAATCGTCATCGATCTGCTGTTTGCAATGATAGCATTTCATTCGATTATCATGTCTTCGCGGCGCAGCCAGTAGAGCTCTTCTCGCTCGTAGGAGCCCATTTTGCGCAGGCGCGCCCCTTGGTTGATTTTGGCTTTGTTGAAATATTTGACGGCTTCGGCTGCGTTGCCGAAGTTGTCACCCTTGTTGTAGACAAGTGCCTCAAAATAACGGCGCATCTCGTTTTGTGCGGGCTCATCGGCTTGCATGCCCTCCTTTTTGAGGATGTTCATGAAGATGGTGGACAGCTCGTCGGCCGAGTAGTCATCGAAAAAGACTTTCGTCTCGAAACGACGGTCAAAACCGGTATTGGTGGCCAACCATTGGTTCATCTCGCGCGGATATCCGGCGGCGATGCACACCATGCGGCCCTTGTAGTCGTTCAGCAGCGTGAGCATCTCTGGCGTGGCGTCTCGTGTGCCGAACTGGCCGTCGTTAAGTCCGTAGGCCTCATCGATAAAGAGGACTCCACCCAGTCCGCGGTCTATCATCTTGCGGGTCAATGGCGCGGTCTGACCCACAAAGCCGCTAATCATGTCGGCCGGCTTCACCTCCACGAGTTTGTTGCTTGGCAGGAGTCCAAGAGAGTAGAAGATGTCACCCATGATGCGTGCCACGGTGGTCTTTCCCGTCCCAGGGTTGCCGAGAAACAAGTAGTGGCTCATCGGGTATCGGGGCTGGCGGTTCTCAGCCGCGGCGCGCTCCTGCTCCACAGTGATGGTGTCGGCCAACTCGCGCACCATTTTCTTCACACTCTCAAGCCCCACGAGGGCGTCTAAGTCGCGCATGCATTGCCTGATGTCCACTTTCTTAGGCGAAGCATATGGAATGTCGGCAGCCTCGATAGTGAACATCTGCTCCTCGGTGAGATCGTCCATGCTCTCTCCCAGACGGTCGCCTTGCCGTTCGATGGTCTCCGAGTATAGTTTGACCATGGCTCCGGCGTTACCGAAGTTCTTGTCTTTCATTGTCACCATCTCCTGGACTTTTTTCAGCAGCAGCTCTTCCGCGTCGGGCGTGAGGACGAAGTTGTCTTTCTTTGCCAATCCTTTGTAGATTTCAACGAGTACGTCAGCGGGGTAGTCGTCTATGTGGATGCGGTGTGTGAAACGTCTGGCGAGACCCGGGTTGGCGTTGGCTATGAACTCGTCAATCTCGGCTTTGTAGCCCGCTATGACCGTGATGAATTTCCCTGCGTCGCCCGACATTCGCGTCATCAGTGCCTCAATGGCGGCTGTCCCGTCCTTATCCTTGTCTGACGGGTTGTTCATGGGGATGAGGTTATATGCCTCGTCGATGAAGAGCACCCCTCCCAAAGCCTCGTCGACAGCCTTGTCCATGTTGACCCCGGCCGAGTTTGCCATTGAGTCGAGCAAAGTCTTGCGCTCGCGCTCCACCACGTGACCTTTCGACAGCACGCCCATGGCCTTGAAGATGCGCCCCAAGCGTTTGGCTATCTCGGTTTTGCCAGTGCCCGGGCTTCCCGTGATGGCTATGTGGATGTTTAGCACTTTGCTTTGGCCGCGGTTTGTCTGGGCGCGGCGGCGGTTAAGCTCTACGGAGCGGGCTATACTCCTTATCTGCGCTTTCACGCGCTCCATGCCCTTCATGTCGTCGAATTCGGAGAGTATCTCCTCCACTGTTTTCGTCTTGCCCTCATCTCCCTCTATATCCCTCATTGTGAGGAGATAGCCTGACGAGGGGTCAGATGCGAGACGGTTTTTCATGTTCTCGACGGCACGGTTGAACACACTCCTGACTTCGCGTGCGTTTCCGAATGTGCGCGACCGTGTGAGATACATCTTTTTGAACACGTTGCCCACCTGCTCTTCTGCCTCTGGGGCGAGCCGCAATCCGTCTTTTGATGATGCCACGAGCCGCCGAAATATTTCTGTGAGCTCTTCTGCCGTGTAGTCGCGGAAGTTGATTTTCTTGTCAAATCTTGATTCAAGGCCTGAATTGAGTTTGACGAACTCTCCCATCTCCTTGGTGTAGCCGGCCATGATTACCACCAGTTTGCCGAGGTTGTTCTCGGCCTGGGTGAGAATGGTCGCTATGGCGTCTTTGCCGTGGTCGTCATTGCCGAGCTGATATGCCTCGTCAATAAAAAGAACGCCGCCCATCGCCTTTTTGAAAACGGACACGACTTTCGATGTCGTGTCACCCACGAAACTCGACACGAGGTCATCTTTTGTCACCTCCACCAAATGCCCCACGGGCAACGCTCCCAACGCATTGAGGGCTTCGGCAAAGAGGCGCGCCATGGTGGTCTTGCCTGTGCCCGGGTTGCCAAGAAACTGGTAATGGTGCATGAGTCTGGGCGGCAGCCCAGACCTGACGTCTTGCTCTATGCTGTTGGCCACTGTGCGGATCTCATTCTTAACCTCGTCTACGCCCACAAACTTGTTGAACTCGGCCATGACCTCAGGCAATGTCTTGGGGATGAACTCCTTGCCGTTGACATACTCGGGGCCAAGAGACGCGGCGGGTGCGCCAAGAGCGGCTATGTCTATGCCGTATGCGCGGGCTGCCGCATTGTGGCCTCCTGCCCCGAGGGCGTCTGATGGATTCCTGCGGTCGTTCTCGAAAATGCGCCTGAGTTTCTCAATGGCTTCTGTCGTGAGCGTCCTGCGATATTTTTCAGAGAGTTGCCGTCGGGCTATCTCTACCAACCCGTCAATGGATATCTCTTCAGTTTCGAGGAAATAGTTGATGGCGGCGGCTGAGTTCGGGTTTTTGACAAAAAAATCAGCGAGCCGTTTGCCTCCCGTGATAATCACGACAGGTTTGGTGGCGTCTTCTCGCCACTTGTGCGCCATTTGCAGGATATGGTCGATTTTTGCCACCTCTTCGGCTTCTCCGTCTGGCACCAGCTTTTGAGCCTCCTCTATGACAAGGGCTGAATTGGCGAGCCTCTGCGCGTGCTTGTCGATGTTTTTGACCCAGTTGTCATATTCCACCGGGTTGACAATTTCGGCCACCGGGCTTTTCAACACGCCGGCTGCGGCGAGGGCGGCGGTGATGGCCTGTGCGACAGTGGTCTTGCCCGTGCCTGCGTCACCTGTTATGACGAAGCTGAGCTGCATACGGGCCGATATGTTGTTGCGTCTGCAAAACTCCGATTTTGCCTTGGCCTTAGTGATTATGTCGCTGAGGCGTGATTTGATCTCAGCCTTGTCGACCAAGGCGTCGAGGGGCGTGGCTTGCGTCGAGGCGCATCCATCGGCAGCCGCCGTCATCACTGCTCCGCACCATTTGCAGAAGCGGGCCGACGGCCTGTTGGGCTTATTACATTTCAGGCAGTTCATCTTTTACTTATGGTGACTTCGCGAATGTTCTTTTTTGAGTTGCAGTATGCTCCTTTGGCCATCGTGACATCATCGCGGGTGAATGTCGTGTCTATCCGCAGATAGATTGACTGGTCGTCGGTCTTGGGTAGCGTCACGGGGAATGTTTCCCGCATATCTCCCTGCATCTCCTGTGTTATGGCGCCAGAGTTGTATCTGATGTCCATCACGGCCTTGATGGTCCCGTCGGCAAGCCGTTGGAATGTTATGGTGGCTGGCGTGCCGCCTATGTCGCCCTTGAATTTGCCAGTGAGGATTTCAATAGCCTGCAATGATTTTTCGGGCGTGTCGTCTGTTATGCCACGCACTGTAAACCAGCAAAGAGCGGCTCCCAAAATACTCATCCCGAGCATGTAGATTGCGCTTTTGCGAACCTTTGGCAATTCATTTAGCGCACGGTCCGAGCTCTCGTCCATCACGCACATCGGATAATCATCCGGCACATTCTCAGGGAAAACTTTGTCAAGGCAATCGAAACAGATGCCAACGCTATAACGGTCTATCGCCTCATCCCAGTCAAGGTCAGTGTATTGGTCGTCGAACCCTTTTTTCTCTCCGAGGAAGACCTTTTTGCCCATGGCTATCAAGGTGATGAGCATCAGTCCCAACACGAACCACGGGGCAATCATCCCGAGGAAGGCGAAGGCTAATTTGGTGAGCCCGAAACTGACTAATCCCGCGCCTCCTGCAATTATGATGCTGTTGTCATCGTCAAACGTGTAGAGAAAGACGATGCCGCCTATGCCTATGCCGACCCAGTATCCGACTTTGCTCAAGCTGTTCGAGAGGTCCAGCGCGCCCATGTCGATGGTGAGGTATGCACCGATGACTATCATGGCAAGCAGGGGCAGAAAGCCCAAAATCCCCGCGACCCATCGCCATATCTTCACTTTCCGCCAACTCTCATCATAGACTTGCAAGGATGCCTGAATGTCGGCCAGTCCATCCCTTGATTGCTGAATGTATGTGCAGTCTGGAATGTTGTCGAGCATGTAGACATATTCCGATGACAGCTGGAAATATGTTTTTTTCTTATAGTCGGCATTCGGATTCTCTTGATAGGACAGTGAGAGCCAATCGGCCACAATGTCCTGCTCGTCTGTGCTGAAGTCGCTGTAATCCGCCTCTTCGGTGTCCGACGGCTTGGCAAATGTGACGCCGCATATTTTTATGGGTGGGATGCGCCCTGCCAGTCCGGCCGCGATCTTCATTTGAGCCACTCGCAGTGTGTAAGGCGCAAATTTCTTCTGATTGTCAGCCGAATCAATGTCGAGGCAATATTTCACCCATGAGATCTGTTTGCCATATATTCCTTTCGATGACAGGTAGGCATGCATACGGCTGGCTGCCCATTTGCCATCAAGACTGTTTGTCAAGTCGGCTGATACCTCTCCCGAGCATTCCGCCATAATCCGGATGCCGAGTTGCTCAGGTGTGGCCAACTCGCTTTCGTTTATTGGCCTGAAGTCGTAACCTCGCTCAGGCAAAAGTGTGTAGGCTATGCGCCAGGCGTCTTTGGGTGTCTTCATGGCTTTCCCGGCGAGAGCGGCGTCGCGTGTCGCTGCCCACATCAGGAAGGCCTCTGAGGCCATGGCGGATACGTGCTTCTTTGTCAAAATCCCCTTTTCAAGAGACTCGCCAAGCTCTTTCAAATCATGGATGGACACCCCTTTGCCTCCACCGGTGAACGGGAAGGGCATATCGGCATTCAATGTCAGGCAGGCGGCGTAAAGACCGGCTTGCCTGTTCCCAGGGAAGCGATTTTCAGTTATGTCCTCCATCGCCATGGCCAGTTCTGGCCTCTCGATGTCGCGAAACCATTTGGCAATCTTGTCAGAGTAGAGATACTTTGTGGCGAGGTCTTGATTCTCCCACATCATGTCGCTCAACTCCTTTGGGGTGTGCGCAATGAGTCCATCGGTGGCGTTGAATACGATTTTGAACTCGGCGAGCGCGTCATCCTCTTTCTCCTGATATATGTTCTCGCCTTTCGACCATCGCACCACGTCGTCAAACCCTGCGCGGATCTCCGGGTTTCTGCGTGTCAGGGCTTTGATTAGTCCGAGTGTGTGGTCGCTCATCTCGCCGCGGCGCGGATAGGGTAGGGTCTCCTCCTGCTTGTCGTGCACCAGCTTAGTCTCGTCGGCAAGTAGTTTCCCCTCTCCCATCCAGAGTGCCAACAGTGTCATGCCCATTGAGAAAAAGTCTGCCTTGGGACCCACGTATGTCGGTGTGCCAGGGATGTAGGTGTACATCTCGGGTGCGGCATATATCTTGGTGCGCCCGTCGTCGGTCACGGCTCTGTTGTTCTTGTCGAGCGATTTTGCCAACCCCCAGTCGGTGAGGACGAGGTGTGTCTGCGCTTTGTCGGTAAAAATGAAATTGGCTGGTTTGACGTCGCGGTGTAGCACTCCGTTGCTATGCGCGAAATCAAGTGCTGCCGCCATTTGGCATGCCAACTCTTTGAGGCGAACCTCATCGCCCTGTATGTTTATGGTCGCGAGCGATCCGCCTTCGCACCGTTGCATCACTTCGTAATGATGGTCGAGCCCCGTCACTTTGTCATGCCAAACGCCATGTGCGTATATGTCAACCAGCAGCCCATTGCCGCGAATGTCCATAATCCGCTGCAAAACTTCGTGGTTTGGCACAACCCCGTGGCGATAGAGTTTCAGTGCGTAATGACGCCCATCATGCTCGACGTCGAAGATTATGGCTTCGCCGGACTGGTCGGAGATCACGCTGCTGACCGTGAACAGCATGCCGTCCAAGGTATAACATGAGTACACAGGGCATTCTGATTTCCCTCCCGCTCTTTTTTGAGGCGCGCCTGTGGTTGACTCTTGTGGCGCCGCTCCCCAACCTTGCTTGCTTGCCGTTGTTGACTCTTGTGGCGCTGCTCCCCAACCTTGCTTACTTGCCGTTGTTGACTCCTGTGGCGCCGCTCCCCAGCCTGACTTGCTTGCCGTGGTTGACTCTTGTGGCGCTGCTCCCCAATGCTTGTCTTTTGCCATTAGCCGTAAATCATTTTTGCCACTGGTGTGGGCTGTTCTACAAAAATCCATGTGCCGCCGAGTTCCGGCTCCGCGCACTCACTGGGTTGCTGATGGCGGCATCCGCAATAATTGCACACCCACTCCTGACGAGTGGCGCGCATCTCGACGGTCATTATCTTGCGGGCGCAGAAGAAGTTGCGCTTCTCCTCGGGTGTTGCGGATGGCGGTGGCAGCATCGAGGCTATTGTCTGCTGCAACTCCTCGGCCTTGGCTTTATATTCTGCGATGGCTGTCTCGAGAATGTTCCCAACCAGAACTTTACTCCGGGTGACATATTGCGTGACTGGTGTGTCGGGAACTTTGATTGTCGCCACGTCGCCAAAAAGGCCGGCATAGCGGCTCGCTGCTTTGCGGGCCTCTTGGTTGAGGCTTGTGTCTATTATTTGCCGACCGCCTCCAGAATTCTCTATGCGCTTTTCCAGTTCGGCAAGCTCGGCCGCAAGCTGCTCCGCGTGCTTGAATGCAGGGTCTGCTTTTGCCTGCCTCAAAGCCTCACGGGCTATTTCGTTGAGCGGCGTGTTGCAGTGGCTGCAAAAACTTCGGCGGCTCAGGGTTCCGCAATTCGGGCAACGTATGCCCTCGCGGGCTGAGCCGCATTCCGGGCAGAAGTGCTCATCTTCTTCCATGGCTGCGCCACAGAATGGACACGCGCCTCCCTCTGTTATATTTTCTTTTGATGAATATTTCTGTTTCTCGAGATGCCTCTCTCTCTGTCTATATTGCTCCATCTCTGTTTATGTTTATGTTGACAATACTATTCCCCTCACGTCCGAAAAGTCTGCGGCTTCCAGTGCCTGAGGTGAAATCAGAAAGTCGAGTACGCCGAAATCCATGAAGTTGAGGACGAAGTCTTTGCCCTCAAAGGAGTCGATTTGTAGCAGTATGGTCCAATCCTCAAATGGTGGCTCCCAAGTCTCCCACGGACGGTGGTCGGGGACGGCAAAAAGAGCATGGTCCTCCCCGAGAGGCTTGGCGTCTTTTGTGAATTCTATCTCCAACTCGTCGGGAGACAACGGCTGGTTGTCATCGTCAATCAGGACAACCTCGCGCATGTTGTCGGTGTCCGTGAAATAGAGCACTTTGACTTCTGACGCCTCGCTGACGTATCCGCTCAAATCGCAGTCTCCCATGTGTCCGAGGTAATGGTCTATCTTGGCAAAAAAGGAGAGCATGCCTTTGGCGGGTAGCGGATTGCGTGGCGCGTATTTATGTAATTCCTCCAGATTGATTTGGCAGATGAACACGTAGGGGCAGTCATCACCATCCTCGTCTGTATACGTGGGGTAGTCAGTCCCTTCTGGCAAGGCGGGCGCCCCCCAGAGACGTGAGGCCTCTGCCGTCAGTTTCTCAAATGGTATGTGAGGAATGAGGTGTATCGGGTTCATGTCGGTCAGTCTTCTTCAATTATTTGTTCTGGTGGCCAAATCTCGTTCATCAGGTCGAGGGCGTCTGTGTTCCCCGCCTCGGCTGCCGAGGCGAGAAGGTCATAGTAACGCTCCATGTCGGGCATGAACTCCGCAGGGTCGTTGGTGTCGGCCGCCACCCTGAGCCACTCCCAACCCTCGTCATCGTCTGGTGCGAGCGAGCCGTTGTCTACGCCCTCAAGGAGTATCGACTGAAACTGTCCAATGCGCAATATCTTGCATGTGTGCCAGTTGTTGCACGCCGATAGCAACGCTTTCAATGGGTATAGACCCACACTGCCATTCCCTATCTCTTTGTCCAAAAGGTCAATCACACGCTGCTCATCGTCTACTGTCGAGAGGATTATGGAATGACGCGACTTCTCATGGATTTTCACAATTCTCTCCAAGAGTCGTAGTGCCTCATCCCGGGCGGACTGCTGATTGTAACCGTCTTCCCCCATATCAGTCAAATATGACACCCGGGTTCATCTCACTGGGCGAATGCCATTCGATGCCATGGCTCGCAAGTATTTCCCGTCGCTTGCTCCAATAGGCGAAGCAAAAGCCCATGCAGCGCGGCAGGTCGGCAAGGCGTTTGTCACACTCACTCTCGACGTCGAGAATCACCTCCTCAAATCTCTCCGTGCGTTCGATGGGGTCGAAAAGCAGATGCCGATTGTACTTTTTGCAGAAGTCCTCCATCTCTATGTCCGGATTGATGTACTCTTGGAGCATAGTCTGGGCGAGGGTGTTGTCCTCATCCTCGGGATTGAGGCGCGCTATCTCGTCGCGTATGGCTATGCAGAGCCGCGGTGTCAGAAGCTCGTCCATCTGCTCAAGCATATTGCAGAGGATGCCGCCCTTCTCCGCTGGAGTCTCAAACTCACCCGGCAACAGTTCCGGCAGTTGGCGCATCTTCTCAAAGGCTGTGCGCCCCAAACTGATATTCTTCCAGAATGCGCCGGCTTTCGCGTTCTCTATCATCTGAGTGAATGTGTGGGCCAACTGTTCTATAATCTCTTTCATGGCTATGTCTCTCTTACCAACTTTTCCTGTATTCATCTCCATAGGCCGTCTCATGAGCGTAACGCCCTTTCTCCTGTCGGTCAAGCTCGGTTGTGGTGACAGAGGTGGTCTCCTCCACAAGTCCGCATTTCTCACACTTGTAATATTGGCGATAATGGTCGAGGCGGTAGAGGACGTCATAACTGATGTACTCGTAGGTGCGGTAGTCTTGAGCCTGTGTGTGCTCATCCTCGCGATGGCTGCTGCTCGATGTGTGGCCGTCGCCATATTTATATGTTGTCGTGACCTGGGTCCACGCCTTCCATGACGCCGTGCGCTCGCCCAGCAGTTTGCCGCGCACCACGTCCTCTCCTCTCTTTTTCTCGGAGTACTCGAAATCCTCATGCTCAAACTCAATGGTATACATGCGCCTGCACTTGGGGCAGCGGATGTGCGGATAGAGGCACAGCGGGCTTGAAGCCAACTCGTAGCCGTACCAGCTCAAAATGAGAATGAGCAGGCTAAAGACGGGGAACATGCCCCAGGCCATCATCACGATGCTCCAGACATAGAACCAGACTCCGAACACGCACAGCATCAGCCCTTTCAACCATTTGTCCGGGAGTATGTAGAAGACTGGCGGATATTTCATCAGCCATCCCATCAGCAGCACTGGAATCTGGGGCGTGAAAAACATCCAGAAGGCGTAGCAAATCAGCACAATAACCACCAAGCAAATCAGCAACACCTTGACTATGCCTGTGGGCATGGTGTCGCCTATGGCTTCGTAGCGCGTGCCGCGTATCATGAGCGACGTAAGAGGGCAGTCTATAATCGTGCTCGCCAATGGGAGTGTCTTCAGCCACCACGCCCCGCGGCTTGTGGGGGCGGCAAGGCTGACCGCCATGGCGACGGAGTCCGTGCCGAATGTCACGTTGGGCTTGAGCATCTTGCCTGTCGATGGCTCAAACACTTTCCATGAGTACTGGACCTCCATGCCCTTGGGCGTGATGTGCAGTAACACAGGGGTGCCGAACTTCTCGTTGACCTCACTGAGTCTCTTGCCGAGTGCCTCGGTTTCAAATTTCCTATTGCTGCACACTCCGGCGCGCCCGTCTCGATTGTATTGGTAATCCGCAAATCCGTCAAGGATGGGTATGAAATCATCTGTGGAGCGCTCTTTCTCCTCGCCCTTGCTGTTTGTGTATGCGTATTTATAGATATTAGAGCCAAGCCACACAGTGCGCGCTATGGTGACTGTGTCCCCTTTGTCCTGCCCATCTGTCACAATTTGTCTGATGTGCGGGAGGTCGCCAGCCTCAATCCATCCGATATCTCCTTTGGGAGTCTCCACCAACCACAACTGGCCGTGAGATGAGCAGTCTATCCCCAGCACCCTGACGCTGTCTCCTGCCGCCAAGGTTGTGCGTAACGTGTCGCTGTCGAATTTCTGGCGTAGGGTCGCTTTCTTGCTGAGGCAGATCTTAGGCCCGTCGTTTTTCAAATCGCAGCCGCCCCCATCCCATATTGCGAATCCTATGCAGCATGAGAGCAAAATCAAATATATAAGGCAGCGGCGCGGAGAGTTTGAGGTCTCAAGCAGAAAGTCTTTTAATCCAAACATGTGTGAAAAAGATTGGTTTTCTCTAAAATTACAGGGAAAGCCAATCCATCACTTCACAACGGGTAAAAAGGTGACCTCTTGACGCTTTACTTTACGTAAAAATATATTGACAATGCGTACATCGGTTTATGATACAATGTGTTATGATTGCCGCTGCGCTGATTGCCTGAATGCCGTCGGCGAGCATCCCTTGTGCTTGGAGAACACTCTTGAGAATGCCGCCGGACTACAAAATCCCGAGTCTCTGCCAATCTCGTTGATGGGCTTGTCGGTCTCCGCAAGCAGGCGGCAGGCGTGGGCGACGCGCCGGGTGTTCACATACTCATAAAAGTTGGTTGAGGCGTCGCGGTTGAAAAAGTTGCTCACATATGTGCGGTTAGACCCCACTGCCGTCGCTATGTCAGACAGTTTCAGGTCGGGGGTGAGGTGGATGCTCTTGACGGTGAACAACTCCTCGATTTTGGCGGCCAAGTCATTGCCCTCAATAACCGCGGCCTCATGGTCCGGCTTCCAGTCGGCCAGCTCGCCCATGACTAATTCGTGCCGATAGAGGAAATAAGATATCACCATCCACAGCCCCAGGTTGCAAAGCAGATACACGCATTCCATGTCGATGTGAATCACCAAGCAGTCGAAGGTCCAAATTCCTAATATGACATAGAATGTATAGAGGATGACCCTAAGCCAACCAAGGTTGATGTTCTCCGTATATGAATATAGCTCCTTCAGATGACGGTTATAGCGCGGAATGTTGACCATGGCCCATATCAAAATTCCGGTGCCATAGATGGTCGCGTATCCCACTTCAAGGTAAAATATCCACTGCTCGCCAAAGGCAATATATAGAATCGGCGTCAAGACAAACGGCAATTCATGCAATATCATTGTTCGGCGTGACAATGCGCCCGGCCTGATAAGTTCGGCAAGCACAAATCCGTACATAGGCACGGCAACCATGTCTATGGCCGTTATCGTGTCCCATACCATCGGGTCCGCATAAAGTCCCGCATTTATGAAAACGAAGTCCTTGACGCTCTCAATGGCTATCGTGCCCGTCAGCAATGCCACGAGGCGATGGAGCAACTCGCCGCGCCGCCAAAAGAACCACGCCATCATGCCGAAAAACATGGTGGACAGCCCTGATATGTAACTTATATTTTCAAATCCCATTATATCTCGCGAGTGTCTGTCTCTGGTTGTATCGCAATTTATAAAGAAATCCGGCTATTTTCACAATCTGAGCTCAGCTGCTAAATAAAATCTCTCTCTTGCCTGCATGCCGCCCCATTCCGTCTCACGGCTTTCCTTTACTGTCAATCACACACATTTGTTTATTTCTGCCCGAAACTCCTTGGGCGACACGCCCATGATCTCTTTAAATTTTCGGTTGAAATGGGTTACAGTGTTAAATCCGCAGTAATAGGCCGTTTCTGAGATGGAGCGTTTGGTCTTTCGCAAAATTTGACACGCGGCCTCTATCCTCAGGAGCGTAAGGTGCTGGAAAATGGTTTCGCCTGTCTCCTCTTTGAATTTACGGCAAAGTGAGGTGGCGTTTGCCCCGAGCGTCTGTGAAAGCGTTTGCAGGCTGATGTTGTCGCGGTAATTGATTTTGATATACCGTTTGCATTTCTCCACGGTGACCCCGAGGTTCTCTTTTTCTGGCATCTCACTCATGTGGCAGATGGTTGTGCCGTTTGCCAATTCCCTGCCAAGCGAATCGAGCAGGTTGAGAAGAAGGCTTAGTCGCCGGATGCCCTTGGCCTCATGGACAGCGACAAACTGGTTGGTGGCTTGTCCGCAGTCCTGCTCTTTTGCGGCCGTTGATGCTTGACGACCCGAAAAAAGCAGTCCGCCAATTGACTTCCGCAGCAAAATGTCCACGAAGTGATAATCTCCAATTTCATGCATGTCTTTAGGGAAAAGGCTCTGCCTGAACTGTATCAGGATGCCTTTGCACGGGGTGCCGCCATGAGCCTCTATCTTGTGTGGCAGTGCTGGCCCCAAAAGTAAAGTGTCCCCCGGAGAATAGACATGCGACACGCCGTTGACTGTGATGACGGCCTCCCCCTCAAGCAGTGACATGAGCTGATAGTCCTCATGACAATGGTTATGCTCATACCCATGTTGCGTGATGTCTTCCATTTGAGTACCAAGGCTGTCATATGTCGATCGGATGCACGACTTCCCGTCATATACTATTTCCCTGTATGTCTGTTTTGCGCTCATCGGCAATATCGGTAAACTTTCTGCAAGGATACGCTAATTTACCGTAAGTGCAAAGACGTAACTTTGCTCTCGTCAGATAAATAGCATTTTTAACAGAAAGATTTTTCATATGAGGACAATTGACATTACTACAAGCGTCTCTTCCGATTTATTGGCGCGTGCGCATAAAAATCTGGAGTTGTCATTCAACGGCCATGTGGGGACTCATTTTGATGTGATGGACAAAGAGTTTCCCGTGGAGTACATGGATCTGGACGCCATTGTCTTTGATGTGGCGGCATGCGTGGACAAAGACGAGGTCGGTGTGGGCGACATCAGTTTGGACTGTGTGCGAGAGGGCATGTTCGTGGGTTTTCGCACTGGTTTTATCGAGCATGAGGGGTATGCGACTAAGCGGTATTTCTCGCAACACCCACAACTGTCCTTTGAGCTGATTCGCGCTCTGTTTGACAAGCGTGTGCGCATCATCGGCGTGGATTTTGCCGGAGTGCGCAGGGGTAAGGAGCACACGCCTACCGACCAGCTATGCGCTGACCATGGGGTCTTCATAGTGGAGAACCTCTGCAATCTCTCCGCTTTGCTCGTTGGCAAGCCGCATGTGACTTGCAGGGTCGGGACTTACCCTGTCAAATTTGAGGGGCAGACAGGCTTGCCTTGTCGAGTCATAGCAAGAATAGATGATTGAATGTGGCGACAATGGCAGCAAAAAGTATGGTTGCAAACCATTTTACGTTTTTGCGCCATCTTGCCACGTCGCTTTTTTTGACTGCATGCGCACAAAAAGCATGAGAATCCTTGTCTTGCCCCTCCCGATGAGGCAATAATGCGAGACAGCCTGTCGCTCAACAACGGCAGGCTGTCTCGCGTTTGTGCGAATCTGAGAACTTGCGTATTTATTGTCTTCCGTCTGCACACCGGTTTTCTTCTTTGTGTATCTAATTATTTTTAGTTCCCCCCCCCTCTTGTGCCAACTAATGGAACAAGACGTGCCGTTCTTTGTCTTTGAAAAAATGATAATGAAGTCAGCCACAACACAAACATCGCCAAGATGGCTGACCATTACTTAATTTATTCACAACCATGAAGAAGCTATTTACCAACTACGCGGCAGTCCTGTTACTGCTCTGCTCCCTCTCTTTCGTTGCCACCTCCTGCAGCAAGGACGACGATGACGACGCCGAACTGCAGACTTTCGCCTCGCTCTTTGCTAAGACGGATCATTTTGTCGGTATGCTTGATGCCATCTACGAGCGTTATGACGCCTATGGCAAGAAGGCTGCCGACTCCAGTGATGGTAAGTTTACTGTCACGCCCATCGGTCGACTAATTGTTGTCAAGAAGAAAGCGTCAGCCTCTGACATAACATATTCTGAGGTTCAATCAGCTTTGGAAGAACACTATAAGAATGAGTCCAAAGTAAACGATGTGTTTATCAATAGTGGCGGAACTGTGACCATCGATTGTCGCAAATAGTCCATCATTTTTTTGACTGTTGATGCTTGTTCAGAGGGATTGTCGCAGTTCTGCGGCAATCCCTCTGTTCATATTCATGCACCCTTTCTCGTCATGGCAAAAATTCAAGCAAGCTTGGCTTTGCCCATTTCGCTTGAAGAAAAGGCCCATATTCATGTTCTGCGTGCTCTCCGCTCCCTGTCCTTCAAAATCTGAGCCATGTTGTCTTCTGCCCAGCCTATCAGGTTGTCTATTATGGGGATAAGTGAAATGGCCCGGTCTGTCAGGGCATACTCAACCCTTGGCGGGACCTCGGCATAGAGTCGTCTTGTCACATATCCATCAACTTCCAATGTCCTCAATGTGCTTGTGAGCATCTTTTGAGATATGTCTGGGATGAGTTTGCGCAGGGCGTTGAAGCGGATGGCCTCGCCATTGTGCGTATGCAATGTGTAGATGATGAGTATTGACCACTTGTCGCATATCCGGTTCAGGATGTTGCGTATAGGGCAGTCCGGATATACCTTCTCTTTTATCGCACTTGACATCGCTCGCTTGCTTTTTTGAATTACAGGCCTCCTACGTGCCTCATTTTTAGTAATAGGATATAAAAGTAACCAGATTACCTATATATATCCATGCCCAGAGTGTTAAAGCGAGTTAATCATCACAATCTGCACTCCCGACAAAATCACGATAGTTACTTGTCGGTAACCATCTTACCCTTTTGTGCCTTCTTGTGAGTTGTCTCTTTCTGCCGCAACTTTGTGTCCGATAGGGGCTGACGAAGATTGTTGCCCAAAACAAATTAAACGCAAACAATGCAAGTTATGAAAGAAGCAAAGACAAACGCAAAGGCCGCCAATTTCACGGCTGTCGATTTCGGCAAAATGGCGGAACTCAATGATTATGTCCTGACGCTCTCGCCTGAGATTAAGATTCCCGGCAAGGTGTTCGGAGGCCAAAGTGTTAATGCTACGGGTGCCGAGTTCTCTTTTCAGAGTTTCGCCCCGGGGCAGGAGACTGGCTTCCTGCACTCCCACAAAAATCACGAGGAACTTTATTTCGTTCTGGGCGGAAATGGTGAGTTCCAAGTTGATGGCAATGTGTTCCCCATTACCGAGGGCAGCGTAGTCCGTGTAGCTCCTGCCGGACGACGCAGCATCCGCAACAACAGCGGCGAGCCTCTCGTCGTCCTTTGCGTTCAATATCGCGGCGCGACATTTACGACCGATGATGCCGCAGATGGAGTGATATTAGGAGACAGGGTCGAGTGGGATTAATCCTCGGATTGCAGAGGTCTCCAGCCACCCCCCGATGAGGCGTGAATGCCCAAACAGTCTGTCGCTCAACAGTGGCAGGCTGTTTCTTTTTAAGTATGGTGTCACTCTTGCTCTTCTCTCCTCTGGGAATACGCTATCAACGTATTTTTTGCCCCACCCCCACACACTTGTGCCATCTTATGGAACAAGAAGAGCCGTTCTTTGTCATAGAAAAGAAAATAAAATAAAAAGACGTTACGGCTCATAAACTAAAATCCTCCACATATGAAGAAAGTTCTACTCGCCATTTTTATGCTCTTGCCTTTCATCGCCAATGCGCAGTCCGTCAAGAAAGGCTACCACGGTTTTGTTGACGTGGGCTATTGCGCCTATGTCAGTCAGCTCAGCCCTCGCACAATCGAGGTCACCACTTCACATGGATATCAGTTCAACCCGCATTTTTTCATCGGCGCTGGCACAGGCTTCGACTTCACCGGCTATTGCTCTTGGGGCGAGGTGAGCGGACATGCTTATGAATATCGTGAATCGCAGGCGGATATCCCTGTCTTCTTCAATCTAAGGACTAATCTGACAAAAACGAGGTTCTGTCCATTCGTCGATGCTCGTATTGGCGCGTATGTCAACAATGAGGGAGGCATGTATGTCCACGAGGCTTTGGGATGCCGATGCGCCATCAATGAGAGTCTTGGCGTCTCTCTCGCTTTCGGCTATGTGGCTCGGAAGGTGACGGCTCAAAGCCTTGTGCTGGAGTCGTATGGCAAGCACCTGTTCTACTCTTACAGTGAAAATCCCGAACAGACCGTCAATGGCTTTATTTTCAAGGTCGGTTTCGACTTTTGATTTAGGCCGACATAGACACCTCAGAGGGTTCGCTCCTGCAAAAGGGGCGAGCCCTCTGAACTTTCCCCTTCCCCGCCTCTTTACGTTTCTGTTAAAACATATCACCGTCCAGTGCCAATGTGTTGTTTCTTTTTAAGAATATGGCTATATTTGGCTCGCCGTAGTCAAGGTGAGGCCCCTCCCCGCTGCTCACCGCAAGGCGACATACGGCGGTCTCTTCTCCTCACAATGAATTTTAACACCAAAGGCCATGAAAATTGAACAGACAAAGGTCGGGACGGTGGGTGACAAGGACGCGCTCCTCTTCACCCTCGCCAACGACAAAGGGATGACGGTGAAAATCACCAACATTGGCGCGACCATCACAAGCATCACTACACCCGACAAGAATGGCAACATCGGCGAGGTGGTCATGGGTTTTGACGACCCCATGAAATACATCGACCCCGAGTACCTCAGCCATGGCTTCTTCTTCGGCGCTACGGTAGGCCGATTCGCCAACCGCATCGCCGGGGGCAAGTTCACCATCGACAACAAGACTTATCAACTCGAGATCAATAACGGACCCAACCACCTCCACGGCGGCTCCGGCTCTTTCAACACCAAGCTGTGGGACGCATCAGTCATCGACGGCGAGGAGCGCGTGGGAGTCTCCATGCAATATGTCAGCCCCAACATGGAGAACGGCTATCCGGGAACTCTCACCGTGACCGTCTTCTTCTGCCTCAATCAGGATAACGAGCTGCAGATAAACTATAAGGCCACAACCGACCGCAAGACCATCCTCAACCTGACCAACCACTCCTACTTCAATCTCGCGGGCAAGGGCAATATCCTTGACACGGAGGTCTGCATGCACGCCGCCAAATATACACCAAAGGACGAGTTTAACATCCCCACGGGCGAGGTCGCGAGCGTCAAGGACACTATGCTCGATTTCATTCTCCCGCACAAGATCGGCGACCGCATCTACCACTCGGATGACGGCTATGACCACAACCTCGTCATTGACGGTCTGGGCGGAATCCTCCGCGACGCCGCCGAGGCCTATGACCCGCGGAGCGGACGTACGCTCTCTTTCCGCACCACCGAGCCGGGCTTCCAGTTCTACACGGCCTACTACCTTGGCGGTGAGTACTCCCGTGGCGACCTCAAGTTCGACCGTTTCGGAGCTTTCTGCTTTGAGGCCCAGCACTATCCCGACTCGCCCAATAAGCCTGAGTTCCCGTCTCCCATCCTTAAGCCAGGTGAGACCTACACCCAGACCACTATCTATAAGTTTGGAGTCAAGTAGACATTCATAAAAAACAACTCACCCCCTCATCTGTCACTTTCAGATGAGGGGGTGAGTCTTTTTGTGTGTTTGGCTGATGTCTTACTTCCCGAGTGTTTTCTCCTGGTTAATCAGCGGGTTGGCGTAGGCCTGCAACATTTGGCTGAGCACATAGTCGTGGTCTGCTCCCTCTATGGCTGCGATTTTCTGGTCAGCATAGGCCATAAAGGCGTCACGCTGCTCCTGTGTGTAGTGGTCTGAGTGCTTCGCCTCGCCATTTATCGCGTCCAAGGCGATGTAATTGTCAGGATAGAGACGGTAGTTGGCGTAGATCTGCCGGTCTATCATCTCTGCGATGGCGGTAATCTGGTCATTCTTGGCCATGCCCGCAATCTTGGGCAGCTCGCTGTTGATGGGCGTTCCAAAGGCGAAGTGCACGCGGCCCTTGCGACCGTTCAGGCCTGTGGACATGTGGGTCAGGTCCTCGTTCTTGCTCTTCTTATACCCCGGGTTGTCGCGCTTCTGCTGATACTGGTATGCCTTCAGCGCGTCGCACGGGTCATACTCATATGTTATGGCCACTGGCACGATGTTCAGCTCGGTGAAGTTGGATATGATGTCACCCTTGCCGCTCAGGTTGAGCATCTTGAGGACTGCGCCCTGAGTCTTGTCGTTGCCGTCTTTTGACCGGCCCTCGCGCTGGGCTATCCATATATTCTGGCGTCCTTCGTTAATCCTGTCGCGGATATATGCGGAGAGTGTGGCCGACGCCTCCATCATCTGGCGCACGGGCAGGTCGCGCTTCACCACGAACGACTTGTTCAACTTGACCAAGTCCACAATCCAGTCATAAATCAGCAGGTTGCTGCCAATGGCTATCTCCGTGGTGTTCAGTCCCGCCCCGTCCAGCATGACGTTCATGAAGGCCGAGTCGAGGATTATGTCGCGATGGTTGGACATGAAGATATAGCCGCCCTTGGGGTCGAGTCCCTCAAGCCCGCTGGCCGTTATGCCGTCGGTGCAATTCTTCTCCAACCCCTTGAGGTAGGGGATTATGAACTCGTGTTGGAACTCGCTTACTGAGCGCAGGCTTTTGAGCTTGGCCACAATGGCTTCAACAGGGACGTTGGGGATGAGGCGCCCCAGTATGTTGAGGAAGTAGGGCACCTCGCAAAGGGACTTGATGACCTCCGGGACCTCGTGGTCGCGGAATGGCCTTATTTCGTCAAATTTCAGGTTTTCTGCCATTGGTGATTTGTTTCTTTGGGTGCAAATATAACTCCTTTCATTGAGTTTGAGGCTCGGTAAGTCGCTTTAATGGGGGTATGCCAATCTCGTCTCGCCAATCTTGACCTTTTAGTTAAGCCAAATGAGCAATGCCAAGCATGCTTGGGCTTTGCCATGGTGAGAAAAGAAACATGAATATGAGCAAAAAAAGAGGCCGCCCGGAGCTGACGAGTGTTTGTCGTCGTCGCTCCGGGCTGCCCTGTGCCTATGTCTTTGCAAGATGTCTATTCAGAAGTCAAGCCTCGCTTTAGAAGCTGTATCCGAGCGAGATGCTGTGACTCGTTGTCTTGCAGACCGACTGGTGATAATAGTCCTCACCGCTGTCGATATATTTGGTGAAGTCCGGCTGGAATGTGTAGCCAAGGTAAACATCCTTAAACGTGAAGCCGAGGCCTATGTTCATGCCAAATTGGAATATCTTGCCCGGGTACCGGTTCGTCCTGCTCAGGTAATTGATTTGCTCGGTCTTCAGCCCCTCGCTTGACTGCCACGTGTACTTATACTTGCCCAAGAGGTTGAACTTGAAGTTCGGCCCGAGGAAAGGAGTGAGCGTCACGCCGCTCGCCCCCAGCTCTATGTCCTTGCTCAGGTTCACGGGTAGTGATATGTTCACGTACGTCGTGCGGTATGTCTGATTAAGGTGGGCGGGATCCCTCTTGTCAAGGTCATATAGCCACGACAGCTTGCCGCCATAGTTCAAGTTGAGCCCTGCTTTGGGGCTGACTTGGCTGGTGCGCATATAGCCCGCCGATATGCCATGAGCGGTACCCATGCCGGAACCCCGGTCCCATTTGGTCGTCATCACCTCAAAAGAGAGGCTGGCCATGTTGGCTTTGCTCGTCGTCACTCCCTGCGCCATCGAGGTGGCGGAGAATGTCAGGGCGGCTAAGGTTAGAATGAAGTTTTTAATCGTGGGAAAATCTCGGTCCTCGCGCCTTGATGCGCATAGAACCCCGGATGCCGCTGCCAGCACCCGCATTGCTCTTCTCTTCATTTGTCTTTTGGTTTTAGATGTTTGTAACGGAAAGATGCGACGATTTCGACATTAAAAGTCTTTCGCAACACTTTGCGCCGAAGTCGTTTAATTCGTCTCTTACCGTTGTCCTTAGAGCAAAATTAAGACTATTACACACAGGTTGTAATGGTCTTAAGGTAATTTAAGGGTGTGCTGTAAATCCAATTACCTTTCGCCCCTCTCTACCTCCTCCTCCCAAACGTATAACTGATCAAACTTCCCTCTTTCCGCCCCGCCGCCCAACTGAATTCAGTCTCGACTTTGCAGTTCATGGCATACTTATACTCTTTGCTTGAGATGATGTCTGTCTCTTGTGGAGTGGCGTCTGCGTTTTGCAATGAATATGTCAACTCGCTCCTGACATTCCCAACCTCGTCATATTCAGTCACGATCAGCAGCAGGACATCCTCCGCCCGTTGCTCCTGTTTTACTATCCTGCCGTCCTGATATGTGTTTTTCTCGCTGCTGACCTCGTGCCAGTCCCCATCCTCCCACATCAAAAGGCGAGCGGCTGATTGCGCCCATTTCGTGCTGTCTTGCGATGCGGTCAGCTCCCACATCCATTCCTGCCGCTGCTCGTTCTGCCATTCCGTCTCGCCCGCTTTGCGGGAGCTGTGAGTCTCGGACGTCTTGTTCCCGTGGCCGTCATATGTCATGCTTATCATCACCTCATCGCCCTCGTCGGTCGCGGAGTGGCTTTGCGTCTGCCGCCCCGCGCTGTCGTTGGTGAATATGGTCCGCACATGTCGCTTGTCGTCCACGCTCTCCGTTGTCATGTCCTGCCGGGCGAGGTTTCCGTTGTCGTCATATGTGTATTCAATCCTCATGACTTCGTCTGCCGACGTGATGAGTCTTTGCGTCACTTTGCCCTTGCCGTCATACTCATACCTCGCCTTGACATGCATCTCGCTCGATTCTAACGTTACGAGGGTGTCGCGCCCCTCGGCGTCATAATAATACGCCTGTCGGCTCAATATTCGCCCGTCGCCCGCCATCTGGATGACGCTGTCCACGACCATGGCGCTCTCGTCCCAACGGATGGGCTGGTCTGTTCCGCATGATGTCATGAGGGTGGTCAAGGTTAGCAAAGCTATGGGCAGTTTTGTTTGTGTCATCGGGCAGTTTTGTTTATGTGCGTCAATCTTGGTGTAAAAATATGAATAATATGCATTATGTTTGCCTATAATTAATGTAGCGCAACCATGTTTCATCTTCTTAAACACGCCGCCCTCGCCTCGGTGGCTGTCTTATCTTCTGCGGCCGCTCTCGCCAATGACGGAGGGATTCACGTGCCGCACGACTACACTTGGACCAGCCAAAGCAAAAACTCGTCGGAGTCTATGCCTGTTGGGGGGCATGACATCGGAATGAATGTCTGGGTGGAGAATGGCGACCTGCTCATCTATATGTGCCAAAGCGGATGGTTGGACGAGAACAACACGCTGCTCAAGGCGGGCCGACTGCGTCTCCGCTTCTCCGACAATGTCCTCGCTGGCAGTGACTTCCGCCAAAATCTTGAGGTCTCGACCGGCCTGATGACCGTTTCGTGCGCCGACATGAGTATTAACATCTGGTCCGACGCCACTTCGCCAGACATCTATATCCAGGTTGACGGCAAGAAAAAACGCCACGCCACGTTGAGCTACGAGAGCTGGCGAACAAAGGATGAGGTCGTCCCGCCCGATGCGCGTATGCAATGCGCATACAAATGGCTGTCCGGCGATTGCATGATGTATGCAGACTCTGTCACGCCCTCAGCTCATTCTGTCACGTTCAGTCATGTCAACCGTCAGCAGACCATCTTCGACCGTACTGTGTCCATCGAGGGGCTTGACCCTATCAAGGCTTCGCTCTATAATCCCTTGGCAGGCCTTGAGATGAAAGGCGTGATGAGCGTCCCCGCGCTCAAATACACTGGCACTTCAAAAGGTAAATATATTGACACTGATTTCACTGCGTGGAACTATGAGGGCGACGCCAAGAAGTTCGATGTCCATGTCCGTCTGACCGCCTACGCCGATGCTCCCGCAGCCGCGCGTAAGCCCGCCGACTCGCGTCTCCGCACCGCCTACTGGTGGGCCGACTTCTGGAGCCGTAGCCATATCTATCTGCCGCGCACCGAGTCTAACCTCTCTGAGCCGGAGCCCACCGACTCGGCGGCCGTCATCCTCCGCAACTATGACCTCATGCGTTTCATGCTCGGATGCAATGCGAGCGGCAGGTGGGTCACCAAGTTTAACGGTGGCCTCTTCACTTTCGACCCGTCACTCGTCGACCCCTCTCGCAAGTTCACTCCTGACTACCGATGCTGGGGTGGGGGAACTCAGACGGCGCAAAACCAACGACTTGTCTATTGGCCCATGGTCAAGACGGGCGACTTGCAGATGCTCCGTGTCCAGCTTGACGCCTATAAGCGGATGCTTGGCAACGCCACGGCGCGCACCCGTTTCTACTGGGGGCATGACGGGGCCTCGTTCACCGAGCAGATGGAGTGCTTCGGTCTCCCCAATCCCGCTGAGTATGGCGAGCACGCCCCCGGGCAGGACCGAGGCGTGGAGAGCAACGCTTGGCTTGAGTATCTGTGGGATACGTCGCTCGAATTCTGCATGATGGCGCTTGAGGCCAACAAATATCAGGGCATGGACATCTCCGCCTACGAGGACCTCATTTGGCAGTGCCTCCTTTTCTTTGATGAGCACTATCAATACGAGGCTCTTAAGCTCGGCAAGCTGCCACTCGCCGAGGGCGATAAGTTGGTCATCTATCCCGGTGCGGGCGCCGAGACTCACAAGATGGCATATAACCCATGCAGCACGGTGGCCGCGCTTCAGGTGGTCGGTCAGGCATGGGTGGACTACGCCACCAAGGTCGGAAAACCCGCTGATGTCATCGCCAAGGCCAAGACTCTGGTCAGCCACGTGCCGGAGATTCCTTTCCGCTACATTGACGGCCACAAGGTCATTGCACCTGCCGTGGCTTGGGCGCGCATCAATAATGTGGAGACGACGCAGATGTACCCCGTGTTCCCGTGGCGAGTCTTCGGTGTGGGACGACCTGACCTTCAAGTGGCTATCGACACTTGGACGCTCGACCCGTGGTCTGTCGAGATGAAATCAGCCCGCGGCTGGAAGCAAGACAATATTTGGGCTGCCTGCCTGGGTCTGGCCGACGAGGCCGCCAAACTCAACTATGAGAAGATGGCCAACGGCCCGTATCGTTTCCCCGCTTTCTATGACATGGGCTTCGACTGGGCTCCGGACTTCAACCGAGGCGGCTCGGGCATGATTGGCATCCAGGAGATGGTGATGCAGCGCACGCCCGATGGTCAGGTCATCGACCTCCCCGCATGGCCAGCCCGATGGGGCAAGGTCGTCTACAAACTCTACTGATTTACGCCAAGAGGCGGTGAGTGTCTCTCGCTCGCTGCCTTTTGACTATCAACCAAAAGCATCGAGGCGGCGCCGCAAACAATTTTGCGACACCGCCTCGATGCTTTTTCCCGCCCACCGCTAAAAAGCCAAGTGGTTGTCTTTTGTGGGACTGTTATGCGTCTGCCAATGAATAGTCTGCCGGGGTGAACTCCAACTCGTCGTCATAGAACGCTTTGCGCTCATCCAAGTAGTCGCGATACAGAGACTCCATCTCGTTGCGCTCGGTGTCCGTGACGTTTCCAAAAATGAGGCTCATCATCCTCATGTGTTTTTCCAGCGTTATGTCTTTATCGCGCATTCCGGTGGCGGTGAAGTTCTCGGCATAGTCGAAAATCTTCACGGTCTCGGCGCCAATCTCTTCAAAGCCGCTTTCTATTTTTTCCGCGAACACAATCTCCTTACCCGTCTCTTCACTGTCCGACTTCTCCGTGTGGGTCACGCAATACATCGCGCAGCCGTCAATCGAGCCATTCCGTCTCAAATCCTTATTAAGGACAACCCAGTCTCCGTTCTTAAATGTAGTAGTTTTTAATGCCATAGGCCTGCGTTTTTTTGCTCTCCCCGCATGCTTTTTGCCGTGCGGTCTTGTTCTGTTCCTAACTGTGTTTGCTGAGGTGTGGAGGTTTTCTTCCCCCCATCTCGAATTAGAAAACGTAGAGCTTTTTCGCTTTATTGTGTTTCGGCCCGATTATTTTTTGACTTTAACATTTGTTTGATGTGTGGAGGCCGGGTCGCAGTCGGCTCTCTATATCTTCGGCTTCTCCGTCAAGGCCGTGCATCCGTCAAACGCCTCCTCAAAAATCGCCTCAAGTGATGAGGGTATCGTCACCTTCGCCAACTTGACGCAGTCATGGAACACGCCGATTCCTAAATACTTGACACCTTCGCCAATTGTGACGCTCGTCACGTCGGTGTTGCCTGCGGCGAAGTTGTCTTCCACCATCTCCACCTTATATGTCTTGCCGTCTTTCTGCACTTCGCCGGCTATGACCACGTCTGTCACTCCACTCGCCACATTGACCGCGCCAGCCGTGTTGTTATACTCATAGAGTGCGTAGGTCACGTTGTCCACGGTCTCGCGCACCGCCTGCGCGTTTGCCGTCTCATGTGCCGCCAATCCAAGGACGGCTATGCTTATGGCTGTATAGGTCTTCATTTTTAGGTAATTCTTCACTGCCTACGTACTACGGCAGTGTCGCCCTAATTGTTTCTTTCAGACATCGTTATCTTGCGTAATCTGAAGTCTAACATTATGGCGTTTTCTTATCCAAGCGAATATTGGAGAAATTGAATAGAGGTGGACAAAGCGACTGATTTTTTACTAACTTCATATATCTAAAGAATCATTAAACCTAAACCTACCACCTGTCACACCTTTGTCACTATGGCCAAAGTAAAGAAGAAACTCAAAAAACTTAAGTCATCGGCCCTTGGCAGAATCAAAAAGTTGAGTCGCGGCCAGATGAGCCTGCATGCCAAGATGTTCCTCCTCCTCGGTGTCTTCGCCCTTGTGCTTGGCATCGTCAATATCCTTAACATGGCTGTCGGTGGGCAGCTCATTTTCAAGGATTATTTCGCCCTTCAACTTGAGCGTGTCACCAAGGGCATCCAAGCCGACATCATGGTAGGCGCCAATACGCTCGACGATTTCATGGCCAAAATCCCTGCCAACCATGCCGCCGAGCTCGACTCCCTGCGCCGCGGCAAATATGAGCCCATTGAGATTTTGGCCGACGAGGTGGCTGCCGCCGGCTCGTTCTATGGCTATGTCCTCACTGACCCCGAGGGCGCTATCCTCGGCCGCTCGGCAAGGTTCAGCTCGCTTGAGGTGGGGCAGAAGGTCAACAAACTAATGTCCGAGCTCAAAGACGGCCGTTACAGAGGCTACGCCGAGGTCGGAAACCTGGGCGTCTGTTCTGTGGTCACCCGCACGTTCTATGCCCTCAATGGCGTGACGCCCGTGGCGACTCTCACTTTTGTGCTGAGCCACCTCAATGACGAGGCTTTCCTTGAGGGTCTCAAGGAGCGTTATCAGGTGGATCTTGGCATCGTGGCCAACAGTGTCTTCACTCAGACAACCATAAGGGATGAGTCGGGTAAGAAACGCCTCTCCGGCATCAAGATTGAGGGTCAGGCTGTCTGCGATTCAATCTATGAGTCGCATGTCCCGTTTGTGGGGTCAAGCACCGTGGCTGGGCGTGGCTTCTCTGTCATCTACTCGCCAATCGAGAGCAACGACGGAACCCTGTGCGCCACGCTCTTCACTGGCATTGAGTATTCACGGGCTCAGGTCCTCATGGGCTATCTCGGCCTTGCCATGTTTGGCGGTGGTGCCTTTTTCAGCCTCATTGTGGTGTTCTTCTGCTACCGCTACGTGCGCCGACATATAACCAACCCCATCAGCGATGTGGCAGAGGCGGCCCGCCGTGTGGCTGAGAAGGACCTGACGCAAGAGGTTAAGATTTATAACACGGGAGACGAGATTGATGTCCTCGCAGCCAGTGTGTTAGACATGCAAGACAGTTTGCGAGACACGATTGAGGAGGTGCAAGACGCTGCCGCCTCTCTCCGCACTCAGAGCCAGGAAATCTCACGCGCCTCGCTCGCCATATCTGATGGTGCCAACAGTCAGGCCTCAGCCCTTGAGGAGATTGCCTCGTCGGTCGAGGAGATGACTTCCATCATCCACCAGAATACGGAGAACTCCAAAAAGACGAGCAAGTTGATGGCCGACAGTGATGCCGCCATAAATCACATTGCCGACATCTCGACCGACAGCATGGCGGCCTCTAAAAAAATCGCGCTCGCCATCAGGAACATCAACGCCCTTGTCAGCCAGACTAATATCCTTTCCCTCAATGCCTCTGTCGAGGCCGCACGCGCCGGTTCGCGTGGTCGTGGCTTCGCTGTCGTGGCTCGCGAGGTCGGCAGGCTCGCTGAGCAAACCAAGGGAACTGCTGTCTCTGTCTCCGAGACTGCCGAGGCCAGTATCCATGCCGCCGAGGAGGTCGATTCCAAACTCGATGAGGTCACTCCTCAACTCCATGAGGTCGTGGACCTGATGAGGGAGATTACGGTCTCAAGCGTTGAGCAGGGACAGGGCGCTGAGCATATCAATTCTGCCATTGCCAATCTCAACCAGACCACGCAGCAAAACGCAGCCGGCGCCGAGGAACTTGCCGCGAGCGCAGAGGAGTTGGCTTCGTCTGCCGATATGCTTAACAATGTGGTCAGCCAATTCAAGGTCAAGTTGGCGGAAACAAATGAGGCTTCTGAACAGCCTGACGAGCCGGAGGCGGTAAATGCCTAATTAACAAGTGAAAATGGCCCTTTAAAATCATTTTTGAAATCGGTCATAGTGTAAATATTTATATCATTGCAAAGCGCGGCGGATGACCCCTATCCGCCGCGCTTTCATTTTCCAATATTCTTTCCCGGTACCCTTCCCCAATATCCTCTGCGCCATTTGGCTATTATCCCCAAATAAAAATTCCCCCGAGGTCGCAAACCGCAACCTCGGGGGAATTTTGTTAATCTATCTCAGTGAGAGCTTTTTTAGAGCATCTCCTTGACCTGCTTGTAGACGTTCTCGCCCGTGAAGCCGAGCTTCTCGTCCAGCACCTTGTAGGGGGCTGAGAAACCAAATGAGGGCAGACCCCAGATCTTGCCATCGGTGCCTACGAGACCCTCGAGGGTGACGGGGAGGCCGGCGGTCATGCCGAACTTCTTAGCCTTGGCGGGGATTACGCTCTCCTGATACTCCTTGCTCTGGGTGCGGAAGAGACCCTCAGAAGGAGCTGAGACGATGCGAACCTTGACGCCGTCCTTGCGGAGCAACTCAGCGCCTGCGACAAGGGTTGAAACCTCAGAGCCTGACGCAACGAGGACAACATCGGGATTCTCATCAGAGCCTGCTACTACATATGCGCCCTTGGCGGTCTGCGAGTAATCGTTGCCTGCGGGCAGGTTGGCTATGTTCTGACGAGAGAAGATGAGAGCCGTCGGGGTTGAGGTGTTCTCCATGGCGAGCTTCCACGCCTGAGTGGTCTCCTCGCAGTCTGCGGGGCGGAGAACGAGGGTGGAGTTCTTGCCGCTGTGGTTCTGCAGCTTCTCCATAAGGCGAATCTGCGCCTCCTGCTCAACAGGCTCGTGGGTAGGTCCATCCTCACCTACGCGGAACGCGTCATGGGTCCAGATGAACTTGACGGGCTGCTCCATGAGGGCTGCCATGCGGATAGCCGGCTTCATGTAGTCAGAGAATACGAAGAAGGTGGCGCATGCGGGGATGACACCGCCGTGGAGGCTCATGCCGATGCAGACGCAGGCCATGGTGAGCTCGGCAACGCCTGCCTGAAGGAACTGGCCGGTGAAGTCGCCCTTGGTGAAGGCGTGGGTCTTCTTCAAGAATCCGTCGGTCTTGTCTGAGTTTGAGAGGTCGGCCGATGCCACAACCATGTTCTCTACCTGGGTTGCGAGTGCGCCGAGGACGGTAGCCGAAGCACCGCGGGTGGCTGAACCCGGCTTCTGCTCAATGGCGTCCCACTTGACCTCGGGTGCTTTGCCCGAGAAGAAGAGCTCAAGCTTCGCTGCAAGCTCAGGATTGGCCTTTGCCCATGCGGCTTTCTTGGCGTTGCGCTCTGCCACAATCTTCTCAAGCTCGGCTGCGCGCTTTGCGTAGAGCTCCTTGACCTCGGGGAAGATCTGGAACGGGTCGTCAGGATTGCCGCCAAGGTTGGTGATAGTGTTGCGGAAAGCGTCACCACCGAGGGGCGCGCCGTGGGTTGCGCAGTTGTGCTCGTAGCTGCTGCCGTCGGCCTTGATGGCGCCCTTGCCCATCACGGTGTGACCAATGATGAGGGTAGGCTGACCCTTGACCGCCTGAGCCTCCTTGATGGCTGCGCGAAGAGCGTCGGCGTCATTGCCCTTCTCAACCTTGATGACTTTCCAGCCCCAAGACTCATATTTCTTTGCGGTGTCCTCGCTCGTCACGGCCTTGGTCTCGGTTGAGAGCTGAATGTCGTTCGAGTCGTAGAACATGATGAGGTTGTCCAAACCGAGGGTGCCAGCCAAACGGCCTGCGCCCTGTGAAATCTCCTCCTGAACGCCGCCGTCTGAAATGTAGGCGTAGATGGTCTGACCCATCACCTCGCCAAAGCGAGCCTCAAGGAACTTGGCCGCGATGGCCGCGCCAACCGCAAAGGTGTGACCCTGGCCGAGTGGGCCTGAGGTGTTCTCAATGCCGCGGTCTACGCTGACCTCAGGGTGTCCCGGGGTGGGAGAGCCCCACTGACGGAACTGCTTGAGCTCGTCGAGGGTGAACTTGCCAGTGAGCGCAAGGGTGGAGTAGAGCATCGGGCTCATGTGACCCGGGTCAAGGAAGAAGCGGTCGCGGCCCTCCCAACGGGGGTTCTTGGGATCGTATACGAGGAACTCGCTGAAGAGGACGTTGACGAAGTCGGCACCGCCCATCGCGCCACCCGGGTGACCCGAGTTGGCCTTCTCTACCATCGAGGCAGCCAGAATTCTGATGTTATCTGCTGCTTTCTGTGTTGCGTTTGACATAGTATTTTCGGTTACGTTTTTATTTCTGTCTTGATTGTCGTTTTTTTGTGTCGGAACAGAGGCTTGACTGTGTAGGGTGGGGGAAACACTGCCATGTGAGGCTGACCGCCCCTCCGCCATCACGCTGAAAGCTTAGAACCTGTCAATCTTCTCAATCCTCCTCTGGTGGCGACCGCCCTCAAACTCTGTCGAGAGGAATATCTGGGCCAACTTCCAGCATGTCTCCTCGGGAAGGAAACGCGCCGGCATGACGCAAATGTTGGCATCGTTGTGCTGACGCGCGAGGCTCGTTATCTCCTCTTGCCAGCAATAGGCCGAGCGCACGCCTGTGTGATGGTTGAGTGTCATGTTGATTCCGTTGCCGCTGCCGCAAAAGGCGACGCCGCGCTTCAACTCGCCTGTGCTTATGGCGTGCGCCAACGGGTGAGCATAGTCGGCATAGTCGCAACTGTCTGCCGAGTGAGTGCCAAAATCAACCACCTCGTAGCCCGCGGCCTCGAGTCGCGCCTTGATGGCCTCTTTCATGGTATAGCCGGCGTGGTCGCTCGCCATGCCAATCTTCTCTTTCTCCATTTTGGGGTATGTAGTTTTTTCCTTATTCGGGTCTCTTCTTTTGGCTTGACGGGTACGCTCGGGGGCTTTTCAACCCCTTAGTCTGTTCGCACCGTACTGCCATTTCCGAAACCAAAAGTAACATTTTTTCATCAAATGGTGGTGGATTTCAGATGCCAAATTGGTGTATTAGTCTCCAACTGGCTCTCTCTCCGCCTCAAATCCACTTTTATGGACTTTTGTGTGGATTATTATAGCATCCAGTGCGCATTTTTGAGGCGGCAAACGTAAAATAAGCAGTACCAGTGTCCCACTGCGCCGATTAATCATTCCCCGAAATGATTAGTCTCCAAATGTGCGAGGGTGGGGAGATATGGGCAAAAAGCTAAGGCGCCAACCCCTGTTTCGTGGTCGACGCCTCAGCTTTTGTCTTGTCTCAGGTTCTCGGATGGAGACCCGTGCCCCCTACTTGCGTATGAGCTTCACGATGAATAGGAGAATCACTGCGCCAATGACTGCCGTGATGAAGCTGCCAAGGCTGCCACCGATGAGGCCGCCAAGAAGCCAGCCGCCAAGCCAACCGCCGACAATGCCGACGAGGATGTTGACGAGAATTCCGCTGCGGGTCTTCATGATGAGGCCTGCAAGCCATCCCGCGAGACCGCCGAGGACGAGGGTGATAATCAAATTCATCATAACTTCTATGTTTTTAGTTGTTTAACTGTAATGTGATTCTGTTAAGAATGAATGTCAGCCCGACTTATCCTTTGCGCCCGTTGCCCTCCTCTTTGTGAGGGAAGAGCCTAAGGAACTCGCTCGGTATCGGGGTCTCGAAGTTGAGTATGCGCCCCGTCATGGGATGCTCAAACTCAATCTGACGCGCATGAAGGCAGAGACGGCCGATGGGGTCTATCTTCGACCCGTATTTCTTGTCGCCTGCCAACGTGTGGCCTATATGCCTCATGTGGACGCGTATCTGGTTCTTGCGGCCCGTCTCAAGCTCCAGTTCGAGAAGTGACAGGCCTGGCACCTCGTCAATCAGGCGGTAGTGCGTCACGGCTCTCTTGCCTACGCCCGGACGGCTCACGTAGACGCGGGTCGTGGCCGGGTCCTCGTCAAGCCATGTGCTGACTGTCCCCTCCGTATACTCCATCCGCCCCTCGACTACGGCCACATACTGGCGGCTCAGCACCATCTCGTCCCAGTTGGAGCGCAAGATGCGCTGGACGTTCTCGTTCTTGGCGAATATCAGGAGGCCGGAGGTCATCCTGTCTATCCTGTGGACTATGAATATCTTGTCAGTCCGCTTGTAGAATTTAAGGTAGGCCGACAAATACGCGAACGCGGTGTGCTCCTTCTCGGTCTCGGTGGCTATGGTCAAGAGGCCCGAGTCTTTGTGCACCACTATTATCCAGTCGTCCTCGTATACGATGCGCAGCCCTTGAGGCATCACGAACTGAGGCTCGGGTTTGGGGGCTATCGTCACTGTCGAGCCCGCAAGTATCAGGTCGTCCAAATGGCGCAGAACTCTGTCGCCTATCCTCACTGCGCCTTTGCTCAGCAGCTGGCGTTGACTCGTCTTGCTTTTGCCTTGCATCTGACGCTCAAAGAACTCCTGCACTGTGCAGTCGCTCTTCACGCTGTATGTCGCCGGCTTCTGAGTCTCCCTGTAGTTGTTATTGTTTTTCATCGCTTCTGCGCACTCTTACGCATCGGCGGGGCTTATTGTTTCTGAAAATCTTCAATCATGCCCTCGGCTATCCATCGGGCCATCGCCTCGCGGTTGTTGGACTTGGCCAAACGCACCATGTCCATGTCGTTCTGTATGTTGCCTATCTCGATGAAGACGCCCGCGGGGTTGGTCTCGCGCAAAACGAAGAGGTCGCGCTCTTTCACCTCGCCCGAGAACCCGCGGTTGGGCTGATGCTTGGCATATTTCTCTGTCATCTTGGCTTGCAGGCACTTGGCCAACCTCTCGCCGCGCACGCTCTTCTGATAATGGTAGAAGAATATGTCTATGCGCTTGTCTTTCGACCGGCTGTCCACATGGATGAAGACCGACCGGCAGTAGCCTTTCCGCTCTTTGGCGTATAGTGAGTTGATGGAGTCCGACCTCTGGCGCAGACGTTTAATCTGGTCAAGTGGTATGGGGGCGCCCATGCATGTCTCGTCGTCGTCGCATGCCAAAACGGCGTCGTCGCGGATTCCGTCGTTCGGGTCCTGGATTATTATGTGCACATTCGCCCTGTGGCTCATCAGCTGGCGGGCGAGTCGCAATATGACGTCATAGGCGTACTCGTCTTCGCAAATGGTCTGCCCCCCATATGTGCTCATGGCCCCGGGGTCCGGCCCTCCATGACCTGATACTAAGTAGTATGTGGCGCCCTCCAGTTTGCTGTCTACTATTTTGACTGTCTCGTTCTCTTTGCCAAAGAGTGGCTCGACTACTTGTTTGGGCTTCTCTTGCTTTGGCGTGGATGCCGCTTTGGCTGTCTGCCCGTTTGATGAAGCGTCAGCGACTCGCGCCTTTTTCTGCTGCCTGTACTCCTCCCTCGCTTTCCGCTCGCGCTCAATGATTGTTTTCTCGCTCTTTATGTCATCGGCTGTCGGGAGGGAGTATTTATACCCCAGCATCAGTCCGTCGTTGTCTGACAATATCCGCCAGTTGAGGGCTATGAAGAGCTGTTTCCTGCTCGTGTCAACTCCTTTGCGGGTCAGCAGCTGGTCTATCCGCTCGCCTGGCTCGGCCTCGGCCTGGGCTCGCTTCGTCTGCGACATGGATTCTATTGTCGTACAAAAGCAAATGAGGAGTGTGAGGAGTATATTGGTTATGCTTGGGCGCATCGTCTTTTTCGGGTCGTGTGTCTGTCTTGCGCCGGCTTCGTCATGCCGTGGCGGACTTCACTGTGGTTTATGTTCGTGTTATGCAAATATAGCTGATTTATCAATGCTTTGGCGGCTGACGGCTCTTTTTAGGCGGGTCAAGGTTAAAAGAAGGTGCGGATTCGTGAACAAAGAAAAGCCCCCGGCAGAATGTTTGTTCTGTCGGGGGCGGACTTCTTGTCGGCTTTTTGGGGGGCGGACAAAAATGCCTTGTCTTGTCGCGCGCTTACTTGGCGAAGGCGTCAAGGGTCTTCAGCGGGGTGTAGCTGTTGGCGGCTGAGCCATATTTGCCAAACGCGCCTTTGTTATATCCGCCATTCCAGTCGTAGCTCTCCGGCTCCCAGTAGAATACGCCTGCTATGGTTGAGCTGCTCTTGCCTGCGTCTACAAGCTTTTTGAGGCAGTTGTAACCAGTCTCGGGGTCGTCCACCGAATAACCGAACTCGCACACCATCATGTCTTTGCCATAAACGACTGCGAGTGCCTCCATGTTGTCTATGGTTATCTGGACTATGTCGAGGGCTGTGCCGTATTTGTTGCCATAGCTCTTGATCACGTCCTCGGGATAGAGCGACACGCCCAGGATGTCATACTCCACTTTCTGGGTCTTGAGGATGTTCATTAACCAGCTCGTGGTGTTGTAGTTCCAACCGTTCTGCACGTGGATGACTATCTTGATGTCGGGGAACACGGCTTTGGCGGCGTCGATGCCCGAGGTCAGCAGTTCGGCGAATTGCCCGGGGTTGGTGGACGCTTTGCCGTCGCCCCAGAGGAAACCGCCGCCCACCTCGTTGCCAATCTGGACCCAGGCGGGGGTCACGCCAGCCTCTTTCAGTGTTGTGAGGACGTCGGTCGTGTGGTCTGCCACTGCGGTTTTCAACTCGTCATATGTGTAGTCTTTCCATGCCTCGGGCTTCTCCTGGTTGCTGGGGTCCGCCCATACGTCTGAGTAATGGAAGTCTATCATGAGGTTGAGGCCGAGGGCGTTGGCCCGCATGGCCTTGGTCACCACGTCGTCCTTGTCGCAGTATCCGCTCGCGGGGTTGACCCACACGCGCAGTCGGATGGCGTCAACGCCAAGGCTCTTGAGCAGAGTCATGCACTCCGTCTCTGTCCCGTCAGCCGAGTAGAATTTGACGCCGTTGTCCTCCATCTCTGTCACCCATGAGACGTCAGCTCCGCTTGCGAAGCCTTCGCTCGTGCCGTGATAGGGGGTGTAGGTGTTGGCGTTCTTGATCTCCACCATGTCGTCAACGGTGTCGTCGTCGCAAGCTGGCATTGCCACTGCCGCCAACGCCATTGCCGTAGCCGACAATATGTTTCTCAGTTTCATCTCTTTTCAATTGTTGTGGGTTAAGTGGCGCGCGGTCACATTCTGTTGGCCGCACGCCACTTTCTGTTTCATGTCTTGCCTTTCCTATCTGGTTACTCCACCAACGTCAAGGTGTAGGTGTTCGTGGTCAGGTCGATGGTCAGGGTGTAGGTGCCTGTCGAGGTGACCCAGAATTTCCATGCCGATGAGCCCGATGTCAGGTTTCCGTCATTGTCTGAAGGACCATATTTCGTGTTATCCCATGATTTGCCATCGTAGACATTGAAATCCTTCACATCAGTAGTCACAACGATGGTGCCGCTGTATGTACCATTGCCTGTCGCGTCAATGGTTACCCAGGTGTCCCAGTCGCCATTCACGCCAATGGCATAGAGGGCTTCGGGATAGGTGGTCGTTTCGGTATCTCCGTCACTGCCTCCGCTCTCGCTGCTGTCGCTTCCGTCACTGCTCTCGCTTCCTGCGGCTGCCAGTGTGTAGGTCATTGTGGCGAAGTCGACTGTCAGTGTGTAGTCTCCTGCCTCAAGACTCTGGTCGTCTGTGATGTTCCTCTTCTTCCAGCTGTCAAGCTTGCCATCCTCGCCGCCAAGGGTGATGGCCCAGTTGCCGAGTACAATCTGGAATCCGTAGGATGAGGCTTTGCTGATGGTCACAGAGGCCGTGTATTTGCTTGCCGAGGTTGCGTCGGCCGTCATGCTGATCAGTGCCCAGTCATCATTGAAGCCGGCGTATGAGACGGCGTCGTACTGGGTGGTCGAGTATGTCAGGTTCTTCAGGTCGACTGTCCAAGCGTAGACGCCCGTGCCGGTGAACTCGATGTTGGGGGTTGAGCCGACTTTGAGTGTGCCGTCGGTTCCGCCATAGCACCATGCGTCACTCCAGTTGTCTTTCTCTTTGAGGAACTGATAGCCCCATGGGCAGCTGTTGACGCCAAACACGCCATTGTAGACCCAGTTGTCCTCGTCGGTCAATGCCATCGGGAAGTCGAAGCCCCAGACGTCGTTGAGTCCGCTCATGTAAATCTGCTCAGGGGCTGTCTCTTTCTGCTCCTCCGAACCCTCCGCGAGCTTATATGTCAAGTCGCTGAAGTCTGAGAGGTAGAGGCTGAGGGTGTAGCTGCCGGCTTTCGCCACGGTGAACACGCCAGTGCCTTGAAATTCCAGCTCGCCGTCGCCACTGCCTGCGCCGAAGGTCACGGGGTAGTCGACCGCCTTGCTGTCATCTGTGCCGGTGGTGTAGTTGTACTCTTTGCCGGTGCCGCTGATGCTGAATGTCTGACCATCAGCCGTGGTGGTGATGTTGATCATCCAGCGGTTCTCGTTGCGGATGTAGGTCATGTCGCCGGTCACGTCGCCGCTCAGGCTGAGCGCCGGGATGTAGACAGCTGTCCAAGCCTTGGTCTCCGCTGTGGCGGACACGTCAACAATGGTGTAGTAGCAGCCGTTGTTGCCCGGATACCAGAAGTTCCAGCATGTGACGTCTGAGCTGGTCTTGAACTCGTTGCCGTCAACTCCCACGTTGCCCCAGATGGTGCCGTCGTTCTCCTGCAGATACCAGTTGGCCCAACCGCCTGCGCCATAGAAGCCGCTGTAGAGTCCCTGGGTGTCTGGGTCGCCATCGCCGTCAGTGTCAGCTGAGTAGAGGTAGCCGATGGTCTCAGACTGGTCGGAGCTCAACATCTTGGCCTTGGTGTAGTCAATCTTGTAAGGGGTGACGTAGAGTGTCACGACGTTAGACTCGTTATAGTCCTCGCTGTTGGCGCTGAGGGCCGTCTTGAGCCTCACGTATACCGTGACGCGCTCGTTGGCGTTGGCTCCAAGCCCGCGCACTATGGTGTTGAGGCTCTGGACGGTATATGTGGCGATGCCGTCGTCCACGCTCTCGGTGTATGAGGTCTTGAAATCCTCGGTCAGTGAGAACTCGATGGTGTAGGTCGGCAGGCTCTTGTCGGCTATGCCCACATAGCTCGGGCCATGCAGGATCAGCTTGCTCTCATTGGACCAAGTGAAGGAGACGGCTGTCTTTGATGCGTCCTCGCCGCTCAGCTCAATCTCGTTGGCCGAGCTGCGGATGGTGGACTCGTCAAGCCCGTCAACGTACCATTTGTCGGCGTCGGAGTCGCAACCCGTGGCCATCATGGCCGCCGCGGCTGCTGTCAGTGCCGTGTATATTAGTCGTTTCATTGTTTCTGCTTCTTAGTTTAATACTCTGGGTTGGAGAGGTTGGGGTTGGCGGTCAGCTCGGTCTGAGGGATGGGGTAGTAGTTATACTTCGCGTCCTTGTTCTTTGGGCCGCAATCCCATCCGCCCTGTGTGAAGATGCCGAAGCGGATGAGGTCGGTGCGCCTCTGGCACTCCAACTGGAACTCGCGTCCGCGCTCGTCAATGATGTCTTTGAGCTGCACGTCGGTATATTTGGCCGATTCGCCTGCCGCGCGAGCCCTGACTGCGTTCAAGTAATAGAGGGCGTCGTTTTCAGCGCCCGTGCCGCCTCGCAAGATGGCCTCTGAGATGTTGAGGTAGGCCTCAGCTATGCGGAAGAGGGGGAAGTCCGTGTTGACGCCATATGAGGCGGTGTTGCTCGCCACCTCGCCGGCGTCGGTCAGGTTGGTCCACTTGGTGAACACGTAGCCCTGGTTCTGGTCATACGTGTCGGTCACTTCGAGGCTCTGGCCGTCGGTGAAGAAGGAGTAGCGGACGTCGTTCTCCGTATATCCGCTGAAGAGGCCTACTGCCTGGCTCGTGGCGCGCCACATGCTCCAGCCTGAGGCTATGCCCACTGAGCTGGGGTCCTGTGATGTGGACGAGTTGGCGCATCCGCAGACGATGTAGGTCGAGGCGCCCCATGAGACGGTTGTCGTGGCGTCGCTCTCAAGCCCGAAGACTATCTCGTCGGTGCGCTTGTCGTTGTCGGCGTTGAAGAGCTCCAAGTAGTTGTCATGGAGGGTGTAGCCGTCATTGATGGCCGCCTGGCTATATTTGATGACCTCGTCATAATATGTCTTGGCTATGCCATAGCTCGGAGCGTTCAGATAGAGGCGGCTGAGCAACATGTAGGCTGCTGCGCGTGGTGCGCGGCCATACTCCTGCTCGGTGCGGCTCGGCATCTTGTCGGCAATCTCCAAAAGCTCGCTCTCCACATAGTCGAAGAGGCCCTGCGCATCGGCCACGTTGGGCACGTAGGCTCCCACGTTGTCGTTCTCGGTGACCATGGCCCCCTTGTGATAGAGGTCAAGAACCTGCCAATAGGCGAGCGCGCGGAGGAAACGGGCCTCAAGCTTATAATTCTCAATCTTGGCCTGGTCGCTCTCGCTGAACCCGCTGATGTCCTGAGCGTTGCGCAGGAACTCGTTGGCGAGTGAGATGGAGTAGTAGAGCCAATAGTAGGTGTCTGCCACCCACACGTCCTGGGCGTCCCATGTCATGTAGTTGATGTCGGTCATGTTGTCACCGCTCATCCAGCTGAACACCAGCTCGTCCGTGCAGCACTCCTGCAGGTTGAAGTAGCAGCGCATGAAGTTCTCGCCCTTGTTGGTGGTGATGTCGGTGCCGCCGTCCGCGCCCTTGAGCGAGAGCACGGAGTATATCTTGGCAAGGACGGACCGGTAGTTGGCCTCGCTCGTGTACACGGTGGCCGATGTGGTGTCGGCGTGCGGAAGCTGGTCAAGGTCGTCGCATGACGAGACGAGCGCGCTCAATCCCATTGCGGCTGCCGCAATCGCATATGTATGTTTCATTTCTTTTGTTCTCTTTGATAACTAAAACTCCAAACCTACGCTAAGCGAGAAGATTCTCGGCCTCGGGTAGAAATTCTGGTCGATGCCGCTCGGCACCTCGGGGTCTATGCCCGTGTAGTTGGTGACTGTGAAGACGTTCTGGACCATGAATGAGGCGTTCAGGTTGACCGCGTCGGCTATCTTGCCGAAGTTGTAACCCAGCGTCACGTTGTCCATCTTCAGGAATGAGGCGTTCTCCACGTAGTAGTCGGAGTAGTGCTGACGCATCTTGAAGCCGGTCTTCAAATAGCTGGTGCTGAGGTTGTTCAGCTGGTAGTCGTTGTATTTCATGGTCTCGGTCGCGCCTGTGTTCATCGCCATTGCGTTATACACGTAGTTGCCGATGTTGCTGCGCAGGCTGGTGCCGAGGTTCCACTTGCGCCAACGGAGGTTGAGCGAGAAGCCCATGATCCAGTCGGGGGCGGGGGAGTGGAAGCGGTAGAGGTCGTCGGTCGTGATCTGGCCGTCGCCGTTCATGTCGGCGTATGCGCCCTCAATGGGCTTGCCGTTCTTGTCGTAGAGCTGATGGTAGACGTAGAACATGTTGGGCGCGTAACCCTCGGTGAGCACCTGCACCTGCTTGCCGTCAACCGACGAGCCGGTCAGTGTGTTGGTTATCTGGGCGTTCTTCACGAGGCTCAGGTTCTTCACGGTCTGGGTCTGCCATGCGGCGTTGAATGAGAGGTCTAAGCCCCAGTCCTTGGTGTCAATGGGGGTGCCGGCTATGTTGATCTCGACGCCCTTGCTGTCGATGTTGCCCACGTTGGTGGTCACGCTCCTGTTGAAGTTGACGCCCGCTGCGACAGGCACGCTGGCAATGAGGTCCTCGGTCTTGCGTGTGTAGTACTCCACGCTGCCGGAGAGGCGGTTGTTGAAGAAGCCGAAGTCGAGGCCGAAGTTCCACGCCTTGGTGGTCTCCCACTTAAGGTCCTCGACATATGTGCGCGGCGAGTATGTCTTCACGACCTCATTGCCAAACACGTAGTCGTTCTGCGTGGTGCTCTCCACATAGATGGGCAGGTAGCCGTAGTTGCCAATGTCCTCCTGCTGGCCTGTCACGCCATAGCTGGCGCGGAGCTTCAGGTTGGTCAGCACGTCCACGTCTTTCAGGAAGTTCTCCTGGTTGACGCGCCATGCCAACGCTGCTGATGGGAATGTGCCCCAGCGGTTGTCTTCGCTGAAGCGGCTCGTGCCGTCTCGGCGGATGGTGGCGGTGACCATGTATTTCTCCATCAGGGTGTAGTTCAAGCGGCCGTAGTAGGAGATCATGGCGTGACGCTGGTCGTCGGCCTTTGCCGTGCCGGTCTGCTCTCCGATGGCGTTGTAGTAGATAATCTCGGGGGTCTTCGATTTCCAATACTGGTAGTCATATCCGGCGGTGAAGTCAACCCTCATGACGTCGAAGTCCCTGTTGTAGTTGAGGTAGCCTGTGAAGAGGCGGTTATACATCTTCTGAGGGCCGTATGAGTAGTCCGATCCATGGCTCAGGAAGCCGCCGGCCGACTCTGCCGAGGTGTACACTGTGCCCTCGCCCTTGCCATAGTCGTAGCCCAAGGTTATGTGGGCGCGCAGGTCGGGCAGGAAGTGCATGGTGTAGTCGACGTCGAGGTTGCCCACGAGGCGGTTCACTGTGCTCTTGTCCTTTGTCTGCTCCAATAGTCCGAGCGGGTTGAGCGTGGCGCCCGATACCGGGGTGGCGGTCACGTTGCCGTCGGCGTCGGTGGTGTAGCTGATGGCCTCGTTGTAGCCGCCAAACTGGTCCGTTCCGCTATATGTGGCGTAGACGGCCTGCGTCGGGTCGTAGGTCGTGGCTCCCCAGATGGCGCTCGTCGAGGCGAAGCGGTTCTTTGACAGTGTGCCCTTGAGGCTGAGGTTGAATTTGAGGAAGTCGCCCAAGAAGGTGGGCGAGACGTTCAGGTTGCCGGTGACGCGCTGTGCCTTGTCGGTCTTCAGGATGCCGTTCTGCAAGTAGTAGCCCACTGAGAGGCGCACTGGCACGCGTTTTGCAATGCTGCCGGACAGAGACACGTTGTTGTCCGTGCCATAGGCCGTCTGGAACACCTCGTCGTTCATGTCGGTGTCCGCCGTGCCGAGCATGCTGGCGTAACCCTGCTCTGTGGCCACGCGCACGAAGTCCTCGCGGCTCAGTGTCTCCACAAAGTCATAGGCTTTCTGCAGCGAGTGGGTGGTGTTCACGGTCACGTGGAAGCCGCTGTTTGAGCCTTTCTTCGTCGTGATGATGATGACGCCGTTTGAAGCGCGGCTGCCGTAGATGGCTGTGGACGAAGCGTCTTTCAGCACGGTCATGCTCTCGATGTCGGCTGGGTTGATGAGCGACAGGAAGTTGCTGCTGTTGCCCGATATGCCGCCATGCTCCAGAGGCACGCCGTCCAAGACGATCAGAGGGTCGTTAGAGGCGTTGAGCGAGGCGCCACCACGGATCTTGATGGTGGAGCCGGCTGTCGGTGAGCCGCTGTTGCTCATAATCTGGACGCCGGACACTTTGCCGTTGATGAGCTGCTCGGGACTGTTGATGAGTCCCTGGTTGAAGTCGTCGGCTGTGACGTTGCTGATGGCACCCGTCAAGTCGCCCTTGCGCTGCGTGCCGTAGCCGATGACCACGACGTCGCCGAGCGTGGCTATGTCCTCCGTCATGGTGACGTTCACCGTGTTGCCGTTGGTCAAAGCCACGGTCTGGGTGTCATAGCCGATGAAGCTGAACTGAAGCTGTTTTGACCCGTCAGGCAGCGCTAAGCGGTATTTGCCGTCGGTGTCCGTGATTGTGCCCACTGTCGTGCCGGGCACGATAATCGTCGCGCCCGGTACGGGCTGGCCTGCGTCGTCGGTGACTGTTCCCGTCACCACGCGGCCCTGATTCTGGGCTGAAGCTCCCACAGGGGCTAACGTCATGAGGCCCGCCAATACGGCAGGCGCCAAAAACGCGTGGAATAGTCTTCGCTGCATTGAGATTGTTAGTTTGTAATTAGTTATAGGTTCCTGTTGACACCGAACAGCGGTCTCCCGACTGCTCTGTGTCATTGCAAAGATAAGTGAAAGTATTTGAATTTTAACGGATATAAACGAATAATGACGCGCTATTTCTGTTCGCTCAATTCGTCTCCGTGCGACGAATGTATTGTCTTTTAATGCCTAAGGGCTCTCCTTCTGCAAACGTTACCGCAAACGTTTGTGGCAATTTTTGCTCAATTCACAGAGTTCTTGCACGCTTTCACCGATGATTTGCGCCAATTCACAGATTTCTTTTTTCGCGAAGCCGGTTTCTTTCCCCAATCACATGCCCCGCGGATGCTTTTTCCCGCGTATTATGTTAAAGAAAGTCGGTTTTAAGTTTTTTTTGCGATGTTTACCATTGTCTTGGCATATCTTCGCGCAAAGTATTTCAGAACAGAAAACAATAATCAATCACATGAAAGCAATCAAGTTTCTGGCTGTAGCGGTTCTCGCTACTTTCGCCGCTAACGCTTCCGCCCAGCTCACTAAGGACACTAAGGGCTGGACTCGTGTCGAGGTCTCTTTCGACGCTCAAAAGATGAAGCTCAAGAATGGCTCTAACTCTTCTGAGAATGAGGGTGACAAGACCAAGGGTGCCGCCATCGCATTCATGAAGGGTGTCAACATCACCACCAAGATGCCCCTCTTCCTCGAGCTCGGCGCTCGCCTCTCTTGGACTCATCAGAAGGATTCTTGGAGCGAAACTTTTTACGGTGTTAGTCGCAGCTATGAGTCTAAGACTACTTTCATGAACATTGCCGTCCCTGTCAATGCCGCATATAAGTTCAGCTTCGCCAGCTCGGCTATCAATGTTGTTCCTTTCTTCGGTCCTAACTTCAAGTTCAACTTCTACGGCCGCACCAAGGAAACCGAGACTGTTGATGGAAAGGAAACCGAGAATAAGTACAAATGGCTCAGCGAAGATGGAGCCGACGCTCGCATCTTCCAGTTCGGCCTCAACCTCGGTGTCGGCGTCAACATCAACAAGTTCTATGTTGGCTACACCTTCCAGCCCGACCTCTCAAGCTATGTCAAGAATGGCGACTACAAGCTTAAGACCATCAACAACTACATCTCTGTCGGCGTCAACTTCTAAAGTTTAGCTGACATTCGTCACCCCGTGTGACGAGTTGTAAGTCTTAGAAATAAGTCATATAAAAATCGAGGAGTTGCCCCAATGCGGGTGACCCCTCGGTTTCTTTTTATATACTTCCCTTTTCCCGCTTGTCGCTCTTTGAGACTGCTCCCCTGTGTTCTGCCTCGGGTAGTGCAAAAAAGAGTCCGCCACCGCAAAATCACTTTTGCGGTGGCGGACTCTCCAATTAATAGCTGTCTTGCCTCTTATTGGCATATAGCCTCAGCCAAGGCCTTCAGAGCCTCAGTGTCAGCCTCTTTCATGCGGCCGCGCAGTGTCACTGTGTCGCCCACTATGGTCACGTCTTTCATCTCGCTCACCATCTGGGTCATGACCTTAGCTGCGCATGGCGCCCACGAACCGTTTTCCATAAGAGCCACTTTGCGCTTCTGCCAGCTCTTAACCTGCAGGTGGTGCAGGAAGTCATACATGGGTGGGAATAGTCCGCCGTCGTAACTTGATGCCGCTAACACGATCCGACCGTATTTGAACGCGTCTTCAATGGCCTCGGCCTGGTCGTCACGGCACAGGTCGGTCATTGACACTTTCACTCCCTTACCGCGCAAAATCTCAGCCAACTTCTCCGCCGCCTCGGCTGTGCAGCCATGGATGGATGCGTGGGCAATGAAAACGCCCTCGGTCTCGACCCCATATGTGCTCCAGATGTTATAAAGTCTCAGAGCCTCGGCAAGCTTCTCGCCCTCAAGGTCGGGTCCGTGCAGAGGCAGGATGCGCTCAATGTCCAATCCCGCGGCTTTTTTCAGCAGTGTCTGCACCGGCTGCCCATATTTGCCGCAGATGTTGAAGTAATAGCGTCGCGCCTCGCATGCCCAGTCGTCAGCGTCGGCGTCGCGTGTGCCGAATTTGCCGAAGCCGTCGGCGGAGAATAGGGTCTTCTCCGCGTCGTCATAGCTCACCATCACCTCGGGCCAGTGGACCATGGGCGCCATGATGAAGGTCAGCGTATGGCGGCCCAGGTTCAGCTTGTCGCCCTCTTTGACTGTCATCACGTTGGCGGTGAAGTCGGTCGTGGGGAAGAACTGCGGCATCATCTGTGCGGCGCGTGCCGAGCAGACTATCTTGGTGTCGGGATATAGTCTCATGAACTCGCCAATGCCGCCCGCGTGGTCTGGCTCCAAGTGGTGCACCACGAGGTAGTCTGGCTTCCGCCCGCCCAACGCCTTGGCGAGGTCCGCTTTCCACGCCTCCAATGTGCGCGGGTCGCTTGTGTCCATAACCGCCACTTTCTCGTCCATTATGACCCACGAGTTGTAGCACATGCCGTCTGGCACTTTATACTGCGATTCGAACAGGCGCGTCTCTACGTCGTCCTGCCCGATGTACTTTATGTCGCTCATTGTTCTTCGGTTTGTTTATGTGTTTGTTAGTGTAATGAGTTTCTTGTCTGCCGCTATAATTGCGTCGTGTGCGACATATACGGAAACCTCCGCCCCTTTGTTCCAAGCCCGTTGCCATATTTTACCCACAGAAGTGCCTCTTTGCCGTCTTTCCACTCCTCTTGTCTAAGCCACCTCAAAACGTCTCTCTCCTCTCTTTCATTTCCCCCCTAAAAAACTGCCCAATTTTTGCGCAGGATAATGCATTTCCCGGCAAAACATGCGCAATTCGCTTCCGTAGCTTCCCTTTTTATAATCTTTTAAGCCCTCAGCTCATGAAAATATAATAATTTAGCCCGCTGAAAACAAAAGAATTGCCGGTAGGTCTGTAACCTTGTGCGTCGGTAGGCGTATCAACGGCAAAATCAGGAGGATGGACGCAGGGCATATTTGATATGCAATGTGTCGCATTCCAGATTAAATGAATCGAGATTAATAAATCAACTTTAAGCGGTTAGTTTTATGTTGAAGAAATTTTGTGCCTTAGTCTGCGCATTCGCCCTCACCGCGTCGTTCGCATGGGCTCAAGACGAGGCTTCCACAGGGTCTACTGACGCCACCGAGGTCTACTACCCCCAGAGTGAGGTCGTCTCTGTACTTAATGCCACCGACGAGAATGGCAATTATATTGCGGAGTGGAGTGGTGACAACGTGGTGCTGAGGTTCAAGTTCACATATCCTGAACCTGAGGAGTTCGATGGAAAGAAAGTTACGTATCTTGGTATATATCATCCAACAAATACGGGAGGTGTTGAGGGTTTCGTTCCGCTAAATCCTGGTGTCGCAAATAATAATATTTATTTTAGAAAGCTTGACATTGTAAGTGTGAGAGGTAAGGTTTATCCGTACCAGTCGTTGGATTATATAAAGGATGGTTCAAGATCTTTCTATTACAATGATTATTCTCTAAATGATGACAAATATTCTTGTAGTCTTGCAGTGACACTGCCCTATATGGCTATGGGTGGGCAGTCTATGTGTTTCGTAGGCGATACGATAACATACACTGTTACGAATTTATGCGTATTCTACAGAACGACAGGTTTGCCAAGTATACTAAGAAAGTATGCAACTTGTACTTACAAGTTTATCATTGCCGGGGATGCCAATCATATCGCAGTAAGTGAGAATACAAGGACCTCTGAGCTCAGTGCGTCTGATAGCTCATACATTTATGTTAGTAATCCAGCTGTCCTTAACGTAAATAATGATTTCTCTTGCCGGAAGGTTTTTGTCCGTTCTGGTGATGAATCGGCAAATGGTCTCGCCGGTGGACTTGTCATAAATGACGGAGCCTCAATAAAAGCTGATTCTATCTACTATTTGCCGAATAAGAATGATGACCGTTCTCTTGCTTACCTCGTTAATAATGGGTCTTATGATGCTGGTTCGGTCTTTGTCAAGGGGGCGACAAATGAGATTGCGGTAGGAAAGAATTATGCAAAAAAGTATGGCTATTTGGATGCGGATGGGTATGAAAATGATGGGTGGTATTTCTCTATGACCAACTTTTCAAGTCCCATGAGTTCTATGTCAATCCCAGGTTGGATTGATATGTCTTTCCGCGATACATGGACGAACACTCGGAAAGCATCAGGAATCGTGGCTCCTTACCTTGATGGTGATAATGTTTTCTCCATGTACTATGATTGGACGTCGATGAGCAAGGTGCCACTTTCTCAACCTATGTATTTACTTAGTAAGTATGGAGGACATGAGACTATTAATGTCAGAATGGCGGGTTCTATTAATGATGAGAATGCTTATGAAATGGAGATTGAGGATGTCAACCCCGACGGAATTTATGACGATGGTCAAGTAAAGACATTCATCAATAACCACTATCAGGCTCCTGTCGACTGGCGAAGCATTGCTGAGACTGCGGGTGACCAGTTTGTAAATGACGTGAAGGATGTGCATGTCTCTTTCGTTATGCATAGTCTTTACAGTATGTACAACCTCATGACAGGCTTCACCACCTACGATGCCCCAGGCAAGATGTACTACGGCTATCTCCAGCCACAAATTAGCAACGCCCAGCTCGTTCACCAGAATGGAAACCAAAGCACTGTGACAATCTCGAAGTCCGATGTCTGCAGCTATGCCATGGCCGATGAGAAGTATGGCAAGTCTAATATTGTTGACTACCCCTATATCCGTCTCTATGTCGATGAGACTGACGAGGCTGTTCAAAAGGGTGAGGGACTTCGCAGCGTAGTTGTCCTCTACTTTGTCCCTGAGGAAAAGTATGATGAGTTGCACAATAGCGAGATTGCATCTGACTATGATGCCAATTATGGTATAAACACTGTCTGGGAGACTCTTGCCGAGACTTGCTATAGCAATGAGTTCTATGGCAGTGGCTATATCTTCCCATATCTCGGAGCCTATCAGCCTGGTCAGACAAAGTCTGATAAGGCGGCCGTCATCAAGATGGTGAAAATCCCAACCGAGGTTAGTGAACAGTATAAAGGCTATGGTAGCGCGCTCGCTGATTTTATTCGTATAAGCGTAGACCAGAAGATGGCAGAGGGCGCTGTAAAACTTGGCGTCCTTGACTATAACCTTGGTGACAGTGAGCTTGGCATATGCCTTGGCGACATAGCTCTTAATTATCCTGGCAAGGAAAACAATCTCTCAATGGAGATTAGTGTAGGTGATGGATATGTTGAGTCGCAGCCTGGGTCACTCGTATCCGTTAACCGCTCTTTCGAGAGTGGCAAGGTCTATGACCGTTGGGATTGCAAGCAGTTAAGCCTCAATCTTAATATTGCTCAAGTTGATCGAACTGCCGATAAAAAGGTAACCACCCCTGATGCCTCTGCCATCAAGTCTGCGAATGGACAGGTTTATGTCAACTCTTCTTTGAGTGGCACACTCTCTGTCTATGATCTCGCGGGCCGTCTCATAGCCGAGAAGTCAGCTGAGGGCTCAGTCTCTGTCTCTGTACCTGACGGTGTCTATGTCGCGACTTACAGCACTGCCAATTCGACTGTTCGCGGCCGTGTCGTTGTAAAGTAAATAATTGATAAGAATTTTTCTCCGCACCAAATGAGTTTAGCATGATTGTTGCTATCTCATTTTGTGTGAGAGATTGAAGTATGACTTTTGTCTTCTTCTCCTTCTTAGATTAAGATGGTTAAGTCAGTTGTTTAGATTACTTATTCTTTGATTTTAAATTTCTTGCACTATGGATAAGAAAAGAAGTTATATTGCTCCTGATGCTGAGGCATCTGTGAAAATCGATGCTGCAGTATGTGTTGCGAAAACTTCACCTGAAACATCAGGGAAGGGTGATTCTGGTTCTACTAAAACTGATCCGGAAGGTGAAATTGTGTGGTAGTAAGAATGATGTAGTATTGCTATTAAAGCCGGAAATGCCCCGATGCAACTGCATGTCAATAACCCTTAGTTTTTAGCTAAGGGTGTTTTCTACTCGATGGGATGTGTAGTGCCTATGAGTTTAAGGTGTAATGCGAGGAAGGATGTTGTTGATTCGAACTACAAACTGATAGTGTGGGAATGTGTACATTCATTTTTTGTGTTGTGCCTTTCCTATGGGGATTTATTTTTTGAGTAGTTTCAGCTTTGAAATGCTTTCTCGTCCCTTGCAACTTCCAAACAAACTCACTATCTTTGCACCGCATTCGGAAAGGAGAGGTGCTCGAGTGGTTTAAGAGGCACGCCTGGAAAGCGTGTAAACGCCCAAAGCGTTTCACGAGTTCGAATCTCGTCCTCTCCGCAAATAATATTAATCCCTGTCAGAAACTGATAGGGATTTTTTCTTTTATTAACCCCTTTGTGTGGCGCATTCGCCATTCAAAGGGGTTATTTTTGCGACCATTATAAGACAACGGCATCAAATGCAAACCACCTACAACCCGTCGGCAGGCTTCCGTGCCATGCTGCCCATCATTGTCACGCTCTCCACCCTCCATTTCCTTAATGACGCCATGCAATCGGTTATAGCGGCGTCCTATCCCATCATAAAAGGTGACCTCGCGCTCTCTTTTACTGAGATTGGCCTCATATCTCTCGTCTACCAGCTTGCGTCATCTGTCTTTCAGCCTGTCGTAGGTTTGGCTTTCGACCGCCATCCAGTGGCTAATTCGCTGCCACTCGGGTCCGCGTTCACCCTTGTAGGCTTGGCTCTTGTGGCCTATGCCAATTCAGTGGCCATGATGTGCGTGGCGGTGTTCCTTGTCGGCGTAGGCTCGGCCACTCTCCATCCCGAGGCCAGCAGGATAACGTCGCTCGCCTCCAGTGGTCACCGCGGGGCGGCGCAATCTATTTTTCAGGTGGGTGGCAATGCCGGCTCGTCTGTCGGCCCGCTGCTTGTGGCTGCCTTTGTCGCGCCTTTCGGGCGCGGCAATATGGCTTGGTTCTGTCTCATTGCGGTTGTGGCCATCATAGTCAGCCGACCTGTCTGCCACTGGTATGCCTCCTATCTTGCCTCAATCCGTGCTGAGCACGCCACACTCACCCCGCATCGCGACCGCCCCCTTTCGGGCCGAATGACCGTCTGGGCGCTTGTGGTCATCTCCATCCTCATCTTCTCCAAATACATCTACATGGCCTCGCTGACCAACTATTTCACGTTCTACGTCATCGACGTCTTTGGCGTCTCTGTGGCGCAGTCGCAGGTCATTCTTTTCGTGTTCCTCTTGGCAACGGCCGTGGGGACGCTTGTTGGCGGCCCTGTGGGTGATAAAATAGGCCGTAAATATGTCATCTGGATATCAATCCTCGGTACAGCCCCTTTCAGCCTCCTTTTGCCCCATATGGGACTTGCGGGGACTATTGTCTGCGCTTTTGGCGCTGGCTTCATGCTCTCGTCCGCTTTCCCGGCCATCCTTCTCTATGCGCAGGAACTGCTGCCCAATAAACTCGGGCTCATCAGCGGACTTTTCTATGGCTTCGCCTTTGGCGTGGCTGGCATCGCTGCCGCCATCCTCGGCTATTATGTCGATTCGTGTGGACTGGTCCCCGTTTTCCATTTCTGCGCTTTCACGCCCCTTGCCGGCATTGTGGCTGGCCTCTTGCCAAATCTTAAGGTGGTGAAGAGGGCATAAGGATATGCTCTTTTATTGCCATTGATGCCGCATTTCCGCGCTTTGTTGTGGGAGTGCGGCAACTTTTTGTTATATTTGTCTTGCACCGCATCGCCTGCGGCTTTGTTTTAAATCACCTCATTTTAAATCACCACTTTTTATCATCGCGTAATGGCTAATAAAAATGATGCTGCTCCCGATATCGCTAATAGCATTGAAGAGCTGATGCCCAAGGCCGTGGCCTATGCCACCCGGCTGATTTCGGACCCTAACGGGGATCCCCGGATTTTGTGGTTTGAGAACTTCGCTGTCGAGCTGACAGATTATATGGGCGAGGACTTTATCCCTTACTGCCGCACTGTCTACAGGATGCTGAAAGTTGTCATGGGTGGCATGGCGGACCTTCAAAGTGACGATGCCGTCAATGCCGTCTCCGACGATGAGATAGCATATCTCTTCCGAAAGCGCAAGGAGGATGAAGCCCAACGCAAGAGGGAGAAGGAATTTAAGGAGAATATTGACGAGTTGCAGTTCCTTGTCAGGCAATATAGGAGTACGGATGAGTTCAAGCACTTGATTGGTTTTGTCAGCCGTTGTCGTCTATTGTCCCCCTATAACGCCATGTTGGTCTGTTTGCAGAAGCCGGATGCCAAGTTCGTCATGACGGCTACGAAATGGATTAAATATGGACGAGCGCTCAAGCCAGAGGCGCAGAATATAGTTATTCTCAGGCCTTTCGGCCCTGTACAATGTGTCTATGATGTCAGTGATACTGTGTCCGCCGGAGGGGCTGAGTATTCTGATTTGTCTGATGTCGAGTTGATGAACGAGATTGACAAGCAGTTTGTGACTGAAAAAGGGTTGCTGGATGGCTCTATCTTGAAGAAATTGATTGATGGCCTGCCATACTATGGTATATCTTTTAATCAGAATCTGCGTGCCGCCAACACTTACGCTGGTCGAATCCAAAAGTATAGTTTAGACGAGTTGAGACTGAGTATTGGCGATGGCGACTATCTGTCATGCAATAGCGTGTTTAGCCTGAGTGTCAATAGCAACTACGGCTATGCGGATGTCTTCCGAACCATTTGCCATGAGTTTGCGCACCTGCTATGTGAGCATATTGACTATGACAATAAAGAGAAAAAGAAGAAGAACGAGGAGGACGGCGAGTCTCGCAGCTCAAAGATGAGCAGAAAGGAGTGTGAGTTTGAGGCTGAGACTGTCGCTTGGCTTGTCAGCAAGCGCGTCGGTGTGGAAACTCGCTCTGTCGAATACTTGGCCATGTATGCCACCGATGGTGAAATTCCCATTTGCAGCCTTGAGGCTGTGATGAAGGCGGTGGCTGAGATTGAAAAAATTATCTTCTCAGATGGCAAAATGAAAATTAAGGATACATTGTGGTATAAGAGGGACAAAAAATTCAAGTTGTTGGTTCTTTCTAAGATTGCTCGAAAGAAGTTGGAAAACCTATAGGGTGGGTTATGAATGGGGAATACCATCTTTTGCCTATTCTATTCAAATCGTGCTTCTCCGCACAGTTGGTGATTAGGTTTTAAAAACAAAAAACACAATCAGTGATAATGCAAAACGGGTTGGACGGTCAATTCCGCCCAACCCGTTTTATTTTATTGTCTATTGTTTCAGAATGGATGTACCTCCAGTTGTTCTGTATGGCTTACTTGCCGGCGTGCTCGCGGTCATACATCTCCTGCAACTGCTCATCGTCATAATACTCGGCAAGCTCGCGAGGACGACCATAGTGCTCGTCATGCTGGCTGCGGTCCAGACCAAGCTTCTCGTCGTTCTCTGAGACGCGCATCGGCACAATCTTGTTGGTGAGCCAGTAGAGGCCATAGGTGACGACCGCCGTGTAGACGAAGACTATGACTACGGCAATCACGTGGTTGAAGAAGAACTCGGCGTGTGTGACGCCCTCTTCCGCAAGCTCGGGCTCATATTTGTAGACGAAGACGCCCGTGAGGATGGTGCCTACGATACCGCCGACGCCGTGGGTGGGGAAGACGTCCAACGCGTCGTCAACAGACGTGCGGTTCTTCCAGTGGCAAGCGAGGTTGCAGATGATGGTGGTGATGACTGCGATGAGCATGCTCTCGCGAACTGACACCCATCCTGCTGACGGTGTGATGGCCACGAGGCCGACAACGCCACCTACTGCGGCTGCCATGGCGGACGGCTTGCGGCCCATGACGCAGTCGAAGAAAATCCAGACGAGCATGGCTGTGGCGGCTGCCGTGTTGGTGTTAAGGAACGCCTTGACTGCCACTCCGTCAGCGGCTAAGGATGAGCCTCCGTTGAAGCCGAACCAGCCAAGCCACAGGAGAGACGCGCCAAGGATGACGTATGGCACGTTGGCGGGCTCACCCTTGCTCTCATGGCGACGGCCAAGGAAGAGGGCGCCCACGAGGGCCGCGATACCTGATGAGGCGTGGACGACGATGCCGCCCGCGAAGTCCTTGACGTGCATCTGGCTGAAGAGGCCGTCAGGATGCCATGTGCAGTGGGCGAGAGGACAGTAGACCACAATGGTGAAGAGCACCATGAAGAGCATATAGGCCGAGAAACGCACGCGCTCGGCGAATGAGCCGGTGATGAGCGAGGGGGTGATGATGGCGAACTTCATCTGGAAGATGGCGTAGAGGCCAAGGGGAATGGTCAAGCCCATCTTGGTGGAGAATGCGTCAGTGGCGGCGCCGCCGACGTTGTTGAACATGAAGTAGGTCATCGGGTTGCCAATCACGCCACCCAGGTCGTCGCCAAAGCACAGGCTGAAGCAGACTACAACCCATAGGACCGATATGATGCCCATGGCGATGATGCTCTGCAAGATGGTGGAGATGATGTTCTTCTTGCGAACCATGCCGCCGTAGAAGAACGAGAGGCCGGGCGTCATCATCAGGACGAAGATGGTCGATGTGATCAGCCATGCCAAATCTGCCACGTTAATGTTGTCTGACAGCTTCCAAAGTCCCTCTTGCTCGGGCATGAATGAGCCTGCCACTGCCGCCACCACCATGATGGCTAAGCATGCAATCCAACGCGCTTTCATTATCTCAAGTTTTAGTTTATTGGTTAGATGTTGCAAATATAATGGAATTATTACATAAACAAGTTTTTGTCTTACGATTTATGTTGTTTTTTCAATTTTGTGTGGGAAAACGTAAGAGGATGTGGCGGATGTGCGTGAGCTTTTGAGGATATAGGCTGCGGTGGGCTGAGTGGCTTGTCCCTGCCAAGTGTGTGCTCGGTGCGGAAAAGGATTGTGGTGGCGTGGTGAGGAAAGGGCTTGAAATATGTGTGGAGTGGAGGTGTGGAGTGGTGACGGTTTGACTGTGCGGAAAGGAAAGTTCAAGGCTTCGCTAAACTGATGGCGCTGAAAGGGTAGGGGGCGGGACCCGGCGAGCGTGACATGGTGGGTAATCTCGCCTGCGTTAGATAGGCAATGCGTGTATGCTGGCAATGCGTGTGTGTCAGAGAGGGGCAGTGTGGACGCAAAAAAAGAGCTGCGACTCTTTTGAAATCGCAGCTCTTGACTGAGTAGCCGATAAGAGAATCGAACTCTTATTGCCAGATTGAGAATCTGATGTCCTAACCGTTAGACGAATCGGCCAGTAGATTTATGTCATCCTTTTCGTTTGACGATGCAAAATTAGGCATTGGGTTTTAATTATGCAAGCGTTGGCTTAAGAAATTGCATAATTTTTTTCAGCGCAGCCTCCGTGTCTGTCGGGTTGATCTCCTCATATCCCCCGTCGGCTTTAGTCCACGTCAATTGTTTTTTGGCGTAATGCCTTGTGTTCCTTTTGATTAAGCGTATGGCCTCGTCTCTCGGGTGTTCGCCACGCAGGTAGGCGAACATCTCGCGGTAGCCTACGGTCTGCAGGGCGGTCATGTCGCTCATCGGCACTAAGCGGCGCGCCTCGTCTTCCAACCCCATGTCCATCATCTGGTCCACGCGCGCCTCAATTCGGCAGTAAAGCTCCTCCCTCGGGCGCATGACTGCGAATTTGATAGCCTCAAATGGTCGCTCTTTAGCCGCTCCCTTGCGCAGTCGCGACACTGGTTGTCCGCTCACCACGCACAGCTCAATGGCGTGGAGCACCCGCCGCGGGTTCATCATGTCGGCCGTCTCGCAATATTCGGGGTCGAGTTCACGCAGCTTGTTTTGCATGTGCTCAAGGCCTTTCTCCGCCAATTCGTCTTTCAGGCTCAGCCTGAGGCTCTCTGGCACGTCCGGCATCTCGTCTATGCCTTTCAGCACCGCGTCGACATACATCATTGATCCGCCGGTCAGTATGGCTCTCCCTCCGCCACGCTCGAATGCGCCCGGCAAAATGTCCATCACTGCGCTCTCGTAGTCGAAGGCGTTCATGGGCTGTCGCGCGCTGCGGCACCTCACAAGGTGGTGTCTCGCCCTGCTCAGCTCGGCCTCGGTGGGTGCGGCAGTGCCAATGAGCATCTCGCTGTAAATCTGGCGGCTGTCTGCCGAGATTATCTCGCAGCCGAGGGTCTCGGCAAGACGGATGGACAGCTCGGTCTTGCCGACTGCCGTAGGCCCGGTTATGACTATCAGTCTGTTCAATTGAAACGTATCGATTTGGCGGGGTTGATGCGCGCCACCATGCCCGATGGCCCTAAGAGCAGTATGAGGCTGAAGAGGGCCGTGCCGACGTTGAGCAGGATGAGGTCTTGCGACCTGAGCAGGATGGGGACGGTGTCTAAGTAATAGTTGTCGGGGTCGAGTCCTATGACGCCCGTCTTCTGCTGGATGAGGCAAAGGCCTATGCCAACGGCGTCGCCTATGATGAGACCTATGCCCACAATGCGCAACGCCATGATGATGAACACTTTGCGCAGCATGCCGTTGGTCGCCCCTATGGCCTTGAGGATGCCTATGGCGTTGGTGTGCTCAAGGATGAGGATGAGAAGCCCGGACACCATGTTGAGCCCCGCCACGGCTATGATGAGCACGAGGATGACGAGTATGTTCTGGTCCAAGAGGTCGAGCCACCCGAAAATCTGCGGCTGAAGGTCGCGTATATGCCTGACGCGGATCATCTCGCCCTCATCGTCCACGCCGCGGCCCATGACCACCGAGGCCAAGCTCTGCGCCACGTCGTCCATCTGGTCGAAGTCGCTCAAGAGCACCTCATAGCCCGACACTTTGGTCGAGTCCCATCCGTTGAGCTGTGCCAAGTGGCGCATGTCCACATAGGCCAACGACTTGTCGAACTCCTCAAAGTGAGAGTCGAAGATGCCGCAGAGCGTGAAGCGGCGGGCGCGCACCTTGCCGTCCTGCACGAAGAACATTCTCACGGGGTCACCCACCTTCAGTTTGAGCAGCGACGTGAGCGAGCGGGACATCAGGATGTCGTCACTCTTGGCCGAGTCGGGCGTCTGAGTGACCTCGCCCTCGGTGAGGCATGAGCGCAGGAAGGTCCAGTCGAAACGCTTGTCCACGCCCTTGAGGGCTATGCCCTGGAACGCGTCGTCGGTCTTTATTATGCCTGGCTTGGTTATGTAGGGTTGGACTGAGCGCACGCCGCTCGTGGCGGCTATCTGGCTCACGAGGACGCTGTCGAAGGTGAGCGGGGGCGTCTCAAGCGAGCTGTTGAGGTTGAGGCTTGTCAGCTGGATGTGCGTGCCGAAGCCCACCACCTTGTCGCGTATCTCCTGCTTGAAGCCCAAGCCCACGGCCACCGATATGATCATGACCACCATGCCTAAGGCCACGGCGGCCGTGGCCACACGAACCGCGGGGCCTGAGAGCTTGCGCTCGCCGTCGCCGCTGTTCATCAGCCGGCGGGCAATGAAGAGGTCTATTCTCACTTCCGTGTGTCTGTTTCTGTCCGTCAGTCTCTCCTTTGCCTATTGCTCCATCTCTCGCATCCTGCGCTCGCCCTCGGTGAGAGGTGAGCCGCTGTCCGGCGTGCGGCCTGGGTATTGCTTCAAGGCGCGGGCGAGGAGGTCCAGCGCTATGGCGAGGTCCTCTACTTTGAGGGTGTAGGCTATGCGCACCTCGTTGCGGCCCAGCGTGCGGTTGGAGTAGAAACCGGCTGCTGGGGCGAGCATGACGGTCTGGTTGTTATAGCTGAAGTCGGCCAACAGCCATTTGCAGAACTTGTCCGAGTCGTCAATCGGCAGGCGGGCGACTGTGTAGAAGGCGCCGCGCGGCATGGGTGAGTAGACACCGGGGATTTTGTTGAGCCCGTCGAGCAGGAAGTTGCGGCGTTTGCAATACTCCTGGTTCATGGCCTTGAAGTACTCCTCTGGCACGTCAAGCGAAGCCATGGCGGCAATCTGTCCGAATGTGGGCGGGCAGAGGCGCGCCTGGGCCAGTTTGAGGGCCGATGATATGACGGCCTTGTTGCGCGTGGCGAGGAGGCCTATGCGCAGTCCGCACTCGCTATATCGCTTTGACACTGAGTCCACCATGATGACGTTCTCGTCCACGCCCCTGAGGTACATGGATGAGTAGTATTTTGCGCCGTCGTAGCAGAACTCGCGGTAGACCTCGTCGCAGATGAGGAAGAGGTCGTGCTTGATTATGAGGTCGCGCAGTTGCAACATCTCCTGCTCCGAGTAGAGGTAGCCCGTCGGGTTGTTCGGGTTGCAGATGAGGATGGCTTTGGTCTTGTTCGTGATGACTTTCTCAAACTCCTCTATGCTCGGCAGCGTGAAGCCGTTCTCTATGGTCGAGGTTATGGGCACCACGCAAGCCCCGGCGGCGGCCGCGAAGGCCTCGTAGTTGGCGTAGAAGGGCTCGGGGACTATTATCTCGTCAAGAGGGTCGAGACAGCTCATGAAGGCGAAGAGCACGGCCTCCGATCCTCCGCATGTCACGAGCATCTGGTCGGGCGTGAGGTTGATGCCCACCGACTGGTAGTACTTCGACAGTTTGCGGCGGTACTCGGGCATGCCGGCCGAGTTGGTGTACTCGACGATGGGTATCTGGGCCTCGCGGACGGCGTTGAGGGCCACGTCGGGGGTCAGGATGTCAGGCTGGCCAATGTTGAGGTGGTAGACCTTCAGGCCGCGGGCCTTGGCGTCGTCGGAGTACGGCACGAGTTTGCGTATGGGGGATGACGGCATTATGATGCCGCGCTGTGATATCGAGGGCATTATATTTCGGTTTTTCTGTTTACAAATTTAGGTATTTTGGTCTCGCGAGGCAGCGTGGCGCGTCTCTTATTTTGCGCCGGCCGGCTCTGTCCCTACGAAATAAAGCCCCTCAGACGAGTGCCGCTCGGGCTTCGTCTAAGGGGCTTGAACTTTTGGTCTGAGCCAAATTTCACTCGCTCACTCTTCTCTGTTCAGCTCGCTGTGAAATTTATTATCGTCACGCCCCCTGACCGAGGGCCGCCGCCGCCGCGTCAATGCGCGCGAGGGTCTCTTCCTTGCCTATGAAGACGAGGATGTGGAAGATGGACGGGCCTTGTGACACGCCCCAGATGGCGAGGCGGAGGGTGTTCATTATCTGACCCATGCTGAAACCGTTGGACACGATCCAGTCATGCGCCTTGGCCTCGCTTTCTGCCGCGTCGGTGAGGCTGTCGGCGGCCAATATCTCGCGGAGCTGCATGAGCTTGGCTACATTGTCGGCCTTCCAGAACTTGTTGACCGACTTCTCGTCATACTGGGCGGGGCGGATGAATAGTTTCTCTGTGAGGTCCACGAGGTCGCGCGGGAAGGTGGCGCGCTCCTTGATGAGGGCGATGGCCTCGGCTGCGCGCTCGGGGCTTACGCTTATTCCGCGCTCTGCGTAGATGGGTGCGGCCATCTTGGCCAGAACGTCATCGGCAGTCTGGCGGATGTACTGGGCGTTGAACCATTTAGCCTTGTCGGGGTTGAAGCGCGCCCCGGCCTTTGACACTTTCTCAAGGTTGAAAGCCTTGATGAGCTCGTCCATTGAGAAAATCTCCTGCTCCGTGCCGGGGTTCCAGCCCAGAAGGGCCAACATGTTGATGAAGGCGCCGGGCAGGTAGCCCTCCTCGCGGTATCCCATGGCTGTCGAGCCGTCGGGCGCGTTCCACAAGAGGGGGAAGACGGGGAAGCCGAACTTGTCGCCGTCGCGCTTGCTCAGCTTGCCCTGTCCCTGAGGCTTGAGCAGCAGTGGCAGGTGGGCGAACTCGGGGCGGGTCTCCTCCCAGCCGAATGCGCGGTAGAGCAGGTAGTGGAGCGGCAGTGACGGCAGCCACTCCTCGCCGCGGATGACGTGGGAGATCTCCATCAGGTGGTCGTCCACGATGTTGGCAAGGTGGTAGGTCGGCAGCTGGTCGGCGCTCTTGTAGAGCACCTTGTCGTCAAGCGTCGAGGTGTTGATGGTTATGTGGCCGCGGATGATGTCGTCCATCTGGACGTCCTCGTTCTCGGGCATCTTGAAGCGGATGACCCACTGGTCGCCACGCTCTATGCGCGCCTTGACCTCGTCGGCGGGCAAGGTGAGGCTGTTCTGCAGGCTGACGCGCGTGGTGGAGTCGTAGGCGAAGGTCTTGCCCGCCGCCTCGGCCTCCTTGCGGAGCTTGTCGAGGTCCTCGGCGCTGTCAAACGCGTAGTAGGCCCAGCCGTTGTCAACAAGCTGGTGGGCGTACTTGAGGTATATCTCCTTGCGCTCGCTCTGGCGGTATGGCGCGTGCGGACCGCCCTGCTCCACGCCCTCGTCAGTCTCAATGCCGCACCACTTGAGGCTCTCTATTATATAGGCCTCGGCGCCTGGCACGAAACGCTGGCTGTCGGTGTCCTCGATGCGGAGGATGAAGTCGCCGCCATGCTGACGTGCGAAAAGATAGTTATAGAGGGCTGTGCGTACGCCGCCAATGTGAAGGGCGCCCGTGGGGCTGGGGGCGAAGCGTACTCTGACGCGACGTGTGTTGTCTGACATGTGCTGTGTGTCTCCTTATGTTGGAAAAGAAAAACAGAAACGATGTAATACAAAAAAAGCCACCTTCAAATGTGAGGCAGCTTTCGAGTTGTAGCCGATAAGAGAATCGAACTCTTATTGCCAGATTGAGAATCTGATGTCCTAACCGTTAGACGAATCGGCCAGATGTTTTTGTTTGTCTGTCTTGGAGTGGTGTTCTCTTTCGATGACGATGCAAAATTACTGCTATTTTCCGAATTTGCAAGCGTTGTGCTGATAAAAGTTCACATTATTTTAGTCAAATGTTGCTAATCGTCTGTGTGCGAATGTTTTGTGTGAAAATAAAATATTTCGCAAACACTGAATTTCTATGGCGCGCCTCTTGACAGCCGCTCTCAACCCGCTTTTTCTTATTATTTATCTGTACATTTGCGAAGCCTGTAACAAAAAACGGGCTTTTAGCTTGCATTTGTTGTCTCCGACGGCTGCGGGCTATGTGTTTTTAACAGAATAATGTCATAAACAAATAGAATGAAAACTAACCTTATCTCCATGTCCGCAGCCGTGTGCGCGGCCGCCGGCTTGGCTGGCTGCAATGGCGGGTCCGGCTCAGGCATAGTCTACCCCGAGGCCCCGCAAGACAGCACTGTGGATGAGTATTTCGGTGTGGCAGTGCCAGACCCTTACCGACCACTCGAGAATGACACGAGCGCCGAGACTGCCGCCTGGGTGAAGGCTGAGAATGCGGTGACTGACGCCTATCTCGCCAAAATCCCCCAGCGCTCCAAGATCCTGAGCCGACTGATGGAGGTCGCCAACTACGAGCGCATCGGCATTCCCTTCGAGCGCAACGGCAAATGGTATGTCTATAAGAATGACGGCCTGCAGAACCAGAGTGTCCTCTATGTGATGGACTCCCTCAATGGCGAGCCGCGAGTGTTCCTCGACCCCAATACGCTCTCTGAGGATGGCACTGTGGCGCTCAAGGGCATCTATTTTTCAAACAATGAGAAGTATCTCGCCTACACCATCTCGCGCTCGGGCAGCGACTGGGAGGAGATTTATGTCATTGACCTCGCGACCGGCAAGCTGACTGACGACCACATTGTCTGGGCTAAGTTCACCGGCGCGTCTTGGCAGGGCGACGGTTTCTACTACAGCGCCTATGACGCTCCCGAGAAGGGCAAGGAGACTTCCGCCAAGAATGAGGTCCAGAAAATTTACTATCACAAGATTGGCACCGCCCAGGCCGACGACCAGCTCTTCTATCAGAACGCCGAGCACCCGCTCCGTTTCTATAATGTGGGCCTGAACAAGGAGGAGACTATGATGTTCCTCTATGAGAGTGGCGAGGGCAACGGCAACACTGTCTATGTCCGCGACCTGCGTCTCCGCAAGCCCGAGTTTGTCCAGATGACGGACAACATGGATTTCCAGTACTCGCCAATCGAGATCATGGGCGACACCATTTTCATGTTCACCAATGACGGCGCGCCAAAGAACCGCCTGATGTACACCACCATAGACAAGCCCCTCCGCAAGGATTGGAAGGAGCTGATTCCCGAGGCGGATAATGTCCTTGAGGACATCACTTTCGTGGCGGGCGACAAGATGGTGCTCGGCTACTCTAAGGACGCTTGCAGCCACGCCTACCTCTACAACATCGACGGCACCAAGATCCGCGAGGTCGAGTTCCCGTCGGTCGGCTCGGCCGGTTTCAGCGGTAAGCGAGAGAGGAATGAGTGCTTCTACAGCTTCACGTCGTTCACCGTCCCCAGCATGGTCTACTCCTATGACGTGGCCACGGGCGAGAGCAAGGTGCAGAGCCAGCCTAAGGTTAACTTTGACCTTGACGCCTACACCAGCGAGCAGATTTTCTACACGAGCAAGGACGGCACCAAGGTCCCCCTCTTCATCACATACAAGAAGGGCACTGAGATGAACGGCAAGAACCCGCTCCTGCTCTACGCCTATGGCGGTTTCGGCATCTCCATGAGCCCCTATTTCTCCTACGCCCGCATCCCGTTCCTTGAGAATGGCGGCATCTACGCTGTGGCTTGCCTCCGTGGCGGCAGCGAGTATGGCGAGGAGTGGCATCAGGCCGGCACTAAGATGAACAAGCAGAATGTGTTCGACGATTTCATCAGCGCTGCCGAGTGGCTCATCTCTAATAAGTATACTGACCGCGACCACCTCGCCATCATGGGTGGCAGCAATGGCGGCCTGCTCATCGGCGCCTGCATGACGCAACGCCCTGACCTCTATAAGGTCTGCATCCCCGAGGTGGGCGTCATGGACATGCTGCGCTACCATAAGTTCACCATTGGCTGGAACTGGGCGCCCGATTATGGCACGAGCGAGGACAGCCCCGAGATGTTCGAGTATCTCAAGGGCTACTCCCCACTTCACAACCTGAAGCCCGGCACTGTCTATCCCGCCACTCTCATCACCACGGCGGATCATGACGACCGTGTCGTCCCGGCCCACTCGTTCAAGTTCGCCGCCACGCTGCAGCACTGCCAGGCTGGAGACGCCCCTTGCCTCATCCGCATTGACACCAAGGCCGGCCACGGCGGTGGCAAGCCTTTGGCTAAGGTGCTTGAGGAGACTGCCGACATCTACGGCTTCATCATGTATAACGTCGGGATGGAGATTAAATAGTAGCCCCATCCGATTGTGATATGCTTTAGCTCCCCGCCTCGCGAATGTTCGTGAGGCGGGGAGTTTTTTTCATAGTCCCCGAGCTCTGTAAGGGAAGTTTGCCAATTTTTGAGGGGGATGTGAGCATTAAGTTGACTTATCTCACGATTTATTCAAAAAAAAAAATACTTTTGCACTAACCTATACAATTTAAAACTCACCCGATTGAAAACATTCTTTATGCGCATTTTTCGGAAGAAGACTGCTGGCGTAGGTGCCGCTCCTCTGTCGCAGTCAGAATGTCGGAGCTTGTCTGCAACGCTTCCGACGGCTTTTTTCTCACTCTCTGTGCTTTTAGCCTCGCCGACTCAGGCGGCCGACAAGTGGACTCTCACGCAAGTGGGTGGCTGGACAGGCATCGGGAGTATGACAGTGAGCCAGAGCGAGGACTATATTGTCTTCAGCCAAAAACAGGCCGATGGGACGGAAAAGGCTTTTGAGGTCTCGTCCGACGGAGCGTCTTGGGGAACGCCCAAGGCACTCGACGCCATCAATAAGCTCCCGACTGTGGGTGGCTTGTTCATGACGGATGACTGCCGTACACTCTATTTCCACGCCAAAGTCGACGACGCCAACGGATATGACATCTACGTCTCGCAAAAGAGCGACGGCGTGTGGGGTAAGCCAGAGAAGGTGGCTGACCTTTGCTCCGCAGGCGATGACATGTGCCCAAGTGTCGTAGAGGGCGGTCAGGAGGTCTACTTCCTGCGTCACCAGACGGCGTCGGACGCTCGCACCGAGAAGAAAGAGGCTGGCAAGATGAGCATCTATCATGCCCGGATGAACACGAAGACAGGCAAGTGGAGCCGCATCCTGCCCATCAACCCAGCCGTCTCGTTCGGCTTTGTGCAGAGCGCCCGCATCATGCGTGACGGCAAGACGCTGCTCTACTCCACGCGCCCCGAGAAACGCGACAACGCGCGCCCCGTCTTCTCCCGCTCTACCATTGCTGAGCAGTGGCTCCTCCCCGAGTATATGATCCCCGATGACAGCAGCGACTTCCTCTATCTCCAGAACGCCGGCAGCCATCTCTATGTGCTTGTGCCGGACCGCAAGGGCAACGCCTCCATCTTCAGCACCTCCATCGAGGCCAAGTATGCCACGCTGACTGTGGCGACTGAGAAGGGCAAGGTGGTTAGCCAAGCCAACGGCAAGCCGGTATGCGCCACTTTCGAGGTGCGCAACCCGACATCCAGCGACCTCGTCGGCCGTTTCACGTCGTCGCCCGAGGACGGCTCATATAACATCATCTGCAAAGCCGGTCACAGTTTCCTTGTCGAGGCGAGGGCGGACGGATATTCCTATTTCTCCAAGCTCCTTGAGTATGATGAGAATGGCACCCCGCTGCTGCCTCGCACCATCGAGCTCTTTGACACGGCGAGCCTCGGCATCACGCTTTTTGACGGTGACATCTTTCAGCCCATTGACGGCAAGGTTATCGCCGTGCGCCAAAGTGACAAGGCCATCTTCCGTTCCGTCAAAGGCCGCTCCGGCTGGTATGAGCTTCACCTCCCCTTGGGCAGCGACTATAATATCATTGCCACCGCGCGTGGCTTCGGAGAGAACAGTTTCATCTTCAAGGAGACCGGCGATGTGGTCTTCAGCCACTATGAGCGCGAGATCCCTATGTCGCCCGTGCGCCGCGATGTCACTGTCAATGTCTTTGACGACGAGACCAAGGAACCCATCAGCACCGAGGTCACGCTCAGCAGCATGGAGCGCAATGAGGTCATAACCCTCAAGCCGGGCGAGACTAAGTCCTCCCTCCGCGACGGCGACAGGTATGTGGTCAATGTCCACCCGACGGGCTATATGTTCGCCAACCTTACTGTCGATTTGGCAAAGGATAAGACTTCAGTCATTAATGTGCCTCTGACCTCTTTTGCGACGGCTCAGCGCACCAACTCAGCGCTCAAGCTCAATAACATCCTCTTCGACACCAACCAGGCGTTCCTCCGCACAGAGTCTTATGCCGAGCTTGACCGCCTCGTCAACCTGATGAATGAGAACCCGGGCATCAAGGTCGAGCTGCGCGCACATGCCGATAATGTCGGCTCCGCGGCCTATAACATGAAGCTGACCAGCAGGCGCGCCGCCTCGGTCATGCAATACCTCATCGAGAACGGAATCAGCGAGGAGCGACTCAAGTCCGTGGGCTTCGGCAGCTCCGCCCCCATTGCCTCTAACGCAACCGAGGAGGGCCGTCAGCAAAACCGCCGTGTCGAGTTCATCATTGTCGAATAACCTAACACCGCATACAGTGAAAAACATCATAAATTACGTCACAACGTGTAGGACCCTGATGGCTGTGGCGGCCGCCTCGATTGCCTCAGCGGCTGCCGCTCAGAGCTTCAGCGCCGTCTATGACGCCATGCCAAGCATGACGCTCGACCAGCAGTTCTCCGCCCTCGCCAATTTCCAAAAGGCCAACCCCTACTTCGCCTGCACCTACATCCAGCTCGGCTCGGTCTCCGAGAAGAAGATGATCATCTATGACCCTCTGCGCGAGACGGAGAGCATCGGTTTCTGGGCGGGTAACGCTAAGCTCTATTACGGCAACCTCAAGGTCTATTACAAGAACGGCGACGTCCGCGACGAGTACTACGAGAACATCAAGATCCCCTTTGCCGGCAAGAAGGTGACCGATGACGACCTTTGGGCCTACGTCAACCACCACCTCAACCTCTGCAAAAACTACAATGACACCATAACCCTCATCTACACTGCCATTGAGCAAAGCCGAGTCAATTACAACAAGAGCATCGAGGAGTTCCAGTCCATCTGCAATGACTATTCGGACATGAATGACATGCTCTTGCGCTATGACGACGCTTTGGCCAAACGTCTCGCCTCTCTCAAAAGCCACTCGGATGAGTGCTTCCGTCAGTTCGATGAGTATAAGCGGCTGACCAAGATCTACCCCTTGGCCAACTATCGCCAGATTTACGAGAAGGTGCCCATTGAGACTTTCCGCCTCGACGGCCTCACCAACAGCGACTTCTTCTCCAACCGCTTCAATATTTGGGACTACTCGGCCTGGATTGAGAACTTCAACAAGGTCTTCTCCCAGCAGATTAAGCCGCTCCGTCAGGATGTGGAGCGCATCAACAAGGCCTATGTGGCGGCGCGAAAGGATTTCGAGTCCGGCAAGGTGCTGACGTCCGCTTCTTACGCCAAGCCCTATGACGAGTATTTCTCTTTCCGCCTCGGCCATTTCGATGTCGGCTCAATTGTCGACGCACTTTTTGACTATCAGGACGCGACCCGCGAGATGCTCGTCATGGCGGGTGACTCACTCGGACGCGACCTCGGCACGGACCTCACGCTCGTAAGCCGCAAGATGCGCCGCCTCGCCAATCTCACCCAGTTGGCGCAGACCGCGGCCGACAAGAGGCAGGCGCTCGCAAGCCTTGTCTCTGCCAACAGTGTGGCCCGTTTCGCCGATTTCTTCCGCGCGCAATATGGAGGGGAGCAGGGCCTGAGCAAGTTCATTGCCAATGACGAGGCCTATTGCCAGGGGATTATCGACCAGATGAGCGGCGCCACGGCATCCTACATAGCGCGCGTCAACAGTGCCGCGACTCAGGCTGTGGACACTTATAGCACGGCCTCGTCAGCCACCGCTCCCTCCGTCCCCCTGTGGATAACCCTTGACCCGTCAGCCCTCACCTCCAAATATGTCTCCACGCAAGTCTCTCGCGGCCCCAATGGCGGCATAGCGGCGGTTTCTGGCCACCAGAAAGCCAACGCCCAGAGCTGGTTCGTGGCCGGCATAACGCCTGCCGGAGCCACCCAATGGCTGCTCAAGCTCAGTGGCGTCAACCAGGTAACCCGTCTCTCCGCCCTCGCCGATGGCGTCATGGCGGCTGCCTTGCGCCAGCTCAAGCCTGTAATCATCTACATTGACGCCAATGGCAAGGAGGCCGCCGCTGTCTCTACCGACTCTGAGATTATCGATTTCATGGATCGTGATGGCGTCACCGGCAACATCTTCTGGACCGAGGGCAATGACCAGAACGCCCCGAGCCTGAGCATGGCCGCAGAGGGTGCCGCGGCCAAGAGTTGGTCCGCCCCCCTCACAGGTCTCGCCAAGGCCATGCAGGTGAGTGTCGTGGCCGATGGTTTCGTCGTCTCGGGTCTGACACCCGCCGGCGAGTTCGCCACAGTCCGCGTCTCGTCAGACGGCATGGCCTCCGACCCCGCAATCCTGACCCCCGGTGTGGCGGACGTCATCGCGACCCAGCGCGTCTCGTCAAGCCAGATGTCAGCTCTCGTCGAGACCACCTCCGGCAGCCACAAATATGTCTCCTATGAGATAAAGTAAACTGGCAAGTAGTCAAAATCCGCCCCCGTCAATGTTTGTTGGCGGGGGCGGATTTTTTATGTGGCATGGTTGGCATGAAGGGTGGGTGAGGGGCATATCCACTCTGTACAGCAATGAGCTATGGTGGTCGCAGGGTATTTGCGCAAGCGGCACTTGCACAAACTCCTTGCCTTCGCTCTCTAATTTTGCAAGTGTCGCTTGCAAAAATGGCAGTTCCTTTAATATGGCAAGTGCACCTGCCATATTACATTCATTCCTTCCCCAACACCCCCCTAATCTCCTGATCGAAGTCAGAGTCAATGCGTTGTGTGCGGTTGAAAATGTCATACTCTGCCTCGGCTTTCTCTTTTGCCTGTGCCGCAGAGATTTTGCCTTTGTCGGGCAGAATCTGATAACGGCGGAAAGTGAGGAACTCGTTGACACTTGCCGAGAACTGTGACATGTTGAAAGTGTTCTCACGCTCGATAAGGTCTTCTATATAGTCGAAGAAACCAGTGACGGCACGCTCCAATTGCCGAATCTCCTTCTCTTGCAGATAGTTTTTGGCAATGCTGACGTCTGATTTCAGCACCCGACCGTCGGGAGCGTTCTTCCAAGTGGTCAGCCCCATGTGGTCTTTAGTGTGGTCGGCCTTGGTGTAGACGATTTCCGCAGCCGTCTGCCCTGTGATGGCATAGTGGAATCGATTTTGTATCATGGCATAGAACTCGCGTGTGGTCGGTGAGTTGCGGTCGTAGTCGGTGCTGCACTCAGCATAGATGTCGGTAATCTGTTGCCAGATGCGACGCTCGCTGGCACGGATAGATCGCACACGTTCGAGCAACTCGCGGAAGTAGTCCTTGCCGAAGACCGCTGTGCCTTGCTTCAGGCGCTCATCGTCCATCGCAAAGCCCTTCTTGATATACTCGCTCAAAATCTTCGTAGCCCATTGGCGGAAGCGTGTGGCTTTCAGAGAGTTCACACGATAGCCTACGGCGATGATGGCGTCAAGGGAGTAGAATGTTGTAACATAGTTTTTGCCGTCGGCGGCAGTTGTTTCCATTTTGGAAATAACTGAATCTGCCACCAGTTCACCTTCATCAAGGATGTTCTTTAAATGTTTGCTAATGGCTGGTACGCCCACTCCAAAGAGCTGCGCCATAGCCTTTTGCGTACACCATAGCGTTTCATCCTTGACCACGACCTGCACCTTGCCCTCGTCGTCGGGCATAGAGTACAGAAGGAATTGAATTTCGTTGCTCACTGCTGTTACTTTAGTATGAATTAGTCAGATTCTCCTTGACTAATTATCGTTCATTATCAATATTTCCATCCATATTGCTTCCCAATCTTCGATAATTGGATTGTCTATAAACAATTTATGATGTACCAAAGTATAGAGAATATGGGTTGTCTAATTCTATGCTTTTAGGGCAACAACGGACCTCTACTAACACCAATAGAATTTAAGCATCTCTGTATTTACATTGATTGTCACCTTGATTTGGCTCTGACGGTAACGCTTGCTAAGCCTTGAACTCATTACAAATAATCCTTGTCTAATGCTCACTATGCAAATATAACTAAAATCGGAAATGCATGGTTAACATACCTGTTTCACCTCGCTGTGTTGTCACCTTCCCTCCGCTCTTGGTCTAAAATTTTACACCCGCAATGATGTGTGCCGCCACATCCCACACACCATTTTAATTCCTCCACACCCATATACAAACAAACAGCCCCGGAAAGTCGAGACTTCCCGGGGCTTATAAGAGTGACTGTCTTAGACTAAGCTAAGGCAGAGGGTCTTACTTCGTGATGACGCGAGCCATCTCGCAGCACTTGTTAGAGTAACCCCACTCGTTGTCGTACCAAGAGAGAACCTTGATGAAGGTAGGATCGAGGACGAGGGTCTTGTCTGCGTCGAAGATAGAGGTGTGGGGATCGTTGCGGAAGTCGGTTGAGACAACAGCATCCTCGGTGTAGC
>CAVKRQ010000016.1:0-69261 GCA_963658925.1 bacterium
CCAACACGGGCGTATCATCCTACGCGGCGCAAGGCACGTATTATTGCACGGGGTCAACAGAGTACTCGCGAACCCTCATGTTCGACAACATAGCGAGCGACTCGATGAGGGTGCACTTCATGATAGGCAACTCGCACTACGACCCGCAGAACACGGGCTATGTAGATTACGCCATGATATTCTTTTTCGATTACGGAACGTACAAATAAGTTAAAACCATGTCCGCAGTTTGGGAAACTTTTCCTAAATTGCGGACACCTAAAAAACAACTATATGAGAAACATTCTCTTTCTTTTGGCGGCTGCCTTTTGCGCAGCCCTCGCCTCATGCGATGACGACAACGGCAAACTCGCTGACGGCACATGCATTTTTATCAACGGAAAGGACAAGACCAACAAGGCGGCTTCAACTTCTGCCAAGACGGTGAGGGACATTTGCCTCGGTGACAGTCTTGAATTGATAAGTGAGGATGATGTCTACGGAGGGTGGGGTGATTGTATCTGCACAATCGTAGTAAATCCGAATGACGAGAGCAATTTTGCCATCGACACGGTCAATTATCGTATAAGTGTCCCCGCAAGAGATATAAACAACTTTGATTTAAGCGAAATATGCCTTTTGGATAAGAACTGCCACTATTTCATCACCAACGGTCACAGCAACGGCAAGGGCGCTTTTTTAGGCGACACCCTGGCCTACATCCCGACCGCTCAGCATCACGCGATAGTGGACCAGTTGGAGGAGTTGTTCAAGGACAAGGAGGCGAACATAACGGAGATATACAAGCTATTCAGTGACGCGTTCGTGTTCATTCCATGCACGGCGGAGGAGTACAGGGAACTCGAGGCGGCGGGTCTGAACTAATTCAGACATCGCAACAAGGCACGGCAACGGGGCGGGGCGCGAACGCGCTTCGCCCTTTTTAGTAGATTTGGGAAAGGAAAAACAACGAAGAAATGAAAGAGATTATGACGACGCAGCCAAGCGGCGACAACGGGGCGGGCGCGCTGACATTCGAGGACTTCAGAAACCAAAACGGCACAGCCTTTTGGTGGGCTTCCGATGTCTGCCTAATGCTCGGTTACAAGGACGTGGAGGCTTTTAGCGGAGTGATACAGAAAGTAACTCGCGCTTTTACCTCGCTTGACATAGACCCGTATACAAATATAATGTGGGCGGAACGAGAGGGCGGCAGAGTAGACTACAAGCTATCCCGTTTCGCTTGCTATTTGGCGGCACAGAACGGCAACCCGAGAAAGCCCGAGGTGGCGAGAATGCAAGCGTACTTTGCGGCGCAAGTACGGCAGATGGAGTGCCTAAAAACGGGTGACGCGATAGAGCGGCTTGTCATTCGCAAGGACTTGATAGACGGGAATAAGGGGCTGGCGGACGCGGCGCAAGAGGCGGGCGTGACAAACTACGCACGTTTTATGAGCCGAGGCTTCATCGGAATGTACAACATGTTGAATGTTCAATTAGCCAAAAGGCGTGGAGTTGACACCTCAAAGTTATACGACACAATGGGGCGTGCGGAATTAGCCGCAAACCTTTTCCGCGTCACGCAAACGGAGGCGAGGATAAGAGCGAACGGAATAAAAGGGCAGACCGCAGCCGAGATGGCGCATCAAGCCGTGGGACATGAGGTGAGGCGTATGGTAGTGGAGAACACAATGAGGACGCCCGAGGAATTGCCACAGGAGCAGCCACTGCCAGAGGCACGCAAGGCGTTAAAACAAGAGTATAGGGACATGAAAAGGATAGACAAACAAAAACAGAAATGAGCATGAGGAACGAAGACAGCGAGGACTTTTGGCAGATAGTGACAGCCATAGCCATGATAATAACATCGGTCACAATGGTGGCGCAACTGATTATTAGGATAGCGGCGGGCTGACCAGCTCATGAGCAGGGACAAGGTGGAGACTTTTAAAAAAATCTCGCTTTGCAAAGTATTGAATTACAATCTAATAAAAAATCACGCCTAAGACTTTTCGCGTTTTTCCAACGTTTTAGGGGGTTGAAAAACGCACTTTTCCGATTTTACTTAACACGTCCCGCGCCTCATGTTAAGCAAAACGGCATTTACTTAACACGTTCCACCGAGAAAAATTACTCAGTGCACTGAATAAAATTACTCAATGCGTTGAGTAAACCCTTATTTCCTTTTTCCTCCCGTTCGCTTTTTGCCGTGCGACAAAGTCATCATACCCACGTTGGACGTTAAGCCAAAAATGCGCGGGTATCTTGGTTACACTCTCAAAGGCGGCTGCCATGTCAGAGGTTACGCTGCTTTTGCCGCTAATAATAGCTAATATCGTCTTTTCGGGTTTTCCCGTGCGCTCGGCAAACTCGTGAACACTTATCCCGAGTTCATCTAACTTTTCAGCAAGAATAACGCCCGGGTGGAACTCCACAGGGGGAGCGAACTTTTTTAATGTTGCCATAGTCGTCATTTGCCGTGGTAATTAACAATTTCAACGATTTCAACCCCTTTTATTTCAATCCATATATGCCGACCATTTGCATCAGTCGGGACAGGGCGCTCGTGTCCATAGAGCGATATGCTTTTAATAGATTTTTTTTGATAAAAATGGGCGACTCGCTTGGTTTGTCAGAAAAAAACATTAATTTTGCACCCGTGTTCAAGCCCAAGTGGCGGAATCGGTAGACGCGCTAGTTTCAGGGACTAGTCTCAGCAATGAGGTGCAGGTTCGAGTCCTGTCTTGGGCACAAGGTTTTGGGCGAGGTCACTTAGACCCCGCCCTTTGTTTTTATATAGCTAACTGTCAACTTCAGCCCTGGCTTTTACCATTGCGGCTCGATAGTGACTTGAATCCAATAACTATGTCGCTTGACCCTAAGTACGAGATACATTTCGCTCCCCTTCAAGGGCTGACTGATGTCTCCTTCCGTCGTCTTCACGCAACCCTGTTCTCTGGGGTCGATTTCTACTACACACCCTTTCTCCGCATTGAGCGTGGCTTGTTTCGTAAGAAGGATTTGAGAGATTTGGCGGATGACAGTCTGCCTAATCTTGTCCCGCAAATTCTGCCTGGCACGGCTGATGAGGTCAAGCGTCTCTGTGAGCCTGTGCTGAATAAAGGCATTAAGCGTGTTGATGTTAATGTCGGCTGCCCGTTCCCTCCAGTTATGGCGCATAACCGTGGCGCAGCCCTTTTAAATAACCCGGAAAGGCTGGCTGACGTCCTCAAAGGAATGTCTGAGATGACTGATGTTGAGTTTAGTCTGAAGATGCGCCTTGGCTATGACAGTCCAGAGCAGTGGAAAGATGTGATTGGGATGATAAACTCCACACCGCTCCGACATGTCACTATCCACGCTCGAATAGCGAAGCAGCAATATCGTGGTGACTGTAACCGCGACGCTTTTGCCGAGTTCTACTCAGCATGCTCTCATCCTGTCATTTATAATGGTGACTTACATACAGTTGAGGATGTGGAGAGTTTAGTCGCCCAATACCCCAAATTAAAAGGCGTCATGATTGGTCGCGGCCTCTTGGCTGATTTGAGTCTCGGGCGCAAGCTTCGCGGATTAGAGCCTGTTGATGAGAAGAGGTCTTTGAAGGCCCTGCATGACCAAATGCTGGCTGATGCTCAGGCTCGTATGACCGAGCCGCGTCAAGTTGCTGAACACATGAAGCCGTATTGGGAGTATTTCTGCCGAGACGCGGACGCGCATCACCGTGAGCTGAAGGCCATAAAGAAGTCAAATAACGCAGACAAGTATATCGCTGCTGCCGAAGCCCTTTTTAGCACACTCTGATGCCGGGTTCTATGAGTAAAGCCCCTAAAGCTGATGATTTCTTTGAATGCCGCATAGGCTGTGGCGCCTGCTGCATATGCATATCCATCAGCTCTCCAATTCCCGGCCACCCTAACGGCAAGCCCGGTGGTGTGCGGTGCGTGAATTTGACTGATGACAATCTTTGTGCGATATTTGGAAGCCCCGAGAGGCCAAGGGTATGCGATGGCTTCAAGGCCGAGCGTCTCTTTTGCGGTGATACTAACGAGGAGGCGATGAGGATTCTCACGGAATTGGAAGCCTCGTGTCGCAAATAATCATGTTCCCGACGGCGTTCAATAGCTGTCGGGATTTTTTTATGGCTAACTGAACCAAGTTGATTGCCAACGTGGTTGGCTGTATATGCTGCATTATAGTCTATTGATGCCCAAAGGTGTCGTTTTTGTGGCTAAATTCGCGAAAATTGTAATACGATTATGAAAGCAAGGATAAAGACTACGTTCGGCGATATTGTTGTGCGCCTATATGACGAGACGCCTAAACATCGCGACAATTTTGTTAAACTCGCTAAGGAAGGTTTTTACGACGGGACGCTTTTCCATCGTGTCATGAAGGATTTCATGATTCAGGGGGGCGATCCTGATAGTAAGGGGGCTTCTTCGGGTCAGTCTCTCGGAACTGGTGGACCCGGCTACACAGTCCCTGCTGAGTTCGTCTACCCTAAGTATTTCCATAAACGTGGTGCTTTGAGCGCTGCCAGGCTTTCTGATGAAGTGAATCCCAAGCGCGAAAGCAGCGGAAGCCAATTTTATATCGTGTGGGGAACTACGATGAATGACTCCCAGATCCGGCAGATGGAAAAGCAAATGGCAAACCAGCAAGAGGTTGAAATATTTAATTCCCTCGCCAAGGAGCATCATGACGAAATAATGAATCTCAGACGCAATCGCGACAGGGCTGGGCTTCAGTCCTTGCAAGATAAACTTATTGAGTTGACGCGTGAGCGAAGTAAGGAGATTGGCGTGCCATCGTTCACCACCGAGCAGAAGGAGGCTTATAAGAATTTAGGCGGCACTCCGTTTCTTGACAACCAGTACACAGTCTTCGGCGAGGTCATTGAGGGGCTGGAGGTCGTTGATAAAATCCAACAGGTGGAGACGGATGGACGCGACAGGCCGTTGTCTGATGTCTCCATGAGTGTTACAATTGAAGAATGAAACATATGAAAGTCTCTTCCTTATGGCTGTTAGCGGTTTCTGCGCTCTTGTCCGGCTGCTCTGGCGAGTATAGCCGCCCTGATGTCAGCGGTCACGAGGTGAGCTTGCATGTTAAGCCTTTCTATAAGGACTTGATGGAGGGGACTAAAAGGTCCTCCTCTGAAATAAGCAAGGACCTCGAGGCCAAATATGGCGCTTTTTATTCTGACTTCTGTAAGTACGAATTGAGGATAGGCGAGCCAGGCTCTGCAATATGCGACTCATTGTTGGGGTGCTTTCTCTCGCAACCTGAAAATGCTGAGGTGATGGCAGCCTGCGACAGCGTCTATGATAAGCTCGACATGGACGCGGCTGTTTCAGACGCATTCAGTTGCTTTGGCGCCCTGTTCCCCAAAAGGCCGGTTCCGAGGGATGTGTTCTGCCATTTCTCCTTTTTTAACAGTCGAGTGCTCGTTGATTCTGCCTATGTCTCATTTGCGATAGAGAGTTACCTCGGCTCTAATTGCAGATTCTATGAGTGGCTTGAGTGGCCTGTCTACGCAAGGAGGAACCGCAAAGCCGATTTTATTGTCTCCGATATCGTTAAAGCTTGGATTTTGTCCACAATGCCAGAGGCCTCCGGTCGGCAGGACGTCCTAACTTCCATCATCTATCAGGCCAAGGTTCTATATGCCTTGCATAGCTGCCTCCCTTATATTGATGACGCAACACTCTTTGGCATGACTAAAGACGAGATGAAGTGGTGCAAAGCTAATGAATCCAACATGTGGGGATGCCTTGTCGAGCGTAAATTGTTGTATAGCACAGATCTGCTTGATAAGAACAAGCTTGTCAATGAAGCGCCGTTCACTTTCTTTTTCGGAAATAGCTCCCCAGGACGCGCCGCTATCTATTGTGGCTACAATATCGTGAGGGGGTATATGAAGAGACATCCTGAGGTGACGCCTGAGGAATTGATGGCCATCTCAGATGCCCAGTCAATTTTGCAGGGAAGCCAGTACAACCCTTAGCCGTGATGTGGCAAATGCGTACATAGATGAGGCAAAATATTTTAAATCGACCTAATTTGTCCACTTAGGTTATCATTAAGAAAAGACTTTTGTTATTTTTGCCGCGTGATACTTGGCTGGCAATCCAGCCTGTTGAACGCAAATAAACATAAACAAGGCATAGAAGAAATGCAACCTCAATCATCTGTCAAAATCTTCACTGGTACAGCCACTAAGTATCTGGCCGAGAAAATTGCAGCCTCCTTTGGTCAGGAGCTTGGCAAAGTAAACAAGCTCCTTTTCTCAGACGGAGAGTACACCACGATGTACAATGAGACCATCCGCGGTTCGCACGTTTTCCTCATCCAGAGCACGTTCCAGCCTTCCGACAACCTCTTTGAGCTACTCATGATGATCGATGCGGCCAAGCGAGCCTCTGCGGCAAGCATTAATGCCGTCATCCCTTATTTCGGGTTTGCTCGTCAGGATCGCAAGGATCAACCTCGTGTCGCCATTGGTGCTAAGCTTGTAGCTGACTTGTTGACCGCCGCAGGTGTTGACCGCATTATAACAATGGATCTCCATGCCGACCAGATTCAAGGTTTCTTCAACATACCTGTCGACCACTTGTACTCATCTACCATTTTCGTCCCGTACATCGAGAGCCTCGGTCTCTCTGACATGGTGATGGCTTCTCCTGACGCTGGCGGTTCTAAGCGCGCCAACAGCTATGCCAAGTATTTCGACGCTCCTATGGTCATCTGCCACAAGCATCGTCCACGTCCCAATGTTGTTGGTGAGATGCGTGTGATTGGTGATGTCAAGGGAAAGAATGTGATTCTCCTCGACGACATGATTGATACCGCCGGCACGATTTGCGCTGCTGCTGACAAGATGATGGAGCAGGGCGCTCTCTCTGTCCGAGTATTCGCGTCTCATGGCGTTCTCTCCGGCCCCGCGTATGACAACATCGAGAAGTCTGCGGTACAGGAGGTTGTAATCACCGACTCTATCCCCCTCAAGCAGCAGAGCAGCAAGATTAAAGTCCTCTCCGTGGCAGATATGTTCGCAGAGACAATCGCTTGCGTCTATAACCACGAGACCATCACCAAGCACTTCCTTTTCCGCAAATAGGCTTTCCCAGTCACCTGGTGTTAAAGGTGATTGTATGTATATAGGCAGTTGGCCCGCTTCCGGGGCCGACTGCCTTTTTTAGTTAGCGAAAAATAAGGATATTAATGGCATTTTACCTATTTTTGCGCTAAAGATATTTTTAATAAAAGTGGACAAGGTATACGTGCGCATTCTTAGCGTCTCCCTGCTGATTTCTTTCTGCGGGGCGGGACTGATAAGCCCTGATGTATACCATGTGGCGTTACTCAAAGAGGTTGAGAGTTCTCATTGCCGCCTTTCCTCATCTAATTCTTTATCAAAGCTGTTCGCATGCCAGCCCGAGGACTCGTCCAACGGGACTTCTCGCCGAGGGTGGCGGGGGCTAAAGTCAGTCTTGACCTCTTTGTCAAGTCGGCTTGCTTCGCTTTGCTTTGGAGCGAAGCCTTGCGGTAATGTCTCGCAAGAGAGTGGTAAGGCCTTTGTCAATGATGAAGGGAGTGCTGCCGGTCAGGCGTATTTTGCTGATGGCGTGGAGTTTGCCGAAGCTATATGCTCAGGCAGCGTATTGTCGGTTACTTGTCAGGAAAAACGCCACCATGTGGAGTTTATTGCGGCATCTTGCCCCGTTAGGGCTGGCCCGTTGTGCTAATTGTATTTTGGCACGTGTCTCTGTCAGAAATGACAGCCTGAATATTAGTGTGCCAATGATTTGTAGGGTGGGACATCACCCAAGCACGGATTTTTTTTATTAGAAAACTTCAAGTAACAAATGTCTATATTGAATTCGCTCCTGACGATGATTTTCGGGAGCAAATCAGAAAAGGACATGAAGGAGATTGCTCCTATTGTGTCCAAAATCAAGGAGGTCTATCCATCCCTCGCAAACTTGAGTAATGATGAGTTGCGTGCTCGCACGCAGTCGCTCCGTGATAAGATTCAAGCGGCCATAAAGGAAGACCTCGAGAAGATTGAGTCCATCAAGGCTGAGAATGAGTCTCCCGAGTGCCCTATTGAGGCGAAGGAGGCTAATTACAAAAAAATAGACGAACTCGAGAAGGAGGTCGACAACAAGGTTGAGGAGCAGCTTAATGAGATCCTCCCCGAAGCCTTCGCGATCATGAAGGACACTGCTCGCCGTTTTGCGGAGAATGAGACAGTTGTTGTGACTGCGTCAGACTATGATCGCGAACTCGCCCTCACCAAAGATTTCGTAACTATTGAGGGTGACAAGGCTATTTATAAGAATACATGGTTGGCTGGAGGCTCACCCGTTAAGTGGGAGATGGTCCACTACGATGTCCAGCTCATTGGCGGCGTCGTCCTTCATCAAGGCAAGATTGCCGAGATGGCGACAGGTGAGGGTAAGACGTTGGTCGCAACTTTGCCAGTGTTCCTTAATGCGCTTCCAGGCCGCGGTGTCCATGTTGTCACTGTCAATGACTATCTTGCTCGACGTGACTCAGAGTGGATGGGCCCGTTGTACCAGTTCCATGGTCTTCGTGTCGATTGCATTGACAAGCATCGTCCAAATTCGCCCGAGCGTCGTAAGGCATATGCCGCCGACATCACCTTCGGCACAAACAACGAGTTCGGTTTCGACTATTTGCGAGACAATGGTGCAAGCCAGCCCGAGGAGCTTGTACAGCGAAAGCATAACTACGCCATTGTCGATGAGGTTGACTCTGTCCTCATTGATGACGCACGTACGCCTCTCATCATCTCAGGCCCCGTCACCAAGAAGCAGGATCAGCAGTTCGAGGCTCTTAAGCCGCGTGTAGAGAAACTTGTCGAGGCTCAGCGCGCCTATGTGACTAAGCTACTCTCTGACGCCAAGAGCATGATGAAGAGTGATGATCCTAAGGTCGTCGAGGAGGGTACGCTATCGCTTTTCCGCGCATACAAGGGCCTTCCCAAGAACCGTCCCCTCATCAAGTTCCTCTCTGAGCCGGGCATCAAAGCCCAGATGCTCAAGACTGAGAACTACTACATGCAGGAGAATAACAAGAACATGCCCATTGCCACCGATCCACTTTTCTTCGTCATTGACGAGAAAAACAACACGATCGAGTTGACTGATAAAGGCATCGATGCGCTCACTTCCGCATCTGACGACCCTCAGTTCTTTGTCCTGCCCGATGTCGGCACAGAAATGGCAAACATAGAGCGTGCTGACATAAGTGACGAGGATAAGCTCGCTAAAAAGAACGAGCTTATGCAGAACTATGCAATCAAGAGCGAGCGAGTCCACACCATTACGCAGCTACTTAAGGCATACACCCTTTTTGAAAAGGATAAGGAGTATGTCGTAATGGACAACAAGGTGCTCATTGTCGATGAGCAGACTGGTCGTATCATGGATGGACGCCGTTATTCTGATGGCCTGCATCAAGCCCTTGAGGCTAAGGAGAATGTAAGGATTGAGGCGCCAACCCAAACCTACGCGACCATAACACTCCAGAATTACTTCCGCATGTACCACAAACTCTCAGGTATGACAGGTACTGCGGAGACTGAGGCTGGTGAGTTCTGGAACATCTATAAACTCGATGTGGTTGTCATTCCAACTAATCGCCCAATTGCTCGTGTAGATAAGGACGATTTGGTGTACAAGACCACGAAGGAGAAGTTTAACGCTGTCATCGAGGAGATTGTAAGCCTCACCGAGCAGGGTAGGCCGGTACTCGTCGGCACGACGTCTGTCGATATCTCAGAGTTGCTGAGCCGTATGCTCAAGATGCGTGGCATAAAGCATAACGTCTTGAATGCCAAGCTTCACCAGAAAGAGGCCGAAATCGTTGCACTTGCAGGCCAAAAGGGTGCTGTCACGATTGCAACCAACATGGCAGGTCGTGGTACTGATATCAAGCTTACTGACGAGGTTAAAGCCGCTGGCGGTCTCGCTATTATTGGCACAGAGCGTCATGAGAGCCGCCGTGTCGATCGCCAGTTGCGTGGACGTGCCGGTCGTCAGGGCGACCCGGGTTCTTCTCAGTTCTTCGTTTCGCTTGAGGATAACCTCATGCGCATCAATGGAATGAGTGAGAAGATGATAAAACTTCTTGACCGAATGGGCATGAAGGAGGGTGAGGTTATCACTCACCCCATGATGACCCGTGCCATCGAGAAGGCGCAGCGCAAGGTCGAGGAGAATAACTTCGGCATCCGTAAGCGACTCCTTGAGTATGACGACGTTATGAATTCTCAGCGCGAGGTTATCTACACCCGCCGCCGTCACGCCCTTTATGGTGAGCGCATGGACATTGACATCATCAACATGATGCAGGATTCGGCCTACGCTCTTCTCGCTGACGCCAAGCAGACTGCCGAGACTGATTTCGAGGGCTTCAGGCTTGACGTGCTCAAGAATTTTGCCATCGCTCTTCCTTTCACTAAGGATGATTTTGACAAGAAGAAGGTTGATGAGCTTGCCGAGCAACTCTACAAGGCTGCCTATGAGGCGTTCAACCAGAGGTGTGAGCATATCATTGCTCAGGCCATGCCTGCGGTCAAGCGAGTCTTTGAGGAGCAGGGTGACAAGTTCAAGAATATTGTCTTCCCAATAACAGACGGTCAGCGAATCTTCCAAATCCCGACAAACCTCAAGAACGCCTACAACTCAAACGGCAAAGAGATAATCAAGTCGTTCGAGAAGGTCATTATGCTTTTGGCCATTGATGACGCTTGGCGCGAGCACCTCCGTCAAATTGATGAGTTGCGCAAGTCTGTTCAAAATGCGTCGTACGAGCAAAAGGACCCGCTCCTCATCTATAAGTTCGAGTCGTTTAACCTTTTCAAGAGCATGATAGAATCAATCAACAGCTCTATCATCGCCTCACTTACACGTCTCTCCATCCCCGTTCAGCAGCGCACTCCCGAGGAGGAGGAGGCTATGCAGCAGCGCCGAATCCGCGAGATGCAGGCTGAGCTCGCTAAACGCAGGCTTGAGATTGAGCGTCTCCGTGCAAGTCGGGAGGAGGAGGTCGTCTCCGGCCCTTCCAAGATGCCAGATGCTCCAAGTCAGGCCCAGCACACTCAGCCGGTAAAAGCTGAGAAGAAGGTTGGACGTAATGATCCATGCCCATGCGGCAGTGGCAAGAAGTATAAGAACTGCTGCGGCAAGGGGCTGCCGGAATAGGTCATAGCCCTTTGTCAACTTAGCATGAGACAATAAAATCCCACCCCTCTCTCATTTTTATAATGTAGAGCGGGGTGGTTTGTCTGTGTTTCATGACCTATGTGGCTTTAATTTAATCACAAAGAATGATGGATTTATGTTTTATAGATTGGAGTGTCGATCCCGTGCTCTTCCATCTTGGGCGCATTGAGATAAGGTACTACAGTCTTTTCTTTGCAATCGCCTTTTGGCTCGGTTATCTGATAACCGACAAGATGTTCAAGGATCAGAAGGTTCCAGAGGGAATGCTCGACAAGGTGTTCTTTCTCATCATAATCGCCACTGTCATAGGGTCAAGACTCGGTCACTGCCTTTTCTATGGTTGGGATTATTATTCTCAACATCCGTTTGAGATTTTTCAAGTGTGGAAAGGCGGGCTTGCGAGTCATGGCGGGACAATCGGAATTATGATTGCGCTGTTGTGGTTTAGTTATAAGGTGAGTCATAAGTCTGTCCTTTGGATTCTCGATTGCGTCTGCGTCCCCATCGCATTGGCGGCATTTTTTATCCGTATGGGCAATCTGATGAATTCTGAGATTGTTGGTATGCCTACCGATGTGCCTTGGGCGTTTCGATTCTTGCGACTGCACCCTGAGCAGGCTCTCGTCCCGCGTCACCCGACCCAGATTTATGAGGCGCTTTTCTACCTTTGCGTGTTCGGGCTGCTCTGGTTCCTTTATTGGAAGAAACGACTGATTGTCAGGCATGGCGCATTGTTCGGAATATTTATGATTTGCGTCTTCGGTTTCCGTATGTTCATAGAGCATTTCAAAGAGAATCAGGAGGCCTTCGAGGATGGCATGACAATGAACATGGGGCAATGGTTGAGTGTGCCCATGGTCCTCATTGGTATTGCGAGTCTCGTCTATGCTTTCTCGCGTAAGCCCGAGCCCTCGATATATTTTGATGCAAAGTCAAACTAAAATTTTGGCCGCAGTCGCACGTGACACTTCATCTGCGTGTGACCGCGGTCTTTATCTTTGAAGTATTATTTACCATCATTCACATAATGAGCGGCTTTTATAATTTTCGCAGGAGGCTCAATCAGATAGTTGAACCCTCGGTAAATGGCAGTGAGGACAAATTATCATATTCCTATGATATAGCAATGATTGTAGCCATCGCCTTGGGCATTGCTCCTCTTATGTTCAAGCAGCAAGACATCGTTCTTATCACTTTTGAGCATGTCTCTTTCGTTTGGTTTGTGATTGATTACATCCTACGTTGGGCTACTGCCGATTTCCGCAGCAAATACAATGGATGGAAGGCGTTCCTCATCTATCCTTTTACGCTAAATGCGATTATTGACTTACTTTCTATTCTGCCATCGGTACTTCGGTTTCTCAGTCCAACGTTCAAGCTGTTCCGCCTCTCCCGACTGCTCAAGATTTTGCGATTTGTGCGCCTTGTCCGTTATTATGAGCCGCTGCAGATCATTGTCTCCGTCATGCGGAAAGAGGGGCGGACCCTTTTGGCGGTTGTGGGACTCGCTCTCTCTTACATTTTTATTACGGCTCTCATCATGTTCAACGCCGAGTATGAGAATGAACTCGATGGCGGGCGTGTAATGTTTGGTAATATTTTCGATGCTATTTATTGGTCGGCCTGTACACTTACCACTGTCGGCTATGGAGACATATATCCGGTATCTAACATTGGCCGCGTTATCAGTATGGTCTCCGCAATCGTTGGTGTGGCAGTCGTTGCCCTTCCTTCTGGCATCATCACGGCGGGATATATGGATGAACTGAATACCCGACGAAAGAAGGCCAGCGAAAAATCAGGTGAGTCGTCAACCCATGATGACACAGAAGAAAAAAAGTAATAAATCAAGTCACAGATAATGAAAAAGATTCTTTCCGCTCTTTTGGCGACAATGGTCTCAGCCTCACTACCTACGACTATTGTCTCAGCCCGGGTATATGGCGGCTCAGAAAACTTAGAGGCCTTCCCAATATCCGCTGTAAAGGTCACTTCGCCTACTTTCCTGCATGCGCAGATGTTGGCAAAGGATTATATTTTAGGCCTTGACGCGGACCGTCTTCTCGCTCCCTATTTCAAGGAGGCGGGGTTGGCTCCGCTCGCTGAGAACTATCCCAACTGGGAAAACACTGGACTTGACGGGCATATTGGCGGGCATTACGTCTCGGCGCTTGCATATATGTATGCGGCAACCGGCGACGTCAGGCTAAAGGAGCGTATGGACTACATGGTCTCGCAACTATCTAAAGCCCAGGCTTCGGATGGTTACCTTAGCGGTGTTGTCGGTGGACAGGAGATGTGGGCCGACGTCTTCTCGGGAAAGATAGACGCCGGCTTATTCTCGCTCAATGGCAGGTGGGTCCCCCTTTATAATATTCACAAAATCATGGCTGGTCTCCGCGATGCTTATCGTGTTGGCGGAAGCGACGATGCGAAAATCGTCTTCATAAAGCTGTGTTCTTGGTTTGAAGCTAATGCGGCAAAACTGACTGATGAGCAGATACAGGCTATGCTTGTGAGTGAATATGGCGGAATTAATGAAATAATGGCTGATGCCTATGATATTACAGGTGAGCGCCGTTTTCTGACCATGGCTCGCCGCATGACGCATAATTATATTCTTGACCCGCTCAAACAAAAAGAGGACAAGCTCAATGGCATTCATGCCAACACTCAAATACCGAAGATTATCGGAATTGCCAAAGTCGCCGAGGTCGATCATGATGCTGAATGGCGTAATGCGGCTGACTTCTTTTGGCATACCGTCACTGAACATAGAACTATAACGATTGGTGGCAATAGTGTTAGGGAGCATTTCAACCCTTCTGATGACTTCTCTTCGATGATTGAGAGCGAACAGGGCCCTGAGACTTGCAACACCTATAATATGCTGCGTCTGACAAAGATGCTGTTTCTCTCAGAGCCGGATTCTCGCTATGTCGATTTCTATGAGAGGGCAATGCTTAATCACATCCTCTCGTCAATAAATGAGGTTCAGGGTGGTTTTGTCTATTTCACGCCAATGCGCCCCGGCCATTATCGCGTCTACTCTCAGCCCCAAACAAGTTTTTGGTGTTGCGTGGGGTCCGGGATTGAGAACCACAGCCGATATGGTGAGATGATTTATTCGCACAAGGGTAAGGATGAGTTGTATGTCAACACTTTCCTGCCTTCCAAGTTGAGTTGGGACGCAAATAAAGCTGATGTTGAGATAACTGGTGATTTCCCTTGGACGGAGAATGCTCAAATTGTGGTACGTTCTCGTAAGCCCAAGCGTTGGACTCTTAAAGTCCGTAAACCGGAATGGTCTTCGGAATTCAGTGTGGACATCAATGGGGAAAAGTTTACCAAGGCTAACGATGATGGCTACATATCAATTAATCGAACTTGGGGAAGTGAGGATGTCGTGTCTGTCTCTATGCCGATGAGCCTCTCTGTGAAATCATTGCCAGACGGCAGCGATTACTATTCCTATCTCTATGGCCCGATTGTCCTTGCCGCTGATTTAGGCAAAGAAAATCAATTGGGTGTCTATGCCGATGACAGCCGTGGAGGCCACATCGCCATGGGGCCAAAGATGGATTTGAGTGAGGTCCCGGTATGGGTAGCAGATGATGACCCGTTAGCACATATAAAGCGTGAAGGCGATACTTGGCAGTGGTCTGTTGACTGCATCCGTCCCGATAAATATGCATCACTTAAGCTTGTGCCTTTTGTCAAATTGTCTGAGCATCGCTATCAGGTTTATTTCCGCAAACTTTCAACTGCGACTTATGAGAACAAAATGGAGCAGTTGCGTATCTTGGATGAGGCACGCAAGGCGTTGGAGGCAAAGACTGTCGATGTCGTAGTCTGCGGTGAGCAGCAACCAGAGAGTGACCATGGGTTTGCTCAGGGGTCATCATCATCGGGTGGCGATTTGGACAGCAAACATTGGCGCGAGACCGACACCTGGTTCTCTTATGTCCTTAAGGTTGGCGTCGCCTCCAAGTTATCCGTCTCTTACCAACAATCAGCGGGGCGTGAGGCAGTTGTCGTCTGCGGAGCTTCGACGGTTGAGCTTCTTTCTGGCGAAGAGGGCTTCCGTACTATAGAGATTCCACTGTCTGGTGTCGAAGGACAGGAGGTCACTGTTAAGATTGCAGCTAAGACGGAACGTCATTTGTCCCCTCGAATCTTTGAGGTGCGTACTGTCAAATAATCTCGAACAAGATATTTTTGAATCTTAATGATGCAATTTCAATCAGAAACATTTGCTTAAGTGGAAAATATACACTTACTTTGCATCGTGTTTTGAAAATGTATCTAAAGTACTAATTGAGCAATGTCTAAAGTTTGTCAAATAACTGGCATTAAATATCAGAATGGAAACAACGTTTCCCATTCTAGGCGGAGGGTCAAGCGCAGGTTCCTTCCGAATATCGCCAAGAAGAAGTTCTTCATCCCCGAGGAGAATAAGTGGGTCACCATCAAGGTTACCAGCGCAGGTCTCCGTCTCATCGATAAGATTGGCATTTCTGCAGCTCTCCGTCGTGCAGAGGCTAAGGGTTACTTGGATAATAAATAATTAAGAGACAATGGCAAAGAAAACTAAGGGCAATCGCGTTCAGGTCATTCTCGAGTGCACTGAGCAGAAGGCAAGTGGCGTTCCTGGTATGTCTCGTTACATCACAACCAAGAACCGCAAGAACACTCCGGACCGTCTGGAGCGTATGAAATACAATCCTTATCTCAAGAAGGTCACCCTTCATCGTGAAATCAAATAATAACAGCTAACCATGGCAAAGAAAACTGTCGCAACTCTCCAGAAAGGTGAGGGCAAAGGTTTCTCCAAAGTCATCAAGATGGTCAAGTCGCCCAAAACTGGCGCTTACGTCTTCGCTGAGGAGATGGTAGTCAACGAGGCTGTCAAGGATTTCTTCGCAAAGAAGTAAGCCTGCTCTCGCAAGACTTATCTAAATACAAAGACGCTTATGCCATTCGGTGTAAGCGTCTTTTCTATTGTCTAACTCAACATTCAAACATCAGACATTATGCAATGGGAGTCCGAGATTGAGGACTTTGAGACTTATCTAAGGCTTGAGAGAGGTTTGACGGTAAACTCCGTCAAAGCCTATGTGACGGATATCCAGAAACTTGTAACTTTTCTGTCTAAGGGTGGCGGGGCTCCTGCAGGACCTGATGAGTTGACGGCAGAGTCGTTTCGTGATTTTATCGTATGGCTTGGTGCGGAGGAGGGGATAGCGCCAAGAACTCAAAGCCGTATTCTTAGTGGCGTCCGCTCTTTTTATAAGAATCTGATTCTGTCTGAAAAATTAAATGTGGACCCCACAGAGGCAGTGCAGGCTCCGAAATTAGGACGAAAACTTCCTACTGTCTTGTCTGTCGAGGAGATAAACGCGCTTGAGGCTCAATTTGACACGTCTAAGTGCGAGGGCGTCAGAAATCTGGCCATTATAGAGACTCTCTATAGCTGTGGTTTGCGTGTGTCTGAACTGACGGAGCTCCGACTCTCTGATTTGAGATTTGACGAGGGGTATGTGATTGTCTTTGGCAAGGGGCAAAAAGAAAGACTTGTGCCAATTGGCGGAAAGGCAAAGGAGAACATTTCTGAGTACTTGGAGCTTTATAGAAACGAGTCTGTAACCTGTCCTGGGCATGAGGACTATCTTTTCATCAGTCGTCTTGGGAAGAAACTCAGTCGTGTTATGGTGTTCAATATTGTCAAGGAGGCGGCGGCCGGGGCAGGCATAACAAAGGTTATCAGTCCGCATACGCTTCGGCATTCTTTTGCCACGCATCTGGTTGATGGTGGGGCAAATCTTAGGGCTGTTCAAGAGATGTTGGGACATGAATCAATAATGACGACCGAAATTTATACCCATTTGGATAACGAATATCTCAAGTCGACTCTTGCCCAACACCATCCCTACAAACCAGAGGACTGATATCTTTACATGAAAGTCGCATCATCTGTTGCATAATTAAAGTTGATGTACTATCTTTGCACTCGCAAACGGGAGGTTTCCAGAGCGGTCAAATGGGGCAGACTGTAAATCTGTTGCTTCGGCTTCGTAGGTTCGAATCCTTCACCTCCCACTCTCTTTATAAAAAGAAATGACCTTGTGCTTTGCGTGAGGTCATTTCTTTTTTTATTTTTGTGATACACTGTATAGTTAAGGTCGATATGAGCAATATTTCTGTTTTGCGAAGCCTCTCATATCGTGAGGTTCGTGCTTATTTATTTGCGACTGTTTTTGTGCTCGGAAACGTTATCTTTCCGCAGTTGTGTCATTTAGTCCCTGGCGGAGGTTTAGTTTGGCTTCCAATCTATTTCTTCACTCTTGTCGCTGCATACGTATACGGCCCGGTTGTGGGAATTTTGACCGCTGTTCTGTCACCTTTGGCAAACAATTTGCTTTTTGGCATGCCACCTGCTTTTATGTTACCTGTGATTATTTGCAAGTCAACATTTTTAGCAATAGCTGCAAGCCTTATCGCCCGTCAATTTGGCAAGGTCACTTTGCCTCTTGTCGCTTTAGCTGTGTTTAGCTACCAATTTGTGGGAGCGTTTTTCGAGTGGGGCTATATGGGAAGCCTGTCTGCCGCAGTTCAGGATGTGAGGATTGGTTTCCCTGGGTTGCTTTTGCAGGTCTGTGGTGGTTACATCGTCATTAAGTTGGTCGCGAGAATAGGCTAAGGCAGGTCTGTCTATATTCCATAATAAGTGGCTAAGAGCTTTTGGGGCTAAAATCGTTTTTCTGTGCACTGTTAATATGCCTACTTTGGTAATGTAGATGTGTTGCTGTCAGGTGATAATATAACGGGTGCAAATACACGTAGAGCACATTGCCATCCGTATTATGCCATCAGCGGAGAGCGTTGTGATGCGTGGTTTGACAACCTCCCGTCTCCCGGTCTATGACGGCTGGAATTAGTGGGCACGCCTTCCCAACTTGTTTCCATCGGATGAGCAAATGTGAATGCGCAAGATAAACTAAGCCCCTACTCCTGTTGATGCTGGCAGGGTAGGGGCTTTGTTAATGATGTCAGAACTTAGCAAACGGACTCATAGCAACTTTATTGCTATGGCTGCGCACGCATATGCGTCAGCTAATGCGTGATGATGCTTTGACAGGTCATATCCGCAGTATGCCGCAACTGTTTGCAGTTGGTGATTGGGAAGCTGACTGCCAAGTAGGGACTTGGATTTTCGATATGTGCACAAAAACTCATAATCCGGATAGTCCATCATATACGTGGCGAATGCCGATTTCAGACAACTTCTGTCGAATGCCGCATTATGCGCCACCAATGGCAGCCCTTTGATCTTGGGCTCGATAATCTTCCAAACCGCCGGGAACAATGGCGCATCTTTGACGTCTTGACTATCGAGGCCGTGTACTGCTGTGTTATAGAGACTGAAATAATCTGGCTCCGGGTAAACTAAGCTGTAGAATTTATCCGCTACTTTGCCATTTCTGACAACAACCAAGCCAACACTGCAAATACTTGACCTTTGCGAGTTCGCTGTCTCGAAATCTATTGCCGCAAAGTTTTCCACGCTTCTGTTTCTAATCTACGAACCTCCATTTATCTTCGTCTCGAAGTTTTGCGACGGGACTCTCGTCTGGGTATCCGACAGCAATGGCGTAGATGAGTTCTGTCCCTTCTGAAAAGCCGAGTCTCTCTATATAGGGTTTGCACTCAGGCGTGTTTTTCATGAAAGCTATCGGACCGCCAAGAAAACAAGTGCCAAGCCCCATTCCCCATGCCGCAAGTACAATGTTCTCGCCCATAATGCCGCAGTCTAGGTTTGCGTTGTTTTGCGCGCCGACAAAAATCACCGTGTAGGCATTGCGGAACATGGTCACCATTGTTGTGTCTTTGCCCATACGGTCGTCCTTCTCTCGACATAAGGCCGTGATACCATCTATGTAATCACGGCTATCGACAATTCGTATCTCCCACGGCTGACGATTCATTCCGCTTGGGGCATTTATTCCGCACCTTACGATTGTCTCAATCGTGTCACGTCCGACAGGTTGCGGCTTATACCTGCGGATGCTGCGGCGTGTCATAATATTTTCAATGACTATGGCGCCTTTGTCAATTGTCATTGAGCTGTCTTTGGGGCTGCATTGAGTGCCGTCCACGCCCTGACCTGAGTTTGCGCAAGAAGACATTGCGAGTCCTATGGCCACAAACGGCATGATAAGTTTATTGTATTTCATGGTGTTTCTTGACATGGCTTTGTGTAGATTTTAGAAAATTACGAACGCCCCCGCGGACTTGTGACAAGGGCGCTGGGGTTATTGTTTTTTTGAGCCTCCCGTCAAGTTCTCAATTATTGACAGCAGCCGCCCGCGCTCGCTTTCAAGCTTGGAAATTTCAGTTTTAAGTGCCGAGACCTCCGTCTCTATGGCTTTTAAGCCACTTTCAAGGTCTGTGAACCCGATTTTCACCTCGTCACGGAACTTTTTAACCTCATTCGCCCACTCAGTTGTAATTCTTTGGTTGCCCCCCTGGGCTGGCGAGTTGTCCCCATGGGTCACGACGTTGACGCTGTTTCCCGTCTGCACGTCCGCAGCCATCATCGGGCCCTCTCCTGTCAAGAGCCACGGCACGGAAAGCCCGTAGAGTTCACTGAAACGGGTGGCGGTTTTTTTGCCAAACCGACCCGCACCTGTAAAAAGGCGTCCTATATACGCTTGAGAAGTCCCAAGGTCGCTCGCTATCATAGACTGCGTCATGCCTTTTGAGACAAAAAAAGCTTTTAATGAGTTATAAAAATCGCTATTCATAACATAATCCTAAAGCTCAATAAGTTATAAACTATAACTTTATTTAGAATAACCCTAAATGATGTAGTTACTATTAATAATTCACTAAAAGTTATTGGATATAATTCTAAAGGTTGTATCTTTGCATTGTCAAGATAACAGAAGCACCTAACAAAGGTAGTAAAGAAATCTAAGAAAACGAACATATAAACACTCGTGCAAATGTACATTTATAAGCCGATGAAGCCCGAGGTTTGGATACAGGGCACGGGGTCCGTTGGAATGTACGAACACGTGGCTAAATGCGCGGCGATATGCTACAACTCGACACCCAAGACGTGGCGAGCGCGGCTGCTTCGGCTATACCGGGCATTGTTGCCACGTTAACGAGCCACTAACGAATAGAAGGTATCAACATAAGCTGAGCCGCACAGAATTTGAAAAGAAAGTAAACTCCATGACGGAATATATAAACAAGGAGGAGGCGGCGGGCGACTTTTGGTGTCAAAGGGGTACGACTACGCCTTAGACGTGATAAAGGCGCGAATAGAGGCGGCGGGCGGCAAAATGCCTAACGATTTACAAGACCTTGTCGGAATGGTGATGCAAAACGATTGTTTCATGTCTGCCGCATGCCGTTTACACGGCATCGACTAACACAGCATACCAGGGGACGTACCGCCAAGTCTCCAAGACGGTGACCGCCAACGCCTCATTCTCGACAACGAAGACGCAGACCGTGTCTTTCAACCCTGGTGACGCCATCGGGCTCAAGTGCGAGGTGTCGCTCACTTCATCGGGCAATTGGGGGACGCTGGCGAAGACATGCACGACTCATGCTCGGTTACAAGGACGTTAAGCGGTTTTTCGGTGGAAGCAATCTTGTGTGTACAGTACCATAAATGTACAACACAAAATCTTAATGAAACATGATGCGGCTCGAATTTAGAGGGTTTCGTAAAATAAAGAAAAACAAAAATCCGCCCCCAAAGACTATAGGTTCTTTGGGGGCGGATTATATGCTGATTTCCAATCTACTTGTCAATCAGTTTGGAATCTCTTACATGAGAGAGACGCTACGCTTGATGAAGTTCGTGAGGCTTTGGCCTTTGAGCATGTTGTTAGAGAGCAGCGCCAAGTCGATGAGCTGGTTTACAAGTTTCTCGTCTTTTGCAAATGACGCCAGCAAGTCTGTGCGCTTCTTGCGCTCGCCTTCAATCTGCTTGTTGAGGGCTTCCATCTCGTCTTTTTCAGTCTGAGGAATTTCCTCGTCTTTCTTGCCCTCTTTGGCCTTGTTGAGCTCAGCCTTGCGTGCCTCGTATGTGTCAATTTGAGCCATGATAGGCTCAATCTGAGCCTTGGTCTTGTCTGACATCGCACTCACAATGCGGCTGACTACCGGGTGGTCCGCATTGATTACAAGGTTGAATGTGTCTGGCATTTCGCCATAGAATGACATTGGGCCACCTTGGACTGCGCTCATCTCCTTCATTCTGCGCATCCACTCGTTTTGTGTGACGATGACTGGCATCTCGTTCTCGCCCAAGGCCTCGACACTGACCGTATAGTTGGTTTTGTCTTCCTTTGGCGTCTGGCTGCGGAACGCCTCCTCCAAGTCACTCTTCTCTTGCGTGGAGAGCTTGAGTTCGTGCTGCTCGTCTTTGACAATGAGTTTGTCAATCGTGTCAGCGTCAACGCGGCTGAAACGCGTCTTCTCCCATTTCTGCTCAAGCATGTTCATAAATGGGGTGTCCAACTGGCCGTCAAGCAAAATGACGTTGTATCCCTTGCTCTGCGCACTCTCAATGAAGCTATATTGGTTTTGCTTGTTATTGGCGTAGAGGACAATGAGGTTACCCTCTTTGTCGGTCTGGGCATCCTTGATGAGTGCTTTGTATTCCTCAAATGTGAAGTACTTGCCATCGACATCCTTGAGCAAGGCGAACTTGGTCGCACGCTCCGCGAATTTTTCGTCGCTGAGCATTCCATACTCAATGAAAATCTTCAGGTCGTCCCACTTCTTCTCGAATGTGGCGCGGTCATTCTTGAAAATTTCCTCAAGACGATCCGCAACTTTCTTGGTTATGTGGTTGGAGATCTTCTTCACGTTCGAGTCGCTCTGAAGGTATGAGCGTGAGACGTTCAAAGGTATGTCTGGCGAGTCGATTACGCCGTGCAGCAGTGTGAGGAAGTCCGGCACGATGCCCTCCACCGAGTCGGTTACGAAAACCTGATTGCAGTAAAGCTGAATCTTGTTTCGGTTGATGTCGAGGTTGTTCTTGATTTTAGGGAAGTAGAGGATGCCAGTTAGAGTGAACGGGTAGTCCACGTTCAAGTGGATGTAGAACAACGGGTCATCCGCCATCGGATAAAGCTGATGGTAGAACTTGTTGTAGTCCTCCTCTTTCAGGTCTGCAGGCTTTTTAACCCATGCCGGTTTGGTGTCGTTGATGACATTATCCTCATCAGTCTCCTGCTCTTTGCCATCCTTCCATTCAGTCTTCTTGCCAAAGACAATCTCTATAGGGAGGAATTTGCAATACTTCGTGAGCAGTTCTTGAATGCGGTTTTTGTCCAGGAATTCCTTCTCGTCTTCTGAGACGTGCATGATGATGTCTGTTCCACGTTCTGCACGCTCAGCCTCCTCCAATGTATACTCTGGTTCGCCTGTGCAGCTCCAACGCACTGCCTTGCTGCCTTCTTTGTAGCTTTTGGTCACGATTTCGACTCTGTCGCTAACCATGAAGGCGGAGTAAAAGCCAAGTCCGAAGTGGCCAATGATTGTGGCGGCGTCGTTTTTGTGCTTCTCAAGGAACTCCTCGGCGCCAGAGAATGCGATTTGGTTAATGTACTTCTCAACCTCCTCAGAGGTCATTCCGATGCCATTATCTGACACGGTTATGGTTTTTGCGTCCTTGTCAACGCTCACGCGGACCTTTGTGTCGCCAAGCTCTCCCTTGAACTCTCCGTTAGATGCCAAAACTCGGAGTTTTTGGGTAGCGTCAACGGCGTTAGAGACGATTTCGCGAAGGAAGATGTCGTGGTCGGAATATAAGAATTTCTTAATGATAGGGAAGAGGTCTTTCGTAGAGACCCCAATCTTACCTGATGCCATATTGCAGTTGTGTTTTTACTTTCTGATTGAGTATTGTCAATTTTTGTGCCAAGGCATTAGGTGTGCCATAATGGCAATAATGGTGACACTGTGTCACTTGTGTCTCGTTCGAGATATGACATAGTGTCATGCATGTTTGGCTTATGGCCTGGTGACTTTAGCATTTGGAAATTATTTTATACCTTTGTTAATCCTGAAAACTTAAAATAAAAATGAAATTAGAACAAAAGCAGAGGGAACTTGATTTCCGAGAGCTGACAACTGTCGTCAAGTTTTTTGAGAAAAGTGTGGAACGCTATTCCGACAACACTTTGATTACAGAGAAACGTCAGGGTGAGTGGAAGAGATGGTCCTATAATGATATAAAAGAGGATGCGATAGCCTTTGGCGCTGGTCTAAGGCTGTTGGGGCTTGAGCCCGGAGATCGGGTCGCCTTGCTCAGTGAGGGACGTAAGGATTGGCTGGTGTGTGAGCTTGGCATGTTCTATGCCAGGGTTGTCAATGTCCCCTTGTCAGTTAAGCTGGATGCCGCTACCGAGGTTTATTTCAGGTTGAAACATTCGGGGGCTAAGATGGTGATTGTCTCGCAAAATCAGGCCTCAAAAATTAAAGATGCCAACATAGCGGACACTGCTGTGGAGAAGGTCGTTTATCTTGATGGCGACGTCAGTTCTACAGCCGGCTCAATTAACTTCAAAGCTGTATGTGCCATGGGCAAGGAATGGCTTAAGGAGTCTGGGCACATGGCTGACATGATGGACTATGTCGGTCAGCTGAAGGCAGACGATTTGGCGAATATATCATATACCAGTGGAACGACATCCGACCCTAAGGGCATAATGCTCACTCAACGAAACTATGTGGCAAATGCCATGCAGAGCTGCCAAAGGGTCACATTAGACGAGGATTCTGTCACTCTTGCCATTTTGCCTTGGGATCATTCGTTCGCTCACACCGTGTGCCTCTATTGTTTCATGTACTACGGGGCTTCGATTGCCGCACAGGAGACTGGTAGGACGCAGATGGAGACACTGCGTAATATCCCCAAGAATATAAAGGAGATACGGCCAACTTTGATGATGTCTGTGCCGGCCCTCTCCAAGGCGTTTAAGAAAAATATAGAGAGCGGGGTGCGAGCAAAGGGTATGGCGGCTTGGAGATTGTTTAATTTCTTTGTGAGTGTCGCCTACAAGTACAACGGAAATTGGTTTAACCGCGGCAAGGGTTGGCGTGTTTTGCTAAAACCGCTTATGGCCTTGGGTGATGCCATGATATTTAATGCCATCAAGGAGAACTTCGGCGGCAGGCTCGCCCATTTCATAGGAGGTGGCGCCTTGTTAGATATTGAATTGCAGCGTTTCTTCGCGGCTGTCGGCATCCCTATAACTCAAGGATATGGCTTGTCGGAGGCCTCGCCTGTCATTTCGACAAACGCTCTTCATGCTGCCAAGTTCGGCTCGTCTGGTCTTCCTGTCGGGTTTATGGAGATTAAGATATGTGATGCTGACGGAAATGAATTGCCGAGAGGGGAGAAAGGTGAGATTGTCATTAAAGGCGATAATGTCATGAAGGGGTATTGGCGAAATGATGCCGCGACTTCTGAGACCATTAAGAATGGTTGGCTCTACACTGGCGATATGGGATATATTGACAGTGACGGGTTCCTGTTCGTGCTTGGCCGTTTCAAGAGTCTGCTTATCAGTTCTGATGGTGAGAAATTCTCTCCTGAGGGAATTGAGGAGTCTATAGTAGACTTGTCAGACTGCATAGACCAGTGCATGGTCTATAATAACCAAAGCCCATTTACTGTGGGGCTTATTGTGGCAAATGCTGCGGCTCTTGAGCGCCGTACCTCTGAGGCTGGTCTGTCTCTTGATACCCCGGAGGGAATTGACTTTGCTTTGTCTGCAATTTCAAAACAGATAGCCTCTTTCCGCCGAGGTGGCGCAAACGCTAATCTGTTCCCTGAGCGTTGGATTCCCGCTGCGGTCGCACTTCTTCCTGAGGCGATGACCGAGGCTAACAAGATGGTGAACTCAACAATGAAGATGGTTCGTGGTCGTGTCACTGATGTTTATTCTGACACTTTAGAGACCCTTTTCACTCCATCGATGAAGGACTTTGTCAATGATCATAACAGGACGGCTCTTCGCAAGTTCTTGGGTAAGTGAGACCTCTATTCGTTTGGGAGCATTGTTAAAAAGCAAAAGCCAGACAGTTGACTGCTGTCTGGCTTTTGCTTTTTAGAGTGGTAAACCCTACTGTTTTTCCATATTAGAGAGGAAAAGTAGGAGTCGGTTGGCTATGTTGGCCTCACTTACTCCGCCATCAAAGTCGAGCGCAAGCATGTTGAGCTCCGGGTATGCCTCTTTGAGTTTTTTCTCTATGCCGCGGACGACAATATGATTGGCTATACAGCCAAAAGGCTGCATGGAAACCACATTAGTACACCCTTGTTTGATGTAGGCGATAACCTCGGCGGGCAACAACCATCCCTCACCAAACTGTGCGGAGAGGCATATTATGTCTTCTGCCAACTTACTCTGAGTCTTTATGTCTATCTCAGGTTGGTAGAATTTGAATACCTCTGCCTCCTTGTCGAATTTCTTCTGAACCTTTACGATGAGCGAATAGGCCATATCTATGACGATAGATGGAACCTTAAAGCGCTTGACGTAGTTCTCTTTGTTGAACTTAAAGTTCACGAAGGCGCGCAGGAAGAAGTTATGGATAATGGGCGGGACTACCTCAACCCCATGATCCATCAGCCAATCGGGCACATATCTGTGCGAGTATGGGTTGAATTTGAGGAAAATCTCACCTGCGACACCAGCCTTGGGGTATGTCCGGTCTGTATATATGTCAATGGCGTTAAACTCCTCAGCCGCTTTCCGCGTCAGCTTAAGAAGACCATTGAGGTCTTTCTTCTCGACTAATGGATTTGCGCGTCTTAAGAAGTCATCGCGGAGAGTGCGTGCTGTACCTTTGACTTTCTCTCGAACCGCAATGGCGTGATAGAAAATGGATAGCCAGTCGCCAAAGAACACAGAGTACAGGACAATAGGGGCGGCCTTGAACAAGTTTAGCTTGAAGCCTGGCTGGTCCTCTTTGTCTGTGCCTGCTATGCCAATCACCGGCACTTGACTGAAACCGGCGTCTACAATGGCTTTGCGGATTAGCGAGGGATAGTTTGTCGCACGGCACTGGCCGAGCTGCGTAACAGCCACGGCTGTCTTGTCAAGGTCATACTTGCCGCTTTGCAACGCCTTGATGAAATCACCTACAATAAGGGTGGCAGGATAGCAAACCTCGTTGTTTGAGTATTTGAGACCCAAATCGTTAGATTCCGCATCTGATATCGGCAGGCTGATGACGTCATAACCCTCAGTCTTGAATGCGGCTCCAAGTAATGGGGATATGTACTCTGTGAAGAATGGGGCGAGAATAGTTCTACGCTTCTTGTCCTCATTCTCAAATTTGCGTGGACGTACAAAAGCCTTAACCTCTGAATTGACTTCGCCGCCAAATTTAAGGGACTCAATAAGGGAGCGAACGCGCAACTTCATTGAGCCGACATTGTTAATGTCGTCAATTTTCAGGAGCGTCAGGCTCTTGTTATGACGGTTGAGGACTGAGCGCGCCTCGTCTGTGAAGAATGCGTCAGGGCCGCAGCCGAACGACGTGGTCTCAACAAAGTGGACGTTTTTCCCCTGACGTGCAGCCCATTGTGCCGAATTAAGTATTCGGTTGACAAAAGTCCATTGTTTGAGGATGAACGTCTCCTTTTCTTTGATGTTCGAGTTCCTCACTATGTCCTCTGTGACGACATCCACACCAAGCTTGGTAATCATTTCAGACACCTTGTGCTGAATGAGTGGGTCGGTGTGGTATGGGCGTCCCGCAAGGAGGATTACGGTGCGATGCGCCCTCTGCGCCTCTTGGAAAACATCGAGATTTTCCTGACGAAGTTTTTGGCCAAAGTCCGAATACTCTTTGAGGGCGGCTGCATGGGCAGCTTTGACAATATTCGCCGGAATGTTGAATTGCTCCATGAATCTGAGCAACTGCTTCAGAAGAAGTTTGGAGTCATGGAACGATATGACTGGTGAGTCGACTGGTTTCTTAGTCTTTATGACGGAAGAAACGACCTCAGGGTAGCCGATGATGATGGGGCAGTTGTAGCTGCCGGTCACGGAATCATCCTCGCGTTTCTCATAGACAACTCGGGGGAAGAAAATCCTGTCCACTCCAGGCATCGCGTCAAGCCCGTATATGTGGCTATGGACCAATTTCGCCGGGAAGCAGATGTTGTCTGACATCACGGAATGCACGCTCTTCTCATATTCAACAAAGAGCGAGGGCTTTGATAGAACGACGCGAATGCCGCACTGGGTGAAGAATGTGTGCCAGAACGGGAACTCCTCATACATGTTCAGCGCGCGAGGGATGCCCACCGTGAATCGCGGCTGCGCCACTGTGGTCTCCGGTGTGGCGGCGCGGTCAAAGAGCGCATGATATTTCCTTACGCTCATGTCAACACCCACGTGGTCTGCAGCCTTGCCATTGGTGAATATCTTCTCGCACTTGTTGCCTGAGAAGTATATGCCGCCATTCTTGAACTTATACTGGGTTATGCGGCACTGATTTTCACAGCCATGGCATGAGAGCGCTTTCTCATCAAAATCGGCTGAAATGAGGAAGTCGGCCACAGGGCGTCCCTCACGGTCGATACCATTAAGCTGGCGCTGAGTATGAAGAGCGCAACCATAGGCGCCCATAAGCTCGGGCACGTTGTTGCAATAAACTTTCCTGCCAGTGAGGTTCTCAAAAGCCTTTACGATGGAGTCGTTGCGCATTGTGCCGCCTTGAAGGACAATGTTCTGACCAAGTTCATCGTAGTTCTTGAGCTTCAAAACCTTAAAGAGGCAGTTCTTTACGACGGAGTATGCCAATCCGGCGGCAATGTCAGATACGGACGCACCCTCGCGCAGCACTTGCTTAACCTTCGAATTCATGAAGACTGTGCAACGCGTGCCAAGGTCCGATGGACGCTGGCTTTGGCATGCCTTTGTCACGAAGTCTGATATCTCACAGCCAAGTGTCTGCGCAAATGTCTCGATGAACGAGCCGCATCCGGAAGAGCATGCCTCGTTCAGTTCCATGCGGGTGAGCGCGCCATGATCCACATACGTGGCTTTCATGTCCTGGCCGCCTATGTCGAGAATGAAAGAGACGTCCGGACACATCGCATGTGCTGCCACATAGTGGGCCATGGTCTCAACCATGCCATAGTCAAGCGAGAATGCCGCTTTTATCAAGTCTTCTCCATAACCTGTGGAGCATCCTCCGGTGATGTTAACCCGCACATGCTCCTCCTCGGCTCTTTGCACAAGTTTGCTCAGACCATGCTTGACGGCGTCAATGGGGTTGCCTCCATTATGGGCGTAATATTTAAATACAATCTCCCCATGCTCGTTGATGACGACGATTTTTGTCGTGGTGGAGCCTGAGTCTATGCCAAGGAAGTTGTGTCTCGTGGCGCGGCTGACATCAACCACTGGGACGTAGTTCTTGCTCTTTTCCGCTTTCCACTCCAAATACTCCTCTTCCGATTTGAATATCGGGGCAAGTTCAACCGTCGCCTTGTTGTGGTGAGTTTGGTTCTCTGTCACCTTTTTCTCTGGGGCGGGAGCGTTGAGAAGCTCCTTGAGCTGAGGGACTGTGAAGGCCGCGTGGTCATTGGGGGCAAGTGCAGTACCCCAGGCCGGAATTACATTTGCGCGCTCTTCGATGATGAAGTCCTTTTCCAAATCGTAGCCGAAGTAGTCGGCCAACGCCTTGCGGAGTGAGGGGATGAACGTGAGCGGGCCGCCGCACAAAAGCACCTTGGGCTTTATTTCGCATCCGTGCGAGAGTGTGCTGGCCGTCTGGACGGCGACGGCACGGAATATTGATGCCGCAATGTCCGTTTTCGGCACATTGCGCGCAATGAGGTTCTGTATGTCGGTCTTGGAAAATACGCCGCAACGCGAGGCGATAGGGTAGAGCGCAGTGCTACGCTCCGCCAATCCGTTAAGGTCGGTGACTTCAACGCCAAGGCACAATGCCATTTGGTCTATAAAGGCTCCCGTGCCACCTGCGCAGTTTCCGTTCATTCGCAAATCAGTGACCTTGCCATTTTGGAGGTATACGATTTTCGCGTCTTCTCCGCCGATGTCGATTATTGTGGAAACCTCGGGGTGTACGGTGCGCGTGAATTCAGTCGCTGCTACAACTTCCTGCACGAACGACAATCCATATCGCTCAGACACGCCAAGCCCCACTGAACCCGTAAGGGCCAGCGTGAACTGGTCTGTGTCATTTAAGGTGTCGGTAAGTTCGGCAAGAAATGCCTCTATGGCCGCAGGAACGTTTGCCTGATGACGGCGGTATGACGAATAGACTACCTCAGCCTTGTCGTTGAGAACGACGATTTTTGCCGTGGTCGAGCCTACGTCGAGTCCGATTTTATACATTAGTAGATTGGTACAGAGGATTAGTGAGACCGGCCGCAGTCCACAATCTTGGTTAATGGCGAAAGGGTGCGGACGAAGCACACGTGTGTGCGTTCTATATTACGGCAAAAGTAGTTAATTGCGCTGAATTTACGTGATGTTGGCGTTATTTGTTTTGCTTCCAAGTGTTGGGCCTCGTTCTGGGGGTAGACCTGAACATGTATAATATTCCGCTGATTTTCTTCCTGTTGAGATTTTGCTTTTTGTTGATATGGCGATTTTTGATAAATTGCGTTGAAATACACGAAATAGTTTTTCTCAATTCAAACATAATCACTTTGCTCACTCCAGAAGAACTTCGGTTGGTGGCGATTAACAGGGGGGCGGAGCCTTCGCGTATCGCTCTTTCGATAAAAGCGGCAGCTGATGTCAGACCTTCAGTTGTGGCCCAGCAGGTTGATGCCTATAACCGGCTTGTTGCCAAGGTGCCTTCATGGGCTAAACATGAAGGACTGCAATTCCCGTTCCCTGTGGCCATTCAGCAATGCTCTTCCGAGCCGCTTGCCCGTTTCAGGCAAAATCTCATTGAGGGTGATTCTCTCGTCGATTTGACTGGCGGGCTCGGAGTAGACTGTTTTTTTATGGGTCAAGGAATGAGCAGGGCCGTTTATGTCGATGCGAGTCCTGATGCGGTTGATGCTGCTCGTCATAACTTTGGTGTTCTTGGCGCATCAAATACTGATTTTGTATGCTCTACAGCTGAGGAGTTCCTTGAAAATAGCGAGGCGTCATCGGTCAAGTTTGACAATATCTTCATAGATCCGTCAAGGCGGTCTTCGTCAGGTGGGAGGGTTTTTAAACTGGAGGATTGTTCGCCAGATGTGACTACTATAGCTCCATTAATGCTGCGAGTGGCGGACACTGTTTATATCAAATTGTCACCATTGCTTGACATCTCACAGGTCATATCCCGGTTACCCTGTGTCTCTGACGTTTACGCCATAGGTCATGCTTCTGAATGCAAGGATTTGCTTGTTGTTCTCAAAGCTGGGCTTGATGTTCATAGTGAGCCGGTCATTCATGCGCAGATGTTGTCTGATGATGGTGGTCCTGTCTCACCTGTCTCTTACTGCGCGGGTGAGGAGAAACGTTGCGTGACTCGGATGGCGGAGCGCCTGCCTTCTGTGGGGGAAAAGCTCTTTGTTCCGTCGCCTGCCGTTATGAAAGCGGCCCCGTTCTCTTTGCTGACTAATTTGTACGATGTAGAGATGTTGGGATGCGGAACTCACGTCTACGTAGGGCATAAAGACATCACTGATTTTCCCGGCCGCCGATTTGAAATTGTCGCAGTTTATGACTTGTCCAAACGCAGCATCGGTGAGTTGCGCAAAGCATTCCCATCAGCGGCCGTGGCTGTCCGTAATTTCCCAATGTCAGCGGATGAGTTGCGCAAGAAGTTAAAGATTGGGGAGTCGTCTATGATTTTTTTGTTTGGAGTGTCTGCTTATGGCGGAAAGCAACTGTTGCTTGTCTGTCACAAATTATCTTGAAGCATCATGAAATCCATTTTGACTATATCAATGGCGGCCGCATTTATGGCATTCATGCTTTGGGGCTGCGCGGTTGAAGAAGAGGTGAAACCGCAACCGATTGACGAAGATGTCGATTCCCTTGTGGTTGTGTCTGATGTCACCCCATATAGCGTTCACATAGAGGGGCAGTTTGGAAGGGAGAATGACACGTCGTTGGTTGCGGGCGTGAGGTATTCGTTGCAGAATACGCGATTTGTCAGCACTGCCGGATATGTAGCAGAAGCCGAGTTTGTGAGCAAGGGTCACTATAAACTTGATTTGGATGGGTTGTATTCCGATACCACATATTATTTCTGCACGTATGTCTACAGGGACGGAAATTACCATAACTCGGATGTGTACACTTTCCGCACCAATCGACTTACTGCCAAGACAAATGATGCGGAGGATATATACTCTTATGGCGCTCAGCTCGGCCTGACTTTAAGCGAGGACATTGATTCCGCAAAATTCAAGGGAAGCTATGGAGTATACTATTCCACAAAATCTCGTGTCATCCGAGAGTCCTCTGTTCTTGTTACGACACCCTACTCAGTGACGGGATTGCTTCCTGATCATGATTACTACTATGCGGCCTTTGTCTGTCAAAAGACCTCTGGTATGCGCGATGTCTACATCTGGGGTGAGACTAAAAAGCTGACGACACCATCTCTTTCTGTCACCACTAACGAGCCTGATGGTATATCATCCTTTTCCGCCCACCTGAATGGAAGTGTAAGTGTGAAGTTTAGTGATACTGACGAGTTGGGCTTCCTGCTTTTCGAGCGAAACAGGAACGTCACTATTGATAGTGTCGGCGTTGATTCTGACCAAACCATTGTTAAGGTTGGTGCTGAGGAGTATGACCCGTTGAGCTATGGTGGCTTTGGAGCTACTTACGTAAAACTGAAATCGAGCAAAAGGTATTTTTGCCGTGCGTACGCCATAATCCATGCGAAATCGGGAAACGCTGTGACTTCAAAGGCCTATTATGGAGATATAGTTGATTTTAAGACTAATAGCATAGATGTTCAAACCTCGGGAAGTGCGGATCTTGGTCTTTCTGTGCTATGGGCGACAGCTAATTATGGTGCGATTTCACCCGAAAAATTAGGGACCTATTTGGCATCAAGTAATTCAGATGTCAGCTCCGCTGATGGATGGCGTTTACCCACAGCAGATGAGGTGAAAGAACTTGTTGACAGCTGTCACTGGTCTTGGAAAAAGTATAGGGGAGTATATGGGGCAACGGTTACAAGCAATGACGGGACTTCCATATTCATTCCAGCGAATATAGCGGTTGGCAACGCATACACTTATGGTGTCTACATGATAGATGATGTGCAAGACAGTCGCGGTTTTACTTCTTCTTACTCCTTTGTGCAAGATTTGGAGGATGAGACGGAGTGTCAAAAAAATGCAGAAAATCGAGTCTCGGTTGATTCTGAGATAGGTGTGCGTCTTGTCAAGGGGCGGTAGTATTTTATTTGCAGATTCCCAATGAAATTTTTACATACTTCAGACTGGCATATCGGTCAGCAATTTTTCAATTATAGCCGTATTGATGAGCATCGGCATTTTTTTCATCAGCTTGCCGATATTGTTGAGAGAGAGCAGCCTGACGTCATGATAGTGAGTGGAGACATATACCACGTCAGCAACCCATCGGCCGAGGCTGTCCAATTGTTTGTGGAGGAATTGTTAGAGGTTTGCTCCCGAAATAAGCAAATGCGTACATTCATTACGGCTGGCAATCATGACAGTGCGTTACGACTTGAGGCTGACAAGTCTCTTTGGAAGCTGAATGGTGTGAATATATCGGGGGGGGTCCCGCGCAATGATGATGCCACGCTTGCTCCAGAGAAGTTTGTACATGTGATTGATGGCGTGGCCATTATTGCCGCCGTCCCTTTTGTTAATCCGCGATTTGTTGACTATTCCGACTGCTTTTCAAAAATAGACAATGAGGTGGCGAGGTTAAACAATGATGGCCTGCCTGTCATATATACGGCTCATGCCGCAGTCGGTGCTGCGGAGTCTCTTGCTTCTGGCGAAATTGGAATTGGAGGTGTTGATGTTGTCCCACTTCATTCTTTCGGATGTCAGTATGACTATCTGGCTCTTGGTCATATCCATAAGCCTATGTTTGTTGGTGGCTCAGATGGGCATGCAAGGTTTTGTGGCACTCCGATAGCAGTCTCTTTTGATGAGACACATGGACATGGCGTTGACATTATTGAGATTGAGCATGGCCAAAAACCGAATGTGCGCACAATTCCAATAGAGCAGCTGCGCAATGTGCTGACTATTCCGGCAGAGCCGACACCTTTCAGTCTTGCCATTGACGCTCTACGAAATCTTTCGCCAGATTGCACAGATTATGTATGCCTAAATGTTTTGGCTGACGACTCTTTGACTGCGGAGGCGCGTACCAAGATTGGCGAGGCTGTCTCTACAAAAAAATGCCGTTTTTGTAAACTCATGACTACCTTCCCCATAACTGAACAGCAAGAAAAGAGAAACTCAATGACGCTAAGCGAATTCAGGGAGGTTATGCCAATCGATATCGCAAAACGCGTTTACAGCCAAAAATATAGTAAGGATATGCCGGCAGATATTGTAGACTTGCTCCAATCTGTTATTGATGATGTAATGGAGGATAACAGAAAGTAATAGGTGTATGAGAATCAGAAAATTAAAGATAAAGAACCTTGCCTCTATTGAGGATGCTGAACTTGACTTCACTTCTGGCGTGCTTGCCCAGCAGTCGCTTTTCCTTATAACAGGGCCGACGGGTTCAGGCAAGACGACCATTCTTGATGCGATTACTCTTGCGCTTTTTGATACGACAGCCCGATTTACTCAAGCGACAATGGAGGATTTAGACGATGAGTCTGGTGCTTGTGTTGGCATGAAGACTAATGATTGTCGACGACTTGTCCGTAGGGGGGCGGATTTTTGCTCTGTTGAACTCGTTTTTGAAGGAAACGATGGCCAAGAGTATAAAGCTCAATGGAGTGTAAAGAAAAAGAGGACAGGTCCTTTGGGTAACGCTGAACGGACAATCGAAACCCCAACCCAGATTATTTCAGGCAAGAAGCAGGTCGAGGCGTTTATCAAGGAGGTCACTAACATTGATTTTAACCAGTATTGTAAGACAACAATGCTGGCGCAAGGCGATTTCACCAAATTTCTCAAGAGTAAAGGTGAAGAAAAATCGCTAATCCTTGAGAAGATTCTAAGCGCTGATATCTTTACTAAGATTGGGATGAAAATATCAGATAAGTCCCGAGAATGTAAAAATAAGTGTGAAGAAAAGAGGAATCTCATAGAGAATTTACCTGTGGCCTCGGATGAAGAGGTAGAAAATATTCGACGCTCTGTCACTGAATTAAGAGAGCGTACGGCATCTCTAAATATGGAGTCAAAGGCTGTCCGGTCCAAAAAAGATTGGCTCAGCAGATATTTGGAAAATAAGGACAAGTTGGTCAAGGTTACAGATGAACTCCAGAAAGCCGAGAAGGCTGTTTCGTCTCCAGACAACGCAAGGCGTAGGTCCGATATTGCGCTTTGGGACAAAACGGAGCGTCTCCGTTCTCTTATTTCCGCCTTGCAAATCGATCAGGAGACTTTGTCCGCTGAGAAAAAAAAATTAAGCGGATTTGTGATGGCTTTTAATTCTAATGTTGCTCTTCTTAATGCGAGACGCAAGTCTATATCGAATGAAAATGTCAAGTTGAGCAAGATTTGTGATGACTTGTCTAAACTATCATCATCACTGGGTGGCAATGTGCCTAAAGACAAGTATGATGCGCAGGAAGAAAAAAGCAGATTAGAGAATGTACTCCAGGATATTTCGACTGCTGATAACGAACTTAATAAATTGTCCTTAATCAGCAACGATTTAAAAGTCAAAGAAGGGATTGTGGCTGAGATAAATGTCAAAATTGAGCAATTACAGGATGAGACGTCAAAAGCTTTGGCCTTGAAGGATGAGGCTGAAAAAAGGAAGAGAATAGCCGATGAGAGGTTGGATGAGATAAACAAAAAGTGTGACTATGCCACGGAGGTGATTAAGATGGTGCATGTAGGGGATACGTGCCCTGTTTGTGGCGGGAAAATTGAGCATCTTGGAGCTATTGATGAGTTTGAGGCTGTCAAGGCTCCGTTCCGGCAAGAGCAGTCTGATGCGGCTAAGGCTGCTAATGATGCGGCTAAGCATTACTCAGAGTCTAAATTAGACCTCGAAAACCAGCAAAAAACACAAGCCTTAGAATTGTCTGCGCAAGAGAGTGTTAAACAACAATATCGCAAAGCGAGCAATGAGGTAGTCTCGCACCTGCAAAAAGTAGGAGAAAATGGTTATGATGGGTCAGATGCTATTAATATTCAAGCGGTTTCATCTTCTCTTGCGAAGAGGCAAAAGGAGGGTAGGGAGCGGTTGGATGCGTTGAGTGAATTCTGCAAATTGTTGGATATCAAGGAGCGACTTGAAACTTCAATTTCGCATGAGCAGGAGAAGTTCAACTCTGCGGAAGTGTTATACGCCAAGGTGCTGAAGGATATCCCAGATTGGAAAGGGAATAAGATTGAAGATATTGATGATGTTCAATCTGTAAATGTTTCAAATAATTGGACTGCCTTTACAAATAATTTGACTCAATGGATGACAACTGTGAAAAATCTGAGGAGTGCGATATCATCAAAAGAGGAGGAAATAAAAAATGAAAGGCTAAAAATTGATGTTGAGCTTGATGTCGTCAAGGCATTGGCTGGCACATACTCGCAGGCGAAAATTGCCATTGAGCGTCGATTCCTTGAGGAGCTCGATACCGCTGTGGTGAGCTCTAAGCGTAGCGTTACTGATTTAGAGAATGCTTTGAAGAGTCTCGAAATTGTCAAACCAGATTTGGCTCCAAGTGATACTATTGAGAGTTTAAGTCATTTAGAGGTAGATATTAATAAAATACTTGACGATACTAACAGAAATATTGGCTCTTATGAGAACAAGCTAAAGACGGATGTCGAAAACAGAAAGAGGCGTGGTAAAGAGGAGGAGGCATTGAAGAAGCTTGAGGAGGAAAATGAGAAGTGGGGTGCGCTTAGTTTCATTTCTGATAGCAAAGGAAAAAACTTCCGTACTATCGCGCTCAATTTCATTTTCGATGAGTTGTTGAATTATTCCAACAAGCATTTGAGGGACTTGACTGATAATCGTTTCACTCTTGTCAGAAATGGCACCCTGAATATGAATATATCCATTCGCGACGCATACCATTGCGATGCCATCCAGACACCTGCAAATCTATCAGGTGGAGAGAGTTTTATGGTCTCTTTAGCTCTGTCTTTAGGGTTAGCCTCAATGTCTGGGGCAGGTAGTTGCGATTCTGATATTTTGTTTATTGACGAGGGGTTTGGCACGCTGGATGACGAATGCCTTGAAAAGGTGACAACTCTTCTTGAGAAACTTAGGGATAGTGGTGGTAAGCGTGTGGGAATAATAAGCCACGTTGACATCTTGAAAGAAAAAATCCAAGCGCAGGTGCGTGTTGAGCCCGTCGATCCATCGCGCAGCCGTGTAACTGTTGTAGGCTAAAATACATACGCCCTGATGCTCTTCGGCGCGTCAGGGCGTATGTTGTTATGGGGGTGGGGGGGCAACAAATTAGTTAAACCCCTCTTGCTGATTTTATTTTTTCATATGCGTCTTGTACCTCTTTGAATTTCTCGGCCGCCTTGTCTTGCTCTTCTTGACTCTGCGTGGCATAGCGATCCGGGTGATATTTTTTCACGAGAGACCTATATGCGTTTTTCACCTCTTCATTCGTCGCGTTTTCTGTTATGCCCAATGTCGCATAGGCTGCAGTGAGTCCCTGGGATGAAGAACCCGAAGTCCCATAATAATTTCCTTGCTGTCCGTAGCCATATCCACGACTGTTGCCATTGACATGCAGGCGGGATGCGATGCGCTGCGTATCAGCGGTCGACAACCCCATGTAGTAGGACATGTTTACGATAGTTGTGACTTCTGAGTCTGTAATAATGCCATCAGCTTCGGCAATTTGGCATAGGATTTCTGCAATGCGCAAGCGATCTGAATATGACACCATTGAGCCAATGTGCATGGCCGCCATTCTGATGTCGAAATCAGTCTTTAAGATGTCGCGCAGGCGTAGCAGCGCAGATTGAGCGCCCTCTTCTCCAAATTGCGCTACGAGTACGCGTTTTACAACATTCAGTTCCGGTTTTGTTACTCGTCCGTCTGCTTTCATTGCGCCAGCGAGGACTCTCAACAAGGCGTCTTCAAAGTTTGAGTTGCCGTAGTTCGCACTTGTATACGTGCTCTTTTCTCCGCCATCGCCAAACAAGTATCTGAACAGAAACTTCATGACGAAGTAGAGGATTATGATGTTGAATATAATGCCCATCTTATTTTATTGCTGCTTCGTTGAGCCTATTGTTAATGTCAATTAGTTGCGGGATAATAAGGTGCCTGTCATCAGGTTGGATAATGAAATCGGCCTTGGATTCTATATAAGACATGTCACCTTGATTTCTTATCCGGTTCTCTATCTGCTCTCTGGTCGCATGGTCTCTTTCCATTGCCCGCTCTATCCTTGTCTCGACTGGCAGGCTGACAACAATCAACTTGTCCATCAGTTTATCCATTCCACTCTCAACCATGACTGCCGCTTCGCACAATACCCATGGGTGCCCCTCGTTGTTTCTTGCCTCACACCATTGGTTGAAATCTTCTGCTACGATTGGGTGGACAATGTTGTTTACAAACTCTAATTTGGCTTTGTCCGCAAAGATGATTTTGGCAAGGGCTTTTCGGTTGAGTGTGTTGTCTGTGTTGTATATATTGTCACCAAATGCTTTTTTCAGATTGTCTATAATTACATTGTTGCTATCCGTCAGCCTATGTGCAGCAAGGTCACAATTGTAAACACGCACGCCAAGTTTAGCAAATGCTGTGGCTATGGTGGTTTTCCCTGAGCCAATTCCACCCGTTAAACCTACTTTCAACATATATCTTCTTATTTGTTTTTTTCAAGTATGAATTCGGCGTATGAAGGTGAAATGCTTATGTTGTCTGCGAATTTTGGTGACTTCAGTAACGATATCCTCACTCGCGACTCTTTGTCGCCCGGGTGTATCGTGCTGAAGTCTGCTATCACTCTGAATGATGCGATGTCCGCTCTTTCGTATTTGCTCAGACCAACGTTGAATGATATTCGTGCTTGAGGTGGGAATATCTTACCTGTGTATCCATTGGGGACGTTGATCGGCTCTATCGGTACAGACAGTTTCTTTTCAGAGAACGGCTCTACGTCATATTCAACTGTCACGAATGATGTGTTGGCAGTCGCCAATTCTGGCAAGATAAGCTCCATTTGTGTGACAACAGTGTCGTTCAGGGAAATAGGATTCTGTTTAGTGGTGTAGACCGCGATTAATGTGTCCATGATGTCGTTTGTCGCCGTGACGATGACGCTGTCCGGCGTCACTTTCTTTGGTGCCGAATATGTGTATTGTGGCTGTAGCGAGACGTTGTCTTGGACGATGACCGGCAACTTTCGTTTTTTTACTGTCAAAAGCGGAATCATGACTGTGTCCGTGAACACATCGGTTATTCGCACATGTTCAGGGAGGTCATTTTTGACTCCAGCGAGACGCCTTGGGATGAATATTGCCCACATAGAACCACCTGATGACAGCCGGCTAAGGTGCTTTAGGCTGACTCTTATGTTCCTGTGGTTAGTGACATACATCCTCAATAGGCTGAACCCATCACCTTCCAGCCTCACTTTCACAGATTTGTCTAAACCTTTGCTTGTAATGTATCCTTCGGGAACGTCTTCACAAATAATGTTCAGCTCTGTGTCTTCTGGGTATGTCTGCCTTAGCTTTTCAATCTGCCATACGAGAATGGATATGAGCAAAAACAGCAAGAATGTCCTAATATCCTTGCCATTGACTTTCTTTATTAATTTTATGAGCTTAAGTCCATTCATTATTTATGTTGCTCTTCCTTGTTTCTCTTGGCTATATCTTTGAGTCTCTCTACAATTTCATCCCACGCGGCTACGTTGTAGCCACATCCGTCTTTCGCTTTTTTACCCTTTATGAGAAGGCTGTCCATACCTGCCGCTTCCGCTCCTTTTCCGTCTGTGTCTGCTCTGTCTCCAATCACTAATGTCAAGCTGCTGTCTACGCCTACCTCATTGGCTGCTTCGATGAATGGACGCGCGCATGGTTTCAACGCACCCATCTCTTCCGCGCTCCATTTGTGTATTCTCTCATCTGTCAGGTTTAACGCTTTTATGCGTCGCCATGTCTCTGGGTAGTCGGATAATACACCAACTTTGACACCTGCGTCAAGAAGCTCCTCGATGACTTCCCATGCCATCGGGCGAGCCTTATAGTGTTCATTTAAAATCGACACCATTGAGTCAAGGTAAGCAGAGTACCACTTGTCAGCCTCCTCCGTCTCAATATTCATCATTGCGGAAAGTCGAGCCATCTCTTCCGCTCTCATTTTTGCTCCAGTGCCCATGTCAACGCCAGCAAGTTGTTTTCTCACAACCCGCTCCGCCCTTGTCCGAAACAAGTGCCATACATTGTACAACATTATGTAAAAGGCGTAAAAGCGCCCGTTATATAATGTCTTGTCGAAGTCGAAAATTATTAGTTTGTATTGTTTGTCCATCCCTAATTGTTGTCTCTTTTTCAAATTCCTAAGATACAAAAAAATATCCAATGCGCTTGGCCGCATGCCTCGTTTGGTGCTTTTTATTGAGCAAATGGCGCTCCATTGCGTTTGTATATATTCATATGCGGGAAAGGGTCTGGGGGGAGGGGGTGCAAAATTTAAATTCGGATCTGCGGCATGGCTGTTATTTACTCTGCCATGTGAATTTGTCCTTCTGTGGCAATAAAAGACACCCGATGCGCATCGTTTATGTGCACCGGGTGTCGGGTTTTTGTGTCTTTCGATTGAGTCTACTCGATTACGAGTTTGTCAAACTTGGGCCAACGCTTTTGATCCTTAAGGAGGAGGAGCATCAGTTTAAACTGCCCATCCCTTGCACCCTCGTTGATACAAGCAGCTTTGAATTTTTCAAAGGCGTTGTCTTCCAATCTGTGAGTGATAGGGTCTTTTACTCGGAATGAAGCGCGCTTTGCGTCATACTCGATGTTTATTTTCTTGAGCTTAGCATCCACTACTTTGGTGAATTCCTCGGCCTGGGCCTGAGTTGTTCCCCTGTCTGCGAACTCGTAGTAGAAGTGGTAGCCGGAGTACTCGGGATCTGCGAATCCAATGAAGAACTTAGCCTCCATCTTAGTCTCCTCTTCTGCCTCATGAACAGCCTTGATGAATTGGCGCTCGTGCAATTTCTCGCCAGTGAGCGTTACGATGCCGTTCACCTTTTGTACGAATTGGATGGTCGGGATCGTTCCATTGAAGCCTGATACCAGAACGAGGTCGTTCATGTTGTATCGATAGAGGCCAGAGCATGTGGTAACGTACATGCAATAGCGTTTCCCTAACTCCAACTTGTTGAGTGGCAGGAACTCCGGGTTCGGGTTGTCTATATCCTCTTCGCGGATAAACTCGAAGTAGTGCATATGTGCAAAGAGGGTAGTGTCCTCTTTCCCGTTCAGCACAAGACCGGCGCGGCACTCTGATGCAAAGTAGCCGAATTCCGGCATCTTTGTCGTCTCGGGGAATGCGTCACGGATCTTGTCCATGTATATCTTTGTGTTGCCACAATGCCAAGTGTTTACCACTGCCATGTCGGGCCAGTAGTGCTTTGGCAGGACTGTGCCATATTTTGCCTTGAGTTCCCTGAGCTCTTGTGCGCGGGCGTGGTTCGGCTTCATGCGGCTGCGAAGAGCCTCGCGAACGTGCTGCGGAATGTCAAGGTCCTCTTTTAGTGTTCCATTCTCGATGTCCTTGACATAGTCCTCATAGAACTCATTGACGTTGTTTTGCATTTCGACAATGGTCGACGGGTTTGCCGTGATAAGGACTGTTGAGTTGTACTCAATGCCGAAGCGCATGATGGTGTAGTAGCGTGCGCGGTAGTCCTTAATCTCAAAAACCTCTGCGGGTGATGAGTATACGACCTTGACGAAGTCTGGGCAGTTTGTGAAGGACACACCCGACACGGAACCATATACAGTTCCATCTGGCGCATAACCCTCAATAGCCTTTCCTACAATTGATACAACGCCACCTGCGAAAGCATGTTTGTCACAGCGGATAAGGCTGTCCAACCATGTCTTATTCATCACTCCATAGACCTCATTGAAGTACTTGTGTGTGATGGGAATCCATTTGGGCTCGCTGGTTGTGCCGGATGTTGTGGCGTACATCTTGGGCTTGCCGGGGAAGAGTATATCACTCTCTCCATGCATATGGCGATTAATGTAAGGACGGAAATCCTCATAATCGCTCATTTTGACTTTTTCTGCATAGGCCTTGAAAAGGTCTTGAGCATTCTTTGCCTTCAAAATTTCCGCAAAGCCATGCTCTTTGCCATATACTGTGTCTTTTGCGTACTCAAGTATGCCGCGGAGGGTCTTCTCTTGAGCCTTTTCCACGTTGCGGCTTGCAAGCCACAGCTTGAAACGGTAGATTTTCCCTACGAAACCGATGGCGAAGTTAATCTTATGCCATCCTTTAATCCATTGTCCTTTCATTTGAAAAGTTTTAGCGACGCAAATTTAGTCAGATGCATTTTGTCTGGCAGTCGTAGTTTTACTAATTTTTCACACATCTCGGGATAAACCATTTGCTTTTGGGTGATGGACTGGAATGCACAGGCTTTCACTTGGGATGCTATCCGTGTTATGATGTGCGAAGACGTTATGTCGTGCTTTCTCGCAAATCGTATGTCAAAAAAAGAGGCCCCACGTCACCAACGTGGGGCCTCTTTGGCTGTCATTAAGACGCTAAAGGCGTCTATCTCCTACCTGTAGAGTGGGTCTGCTCCAATTGTACCGACAAGAGATTGCAGGTACTCGTCTGACTTCAGATGGTTCAGACGCTCCTTCAGTTTTGCAATCTTGTAGTCAATGCGCATGTCGCTTATGCAGTTGGCGTTCTCTGGTTTGCTGCGGAATGCAGAGATATAGTCGAGCTGGCGCTGTGCAAGAGCAATGTCACGCTGTTGCTTGGTGACAAGACGCTCCTTATACCAGTCGCTGTTCAATACATAGTCACGCTCGAAGAGCTTACGGATCTCTGGGTCGTCAGCTGTTTTGCCTTCGTAATCTCCATAGGCCATGATGTAGAGCAATGCCTTGAGGGGCGGAATTGCGGAATCAACACTGCCTTCCTCGAAATATTTGAGGGCGACTTTCTTCTGAGCCTCGACGATGTTATTGATGCCGTCAACGTACTCATCCATGCCTTGAAGCTCTGGCTTAAGCATCTTCTCGTTGAAGACCGCATCAGGCTCGTCAAACAGTCGGTTCATGCAGCGGAAGGCGAAGTTCTCGTTAATCCTGTAGCCAAGGCGGCTCGCCAAAACTTTCTGACCATTGTATTCAAAGTCCTCAAGCTTGTCAAAGCAGCCCTGCTTGATGAGGAAGTTCGCGTCGCGATCCTCTGGGACCATACGTGCCCAGATTTCAGGGATGAGGATGGAAATGTCGTGGTCGAAACGAGAATTTCCGATATAACCAGCTGCTGTGCTAAAGCCCTGATATCCTGTTAGGATAAAGCAAAGCAATGCGTTGTTGAGGTCCGTTGTGCAGCAGAGCATGTTGAATGGGGCCTTGGTCAAGGCGCCTTCGCTGCCTGCTCCGGTGGTAGATGGCGATTTGCCTGTCAGAGAGCAGGTGAAGTCCATGAAAAGCTCTGGCAACTCCTGATAATGGATCGGGTTGTAGACACTAAGTGGACGAATGCCGTTCTTCTTGTCGGCAGGGTTGTTTCGGCGTCCAGGCATTACTGCGTTGACAACATTAACAACCGGCTCATTGGTGTTAATCTTGCGATGCAGGCGGACGCCAATCTCGGCTACGTATGTGTCAACATTCTCGACAGAGTTCTTGTTGAACTGCAGGTAGCGTGGGTTCTTGGTCGGAAGTCCGCGGACCAGGCGCGGGTGGCTTGGTACGACAAAATACTCGTCGTCACCATCCTCCAAAAAGTCGTTGACGAGATTCTTTACCGGCTGAGTGTAAAGGTCAAAGTTGATGGCGTCGTCCTTGAGACCTTGAGCGTCTTTGCGCGTCAGCGGCTCGTAATTGGTCAAGAATGTGTTTGGCTTGCAGATGTCCGCCTCAGCCTCATGGTCGTAGCCTCGGTTTATAGCCTCGTCAGGACGCTGGAAAAGGCGCATCTCGCAGTTCTCGACAAGCTTGACGCTCGGGTTCTTGAACTGGGGATTGAGGTTGCGAATCTGAGTGGCCGGGACTGTGACTGACGCAGTGATGTCGTCTTCAACCTGAATCTTGAGGCTTGGAACGAAGTCGCTGCGCAGTTTGTGAAGCAGCCAGTTTCCACCAGGGTTGAAGCCAATGCGGACGTAAGTACCTGTGACGTGCTTATTCTTGTACATCAGCGTGGTGCCCTCGCGGCCATTTATAATCTCAACGCTCATGTAGTCCTTCCAATTGCCCTTCTCGCTCTCATTTCGGTAGAGACGCTTGACGAACAAGACGAGAGAACGGATGTGCGCAGGTATGCTACGAAGCCAGGCATTGTACTCGTCTGAGTACATCTCTGACGGAGTAAGCAACTTGACAGCCGAACCTAAGGCTCGTTTGTTACTCAGGAATGTACGGCTGGGCTTTGCGTCGGTCTGGACGTTTTTCCACCTATTGGTGTAGTCGTGGTTGATGATTTCATCGGCCTTGCGGAAGTCCTCTTCAAGGTTTACAATGTTGAATGGACCATAGATGATGGCGTTCTGCATTGACTTGGAGATTTCGCTCTTTCCACCGCCGGATACGGTGCAAGGCTTGTGGCAGAGCATACCCTCGGGGGCGGTGTTGATGATGCGCCACATGGGCTGCTGCGGATGCTTAGCGAGCTCGAACTTGTTGCCAGACGGGTGGATGAAAATCTTGTCTGGGCTCAAAGGTATCTTCTTCTCCTGTCCGTTGTGCATCCACGAGATTTGGGTCTGCTCAATGTGTATGTCCGCAGTCTCGGGAATGTATACGACGTTGGGGTACTTCTTGTCAATGGCGTAACCCTCTGGCATAATCTGCACGCGGTCGCCGAGGATATGCATAGCCTCCTCGAACGTATAGATTCCGTCGAGTTTGTTGGAGTACAATTCGCCAATGATGTCATCGGCCATTATGGAACGCGAGAATGCGATTGCGCCGCCAGAGTGCTCCTCCTCAGCCAAGCCGAACAGGTTGGCTGAATAGTTTATCTCAGTCTTGATCTCTTTCTTCGCATAGCCGAAGTAGTTGTCTGCGATAATGGTGACGACTACACCGCGGGCGTCGCGTGCCGTGATTTTGAAAGAGCCTCCGTCATTGTAAAGCTCGTTTTCGTCTCGCCAGCACATGCCGTCAGCCCTCTGGCGGTCTGTAGCCTCGTCATAATGAGGCAAGCCGAGGTCTTTCTTGCGGAGTTGAAGCAGCTGAGGCGCGAAGATTATGCAGCCTGTGTGTCCAGTCCATCCCTCAATGTCAAGTGCTGCGTCATTTGCCGGCATTGTGGGGTCGCCTGCATTGCCGAATACGGTCTCGACAAAATCGAGTGAGCTGACGAGGCTGCCTGGTGCGAACAAGTGAACCTCAAGGCTGCGGCGGGTCATGACATTGGGAACCTCGGGGACTACAATGGGTCGCACAAGGAGAGACACCATCGTGTGGGCCTTGTCGGTTTGATTTGAGGTGTAAGGCAATACGTTAATCTCGTCGCTGGGATGGAGAGCCGCGTTCAAAAGTCGCGCAAACGTCACCTTGGGAACAGCCTTCTTGTCAACTGGGATGGGGAGGCCGCCCTCCGCGATATGGAATGTGCCTTTTGTTGTACGCTTGTCATTCGCCGGGTTGTTAAGGATACCCTGTTTTACTCGATAAGTCGAAACGTATTTGCTGAAGAATGAGTTGCTGTCGGGTGGAAGGCTAAGCTCTCGTGCCAATCCCTTCTGAGCCAAAATGAGGGTCTCCGTAGGGAGTTTGCACATGTCAGGCGTCTTGACGTCCTTCAGGTAGTCGTCAATGAAATCTTGTATACGCTGGTCGACAGGGCAGAGATGCTGGCCCAAGAGGCGTGTTTTCTCCCTGTAGCTGCTGACCAAGTCTTTGGTGAGCTCCATGAACTTGGTGTCCGCGAGTTTGTTCTCGCTCTCCTCGGTGTCATGGAATACGGGTTGACCGAGGGCGGCAAGTTGAAGATTGATGTACTCAATCATCTCCTGCCTGTCCTTACGGGTCTGATTTTTACTCGATTCACTTTTCATTGTCTATCGATGTGTTGTTTGCGCCAAAAACGCAATATTATTTTCTGTCCCAAATTTAATATTTAATTTGGAAGCCAAGTTGTAAACAATCTTAATAATTAGCTTCGTCGCTGGCCGGCTCTAATTCCGTAGACTTGTCGGTGGAGTAGGGCGATAATTATGCCTGCGCCTTCAATTGTCTCGTCTATACCTTTGGCCATCAACATCATCGGCAGAGGATTCTTCCCCTCTGAGTAGGCTGGCTGCATATATGGTGTTTGCCATCCGCATAAGCCAAGGCTCTCATAAAAATGAACTCGCCGCTTTGCCTGCTCGGATGTCTCAGGCATCTCAACCTCAAGGATTATTGGTTGTTTCGACAGTTCTGTGAGATTGGCAATCGTGGCCTTCCCGTAGCCCAAGCCTCGTAAATCGGGTTCGATGGCGAAATGCTCCACGTATAGTATTTTGCCGAAGTTCCAGGTCGTTATCAAGCCAACTCTATCCCCCTTGTCGTTAAAAATGACGTTAAAGCTGAAAAGTGGGTTGCCATCGGTCAGAGCCTTGAGTGCATCGTCATTGCGCAGCTCGTCGTCTACGAAAGAACTATGCATTAGTCGCATCGAAGGCGCAAATAACTCGTCTGTCGTTCTAATTCGTCTTATTTCAACAATGGTAGCCATGAAGTTTCACTTTTTTCTCTATGCGGACATTGTCTCGACAATTTCAACGATTGCCGCTATTATGACCAAGCCGACAATCATTGCCCCCGCGATCCTGTTGACATACAGGAGTCGCCTTAAAGTCAGTTTCTTGCGGAACAAACCGACCATAACTGTCAATAACAGCCACCAGCACAGTGCTCCCGCCAACACCCCACAAACCACGGCTACACGTTCTATCCTTGTAGCGTGAACTCCCATGAGGGTGAAAAGCCCCATGAATACTACCAACGCTAAAGGATTGCTTATCGTCAGGAAGAATGTGGATGCGTAGTCTTGCCAAAGGCTGCTCTTTTTCCCATCCCTCTGACGTCTTATTTGGCGATGGGGCTTGTTGAACATCATCTTCAGTCCGAGAATGATGAGCACAATGGCTCCGCAAGCGTATAATATCTGCCTGTGCTGCTCGACAAAGTTCGTCACCATGGACACGCTGAAGCCTGCTACAACTGCGTATAGGAAGTCAGACGTGGCGGCGCCCGCTCCGCTTGCGAAACCTGACCGGCGCCCTTTGCTGAGTGTTCTTTGGATGCAGAGGACCCCGATGGGACCTAAGGGAATTGAGGCGATGAAGCCAACCGATATGCCCTCGGTTAGTGACCGTATTATGCTTACAAGCTCCATAAATTAATCTTGCCGCCTCTTTTCCTTGTTAACTATGAGTGCCGCGAATTTACGATTTTTACTTTGATAGTTTGCGGACCATCCTTCTTATTTCAAATAGATCCCTAAGCGTGTGCATGTCATGGAGGTCCGCTATCTTCCAGTCCTTATCAATTATGACAGTCCTTGTCACGCTTCCATTGGGAGTTACGAATAGCCTGTAAATCTCCTCTCCCTCGTCGAAAACATATGGGATGTCGATGTTGTTCTCTTCGCGCTGTCTGAGAAATGTTGGGCGGTCCTCAGCAATGTCTTCACATATAATGAACATTGAGAGGCTTTCGCGATCTCCGTATTTGTCCCAAACGTACTTTTTCTGGTCTACAAGTTGTGCTTGACTGAATGGACACCAGGATGCGGCAAATTGAAGCACGACGACTTGTCCGCGCAAAATGTCGGAATCTAATGTGTCGCCCTCGTTTGTTACGAATTGAAAACAAGGAGCTTCGGCTCCTATGGGAATAATAAATCTGCTACCGCGCTCACGTTTGACTTGTGCTGATGCGTCATCTGTTGCGAAAGCGGCAACAAGGAATATAGCACATAGGATAACTTTTGCCAGTGTGTTGTCACGCATAAAAAGTGTCATTGATGTCGCAATTTTCCCCTTTATTGAGTGCATTCTCTCATTTTCCGGGCCTTGTCCGGGTGATTCCTGACTCCGTCATCAGCAGAAGCTTTTCTTAAAGCTATCCCCGTATGTCCTGCTCAAAGGTAGTTTTAGTTCCTTTTGCCCATACTCCGCATAAACAGAGTCCTTGTCTATCTTTACGACAAACCTGATGCCGACCGCGTATGACTTGTGTGTGCGCTTGACAATGTCCTCAGGGATTGACTCAAGCATTTTTTTCATCGGCATGTGCACAAGAATATCTTGCTTAGTCGTGTTGACCACGACATAATTCTCCTTCGCCTCTACAGATACTATGTCTGCGTACCTGACTTTGTGTGATTGCCCGCAGCTGTCTTTAATTACAGTATAACTTCCCGTTCCCTCTGCTTCTTCTTCTGACGACTCAATCGTCACAAGTCCTTTGCGTTGCTCTATTTGCGTTCGTGCGCGGCTCACAGCCTTGATAAATCTTGCGTATGATACGGGTTTCAGCAAGTAGTCGCACACATCGTACTCATACGATTCGAGAGCGTATTTCCCCTGTGACGAGTAGACAATGACCTCCCGTTGCGTCATGTCTACAGCCTGCATGAACTCGATTCCGTTAATCTCGGGCATCTCAATGTCAAGGAATATTAGGTTAATGCATTTGCCCTCTTTACAAGCGAGGAAGTTTATGGCGTCTATCGCATTTGTAAACGATTGGGCTAAAACCACATCCCCAGTCTTGTTAACAAAGCCCGACATCACTTTCGTTGAGAAAATGTCATCGTCTACAATTATGCAGTTAACCTGTGTCATTAAAACACTCGAGTATTGGTTACATTATCCGTGTCGTGTCATCCACCACACTCCAAACTTACATTCCTCCGCTAATTTTTTCGAGAGATATGGGGCATGTCAAGATTGACTGGTAGTCCTCTCCCGATTCATACATGTCCTCATCATCCTCGTCATACAGCCAGGAAATGTTTATGTCCCAACCCTTTCGGTACATTGCCTCAAGGTGCTTGAATATGTCAAGGATACATTTAGAGCTGCTCGTGTTGAAGTACTCAAGCTGGAATTTGACCTTTGTGGGTTTCATGTCCTCTTGTGCGTACTCCTTAAGCCATGTGATGAGGGGACGGTAAAACTCTACAGAATTCTCTGGTATGGAGCGCCCCTTTATCTCTATGGTGCCCTTTTCGGGGTCCATCATTATGTATGGGGTCTTTGAACTCTCTTCAATAGTGATAGTGTCCATCATTGCTGAGTAAAATTCAGTAGTTTTAGTTGTTCTAATTGGTGTATAAATATCTTATAGCCGACAAGTTCAAGATTTGCCTTTTGGCTTGTCAGCTTATGCAAACGTCAAATGAGAAGAACATGACATTCGGGTCCTCTTCCAAAGGGTAGAACTGGTAGTTGAGCTTATGACCGCTTTTGCGAGCCATGTCAATCATTCCAAGGCCAGCTCCGCCTTTTTCTGAGAATCCATCCTTTTTTACCGTTATGCGATAGAGGTCACGAAGCTGCTCACTGTCCAACGAGTTTATTTTGTCAATTTGGCTTTTTAACTCGCTCGACTTGGTCCGTGGAACAAAATTGCCTGTCGTGATGCGGCATCCAGTCTCATCTTTTGTCAGGAGTATAGCCCCAATCTTTTTGTTACCATATGTCCTGTCTGCCACGGCTTCTGGCTCTATATGGTGGTAAAGGTTCTGGGCGCACTCCACAAAGATGTGGAAGACCTTCCTCCTTGTGCTTTCCGGCTTTACACGGTCTTGCAACTTCTGTTCCATGGCGGGGAGCATGGCGTCAATGTATGGCAACGAGAAATCACCGACGTGCTCAATCAGCACCTCGCCGTGTTTCTGGGCTGCTATCCATTTATCCAGGTTGAACTCCATGGTTTATGACTTCTGCGAAGCGAAAATATTAAATTTTATTGAAATTATTTCGCTTTACTTCTCAAAAAGTGCGTCAGAATCCCGCACTGATAAATACGTCCGCACCCATTGCTATGTTTCGGGGCTTATGGACAAATATGATTAATATCTTTGCCTTTAGGAAATAAGCGTTGTGCTCTCCTCCAAAAATGGCACGATTTTTAGTCCATGTCAACTCTCTCAATTGACAACGGGCATTTTATCATTGTCTCAAAATCAAGTCCAGCCTCATACAGGTCATTGTCATTCCTGTCGCAAACCCAATGGAGTTGCACGTCACATCCTCGCATGTACAAGGCATCGAGCTTTTTGAACACGTCTAACAGGCATTTTGACGAGCTCGTGTTGAAGTATTCTATTTGGAACGTAGCTTCCGTCGTGTGCCTGATGTCTTGCTCCGAGTACTCTTTCATCCACTCCGCAATGGGCTTGTAAAAGCTCATGGAGTTTTCTGGTATCGAGCGACCGATGAACTCTATTCTCCCATTGGGGTTCAAGAGGACATATGGCGTGTTCTGTGTTTTCCCTATTTCAAGGATTTTCATTTGTTTGTTTTTGCTTGTCTAATGTTTGCATCCGCGTTGCTCTATATGCTCATATGGGGCGACATCATGAGTCAGCCATACGTTACCTCCTATGATGGCATCGTGACCAATGGTTATGCGCCCAAGGAGGGTGGCTTGTGCATATAGCACGACGCGGTCGCCAATTATCGGGTGGCGGGGCTGGTTGCGCACCTCGTCCGCATCTGCATCGGGGTGACTTACAGCTCCCAGTGTTACTCCCTGGTATACCTTGACATCATCCCCGATGATTGTCGTGGCTCCGATGACTATGCCGGTTCCGTGGTCTATCGCGAACCTTTCACCTATCTGAGCCTCTGGGTTTATGTCAATCCCTGTTTCGCTGTGAGCCATCTCAGTTATGACGCGCGGGATGAGTTGAGCCCCGAGCTCGTGCAACTTATGCGCTATGCGGTAGCCTGAGACTGCCTTTACCGCGGGGTAGGCGAAAATGACCTCTGCGCTGTTGTGCGCTGCGGGGTCGCCTGCGAAAATCGCTTTGACGTCGCCTATCAGCAGACGTCGCAATTCGGGCAGCCATCGAATGAATTCGGCAGTCATGACCTCCGCTTCCGCATGTATGCTTTCTTGGGCGAATCCGGACTCAGAGTGCCTGGATACACACAGGCCGGCGAAAATCTCTGTCGCCAGTTTATGTGCCATCTCCTCGATGCAGACCCCCTGGTAATAGCCTAAACTTGACTGGTGGACAGGCTTTGTAGCGAAGAACCCGGGAAAGATAATCTCGCGGCACAAACGCACAATCTCTTTCAGCCTTGCGGTTGACGGCATAGGCAAATCGCCTAAAGAGTCACCACTGACGTGTTCGTACGTTTCTCCGGTCGCAAGGTTTCGCATGGCCTCCGTCATGGCCCTATATATTGTCTGACTTTTGGGCATTTCCCCTATTTAAGGTAGTTTTTCAGGTATTCACCTGTCTTTGAACTCTTGTTTTGAGCAATTTGCTCGGGTGTGCCTTGACAGACTACCTGTCCGCCTGCGGCACCACCTGCTGGTCCCATGTCTATAATCCAGTCTGCGCTTTTTATGACATCCATGTTGTGCTCGATTATTAAAAGGCTATGTCCCTTCGCTATAAGCGAGGCAAATGCTTTAAGCAGTTTGGATATGTCATGGAAATGAAGTCCAGTGGTCGGCTCGTCAAAGATGAAAAGGGTGGGGGGCTGGTTTGCGTCGGCAAGGTAAGAGGCAAGTTTAACGCGTTGGTTCTCTCCTCCGGAGAGAGTGCTGCTGCTTTGCCCCATTTTGATGTAACCTATGCCTACGTCTTGCAAAGGTTTTAGGCGTTCGACTATCTTGCGCTCGGTGGCGCTTGTTCCTTGACTGAAGAACTCTATGGCTTGATTTACCGTCATATCCAGAATGTCATAGATGTTCTTGTTACGATACTTGACTTCCAGAACGTCGTCTTTGAACCTTTTTCCATGACATTGGTCACATTCTATGACCACATCGGCCATGAACTGCATCTCTATCTTGATGACGCCATCACCTTGACAAGCCTCGCATCGCCCGCCCGGCGCATTAAATGAGAAATGGGCCGCTGTGAAGCCGTTTTGTTTTGATAACGGCTGCGAACTCATCAGTTTACGAATCTCCTCGTACGCCTTCAGGTATGTCACAGGGTTAGAGCGTGTGCTTTTGCCTATGGGGTTCTGGTCCACAAATTCGACACGTTTCACCGCGCCGAGGTCTCCAGTCAGATGCTTATATTGTGTTGGCAGGACGCCTTCGTCTCCTGTTAGTTGTCGGAGTTCGGGGTATAAGACTTGAGTAACAAGGGTCGATTTGCCCGAGCCGCTGACTCCCGTCACTACTGTCATGACGTTAAGAGGGAAAGCCACTGTCACGTCTTTCAGGTTGTTGAGGCAGACATGGTTAGCTGTTATTGTGTGATTCCATGGTCTGCGGCTTTGTGGGACGGGAATCCCCATTCGCCCGGTGAGGTACTGGGCGGTGAGGCTGCTTGAGTCTGACAGCAGTTTGTCGTATTCCCCGGCGAATACTACTTCACCGCCAAGTCTTCCCGCTTCAGGCCCTATGTCAATAATCTCGTCTGCCGCCCTGATTATGTCCTCGTCATGTTCAACGACAACAACAGTGTTGCCGAGCTTTTGGAGTTTTTTTAGGACGGAAATGAGTTTTGTTGTGTCTGATGAGTGAAGTCCGATACTTGGCTCGTCAAGAATATATAAGGAGCCGACAAGGCTGCTACCTAATGAGGTAGCAAGGTTAATGCGCTGGCTTTCGCCACCAGAGAGCGTGGCGGACATACGGTCTAGTGTCAGGTAGTCAAGACCCACCTCGACTAAGAAATCAAGTCGCTGCCTGATTTCGGTCAATATGCGTTGAGCCACTTTAGCATCATGCTCTGAGAGCTGCAGGTTGTCCGCCCATGTTTTGAGGTCGGAGATGGCCATTTGGCATAACTCGGTTATGTTATGTCCACCAACCTTGACATATCCCGCCTCTTTGCGTAATCGTGAACCATGACAATCCGGGCAAATTGTCTTGCCGCGAAAGCGGGCCTGAATGATGCGGTATTGAATCTTATATTGGTTCTCCTGCACAAAGGAGAAGAAGTCGTCAATGCCATACACTCCCGGAGCCCCATGCCAAAGCAGGTCGCGCTCTTTCTCCGTAAGCTCAGCGTATGCCTTGTATGTAGGGAATTTATAAGCTTGAGCTTTTCGTATGAAGTCTATGTTCCACTGCCCTAATTTGGGTCCCGACCAGCAAGCCACGCATCCGTTGCCGACTGACAGGTTTTTGTTTGGAATGACCAGATCCTCGTCAATGCCGACGACACGCCCGAAGCCTTCGCAACGCGGGCAGGCGCCGACAGGGCTGTTGAACGTGAACATCATCTCGCTCGGCTCGTCGAACGTCATCCCGTCTGCCTCAAAGGCGGACGAGAATTCTTTGTCTTTCACGCTGCCGTCTTGCTCGAATACGCGTATGAGGCAATGCCCCCCACCTTCGTGCATGGCCGTGGTGGCTGATTCTGACAGGCGTGTGGTCAAATCCTCAGTGTGAGTCACGCTGAGGCGGTCTACTATAAGCCGGAAGCCCTTGGTGGTTGTCTGCTTTGACACATCCACCTGATTGAGCTTAACTATGGCTCCGTCATGCTCCAACCTGCTAAAGCCTTGTTGTTTAAGGCTGCTAAGAGTGGATGCCATGTCCATTTCGCGAAGGGGTGACATAATCACGATGACAGTTCCATCTGGCAATTTGCTGATGTAGTCAACAACGTCGGTCACTGTGTCATGCTTGACTTCGCATCCGCTTATTGGGGAGAATGTCTTGCCAACTCTGGCGAAGAGCAGTTTCAGATAGTCATATATTTCAGTGGATGTCCCAACAGTAGAGCGGGGATTGCGTGTGTTTACCTTTTGCTCTATTGCAATGGCTGGCGGAATCCCCGTTATGCTGTCTACGTCTGGTTTGGTGTTTCTTCCAAGAAATTGACGGGCGTATGAGTTTAGGCTCTCTACATAGCGCCTCTGCCCTTCAGCGTAAAGAGTGTCGAACGCCAGACTCGACTTGCCGGAGCCGCTGACTCCAGTGATGACTATGAATTTGTTGCGTGGAATTTTGAGATTTACGCCCTTCAGGTTGTTTACGTGGGCATTCTTAATCTCTATGTATTTGCTTGTCGTCATTTATGCCAAGAAGAGGAAGACTGTTGGTCTTTTGTGCAATTCGGGGAGTTGGACTTTTTTCCATTCGGACACTTTGTGTGTCACGATGTATTCCTCTTTGCCCATAATGTCGCGCGCCACGCAAAGCCTTGTCTCTGGCTTGAGTGTCGAGATTAGGCTTTGCAACATCTTGTCGTTTCTGTACGGGGCCTCGATGAATATTTGCGTCTGGTTCTCTTTCAAGCTCCGCTCTTCCATCTTTCTGAGAGCTTTGGTCAACTCCGCACCTATGGGTAAATAGCCACTGAAGGCGAAGTTCTGTCCGTTAAGACCAGACGCCATCAGACTCATCAGTATGCTTGACGGACCTACGAGCGGCACGACCCGTATGCCTCTCCTGTGAGCCTCTGCTGCAAGATTTGCGCCCGGGTCTGCCACGCCTGGGCATCCGGCCTCGCTAATCATTGCTACATTTTCACCAGCCTCGGCGGCTGCCAGCATCTGCGGAATGTCTGCATTCGCATTGTTGTGCTCGCTTAGCTCGGTCATTGTTATGTCGTCAATGTTTATGCTTCGGTCAACGCTTTTTATAAAACGCCTGACGGTTCGCTCATTCTCTACGACAAAATGGCGAGTTGAGCGGATTATGTCCGCATTAGCTTCGGGGAAAGTGTCACATGGCTGTGTGTCCGCCACGTAACTTGGAATCATGAATAAAGTACCCTTTTGCATTTGGCTGCTTCCTCAGGCTTAGAGTTCTTCTATTATGTTGAGCCACATCTCCGCAGACGCGTCACTGGGCATGCGCCAATCTCCTCGCGGTGACAGCGATATGGCTCCGACCTTGGGCCCATCTGGCATGCACGAGCGTTTGAATTGCTGGGCAAAGAAACGGCGCGTGAATGTATAAAGCCACTTTTTGATAACCGGTTTTGTGTAGACTCCATCGAATGCCTTGAGAGCCATCATCATAAGGCGCTCTGGCCCGAATCCGAATCGGAGCATGTTATACAAGAAGAAGTCATGAAGCTCATATGGCCCCACAAGGTCTTCGGTTTTTTGGTCAATCTCGCCATTCGCGTTGGCGGGAAGCAACTCTGGGCTGATGGGGGTGGCGAGTATGTCTTTCAAGTATTTCTGCGCCTCCTCTGTCATGGCTGTCTCCGCCACATACTCGACAACGTAACGCACAAGTGTCTTGGGCACGCCGGCATTCACTCCGTACATGGACATCTGGTCTCCATTATAAGTCGCCCATCCGAGAGCGAGTTCAGACAGGTCTCCTGTGCCAACGACAATGCCACCCACCTTGTTCGAGTAGTCCATAAGGATTTGTGTGCGCTCGCGGGCCTGGGCGTTCTCGTATGTCGCGCTTCTGTCTGTCTCCGGGACATTTATGTCGGCCAAATGCTGTTTGCACGATTTGGTGATGTCAATTTCCTCAATGGTGACACCTAATGATTTCATGAGGCCGACCGCATTGTCATGTGTGCGACTTGTTGTGCCGAATCCCGGCATCGTGATGCCGACGACGTCCGTGCGAGGCCGTCCCATGAGGTCCATTGTTTTTGCGGCGACGAGGATTGCGAGGGTCGAGTCTAATCCGCCAGATACACCAATAACCGCCTTAGACGCATGGCTCGCTTCCATTCTCTGGGCAAGTCCATTAGTCTGTATATTAAAGACTTCTTCGCAGTTCGCAGCTCTGTTGGCGGCGTCTGATGGTACGAAAGGATGCTTGTCAAACGTACGAGTTATGTTGTCTGTGTCAACGTCAGAGCGAAGCTCAAGTTCAATGAGCCTGACTGGGTGATTGACGGTGTCTGGCGAGTAGTAAGTCGAAGTCTTAAGGCGTAGGGCCTCGAGTTTCTCTATATCGATGTCAGCCGTCACATAGTGCGCCGTCTGAGAAAAGCGTTCGCCGCGTGCCAACAATGTGCCATTTTCCGCAATGTATGTGGCGCCACCAAAAACAAGGTCGGTAGTGCTTTCGCCCTTGCCAGACGAGGCGTAGACGTAGGCGGATATCGTCTTGGCGCTCTGCATCTTGATGAGGTCTGCGCGGTATGCGTCTTTGCAGACATAGTCGTTGGACGCTGATATGTTTATGATTATTTGTGCGCCATTGAGGGCCAAGAAAGTCGATGGCGCAACGGGCGCCCACATGTCCTCACAAATCTCAACTCCGAATTTAACACCAGATGTCGGGCATGTGAAAATGAGGTCATTGCCGAACGGTATGGTAGCCTTACACAGTGTGACCTCTTTGGGCGTAGTCGCATTGGGGGCGGAAAACCAACGCCCCTCATAAAACTCGCCATATGTCGGCAGGAACGTCTTGGGCACAACACCCTTTATCTCTCCCTCTGAGACAACGACAGCGCAGTTGTAAAGTCTGCCGTTAAGCATGACCGGCATGCCCACAACGGCTGTTATCGGCATTGTGGCTGTCATGCTGGTGATGTTGTCAAGAGACTGCTCTGCCTCTCTCAGGAGAAACGGCTGCTGAAGCAAGTCCGCCGCTGTGTAGCCTGTTATTGAGAGTTCTGGCAGGGCTATTATAGACGCGCCGTCATCTGTCGCATGGCGCATCAAGTCTATAATCTGTTCCGCATTGCGTTGGCAATTGGCCACGTGCGTAATCGTGGTCGCAGCCGCCACCTTGATGAAACCCATGGAGTCGTTAACCTCCTGACTGAAGTCTATGCCAAACATTGTCTATGAAGTTTAAGAGTTGAGTGTAGCAAGGAACTCTGCGTTATTGCGAGTCTTTGCCATCATGTCTACCAGTTTTGTCATGACCTCGATTGTGGTCATGTCTGCAATGCCCTTATTGCGGAGTACCCACATGCGGTTGAGCGTTTCGCGGTCATGCAGCAAATCGTCACGGCGTGTGCTGGACGCGTTGACATCAATTGCCGGGAATATCCGTTTGTTGGCGAGTTTCCTGTCAAGCTGAAGCTCCATGTTGCCTGTTCCCTTGAATTCCTCAAAAATGACATCGTCCATTTTGGAGCCGGTCTCCGTCAAAGCCGTGGCCACAATCGTGAGTGAGCCGCCATTTTCGATGTTGCGGGCGGCACCGAAGAATCGCTTCGGCTTTTGGAGCGCGTTGGCGTCTACACCACCTGTCAGCACCTTGCCTGAGGCGGGGGACACGGTGTTATATGCGCGGGCGAGGCGTGTGATTGAGTCTAAGAGGATGACTACGTCATGGCCGCACTCCACCATCCTTTTGGCCTTCTCGAGCACTATGTTGGCAACTTTTACGTGGCGGTCGGCTGGTTCGTCAAACGTGGATGCTATAACTTCTGCATTTACTGAACGCTGCATGTCGGTGACCTCCTCGGGGCGTTCGTCGATAAGCAGAATCATAAGGTAAACCTCCGGGTGATTGTCTGCGATGACATTGGCTATGTCCTTGAGGAGGACTGTCTTGCCTACTTTGGGTTGAGCCACGATGAGACCGCGCTGCCCTTTGCCAATCGGGGCGAAAAGGTCTACAAGTCTCGTCGATATGTTGGCCTTGGGACCTGTAGAGAGTTTGAACTTCTCGTTAGGGAAAACAGGCGTGAGGTTTTCAAAAAGTTGGCGATCCCTGATTTGGTCCGGTCGCTTTCCGTTAACGCTTTCGACTTTGACTAAGAGGAAATATTTATCACCTTCCTTTGGCGGACGTACAAATCCACACACGGTGTCACCAGTGCGGAGTCCATAGCTCCTTATAAGGTTCTGGGGAACGTAAACGTCATCGGGTGAACTGAGGTAGTTGTAGTCCGACGACCGGAGTAGTCCGAATCCCTCAGGAATGAGTTCAAGCACTCCTTGCGCCTTTACTATATTGTCGAAATTATAGTTTGGGCGTGGCTCCTTGCGCTCGTTTGGGCGGTTATTATAGCCCCATTGCTGTTTGTCGGCATATTCGTCAGCAAACCGGTCCTCGGCCCGGCGTCCGTCAGTCTCATTAGGGTAGAAGTCAGCTTCGTCTTGATTCTTGGGCTGCTGTTCCGTGCCATCGTAATTACGCTCGCCATAGCCGTTGTCTGGATAGTTGTTTTCCGAGTATTGGCTATCCGAGTAATTGTCTGAACCCATATGGTCTCCATAGCCGTCGCTATTGCTCAGATCTTTAAAGATGCCGCCTTGGCCGGAAGAGGCAAGCTTTTCCGCAAGTGACTGCATATCTCCGTCACGTTTGGGTTGCTCCGCCTCCAATTGCGTGTCCGCATATTGCTCGTAGGAGTCGTCTATGCTTCTACGATAGCTGACATTGGCTTTTTTGCTCTTCCAGTCTTTGGCATTCTTCGTCGTGTATGTGTTCACCAAAACGCGTGGCCTCGGCTTTTTGGGCTGCGGGTCTGTTTTTGCCTCCGACTCGTCAAACTCCGCATCTTCATCACTGTTTGTCTTGAAGCGGCTGAACGCTTTAGCTATAAGGTCCTCTTTCTCTTGCGCGCTGAGAGATTGGGGCTGCGTCTCCATCTGTTTAGTCGGAGTCTCCCCTGTCATGCCATCGGTGTCAGAGCCATCTTGCTCTACCTCTAATATTTTTGTGGCGAGCTCTTTCTTCTTATACTGCTCAACCCTTTTGATGCCCAGATCTTTCGCAATCTCCCTCAACTTGGGAAGTAGGAACCCTGACAATTCTTCTATGCTGTGCATGCGTTCTTTTTTTGCCGAGTCGATACGGCTGTGATGTTAAACTATCTTGTTTGTACGATGTTTTGACTGATAAATCAGAAATGCCCATTGGCAGTCCGCAACTGGACGACCCTACATATCGGGTCACCCTCACCTAAAATATATTTTGGGGATATTCTTACACCACTAATGGAAAGGAATAAGTGGCATTCTACGGCCTTCTCGCCTGTTTATGAAGTCGCGGGAACGGGGAGTCGTGATTCGCTCCCTTGGACATGCGAATTTAATACCTTTTTCCTTTTACCGCTATTTTTGAATGCTTTTTTTGCGTTATAGAAAAAAATACGGCACAAGCCGAAAACCCAGTGCATAGGATTTGACTGAAAGTGTTAAACCGTGGAAGCGCAAGATAAACGGTTTGGTACACAGATAACCCGAGGCCAATCACAACGTTTGTGTCGATTGGTTGAGGCTTTGGGCGGCACAGGGCATCGCCTTCGTGCACTGCTCGAATTGGACAACCGCAGTTTTGGGATAATGGCCTTATCTACGAATATGGTTCTATAAATGAAGCCGCACAGCTATCTAACAACGTATTCTTTTCTTTATTGCTGAGGTAGTCACTGTTAATCCAATAGTTGCAAAAGTTGCTTCCTTTGCCAAATTCCTTAATGTCGGTATTTCCCATTTTTGGCAGAAAAATGGAGTTCCCAGGTCGTGAGCTTGTTATCACGTAGCCGCTTACTCCTGTGCCTTCGTAATCTTCCGTCCAATCCCAATCGCACCATCTTTCCAACTCATACCATTAAGGGGGGGGCGGTGGATGAATTGATTGGGGAGGTAATGATGGAGTTCGAAGAGATGTTGAATGGGATAAAAACGTAAGTGTAAACACTGATTTTTTGTGAGAAAAGAGCCACCCTGAATTACACTCAACAATAATATTTATAACTTTACACAGCTTGCATACTTCCTTTACTACAATGACAAGTCGCACTAATAATTTCATTCTACTATTCGCGGTGTTTGTTCTCGCCTGCGCCTCCGCAACCGCCCAGTACAAATCCGACGCGACTTATGGAATAATGGCGGGTGCGAGTCTCAGCAAGATTACGGAACTCCCCAAGACGCTCATCAGCGAGGGGTATTATTCAGGATATAGTTTTACGGAGGATTTTCGTCCGTCATTTTCTGCAAGCATTTTTCTTTCGTACAAGATTCCACAATCGCTCATCGGTCTTGAGGGGCGCATCTCGTATGACGCGATAAACACTCGCACCATGTACGACGACATCGAGGAATTCACCTACACGGTTGACGCAAAGTTCCAGACCGTGGGCGCATCCGCACACGTCAAGGGATATGCGTTCAAAGGGCTGTACTTGTCGGCTGGTATAGGCTACGGCTGGAGCGTAACGAAAGACATTTTCTCATACTCCTCCAACTCCTCCGATATGGATTGGGGCGACGTCTACGTCCCGGCTGACGAGGAGACGGCTGACGAGTTGGCGGAGGCGTTTTCCGCGAACGGCAATGTCTACTTGCCGCTGGCTCTCGGCTATGAGTTCCCGACCGGCCTGAACGTCGAGGCGTTCTACCGCCACGGCTTGAGCGACGTCATAACAACCCGTCCCAACCGCCACGACTTCGGCGAGGCTGACAACTGGCTGAACTCATTCGGAATGCTTGTCGGCTGGGGATTGCCAATGGACAACCCCGACAAGCACAGGCGCAGATGAGGATTGTTAGTGCTATATGTTTAGCCGTGTTATTAGGGGCGGCTGACATTTGCTCGTTAGCCCAATCGTATGACGGAGTCTTCACCGCTGGCCTCCGCATAGGTGCGAACCACGTGGCGATAGCCAACCTAAAACAGACATTCTGCTCCGACGACGGCAAGCCGACGTTCGAGCTTAGCGAGAAACGACACATCACCCCGACAGTCTCAATAGTCGCACAATACCGCTTCCCGACGAGCCTCGTGGCCGTAGAGTGGAGCGTAAGTTATTTTCAGACGAGGGGCGAGATCAAGAAGGCCGCCACGCACACCTCTGAGACTTACGACATCAAGATCAACCACATAACGTTGGGCATGGGCGCGAAGGTCTACCCCGTGAAAGGCGCGTTCGTCAAGGCGGCGATATGCGCCGGCCCGTGCCTCAACGGCACGTCGTGCGTCAAGTACGACGCCACTGGAGTCACCAACGCCGCTAAGATGCAGGTGGAGGAGCACGTCAACCAGACCATCAAAGGGCGGACGCTCGTGCGGGCAGACCTCTCGCTCGGTTACGACTTCCCGACGGGGCTGACCGTCGAGGCTTTCTACGGCAAATGCCTGACCGACCTGCTTGAGGTGGGCGCCAACGACTACGGCTACGCTGAGCAGCGCAACGACAGCCAGTATGCGGGCGTGAGCGTCGGCTGGCTGCTGACAAGGAACGGCTTTTCAAAAAGGAAATGACTATGCGGACACTCACCACACACATCGCCATGCTGCTCTGCCTCGCGGCAAACGCGCAACACCTTCCGGGAGGAGTGTCGAAGCCTTGTGTGTGGAGCGCGGCAAACGAGCAGGTCAACACGGTTGACACCCTGCCTCAAAACGCAATGGGCATCACCGCCTTTCAAGTCGTAATACCCACCGATGACGCGGAGAACGCGACGCTCGTCTCGGGTCTGACTCTCATAACCTCCCGACGTGTGGCAGAGCCGAACAGCGGCCAGTACATAAACTTTGCGGGCAACACACCCGCAAACCTACCGCGCATAATATCAATTCGCCAACGACTGTCAGAATCAGACACGTCAGCCATATCGATGGCGGATTTGCCACTTTCGGAAAGTGCCGACAGCATCCGCGAGAGCATAGTCTTCGACAGGCTGTTAAGCAGTCGCGAGAGGCAAAAGGTTGACACGTATCTCGCCCTGAAATACGGCATCACGCTCGACCAGACGAACCCCTCCTCATACATCGGCAGCGACGGACGCATGGTATGGAATGCGGTGGAGAATGCAGAATTTTCACACCGTATATTCGGCATCTGTAACGACACGATCTCGAGACTTCACATCACTGAAAACGCAAGTGCCGAAAATGCGGATCTTTTGAAAATAACCGCCGACACCCTCTCCCCGATGAGCTACGTCGTCCTCGGCGACGACAATCAATCACTGAAATACATACGCGAGGAGGGGCAACCCAAACGCCTCGGCCGCACATGGAGGGTTTCGACAACGGGTGAGGCAACTGAAACAGTAAACATCGCCTTCGATGCCGAGCGCATAGAGGAGGCGTTCCCTCTCGAAGCCGACGAACACTATTGGCTCTCGATGAGCGACACGGCATATCTGAAGAGTGCCGACCTCGGCTCGCTCAAGGCACGGTTCGACGGCGTGCCGCTACGGGATGACATGACATTTGCAATCATCGCCGCCAAAGGTGAGGAGCAGCCCAAACCGGAGGACGAGAATGCCGTCGACGGCAACATATATGCAGTCTCCGTCGCCCCGAACCCCACGACCGACGGACGGGTGCACCTGCGCATCCGCCTGCGCGAGGTGGCCGACGCGAGGGTCGGGCTGCACAGTTTCGACGGCCACCGCTACGCCGTGCAGAGCGGCGGCGGCAGCGACTTCTACCGCATAACGGTCACGCTACCGAGCGAGGGCGTGTGGGTCGCCACCGTCGAGAGCGGCAAGGACAAACGGTCATATAAACTGATTAGCAAGTAGCCGCGTGATGGGCCTGACGAGATATTTGACAGTCACCGTCGCCGCACTTTTCACAAGTTGCGATGGCGAGGTGTCAGATAATCATCAGGCAAGTCAAATTGACGCCCCAAAGGACGTAATCGCTACGGATACGACTGCGACTGATTCCGTTGCTATCATACCAGCAATCACTTCAAAAACCCTCGCCACTCCATCTCGCGACCTTCCCCATAAGACACTCCCCGTCACGCCCACCGACTCGGCGAGCGTGACGCTCATGGGCGCGACGCTCAGCGTGCCCATCGGGGCGGTTGACAGGGAGCTGACGCTAAGCATAACGGCATTGAAGGATGCCGACATCGCAAAGCTGCCGCAAGGCATGGTGAACGTCACGCGGGACGCCGCTGGCTTCCGCCTCCTGCCCCACGGCAGGCACTTCACGGGCGGCTACGCGCGCATATCCCTGCCCGTTGACACCCTCGCCATCCCGCGCGGCTACGACGGCCGCGACGTGCTCGTCTACTTCTACGACGAGGAATGCAAGCGATGGACAGCCCTCGCCAAGGACACCGCCAACCACGACAACACCCTCGTCTGCGCGCTGACGAGCCACTTCACCGACATGATAGCCGGCGTGCTGCAGGTGCCGGAGATGCCAGAGACGCGGGGCTTCGCCCCCACCGCCATGAGCGACGTGATGGCCGCCGACCCGCTGCAGGGCATAGTCATGATACAAGCCCCGCAGGCCGTGCAGAGCGGAGCGGCGACACTCAGCTACCCCATAGCCGCGCCCGCGGAACGCAACGGCATGCAGCCGAGCCTCGCGCTGACCTACAGCAGCGAGGTGCGCGGCGGCTGGTGCGGCTACGGCTGGAGCCTGCCGACGCCTTCCATTGACATAGACACCCGTTGGGGCGTGCCGCGCTTCGACAAGGACTACGAAACGGAGATCTACCTCATAAACGGCGAGCAGACGACTCTGCAGCCCCACCGCTCGCCCGACGCGATAGAGCGCGTGGGCGACCGCGAGTTCTTCCCGCGTGTCGAGAACGCTTTCTCGAAGATAGTCCGCCACGGCGACTCGCCGACCAACTACTGGTGGGAGGTGACGACCAAGGACGGCGTGACATACACCTACAAGGACGCCGTCCGCAACGACGACGGCAACATAGTCCACTGGGGTCTCAGCAAGGCCGAGGAGCCGCACGGCGACAACGTGACATACTCGTACACGGAGCGCGACGGGCGCCTCTACCCGACGGAAATCAGATACACCAACCACGGCAGCGAGAGCGGCGCATACAGCGTGAGAATCACTCTCGCCGAGGGCGACGCCAACATACGCCGCAACGTCACGACGAGCTACCGCCTCGGACTTTTGCAGACCGACGGCGAGCTGCTGGGCGACATATCCGTATTCTACAAAAACGAGCTGCTCGCACGCTACGTGCCGACCTACGCCAACGGGCAGTTGCGCAAGACGCTGCTCACCGCCATAACGCAGTACGACGGAGACGGCAATGAGGTCGGCACGAACCGCCTCGACTACTACGACGACGTGAAAGACGGGCTGTTCGGGGAGGCCCGGACTTGGGATGTCGGCAACGACGAGGCCTTGGAGGGCAAGGCGATAGACCGCGCGGGCATGACGGACGGCCTGTCGGCCATAGGCGGCTCACGAAGCACGGGCAACACTAATGGTGGCGGCGCGACAGTTGGCGCAGGTGCAAGCCCTATAAAAAAGATAGCCTCGCTCATATCTTTCAATGTCGGTGTTCAAAAATCTTTCAGTCATAGCTGGGCGCACAGCGAGGTGTCCATGACCGACATCGACGGAGACGGCCTACCCGACAAAGTTTTTGTTGACAACGACAGACTTTACTACCGCAAAAACATCTCACGCGACGGGGAGATAAAATTCGCCGAGCCAGTAGAGATAAAAGGGGCGAACCGGATGTCGCTGAGCGAGTCCAAAACGAACAGCACTTCAATCAACCTTGGCGCGGGCCTTAATTCCGGCATAAAATACGTCAATCTTGGTGGTGGATACACAAAGGACGAGAGCCGCACATGGGATTGGACGCACACCTATATGCAGGACTTCAACGGCGACGGGCTCGTTGACATCGCGGAGAAAGGCGTCGTCCTGTTTAACCACATTGGCGCGGATGGCAGACCATATTTCACCAAATCCAGCGAGGACACGCCAAACCCGGTATGGACACCAGAGGACATCACACCTGACACGGATTTTAATGTTGACACCGCGGCTGAGCGCAGGGAGCAAGAGAGGCAGAACCCGCTGTTGGACGCCGTCCGATTGTGGAAAGCCCCTATGAAAGGCAAAGTCCGCGTGACAGGCGCGGCCAGACTGCAAAAGCCGACATTAAGCACGGATGGAGTAAAAGTCAGCATACAGCACAACAGCTCGTTGAAGTGGTCGAAGACCCTGAATAAGAACAGCCAAAGTGTTGAGCATGACGAGACTTTCGATGTCAATGCCGATGACAAGATACTATTCCGTCTTCAATCAATATACAGCGGCGCGCATGACGCGACAGATTGGAATCCGACCATAGAATATGTCAGCACTACGCAGGTCGGGGACGAGACCCGATATGACGCTGACGCCCGCGACAGGCTGAAGTATAACGCCTCGTCGGACTTCATCCACGCTGCAAGTCAGAGTGTGCCGCTTGTCGGCCCCAATGCGCATATAGAGCACACTCTCAACATGGGACGGTTGCGCGACAGCGTGTCGCTCATGATAGAAGACCACAATGGGCGTATCCTGTGGAGCCGGGACTATGACGGCAATCCGACATCGGAGAGCCATGCCATCTCATTAAATCTAAGCAGCCAAGACACCATATACGTTGGTGCGTATGTCCACAGCCGAGTGCCTCTGAATTGGCACAATCTCGACTGGGATTTGAAAGCTGTCATGGAAATAGACGGGGAGAGGGACACGATGTGCTTCGCGCCCGAAATCGAGCGCATGTACAACAGGCCTGTCCTGTTTGCCCCCTTTTTCAACGTGTCCGGTTTCACAATGCCTAAACATGAAATCACCGCGACAGAGGCAGACTCCATCGTCATTGGCCGCGGGTGGCATAAAGACTCGACAGCCATTGCCGCCGCCATACCCGACAAGCATTTCGTCATAAGCCCGAATTTTAGTGGGATAGGCTTCGCTCTGGATACGGTCAAGACGAGCAGGTACACATTCGCATTGTCCGACGTGTCAAACGGGGTGGGCAAGGCGAGGGTGTTGTTCGCGGATTCCACTTGCTCAACAGCGAGATATGAGGATGTAAAAATAGACTCGGCTCTCTTGTCAAAGACGTTGTATGCGGATGTGTATTTTAACGAGGAGGTCAAGTCCATGGGCAGTGCCGAACTGAACTTGGCGCAATGGGAGACCCTCATATACACGGACTATTACACGGACACGACGAATGTTGTCCATGCAGTCCGCCGCGAGGAGCGCAATCGTGTGACGATAGGCACTATGGCCGCCAACGTGTCCAGCACAATCGCGCATCAGGAGCTCGGGAGCCTGTATCGCGGCTGGGGACAATTCGCATGGAGGGACACGGTTGACGTCCCTATCGACGTGACAAAATTGGAGTACGACCAGCAGAAGTACGAGGACATGAACGAGAAATACAAAAACGTTGACGCCTCGAACCTCTCGGACGATGAGATGTCCTCCTTGGAGAAAAGCGCCGAGGAGCCGTTTCTGACCATGGCCTACGACGCGGGCAAGCGTCATTGGGTGAGCGCGGGAGACAGTGTGTTTGTTGGCGCAGACCAGATATGCCCGTCGCGACAAATGGAGTCGGAGATTGCTGTCGAATCCTACACATACGACTTGTATGGCTACGCCATGAACGCCATGAGGATGCGGACGTGCAGCGACACAGAGGGCAAAGCCTGCAACGGGTCGTTGGCCTCGATAGTCAGTGGCGGCTATAGCGAGAGCAAGTCCACAGTCAGGACATATCAGGCCATGCTGGACATCAATGGCGACCGCTATCCAGATTGGCTGACAAATCAAAACGACAAGATAGGAAGTCAGTTCACTCGGGCGAATGGCGCGCTGTCCCCGTCTGTGCAAGTGCTGGATATTGACATCGTTACTTCAAAAGGCCAATCAAAGGGCAAGTCCATAGGCGGATCCAAGTCGTTTGGTTTTGCAGTTGGCAAGAGCACGAAACTTGCAACCTCAAAATTCGCCATCCACCAAGGCGATGAAGCCCGCATGGGCGCAAGTGTGAGCGGCAACTTGAGCGAGAACCAAGACGAGTCGATAAACGACTGGACTGATATCAATGGAGACGGCCTCCCCGATATGCTGTTTGCCGACGGCACGGCAAGACTGAACAAAGGCTACGCATTTGGCGACACCATACGTGTTGGTCATCAGGCCATACGTGAGGGCGAGACGACGACAAAAGGCTGCGGTGGCGGTGTCAGCATACCTATATGCGGATATTTCACATTGGGCGGCGGTGTCAGCTATTCTCGGTCGGACAACAGCACAACCGCCACCCTGTTAGACGTGGACTCTGACGGCTTGCCAGACATGGTGGTGGGCGATAAAGTCTACTTCAACAATGGAAGGGACTTCGACTCTGAAGCCGTGACCATTAGTGGGCTGCTGACCTATGGTCGCTCCGTGGCCAAGGTCTTCAATGGAGATTTCTCAGGTGGCTTTGCATTCCCCGTATGCCCATGGCTAAGCATCACCGTTTCGGCAAACTATTTAGGATCCGGCTCCACCTCCCTCAACCGCACCGAACGCCAGCTCATGGACATCGACGGCGACGGGGTGGCGGACATAGTTGAGTCCGACGAGAACAGCAAGGTGACAGTCCGCCTCGGCAAGATAGGCAAGACCAACCTCCTCCGCAGCGTCACCTCGCCGCTCGGCGCGACGACTACCATAGACTACGCCCGCGCGGGCAACACCTACGACCTGCCGCAGTGCCGACTGGTCATGAGCAGGGTCACCACAGAGGGCGGCGACAGGCGCAACGGCGCGACACGATTCGCGATGAGTTTTGACTACAAGGACGGATATTACGACCGCCGCGAGCGCGAGTTCCTCGGCTTCGGCGAGGTGACCACCACGCAGCTCGACACCGAGAACGGCGACAAGCCATACCGCCTGACATCGCAGTCCTACGACAACCGCACCTACGAGACCCGCAACCTCGTCACCGAGACGCGGACGGCGGCCGCCGACGGCAGCCTCATCAGCAAGACCGAGAACGCATACACAAAGAAGAGCGTCCACGACGGCAAGTCGCTCTTCGTCGCCCCGAGCCTCACGACGACCACGACCTGCGAGACGGGCGGAGACGGGACGCTGACACTCTCCGAGAGCTACGCCTACGACGGGCGCGGCAACGTCACGAGCCACACGAGCAGCACGCCGAGCGACAGCTACACGACCGAGATAAAGTACCACTCGCTCAATGGCAGGAACATCTTCACCCGCCCGAGTGACGTGAAAGTGAGCGCGGACGGCAAGACGCTCCGCCACACCACCTCGCAGGTCAACGAGCGCGGCGACCTCACGCGGATAAGCCGGATTGCCGACGGCGTGACGGCCGTCTTCGACATGGAGCGCGACGGCTACGGCAACGTCACCAAGCTCACGCGCCCTCAGAACGCCAGCGGACAACGCTTCTTCCGCGCCTACACCTACGACGGCACCCACCACACGCTCGTCACGGGCGTGACCGACGCATTCGGCTACCACTCATCGACCGACTACGACCTCAAATGGCGCGTGCCGACCAGACAGACCGACATCAACGGCAACGAGACGCGCTACGCCTACGACAACCGCGGGCGACTGGCCTCCGTCTCCGCGCCCTACGAGATTGAGGCGGGCGGGCGGCCGACGATAAGCGTCGAGTACGATGACAATAGCCACACCGCCAAGACCACCAACTACGACGCCAAGACGCAGACCTCGATAGTTACTTACCTCTTCATCGACGACCTCGGCCGTGCGGCGCAGACCAAGAGGAGCGGCGTGGTGAACGGCGGCGATGTGATGATAGCGTCGGGCGTCGTCAAGTACGACGCATTCGGGCGCAAGGTGGCGGAGGGGCAGCCGACGACCGACAACACGACCACTCTCAACACGGGCGACATACTCAACCCGACGCTCACCGTGTACGACGCGCAAGACCGCCCCGTGAAGGTCACACTGCCCGACGGCACGGCGTCGACAGCCGCCTACTCGATAGCCGACGGGTGTCTGAAGACCATGCTGACCGACGCCAACGGGCACGTCACCGACAGCTACAAGGACATACGCGGCAGGCGCCGCAAGACCGTCCGCCACGCCGACGGGCAGGATGTGGAGACAAGTTTCCACTACAACGCCATAGGTGAGCTCCTCTCCGTAGTCCACCCCGACAAGAATCAGACGACTTACGGGTACGACGGCTTGGGACGCAAGACGAGCGTCAGCCACCCCGACGCCGGGCTGACGACCTTCGAGTACGACGCCGCGGGCAACATGACCGCCAAGCAGACGCCCAACCTGCGCGCCGCGAACGGCAGGATACGCTACACATACGACTTCGAGCGGCTCAGCGAGATCATCTACCCCAAGAACATCTACAGCCGCGTCACCTACACCTACGGCGACTCGACGGAGACCGCGTACAACCGCGCAGGCCGCCTGAAGCTCGCCGAGACCGACATACGCACCTACATCTGGGAGGCCGACTACGACAGCCGTGGACGCGTCAACACCATGACCTACCCCGACGGCGAGGTGGTCACCTACGGTTACGACAAGGGCGGAAACCTCCTGACCATGAAGACCGAGAAGGAGGGCGACACGCGGACGCTCATAGCCGAACAACGCTACGACAAGTACGGCAACCTGACCTATCGCAAGATGGGTAACGGCACGGAAACCAAGTACGACTACGACGAGAAACGCCTGCACCTCAACCAGATGTCACTCACGTCGAACGGCGTGAGGATGATGGAGAACGCCTACCAGTACGACGCTCTCGACCGCCTCGTCAGCGCGAGCGGCTTGGCCAAGGACAAGGAGTATGAATTGCTCATGCGCTACGACGTGATGAGTAACCCT
>CAVKRQ010000017.1:0-62719 GCA_963658925.1 bacterium
AAGATTTTCCGCAGTCAGATGAGGGGCGTCAGGGACCGCAACTTCTTCATCTTCCAGCTTGTCAAACTCCACGCCTGACTTTTAACATCACAAGGGTGCGCATTTTAACATATGCACCTGAAAAAAGGCTTGAGCCGCTATTAGGGCTTACTCGGGACTTGCACCCGTTAGACAATGCTCATACCGAGCATACAAGATAAGAAAGCCCCGGTGCAATATTGTTGCACCGGGACTTCTTTATCCGATGGTCCTTACAAGACCACATCGTTTTTGCTTAGCACATGCCAGAGAAACCGACAAAAGCCATGGCCATGAGACCAGCTGTGAGGAGAGCGATAGGAGTTCCCTTCATAGACTGGGGTACATCCATAAGTTCAAGATGCTCTCGGAGAACCGAGAAGAGGATGAGCGCGATGGCGTAACCTACGGCAGTCGCAATGGCGTAGACGACACCCTTGAGCAAATCGTAAGAGCCGTCAGCGACACCATTACCGACAATGATGGCAACGCCAAGAATGCAGCAGTTGGTGGTGATGAGAGGCAAGAAAACGCCAAGGGCGGAATAGAGAGCCGGTGACATCTTCTTGAGGATAATCTCAACCATCTGGACAAGAGCCGCAATGACAAGGATGAAGAGAATTGTCTGCATATACTCGATGCCGAACGCATTGAGGACATACTTCTGAAGGAGGTAGGTCACAATGGTGGCGAGAGTGAGGACAAAAGTAACAGCCGCACCCATGCCAGCCGCAGTCGACATCTTCTTAGAGACACCAAGGAACGGGCAAATTCCAAGGAACTGTGACAACACTACGTTGTTCACAAAGATGGCCGAAATGGCCAAAAGAATGTATTCCATAGTGCGTTAAGCCTTCTTAGTTAACTTATTGACAATGACAATGAGGTAGCTGAGCGCGATGAAAGCGCCTGGAGCCAAGACAAAGGCCAGAATGCCATACTCCTCACCCCAAAGCTTGAGACCAAAAATCTGACCAGAGCCGAGAATCTCGCGCACTGCACCGAGGAGAGTAAGGGCGACAGTAAAGCCGAGACCGATGCCCACACCATCGCAGAAAGAGTCAAGAGGGTTGTTTTTGGCGGCAAAAGACTCGGCGCGGCCAAGCACGATACAGTTGACGACGATGAGGGGAATGAAAAGACCCAGAGAAGCATAGAGCGCAGGCACGTAAGCCTTCATAAGCATCTCAAGCACAGTCACGAAAGTGGCAATGATGACAATGAAAGAAGGGATGCGCACCATGTCGGGGATAAGGTTCTTGACCAACGAGATGACCATGTTGCTACACATGAGGACAACCATGGTCGCGAGACCCATGCCCATGCCATTGATGGCCGACGTGGTGGTGCCGAGCGTCGGGCACATGCCAAGGAGCAGCACGAAAGTCGGGTTCTCCTTGATAAGGCCATTGAGGATTATCTTGAATTTATTCATAACTTTTCGGATTAACCTATTTGCGTCACGCGCATAGGGTGAACAATATGCGCATTAGCATTTCACGAAACTCCTTGGTTTAATCGACCACAGCCTTGAGTTCAGCAGTTTGGTCCGCAATCGTGTCGGCCACAACCGCATTAACTGTGTCGGGCTGACAAGAGAGGCTGTCAGAGGGAGCTGTCAGAGCAGAGGCGCCAGTATTGGCGTCGCCGCCGAAGATGGCATTATACTCGATATTGACAGCCTTGAGGAAAGCGCGGCTGGTGATGGTGGAAGCCGTAATGGCGTCAACCTCGCCGCCATCTTTAGAGACAGTCAAGTTAGCAGAGCCCGGGTTCTTGCCAATTATATTGCCCTTGCCATCCTTTTGGAACCAGACACCAGCCTTTGCACCAAGGCCAGGGGTCTCGGCGGTGGCGAGGATCTCATAGCCAAGGATGTTGCCTTCGTTGTCGAAACCTGTGAGGACAGTGAGGTTAGGCGAGAAACCGGTAACCGCGGTCTTGACAGCCTTGCCTACGACCTTACCCTCGACAGATGCGGTGTAGACTACAAAAGAGCCGTTCTCATTGCTGACAGTGTCAGTATTGGTAACTACGAGGTCACCATCCTTACCTGCGAGGATAACCTTCTTAATGCCATCATTAAGTGTTTGCGCCTCAATCTTAGCGATAGGATCCTTGGTCAGCTGCTGCATAACGCCGAGCAGAGCGGCCGCCACGAGGGTTACGCCCGTGAGGACGATAACCATATTCGGCAGAGTAGATTCTAATTTTTTCATTTTGCTATCTCCCCAAATCTTTTCGGTTTGCAGTAACGGTTAATGAGCGGAGTGACAATGTTCATCAGCAGGATGGCGAAAGACATGCCCTCGGGGTATGCGCCAAAGTTACGGATGAGAACAGTCAGGACACCGATGCCCACGCCATATATTATCATGCCCTTGTGCGTCATAGGCGAAGTGACATAGTCAGTAGCCATGAATATCGCGCCAAGGAGCGCGCCACCAGTGAGGATGGTGAAGAAAGGCTCGACGTAGACGTCGGGGTTGCAGAGATAGAGAATGCCTTGGAAGACAAACATTGAGCCGACAACCGCTACAGGGATGTGCCAAGTGATAATCTTAGCCGCAAGAAGAATGATGAAGCCAATGATGAGAGCTATGGCAGAGACCTCACCGAGCGATCCGCCGATATTGCCAAAGAAAAGATCAGAGGCCTCAGGCAGGCCGGCAATATCACTAATGCTCTTACCACTCTTGATAGACTCCTTGAGAAGACCGAGAGGAGTAGCGCCAGTTTGTCCGTCAATGCTTTGCGGAGTTGGCCAAGAGGTCATCTGCGCAGGGAAAGACATGAGGAGGAAGACACGTCCGCCAATAGCCGGGTTGACAATGTTCTGACCAAGTCCGCCGAAAGTCATCTTGCAGACGCCAATTGAGAAAATGGCGCCGATGACGACAATCCACAACGGGAGGTTAGAGGGCAAGTTGAAAGCGAGGATGAGACCAGTCACAATGGCAGAGCCATCGGTTATTGTGGTTGGAACCCTCAGAATAAACTTCTCAATGAGATACTCGACACCCACACAGGCGATGACCGAGGTCAGGATGACGGCAAGCGAACTGAGTCCGAAGAACCAGAGCGTTGTGGCCAGGGCCGGGATGAGAGCTATCGCAACGCCGAGCATGTTACGCCTCACCGTGTCAGTGGTGTGGACATGTGGCGATGGTGCTATGGTTAACTTATCCATCTTATTAAGCTGAAAGTTAAAGCTAATGGTTTGCTATTTAGGAATTCGGTTTACTTGGCCTCTGCAGCCTTTTTCTCCTCCTCAGCCTTCTTTGCCGCCTCGGCAGCAGCCTTTTTCGCTGCGGCCTCGGCACGGAGCTGCGCGCCGACACGGGCTTTGCCCATTCGGATGAAGTCGAGCAGAGGGCGTGCGCTTGGGCAGGTGAAAGAGCAGCATCCGCACTCGATGCAGTCCATGACATTCTCAGCCCTGAGCTCGTCAAAGCGACCGAGCATAGCGAGCTTGGACATGAGGAACGGCTGGAGACCCATAGGGCAGACGTTGACACACTTGGCGCAACGGATACAAGCCTGAGGCTCTGGGCGCTTGGAGTCAGCCTTGTTCATCAGAGTGACGCCGGACGTACCCTTGACGACGGGGACATCGAGATTTGAGTAGGGACGACCCATCATAGGTCCACCGCCTATGACCTTGCCACAATCCTCGGGCATTCCGCCAGCGGCCTCAATGAGGTTCTTGACGGGAGTACCTATGCGGACAAGGAGGTTGCTGGGTTCACGGAGCGGCTTGCCGGTGACACAGACGATGCGCTCGATGAGTGGCTTATTCTTCTGCACAGCCTCGTAGATGGCATAGACGGTTCCTACGTTCTGAACAACGGCGCCTACGTCTATTGGCAACTTGCCACTCGGGACCTGACGGCCAATGCAGGCATCAATGAGCTGCTTCTCACCTCCCTGCGGATAGCGGAGTTTGAGAGGCTGGACAGTGATGCCCTCGAAGCTCGTGGCGAGACGTGTAAGATTGTCAATGGCATCCTTCTTATTGTTCTCAATGCCGATATAGGCCTTCTTGACGCCGAGAGCCTTCATCAGGATCTTGACACCGATGAGAATCTCGTCACCATGCTCAAGCATGAGGCGATGGTCGGATGTGAGGTAAGGCTCACATTCAACGCCATTAATGATGAGAGCCTCGCAAGTCTTTCCGGGAGGGACAGAGAGCTTGACGTGGGCAGGGAAAGTAGCGCCGCCCATGCCGACAATGCCCATGGCCTTAATCCTGTTGATGATTTCAGCAGGCTCGAGGGTTATCTCGCGGCGGATTGCAGATGACCGGTCGATTGACTCGTCCCACTCATCACCCTCGACAGTTATCGTGATACAAGGTTTGCGATAGCCGTTGGCATCGACAAAATCCTCGATTTTCTTAACCTTGCCAGATACAGGTGAGTGAATATTTGCAGAGACGAAGCCGCCAGCCTCGGCAATGAGCTGACCAACCTTGACAACATCGCCAGCCTTGACGACAGGTACGGCTGGTGCGCCGATGTGCTGCGCGACTGGGACTTTGATTTCTGCCGGCACCGGGAGCTCACGGATGGAGCTGCCAGCCGAAAGCTTCATATCATTCGGATGGATGCCGCCTATTTTAAATGTCTTCAACACTTTGGTATATCGTTATGTGTGAGAGTTCAGTGGACTTAGGTTCTTTCGCCTACTGTTGTTGCTGTGCCGCTTGAGGGTTGGCAGGAGCCGGCTGCTGCTGTTGAGCCGGGGCTGGCTGGGAAGCAGCGGGAGTCTCCGTCTTGGGAGCTGCGGGCTTGGCAGCAGGGCGAGGAGGGAAATTGAGCTCGTGAATGGCGTGAGTCGGGCATGCGGCAGCGCACTTGCGGCACATCTTGCACTTCATGTAGTCTATGTAAGCCACATTGTTCTCGACCTTGATTGCGTCGAAAGCGCACTCCTTGACACACTTGCCACAGCCGATGCAGGCGTTTTTGCAGGCCTTCATGGCAACCGCGCCCTTATCCTTGTTTACGCAAGAGACAAAGAGCCTGCGATTCTTGGGACCCTTGTTGCGGAGTTCAATGATGCCCTTGGGGCAAGCCTTGGCGCAAGCGCCGCAGGCAACGCACTTGTCATCATCGACCTCGGGCAGGCCGGTCTCCTTATTCATCTTGATGGCCCCGAACTGGCAAGCCTCTACGCAATCCCCACAACCGAGGCATCCGTAAGCGCAATCAGTCTCACCAGCGAAATTGGCAGCCAGGATGGCGCACCTCTTGGCTCCATCATACTCCAACTTATGGGGGCGAGCCACGCAATCGCCATTGCAACGGACGACAGCTACCTTAGGAGCCGCGGCGACGACATCCTTGCCCAAAATGCCAGCGATCTTGGCCATGGTGGGGGCGCCACCGACAGGGCAAAGCAGCGAGCTGATGTCATCGGCCTTGACGAGGGCGTCGGCCATGCCGTGGCACCCCGGGAAGCCGCAGCCGCCGCAGTTGGCGCCTGGGAGGGCAGCCTCAACCTCGCCGACACGGGGGTCTTCATAGACCTTGAACTTTTGCGACACGAAATAGAGAATCACAGCCGCAACGCAGCCTGTGATTGCCAATGCCGCAACAGTTATGAGAATAAATGAACCATCCATGTTTTCTTTCGATTGTTTATGTTATAGGTTTTTTGTTTTGAACTTGAATGACTTGTCAATTTTAGAGCGCAACAGATACAACGCAAGGTAGAAAGGAGCGAGCGGAATGATAGCGGCCAGCGCGCAGCCTGCGTCACCGAGACCGGCTGCCTTGCCACACAGCAGACCAGCCACAACAAGGAGCAAGGGGGTGACATAGGCTATGACGACAGCCCTTACGCCCATGCTCTCGTCGCCGACAAAAGTCACCACATCGCCAACATTGTATGTTTCACCAGGAGCCGCCAAAACATCAACCACCTTAGCCTCCTTCTCAGCAGCGGAGCACAGGTTGGCAGCAGAGCACGAACCGCAAGCGGATACGCTTATGATTTGAACCTTGAGCATGTTGCCGTCTACCGAGATGACAGTGCCGTCGTGCTCAATTGTTTTATTGGTTGACATTGTTTTAAGTATCGTTGCTTTGTTGGGAGGGGGGTATAAATACCCTATTTTCCGACATCAAAAATAAAACACTTCGGACAAGTTGGCACGCGCCCCTCGCAATTTGAATTTCTTTCAAATAACGTCAATAACGCTTAAATTAAGCAATTTATTATATTTCAATATATTAAAACAAACACATAGACAAGATTTAAATAGAGTCTGAATTGTGCAAACGTTTACCCTGTAAACAGCATTTTAGACTTTTGGGCATATATAAAAAGGCGCGGATAGCAAAATCGCACATCTTTTGCAATACAGACTTATCAAATATAGGCTTTTTTTGCAATATAGGAGTTATTTTGGGCGAGTTGAGAAGTTGCGAAAAGGTTACACAGCATGTGCTGTAAAACATATCAGACGGAAGAGAACGAGGCTGCGCCTGTTTTCATAAACATAGCATAAAAAAGCCCGATGGGAAGTCCACCGGGCCGGGATTTTTAACTAAAACGTTCTCCTCTTTTGAGGTTTTATTTTCAATTTCAGACTATAACCTTGCGAGCCTTGGGGACGAACCCCCGCCCCTCCGGATAGGCAATATCGACCAAAGACAAGCCTGCAGCGGAGACTGAAGAACCAGCCGCGCATCTGTCATGGCGCTCGATGACGTCACGGAACTGCTCAAGTGACATCTTCCCTTTGCCAACCTCAAAAAGAGTGCCGACAACAGCACGCACCATATTGCGCAAAAAACGGTTTGCCTTGATTTCAAAGGTCATTCGCCCGGGCGATTCCTCAAACCAGCGGGCGACAGAGACATCGCAAATATTAGTCTTGACTTGCGTGCCGAGCTTACTGAAACTCGTGAAGTCGCTTACCGACAGCAGAATATCCGCCGCATCGTTCATCGCGTCGAAATTGAGGGGGAAGAACGGTCGGAAAGTGAAATTGCGCAGCATAGGCTGCTTGTCCATGGTAAGCCTGTAGTGGTAAGTACGGCTTAGCGCTGAGAATCGGCTGTGCAACTTAGGGTCAACAGATTGGATGGAGAAAGCCGCAACATCAGGGGGAAGGATAGAATTGAGCTTGAAGAGCGACTTCTGCTCACCGCCATCCGACGGATTGATGAAATCGGCCTCCGTGTCAAAGTGGCAGACGAAATAGTCGGAGTGGACTCCGGTGTCGGTTCGTCCGCATCCCATTATATCAAGATTGGCGTCGCGGGTGAGTTTCCGCAGGGCGTCAGTCATGACCTCCTGGACCGTCGGTGCGTTAGGCTGCACCTGCCACCCGTGATAGTTGGTGCCGTCGTAGGCTAACTCGATGAAATACCTCAAGAGACAGAGAGTGAGTCAACTAAGATCAGTAAAAACTTATTTCTTTGCCGCTAAGGCGTCAACGAGTTCCTTGCCCATCTCGCGGAGCTTGAACTTCTGCACCTTGCCGCTGCCCGTCTTAGGATAGTCGCGGACAAAGAACACGTGCTTAGGCACTTTAAACTTGGCGAGTTGCTTTGAGCAATAAGCCTTGACGGCCTCCTCAGTCAGATTGGCTCCAAGTTTAGGGATGATGAACGCGGCGACGATCTCGCCATAGTGCGCATCGGGGACTCCCACGACCTCGACCATGTCGACGCCATCCATCTTATAGATATAATTCTCAATCTCACGGGGATAGATGTTCTCACCTCCACGGATTATCATATCCTTGATGCGACCCGTGATGTGATAGAAGCCATCCTTGTCCTTGGTCGCGAGGTCTCCAGAGTGGAGCCATCCGTCGGCATCAATGACCTGCGCGGTGGCCTCGGGGTTTTTGTAATAGCCCTGCATGACATTATAACCGCGACAGCATATCTCGCCAGGCTCATCGACTTCACACTCCTTGCCTGTCTCCGTGTTGAAAATCTTAACCTCGACAAACGGATACTCCTTGCCAACGGTCGTCGCGCGCTGCTCCATCGTGTGCTCAGTGCGGCTGGCGGTCATGCCAGGGGAAGACTCCGTGAGGCCATAGACAGAGATGACATCCTTCATGTACATGCGCTCCATGACCTGACGCATGGTCTCGATGGGACAAACAGAGCCGGCCATGATGCCGGTGCGGAGGCTGGAGAGGTCATACTTGTCGAAGGCGGGGTGACCAAGTTCCGCTACGAACATGGTGGGGACGCCGTAGAGCGAAGTGCATTTCTCACGCTCGACGGAGTAGAGAACCGCCGGCACGTCGAAATCCTCGCATATGACCATAGACGCGCCATGTGTGATGATGGCCGAGAGAGCGAGGACTATGCCGAAGCAATGGAAGAAAGGCACGGTCACAAGCAGACGGTCGGCAGAAGTGTATTTCATGCATTCTCCGGTGGCCATGCCGTTATTCACGATGTTGAAATGCGAGAGCATGACACCCTTGGGGAATCCGGTGGTCCCGGAGGTGTATTGCATATTGGCAATATCCTTGCAAGTGACAGACTTCTCACGGGCCTCGAAATCCTCCTGCTTGACAAGGCGCGAGCGGCTGAGCACCTCCACAGTGTTATACATGCCCCTCTTACGCTCGGGGCAAAGCAGGACGACATTGCGGAGCTCGGGAATGCGGGTGCTGTGGATCTCCTTACCAGCTGGATGATTCTTGAGCTCGGGGACAAGCTCATAGAGCATGTCGACATAGGAGGCGTCACGGTACTGGCTGATCATGCAGAGCGTGTGAATGTCCGCATTTGTCAGGAGATACTCAAGCTCACCGACCTTATAATTGGTGTTGATGGTGACAAGCCATGCTCCGATTTTGGCGCAAGCGAAAAAGACAGTGAGCCAGTCGGGGATATTGTTAGCCCAGATGCCGACCTTCATATCCTTCTCCACTCCGAGAGAGATAAGGCCCTTGGCGAACTCATCTACGCGGGCATTGAACTGCGCGTAGCTCCAATAGAGGCCACGATCGGCATAAGTGATGAAATTCTTGTCAGGTGTCTCGCTCGCATACTTCTCGAGCAAGCCGTGAAGCGTATCCTGGGTTAACTGCATAATAAAAGTAGGTTTTGAGAGATTGGGAACTGAAGCACGCGAAGATAGCAGTATATCTTCAGGAAGCGTGACCATGTATGTCAAATAGCGCACTGGTCGTATGCCACTCCGCTATTAAAAAGTAAAGCCCCGACTACTAAGAGTAATCGGGGCTTAAAAAAGAGCCGATACTCAGACTCGAACTGAGGACCCACGCATTACGAATGCGTTGCTCTACCAACTGAGCCATATCGGCATTTCCGAGTGCAAAGATACATCCTCTTATCAAAAATGCAAAAGGTTTGCCGCCTGTTTTTTCTAATTTTTTCTCAAAAAACTGGCAATCAAGCTTGTAACATTCTCCGCCCATGGGTCAAACAGCCAAAAAGTATGTGGAGTACCCTCTGTTTTGAACTCCACAGCTGTCTTGCCGAGCGACTTCAGATGCGCGACGACCTCGGCTTGCCCAGCCGAAAATCGTTTTTGCGAACTATTGATGAACAAGAAACGGCTTGCGGACCAGTCGCCGACATGACTTATGGCAGATGCCCTCGCCCAAAGGGTGGAATCCTCGGCAGCAGCCTTTCCAAGCCAACGGGTGGCGCAACTCACCTTGCCGGGTTTGTCATGTCCCTCATCGGAATCGGGATGAATGAAAGCTAAGACACCATCTATATCAACCACACACGCCACTTGGGGAACGTTAATGTTTTTGGCAGGCAGGAGTAGAGAGTCGTAGCCATTGGAAGACCCGACGAGAGACGCCAATTGGCCACCGGCCGACGCACCGATGAGTGTAAGTTTTGAGATGTCGAGATTAAGAGAGTCGGACATTGAGGCGATCCATGCGAGCGCAGTGTTGATGTCAACCACCGCCGCAGGGAAAAGAGCCTCGGTGGACAAGCGATAGTCAACGCAAAAAGTAGCGAATCCTTCAGATGCCAGCTTTTGAGCCATAGGCCAGTCAAGGCCTCGAGATCCGGAGAGCCAACCTCCGCCATGGATGAACACGACAGGAGTCAGCCGTGATTGACTTTCAAAATCAGAGGGCGTGAAATAATCGAGTTTCAACTCGCGCCCATCATTTGGACTGGAGAATGTCACGCCAATATGGGCTGAGACATTGTTGACATCCGGCGCATATGGTTTTATGTCGGGATGTCTCTTTACTTGCTTCGCATATTCAGCCGCCACAGTAAAGTCCTGAGCGGAGGCAATGGAAGAGAAGGCTAATAATGTTATAGATGTGGTAGCGAAAAGTTTCCAACGCATGTGATGGGGATTTAGCATCATCAAAAATAGTTTAAATTTGTTGACATCAGCAATATAAAAACTAAAAATACAGGCAATGATAAGAAAGACAGTCCTTTTAGGGGCGGCGATAGTGGCAACGTCATGCGCCATTGCGCAAGACTTCGGGTATACGAACCCTGTCATACCCGGTTTTCATCCGGACCCGAGCGTGTGCCGCGTTGATTCGGACTACTACCTTGTGACCAGCAGCTTCGAGTTCGCGCCGGGCGTCCCACTTTTCCACAGCCGCGACCTCATCCACTGGGAGCAGATAGGTCACGTGTTGACACGTGAAAGCCAACTGCCATTAGCAAAATCAGGGACATGGTGCGGAATTTATGCTCCGACCATCAGGTATCACGACGGGACATTCTTCATGATAACGACCAACGTGGCCGGCGGAGGCAACTTCATTGTCCACACAAAAGACATAAACGGCGAATGGTCTGACCCCGTATGGCTAAAGCAAGAGGGCATAGACCCTTCACTTTTTTGGGATGAAAACGGCAAATGTTACATGGTCTCTAACCCAAACGACGGGATATGGCTATGCGAGATAGACCCTTTCACAGGAGAGCAGAAAACAGAGTCTCGCCTCATTTGGGAGGGCATAGGAGGTCGTTATCCCGAAGCACCCCACATCTACCACAAAGACGGGTTCTATTATCTGATGATTGCTGAGGGCGGGACTGAGTATGGGCATTTTGAGAGCATAGCAAGAAGCCGAAACATCACAGGGCCATACGCAGCGAGCCCTACAAATCCAATCCTTACGCACTTCCGACGCGAGACAGAGGGCTCCTCTATTCAGGGCACCGGACACGCAGACCTTATCCAGGCGCACGACGGCACATGGTGGGCTGTCTTTCTCGGTTTCAGGCCAGTCTCGGGAAACAATCACGTGATGGGGCGCGAGACATTCCTGGCCCCTGTCTCATGGCCGGACAATGGTTGGCCTATTGTCAACGGATGCGGATATGTGACTGAGAAGATGGATGTCCCCACCCTACCCCAGCACAAATTCTCGACTGACGAGACCCGGACAGAGACATCATTTAATGAGGCTTTGGGAGCGGAATGGAACTACCTGAGGAATTATCATCCTTCCGATTACAATATAAATGGAGGAAATTTAACTCTTACGGCCTCAACAGAGTCAATAGACAAGGATGGCGTCCCAACGTGGGTCGGTCGCCGTCAGCAGCATAAGAATTTCATGGCCACAACGACAGCCTCTCTTGACGGCAAGCAGGAAGGAGACGAGGCAGGCATATCCGTATACATGAAATGCTTCACTCACTATGACCTCTCGTTAATAAAACACGGTGACGGGAAATGCTACGTCAGACTTCGCTATCGCCTTGGCGAGATGAGCCACGTGGAGAAAGAAGTGGCGGTTAACGGGGAAAACGTATACCTCCGCATAGAGGGGACACCCGACGTATATTCATTCAGCTATTCGACGGACGGGAGCAATTATATCACCCTCGGCAAGATGAACACAAGATTCATAAGCTCAGAGGCGGGCGGCGGCTTCACTGGCGCGTACATTGCCCTTTTCGCCCAAAAGACAGGCAAGAAAAGCAAAGCAAAGGGCGTGTTCTCCGAGTTTGAGTACAGGCCGATGTAGATTTACACCAGCAAGTTCATCCGCAACATGCACACAGCGTAAGCTATAAATCAAAGAGATGGCACGCGGTTAAAATATTGAGGATGAAAGATTGTGAGCCAGATTACAATCCTTGCCAATAAAAAGCGAACCCCCGGCTGCTGATGCAGTCGGGGGGTCACTTTTAGAAAAGGTATTATAAACCTATATCTTCTCAACATCAGAAAGCCTCAGCCAACCGACGTTACCATCATTCAGGCGGACCTCAATCCAATCACCAAGAGTATCAATGATCTTGACATAAGTTCCCTCATGAAGGACAGTCATGCGCGTAGCATTCTTGTCGGGCGAGGTGTTAAGGTCAGTTGACGAAACCATGATGATGGCCTCCGAGCTGTCTGTTATCTCCGACCGTTTGCCTATCGATACGCAAAGGGAGAAAATGGCGAGAATCAAGAAAACAACGCCAGAGAAAAAGCCGGCTTTGCGCATAGCGACAGAATCGAGGAAAAGGAAACATGCCACTCCTGCAATCGTCAAAGCGAAAAATGCGATGAAAAGCCATGCCCAACCATCAGACCCGAACATAGACGTCACATTAGACCACATTCGGTCAACAAGGGGAGGCTCGACCTCGACCAGTTTGTCCGTAAGCGCATAAGCCTGCGCCAAGTTGGCTTGAATGTCAGGATCGGAAGGGTTAAGCCTCTTGGCCCTTTCAAAATTAAGGATGGACCTGCCCAACATGCCCTGTTTGAAGTAGCAGTAGCCTAAGTTGTAATAGAGCTCAGAGCTCTCCAGCCCACTGCCGAGCAGCGCCTCATAGGCGTCAGCCGCCAAGGCGTAATTTCCGTCACGAGCCAACTTGTCAGCGTCAGAAGCGGAGACTTGAGTGGCAGGAGCCGCAGCAACTGGCTCTTGGGCAACAGTGGCAGAGTCAACATCTTGGGCGAAAGAGCCGACGCAGGTGACCGCAGCCAACATGAAGGCTATTATATATCTCTTCATCACTAATTACTTCTTTTTGTTACCCTCAATTCTCTCAATCACATCCGCAGCCTTGTCATAAACCTCCTGCATTGTGGAAGTTACAGACGCCGGGGCATAGCGTGCGAACTCACATTCCTCAAGCAGGGTCATGAAGTCGTCCGCCACTTCGGAATTCACGTCATGGCTCGCCATCTTGTCACGCGCATTGTCTTTGGTCAACTCGCTGAGAGGCAAAGACAACTTGTCGCTCAGATAGCCCCAAAGAGCTCGCATGACCTCGTCAAAGAAAGCCTCGCGCTTATCCTCCTTGATATACTTGGCGGCCTGTTTGAGTCTCCTCCTCGCCATCTTGTTAGCCTTGCGACTCTTCACGAGACTGACGTTGGCGTTGTCAAACATACGCTTGCGATATACAATGGTGAGAGCGACTAACGCCACGATGGGCAGAAGGAAGAGAAGCCAGAAGGGGAAGGAGAAGAGGAAGAAATCAGACTTCCCGCTCAAGCTCTCACACCTGTGGAGGTAGCGCAAATCGGAGCCAGTGTAGGTTACCTTCTCTGGGCCTGAGCCTGAGAAAGAGACACCAGAGCCTTGACCATTGGACGCACCCTCACCCTTCGCCACGTTTATCTCAAACGGGCCTTGCGTCTGCTTGACATACTTGCCTTGCTGTGGGTCGAAATAAGAGAACTGGATTTGCGGAATCTCGAATTTGCCGTCACGGCGCGGTATGACAAGATACTCATCAGTCCTTTTGCCGGTAAAGCCCTTAGCATTGCCATCAACATTGCCTTTTGAGCTCGGATCGAAAGTGTCAAAATCCTGATGGAACTGTGGCTTAGGCATTGACAGGAGCTTGAGGTTTCCCGTACCTTCGACAGAGACACGGACCTGTACGCTGTTATCTACCTTTGTCTCAGTAGGAGTGACCTCGACATTAAACTTGAATTGACCGACACCCCCGCTGAAGCCGGCGGGTTTGCCATCAGGGAGAGGCTTGACATTGAGTGTAAGGGATGAGGTCTTGACTCTCTGCTTTGTCATCTGAACGTCGCCAAAGAAGTCATCGAAGATGCTGCCCGAGTTTCGACGCACATTGCGTTTAACAACGAACTCAGCCTCTGTAGGCTCTATGGTTATTCGTCCGCTCCTTTGCGGGATGATAGACTTGCGGCTGAGCTCGCCTACCTGATACTCGCGGCCATCGATATACTCAGTCTTGAAAGTTATATTATTGTCGCCAAGGTCATTGACAACGAAATCTGACAACTTTGGAGCGACAATGTCCGAGAGGCTTTGGAGACTGACGCGCGCATACACCTTGGTGACAAGTTCAGTTGCCTCACCTTCATAAACAGAAGTACGCGACAGAGTCTGTCGGATGAATAAATCATTAGAGGATGAGGTTGACGCTGATGAGCGAGACGCAGCCCCATTACCAGAGCCTGACTGCTGAGAATCGGAGGCCCCGGCATCACCTTGTACAACCGTTACCTTCACACTGTTTGATGTATACGACTTGCCATTGGCTGACACCTTTGCGGCTGGAATGGGAAAAGTACCAACCTTGGTAGCCCGCAAGACATAAGTGAAAGAAGTCTGCCGCTGGGATTGCGCTTTGCCATTGACAATAGAGTAGCTGGAGGACGTCATCGTGGACGGGCCCATAAGGACGGTAAAATCTTCAATGTCAGGCACCGAGATATTATCCGCACTACTATTGATAGAGTATGTCACCTGGAAGTTACGGCCAAGGATGACAGAGGACGGGGCGCTGCACTCCACCGAGACCTCGTCGGCCTTGGCAGAGAATGTCACGCAGAAAAATAGCGTGAAAAGAGCCAAGAGCCGCCCGGCGTTACTGAACAATACACATTTTTTCATGCCGCAAAGGTAATATATTTCGGTCGTTCCTTTTTACCAGTTTTTGTCTATGTGGCGGGGGGACGCCTCCTTGAGCTTCTTTCTGTCCTCCTGCAACTGGTTTTCATCCTGCTGGACAGCGTCGAGCAGGCGCTGAGCCTCCTCCTTGTCCATTTGCTGCTGTTGTTGTTGCTGTTGTTGTTGCTGTTGCTGGTTTTGTTGCTGTTGTTGCTGCTGATCCTTTTGGTCCTGCTGCTGTTGATCTTGTTGCTGCTGCTGATCTTGGTTCTTGTCCTGATTATCGTCCTTCTTGTCCCTCATCTTCTGCGCAGCCACAAGGTTATACCGCGTAGCGTTGTTTGTGGGGTCGGCGCGCAGTGACTTCTTGTAGGCGTCGATGCTCTTGTCAAACTCCTTCTTGACATAATGACAGTTGCCAATGTTGTGGTAGAGCTTGCTGATTTTAGCCTTGTCGGTCTCGTTTGCGGCCAATTTCTCATATTGCTCCAGGGCCTCGTCAATCTTCTGCTGCTTATAGAGCGCGTCAGCGTAATTATAGTTTGCCTCAAAAGATTGCGGAGCCTCGGCAAGAGCCTTTACACTGGCCTCTTGAGCGCCGGCATAGTCGGAATCATTATACATCTTGTAGCTGTCGCGGATAAAGCTCCTCTCCTTTTGGGCGAAGGCCGAGAGGGAGAAAGAGAGTGCGACAAACGAAAGAGCTAATATCTTGAAAGACGCTTTCATAAATCGATATATGCGAAAGAAGTTGCAATTGACGGGAAATCAGACAGGTTTAACCTCGTGGACAGAGACAAACATATCTGGTTTAGTCTTCTTGCGTGTGAAAATGTCAAAAGAGGCCAAGCGCGGGTTCTTACGCGAAAGGATAGCCATGTCGACCACAAGGAGCAGGATGACAATGAGTTCGATGTAAGCAGCCCGGTCCTCATACTCCGAGTAGACACGCGCCACCATCTCACTCTTATCCAACCCGTTGAGTTCATCGACAAGCGAGTTGACACCGCCTCTGATGTTATTGGCGGGTATGTAGGCACCGCCACCAGCCTGCGCAACCTGAGCCAAAGAGGCCTCATCGATCTTCGTTATGACCACATTACCATCGCGGTCCTTGATGAAATTGCTGTTTTGTCCGGGAGTCACAGGCACCGGAGCGCCCTTTGACGTGCCCATGCCGACAGTATATACTTTTACGCCGTCCTTAAAAGCCTCAGCGGCAGCCTCAATCGCATCATCCTCATGGTTCTCACCATCAGTGATGACAACAATTGCCCTGTTGACCCCGTCATTTTGAGAGAAAGAGTTTCGGCAGAGATTAATGGCAGAGCCTATGGCAGTTCCCTGAGTCGGCACCATGCCCGTGCTGACCGACTGCAAAAACATCTTGACCGAGACGAAGTCGGACGTCATTGGCATCTGGACATAGGCGTTGCCGGCAAAGACGACGAGCCCCACACGGTCATCATCAAGTTTATCGACGAGGCGCGAGACCGCCATTTTAGCCATCTCAAGTCGCGAGGGTGAGACATCCTGCGCGTTCATTGAGTTAGACACGTCAAGGGCGATCATCACCTCGATGCCATTGCGGCTCACGGTCTCAATCTTAGAGCCGAACTGAGGACCGGCGACAACAAAGACCTGAAGCGCCATTGCTATGACGACAAGCCAAGCCTTGATGCGGACACGCCTCTGCGAATAGTCAGGCATGAGATGGCTGAGCAAATCAGACTCTCCGAAACGGTCCATGGCCTTAGCCCGGCTGCGGTGGAAGATGTACATGAGCGCAATGACAAGAGGCACTACAAGCAAAAGCCAGAGAGCCTGCGGATGCGCGAACCTGAAAGATTCCACTTTATTAATGCTTTAAATTATAGCTTAATTTCATCGGTATAGTAGCCTACTCCCTAAATCCGTCTGAGGGACTAAGGGATAGTGCGGAGCAAAGTGTTCCGCAAGACGACCTCGGCAAGAAGGAGAAGCAGTGCCGCGATGGCGAAAGACATATACTCATCGGTCCGCTGCGTGTAGTGCCGCACCTCCATGATGGTCTTCTCCATCTGGTCAATCTCCGAATATATGTTTGCGAGACTCTTATTGTCTGTGGCGCGGAAATACTTGCCGCCGGTCATATCGGCGATGCTCTGGAGTAGAGGCTCATCAATCTTGACCTCCATGTCCTGCATCCGTGTGCCGAGAGGCGTCTGGACAGGGATTTGCGCCGTTCCCATTGTTCCGATTCCGATGGTGTAGACCCTCACGCCGAAAGTCTGCGCTATCTCAGCCGCCTTTTCGGGGGAGATTGCCCCGGCGTTGTTGCATCCGTCGGTCAGAAGGATTATGACCTTGCTCTTGGCCTTGCTCTCCTTGATTCGGCTGACAGCAGTAGCAAGACCCATGCCAATTGCCGTGCCATCCTCAAGCATGCCGTTGGAAACCTGCGAGAAGAGGTTGATGAGAACCGAATGATCCGTGGTGAGAGGACACTGAGTGAAACTCTCGCCAGCGAAAATCACAAGTCCGATGTTATCATCGGGTCTGCCGGAGATGAACCTTATGGCCACATCCTTTGCGGCCTCGAGACGGTTAGGCTTGAAATCGAGGGCTCGCATTGAGCCGGAGATGTCGAGCGAGAGGACTATATCGATGCCCTCCGTGTTGCTGTCACTGTGGCTTGAAGTTGACTGCGGCCTCGCAAGGACCACTATGGCCATGGCGAGAGCCATGAGACGCAGACACATGGGGAGGAAACGCAGACGGACCCTCCAAGTCGGTTTGACTCCTTCGAGAGTCTCGGTAGTTGAGATTTGCATTGCCGCATGCGAAGTGCGGCGACGCCATATCCTCCAGCCTACATATAAGGGTATTATGATGAGCAGGAGGAACACCCACGGGTGCTGAAAAGTTATTCCGCTGAACATTACTTATCCAGTTCTAAGGGTTTTTCGGGCTGAGCGGGGGCGACATCTTGAGGATTGGCCACAACATCATCCTTGGCAGCAGAATCGGCCGCCTGCCGTCTCGCCTCCTCTGTCGTCAGGTTGACAAAGTCGATGGCGTTGGCCACAGCTCGGTCATTCTCGTCGGGCAGAGGCTCCATCTTGGCAAACTTCACATAGTCAGCCTGCGACAAAATGTCAGAGAGGACCTCGGCCTCCTTAGGATTTGCGGACAACGGCTTAGCGAGTTGCTCCATAATCTCGGACGATGTGCTTTCCATGGCCTGAATGCCATAGCGTGCGCTTACGTACCTGCGGAGAGTCTCAGTAAGGTCTGAGTAGAACTCCTTGACCTGATTATGCATCCAGAGCTTCTCGTCGCGGATGCGCTCAAGATTTCTCATCGCGGTCAACTCGCACGGCTCGTCGGGCACATCAACAACTGCCACATCTCCGCCTTTGCGCCCATATTTCTTAATGAGGAAACGCACCAGGAACACGAGAGCCACAATCAGAACAGCGCCCAAAGCCCACGGCCAGTAGAGCAGCAGCTCACCCCATTGGAAAGGAGCGTCCTCCGCCCCGTTGATGTCCGTTATCTTATTCACTCCATCCTCGGCCACCTCCATTTGCTGGAAAGGGTTTGTGACGGACAATGAGAAATCCGGAGTCGAGAGCATCGAGCTGTCTGCGTCGACAACCATAGGGATGGGGCCGACATAGTGCAGGCCGGTGTCGAAGGATGTCACAATGTAGCGCCTCATGTACTCAATGAGGTCGCCGCGGTCAATCGTGTCGGGCTTAAGGGCCTCGACGACCTCCACCTCGGGGCTGAGCGTGTCCGGCAGAGCCAATATGTGGCAATTGTGCCCCTTTGGCACAGAGACCGACACATTCAGACCGACCTGGCCACCGACGACGATATTCATCGAGTCAAGCTCGGCACGGATGACAGGCTGCTGCGCGAAAGCCGAGGCGCAAAAGCATGCCACTATGGACAAAACAAAGTATCTTATGCTAAGCATAGGCAAAAACAAAGGGTGTTAGCTTCTCTTCTTGAAAAGCGACAGTAGGCACTTGACATAGTCGTCGCCCGTGAGGACCTCGACATTATCCACAGCGCAACGGCGGAAAGTAGCGTCAAGCTCGTCATGCCTTCTCCTGGCCTGGGCAGCGTAATGCGCACGTATCTCGGCGCTCGATGTGTCAACCCACATCTGCTTGCCGGTCTCCGCGTCAGAGAAAAGCATCAGGCCGACATCGGGGAGAAGACTCTCCCTGCGGTCCGCAATGCGCAGCGCGGCGATATCATGCTTGTGACCCGCAATGCGCAGAGGCAGCTCGAAATCCTTGTCGCCGAGGAAATCGGAGATTAGGAACGCCGTGCAACGCTTCTTGATGGCTCCGGTCATGTAGCGCAGGGCCTCACCGATATTCGTGCCTCGGTTGGAGGGGTGGAACATCAGGAGTTCGCGGATGATGTGGAGCACGTGCTTCTTTCCCTTTTTCGGAGGGATGAACTGCTCCACCCTGTCGCTGAAAAAGATGACGCCTATCTTGTCATTGTTCTGTATGGTAGAGAAGGCTAAAGTGGCTGCCATCTCCGTGATGAGGTTCTTCTTAAACCTCATCTCCGTTCCGAACTCGCGCGAGCCAGAGACATCGACAAGCAGGACGACGGTGTTCTCCCTCTCCTCCTCGAAAATCTTGATATATGGCTTGTTCATGCGCGCCGTGACATTCCAGTCTATATTGCGCACATCGTCACCATACTGATACTCGCGCACCTCGCTGAAGGCCATGCCACGCCCTTTGAAGGCCGAATGGTACTCGCCAGCGAAAATGTGGTTGGAGAGGCCGCGGGTCTTAATCTCGATCTGGCGGACGCGCTTGAGCAGCTCCGTGCTGTCTATTTCAGAATTCATCCCAACGGTTAATTATGAGAAAGGTTATTGACGGAAGACTAAGGGACCTGAACCTTGTTGAGGATCTCGGAGATGATCTCCTCGGAGGTTATGTTGTTAGCCTCGGCCTCATAGCTCAGACCGATACGGTGGCGGAGCACGTCATGGCACACAGCGCGGACATCCTCAGGGATGACATATCCGCGTCGTTTGATGAAAGCGTAGGCCTTGCTGGCCATAGAGAGGCTGATTGAGGCGCGTGGGGATGCACCGCATGAGATCATGTCCTTGAACTGGCCAAGCTCGTACTGGTCGGGGTAGCGCGTGGCGAAGACGATGTCTACAATGTACTTCTCAATCTTCTCGTCCATATACACGTCCTTGACGACATCGCGGGCGCGGACTATATCCTCGGGCTTGAGGATGGTGTTGGGCTTCGGGAAACTCTTGGCGAGGTTATTGCGGATGATAATCTGCTCCTCCTCCTTTTTGGGGTAGTCGATAATGACCTTGAGCATGAAACGGTCCACCTGAGCCTCGGGGAGCGGGTACGTGCCTTCCTGCTCAACAGGGTTCTGTGTCGCCATGACGAGGAAAGGCTTAGCCATCGGGTAAGTCTTGTCTCCGATTGTCACCTGCCGCTCCTGCATGGCCTCAAGGAGTGCGGATTGTACTTTTGCCGGGGCGCGGTTAATCTCGTCGGCGAGGATGAAATTGGAGAAGATGGGGCCCTTCTTCACTTGGAACTCCTCAGTCTTCTGGCTGTAGATCAGTGTGCCGAGGATATCGGCAGGCAGGAGGTCCGGAGTGAACTGGATGCGAGCGAAATCGGCGTCGATAATCTTTGCGAGAGTGTTGATGGCGAGGGTCTTTGCAAGTCCCGGGACACCCTCAAGCAGGATGTGACCATCAGAGAGGAGGCCAATCATGAGACTCTCGACCAAATGCTTCTGGCCAATGATAACTTTGTTCATCTCCATGGAGATGAGATCCACGAAAGAGCTTTCGTTCTTTATCCGCTCGTTGAGCTCCTTGATGTTAATTGCTTCCATGACGGGAATTTCAATATGTCTTTCTTCTTGTTTCTGATTAGTTTGCAGTTCAGATGGCGGTCCACTTTTGGACTTTCCATCTTTGCGAACGTAAAATTAACTATCTCTCGTGACATTTGTATCACAGCGCAAGCCAAAATCAACTAATGCGAGGGGCTGTTGTTCAAAAGGGGCGAGAAATTCAATGATGGGCGCAAAATCCCATGAAATGGACTTTTGATGTCGAACATGCGCCGTATGTTGAACAAATTTGGACATATTTGAAGTGATATGTAGCATATATGGCACGAAACAGCAATATCAGCGGAAACAGGAAGTCGCACTTAATATCACTGGTCTACAAAGTGTTACAGACTCAGGCTACTCTCAAACGCCAATTTTAGGCAAAAAAAGCGTCCTCTTTCTTGCATTATTCAAATTAGCGTGCTAACTTTGCAGCGCAAATCAAGACAGATGGCCGATTCGTCTAACGGTTAGGACATCAGATTCTCAATCTGGCAATAAGAGTTCGATTCTCTTATCGGCTACCATCAGAAACCAAGTAAGGCTTGCAGGAAGTTTCTTGCGAGCCTTTTTTATATTTATCTGTTTCCGAAAAATGTACGAGTACAAGCATCCCCGTCCTGGCTACACAGCCGATGTCGTGCTTCTTTCACGCGGCACGAGTTTTGAGTTGACTGTCCTGCTCATCCGCCGCGGAGGGGAGCCATTTAAGGGTTCGTGGGCGCTTCCCGGCGGATTTGTCGAGGAGGGCGAGACCTCAATCGAGGCGGCCATGCGCGAATTGAAAGAAGAGACGGGGATTGAGTTTACGGACTCTGATGACTTGGGGTTAATTGGCATATACGACACTCCGGGGCGCGACCCCCGCGGATGGACAATATCCGCGGCCTATACAGCGAGTGTGGGTGGCGAGCCGGAGGCGAAGGGTGGCGATGACGCCGTCGAGGCCAAATGGTTCGCAGTGGACGAGTTGCCGGAATTGGCCTTCGACCATGAGAAGATAATAAATGACGTGCTGATCCTCCTTGGCGATTCTGAAGAGGGATGACGAGAGACGAGCGCTATAATGCCGTTCTGAGCCACTTCGCCAGGATAATGCCCAATCCCCACTCAGAGCTAAACTTCACTAACGTTTATGAACTGATTGTCGCGGTCATCTTGTCGGCGCAGTGCACAGACAAGAGGGTGAACATGGTCACACCGAGACTATTCGCCCTTTGGCCGGACATAAAATCATTGGCTTCGGCGCATGCTGATGACGTGTGCGACGTCATCAGCTCAGTGAGCTATCCTAACTCAAAGTGCCAATATCTTGTCGGGATGGCAAGGATGGTCATGGAAGAGTACGGCGGCGTGATACCCGACACCATGGACAGGCTGATGAGGCTGCCGGGTGTTGGCCGCAAGACCGCCAACGTGATGATGATTGAGGCCTTTGGCAAACCAGCCATGCCGGTTGACACCCACGTATTCAGAGTCACCCAGCGTTTGGGCCTCGTGACAGATTGCAAAACCCCGGAACAGACGGAGCGTGCGCTTGTTCGTAACATCCCCCCCGAGATTCTGCCCAAGGCGCATCATTGGCTTGTTCTATTCGGACGGTACACATGCACGGCTGTATCACCACGATGCGGGGACTGCCCGTTCTTCTCATTCTGCACGCTTCGCAATCCGCAAACTTTGGAGCGGGAGGACGTTTTATTCTGATTTAACCACGTTTTTTCACTCACCGCCAATAAAGACGGAAGACCCGTCGGCGGCGACATTTCGCACACCGCACGTAAGGCGGGACAAATCTAACGAGCTGGCGTTAACCAATTTGGCCGACAAATTCCGGGCATTGCCCAACAGAGTCACTTGAGACCTGTCCTTGGCATTAACATTGACGCTCTCAGAAAGAATCGAGAGGGTGACGGACATTGCGTAGTCGGCGACAATGTCAAGGCGCGGCAAGCGCAACAGTCCACGGCTGAACACGTTGCTGCTGGAAGTGCCATGAACGGAGCGCAGTGTGGAGTCACAAACCACAAAGACGTCAATTGTAGGGACGCTCTTATACTTAAACCTGTCGGCATAGATGGACAAGTTGCCGTCCTCGACCTCGCACCTCACCATCTTGGCAACACTTGGCTCGGCCTTGACAACGCACACCGCCCCACCCTGCTCTATTTGCTTCACTGCCTTGCTATTCCGCAAAACCTTCGCATAGACATCAGTTGGCAAACAATCTATGTCGTCCGCCATCACAAGCGTCAAATTGATTCGCTTGGCTATATCGACAGAGGTGAACCTTGACACATCAGCAATGACGCGCAAAGTCTGCTGGGCTTGCACCCGGGATGAGAGGGAAAGGAGCGCGAAAAAGAGCGGCAGCAAAAGCCGAGACAACCTTGACATCCCGTTAGCACAAATAGACATACCTCGCGAGTGCATCAGCTTAGCCCGTTGTCACTCAACATCACAGGCATACTCCCGCGAGTAGCGGAGCATCTGCTCGTCATAGGCCTCGTCATAAGAGATGAGCACGTCAGTCACAAGTCCATTAGAATCATAGCCGAGCTTGAGTCTCGGATTGACAAAGCCGCTGAACGGGGCGATGCCCAAAGCGGCATAGCGGCGGCGCACCTCAGAATGCAAGGCCGGGTCAATCTTGACGCCATAATCCTCGACGAGTCGTTTCGCGCCCTCATAATCGCCCTCGCTCTTCACGCGCTGCACCTCACGAAGAAGGTCGCCGAAGAGAGAGCGAAGCCTGACATAATCCTTGATGTGGACAAAATGCCGGCCATCATTAACAATCCACTCAACAACATCAGATCCACCCTTTTCGAGAACCCAGCGGGAAATCATTGCCCGGTTGCGCATATGCGCCTCCTCAATGACGCGGCCCTCCTCGATTCTCGCGAGCTGCACGAGGAGGCCATTCCTCAGGTAAGCGTCATAGTGAGCCCATGCGGCATCAAGAGACTCGATAATTCCAAGCTCAACCATCTTGGCATCCGCCATGAAATAAAGCGCGTAGAGGTCTGCGCGAGCCTCCTCAATGGTACTGCCATAGGCCCCGAGGTCGTCAAGTGAGACGCCGGGGCGCATTTGCCCGGAGCCATGCCCAAGGCACTCATGGAGCTGAGTGTGCAGGTCATCACTCAGCCGGCCATAGTCTCGCGAACGCTGTTTCTCATCTTCAGAGAAAGCGAACTCGCCGAGCACAGAGGGGCGCGACGGGTCTTTCTGCTGAGTCTCCTCATGGTGCGCATGAGTTATATTGGCGAGAGAGATGGACTTGGAGCCGAATTGCTCGCGAATCCAATCGGCATTGGGAAGATTTACACCTATCGGCGTTGACGGATAGCAATCGCCACCGAGCATGACAGCGTCAATGACATTCATGGAGACACCACTAACATGCGGCTTGCGGAAATCGGGCGCTACGGGAGAATGATCCTCAAACCATTGAGCGTTGGCTGCAATAAGGTCAATCTGCTTAGTCGCCGCGGAGTCCTTAAGCTCCACAATGCTCTCCCACGTTCCCTTGAGTCCCATGGGGTCGTCATAGACCTCGATAAAGCCATTGATAAAATCCACATCAGACGTCTTGTCAGACACCCAAGTCTTGTTGAACTCGTCAAACGTAGAAGGCTCGCCGGTCTCGTAGAACTCAACAAGTTGCTCTATAGCCTTGGCTTGCACATCGTTGCATGCGTATTTCTTGGCGAGTAGCAGCTCATCCACAATATGCTTAATCGCCTTGCCATACATTCCCTTAATTTTCCAGACAGACTCCTTGATCTCGCCATCTGACGTCTTCTTCAGCTGGCTGTTGAGCGGATGACGCCCCTCCTGCTTATAGAAGTCGGCGACCTCACACTGCGTCAAATCACCATGATAGAAATTGACAGAGGAGTCGCGGACTATGTCGCCCGAGGTGTCAAGCGACACCTTCTTGGGCTTATACTCCGTGTCGAAAATCAGCTTAGCGAGTTTCGAGGGTATTTTGTCATCCAAGCCAGCGGATTTGAGCCACTGCTTCAACTCATCCTGACTAAACGACGGGATAAACTTATCATTACTATAGTGATGATAGGGGCTGTTGGCGAACCACACGCGCTTTACATACTCCGCAAGGCGAGGCTCGAGAGCGCCAGCCGTCTTTTGCGCCACATAGAGAGGCTCAAGCAAACGGCGGAGAGCCAGTCCATCCTTACAGTTCTGATGCCAATAGATGTCGCGGCCCCACAGGGCGGCCTCACTAAGGTGGTAAAGCAACATTTTGCGACGCAGGGGCAGGGCTTCAAACCCGTCGACATGGTAGCGCAATATCTTGATGTCAGCAAAAGAATCTATCATCTTGACGTATTGTTTGAGTCAACAGAAAAGGGAATGTGACGATAAGTATGGCGGAGGCGAGGCGGCCAATCGCGGTTTGCGAAAACCCAAAGAGTGGCTACGCGCCCATCTCCAAGCAGGCGAGAAGGAAAGGCCCGACCGCTTTGGGGTCGTTGTCCCTGACAGGCTCATGGATGTAATAGTCGAACGAGCCGTCACGCATATCCTTGCCGCCGAGGCCAGCCACGGCGCAACAAGACGTTATACTTATCTCGTCACCGTCCTTTTTGATGAACGTGTGCACAAATTGGCTGAAAGCCTCCTCTGCCACGCCGCGGTACTCCGACGGGATGTAGCCGAGGCGTGAGGCCTTGAGCATCGAGTAGATGAACATGGCGCTGCATGTCGACTCCACGTAGTTGCCTTCGCGGCCAGGGCAGTCGAGAACCTGATACCACATCCCGGTCTCTTTGTCGCGGTAATCCAAGACGCTCGCCACAAGTCCATTAAGGATACTCAGGACAGAGTCACGGGAAGCCGTCCCTTCGGGGATAAACTCAAGGACGTCAACCATACCCATCATGAACCAACCGTTCGCGCGGCCCCAGGCGTGCTGGCTGCGCCCCGTGGCAGAGTCAGCCCAAAACATGGAGTGGCTCTCATCCCAGGCATGTCGATAGAGGCGGGTGGAATCATCGCGAGTGTGATTGGCCACGATGACATATTGCCGCGCCATGTCCTCGGCCACGTCAACATCAGTCAGGACGCCGTACTCAGCTATAAACGGAGCGCCCATGTAAAGACCGTCCAACCACATTTGGCTTGGATAGACCTTCTTGTGCCACAAGCCACCCTCAGAGGTTCGCGGATGAGACTCATACTGCTTGAAGAGATGCCCAGCCGCGGTCAGATACTTCTTGTCGCCCGTGTGATTATAAAGGCGGAGCAGGAACTTGCCAGGGCAGATATGGTCAATGTTATACTTTTGTGGGTCATAGCCAATGATATCACCTTCGGAGGTGAGCATGGTGTCGGCCCATTGCTTGGCATAGTCGGCCATTGCGGCGTCATCATACACCTCAGCCACGCGCAAGATGGCCATGGCCTCGATACTGCCGCTGTAATCCCATTTGGGCTTAGGCTGGAAGTCGAGGTTAATGGCGTCAGGCACACGCTTCATCTCCGACCGAGCGAGCCAAACGGAGAGAGGCTCAGACGGCCGCGTGGCGCAAGAGCCGAGAACTGCGGATGCAGCCACTGCAAAGAACGCAATGGTTTTTAATTGAATCCTCATGGTTTTTAATATTGAGGGTTATTAAATAGCCAAGAAGAGGCTCTACTTGCCACCCTTGCGGAAATGGCGTTTGGGAGTGTTGACAGACACGGAGTCGGCCTTAGCATGATCACAATGACCTGATTTGCCACAGGATGCGCCATCATGACCAGCGTCACCGGCCACCTTGTGCTTTTTGCAGTTTTTGCAGTCGCCGGAGCAATGAGATTTTTCGACAGGCGCATAAGCAGGAGTCCACTTAGATGCCGACATGAACAGCTTGGCAATGTTTACATTAGCTGTCTCTGCGCTCACCTTGGCCCACTTTACTCGTCCATCCACATTAGCTCCATCACCTGTTGAGGCGTACTCGGCATATCGGGCGGTCTGCTCATTCTCCGTTCTTCCCCAGTTGTGCCAACCCTCCGGGAGGATGCAAGACGGGAGCTCGCAGTCAATCCACGTCACAGAGGCGAAAGCGCGCCAAGGGCGACCGAGGAAAACCTTCGTGATGCCGGCATCGGCGGTCACACGGCAGCGTCTGAAGACATAGCCATAGGCGACATTTTGGGGCGTTGAGGCGGCTGTTATGTAAGAGTTGGCCTTGCAATGAATGTGGCAGCTGTCAAGCAGGACTGTAGCCGGGCCGAAGAGGAAATCCGTAGTCCCCTCGATATAGCAATCCTTAAAATATTGCCGGGTACCATTACCGCCGTTGAACATAGTATCCTGATTGCCAAGCAGGCGGACATGGGCGAACTCACACTTGTCGCCCTCGACATGGAGGGCTACGGCCTGCCCGACAGGCCCGGCTGAGTTCTCTATGGTGAGATTCTCAATCCTTATCCCGTCGCCATCGACACGGAGAGTCCAGGTCTTAAAAGTACCCATGTTGTTGAGCTTGGCATAGTCGCCGTGAGTTATCACCACGCCCTCCTGACTCTGTCCGATGATGGTTATGTCGCACTTGTTGGCAGGGATAAGGATTTTCTCCTCATAGACGCCATTCTTGACATAGATGGTCGTGCGCTCAGGCTTATAGTCGCGGACAGAGAGCACGGCCTCCTGAATCGAGGTGAAATTGCCCTTTCCGTCCTTCGAGACGACAATCTCGGGTGCGTTGGGCTGGGCCCAAGCCTGCGAGACAAGCAGCAGGAGCAGGGCTAAGAGTGGGAAACGCTTCACAGTCATATATAGGTTGATTTTTTGTGGTAATCAGGTGGTTGCTATTTTTTCTCAACGAGGAGCCACATGCCGACGTACTCCTTGTGCTGAGTCCTGAGCGTGGCAATCCTCTTTCGGGCAGTCTGCTCGGTGCTGAAAGAGCAGATGGAGACGCGATACATGCCCTCCTCATTCTCCATTATGCTGGGCAGGAAGTTTTTTGATATGGCGTCTTGGCAGAGCGTGCGAGCGTTGGCGAGTTTTTTGAACGAGCCGATAATCACATGATAGCGGTTAGCGTCATCAATGGCGTCATTAGACTCGATGACAGTGACCTTCTCCTCCTTGACATTGATGGCCTCCTCGAGAGCGGCCTGCGCCTTAGCCTCGGCCTCCTCCTTTGCCTTTTGGGCTGCCGCCTTTGCCTCCTCGGCAGCCGCTTTGGCCTTAGCCTCGGCCTCCTGAGCCGCCTTGAGGGACTGTTGCGAAGATGTGGTGGTCGCAGTTCGGACCTTTGGAGTCGTCTTGGTCGTGGTGCTCTTATGACCGCTTGTCACGCTTGAACTTCCTTTGCGCGAGCAGCCGGAGAGGGCTACAATGAGGGACAGCATAGCGACAGATATGAGAGATAGAGACCTTTTCATTGTCGATTATATTTTTCGTTTATTGTGTGTAAATCAGAAAACTGAGACGCCAACCGTCAGTCGATTATGCGAATACGCGCAAATTTAAGCAGCAAAGTCCGTTCAGTGCGCGGCGCGTCGAAGAGAATTTTCAGTTTATACTCGCCTTCGCCAATTTGAACCACAAGCATTATAGTACCTCGTCCAAACTTCTCATGCTCAATTCTCATGCCGACCTTATACTTGCCGTCATGAGTCTGCTGCAACTCGACCTCGGGCTGGTCCGCCGGGCGGACAGACAGAGGGCGGAGTACAGAGCCTCCGCTTTGGACTGAGGTAGAGGGTGTTCGGACAACGCCTGCTCCTGGGACAGCCTTGCCGCGCTGGAAAGAGTTTAATCCGCCGGTCTGCCGAGAGGCTCCACTGACACTGGGTCCAGACGAGAAACCGCGGCCGCCAAAGCGGAAACCGCCAAACCCGTTAGAGGACTCGGCGCTTGACCTGTCGGCGTCCGGCTTGTCGCAATATCGAGGGTCGAGGTCATTAATGAACCGGCTTGGGCGATTATTCTCGAGTCGGCCATTGCGATAGCGTGAGAGAGCGTAACTGATGACGCACGTGCGCTTGGCGCGCGTTATGGCCACATAGAGGAGGCGGCGCTCCTCTTGGAGGGACGAGATGTCATATGTGCTCTGCTGGGCGGGGAAGATTTCATCCTCAACACCAACAACAAAGACCGTGTCGAACTCAAGGCCCTTGCTGGAGTGGATGGTCATCATCACCACACGCTCGGCGTCGTCATCCTGGTCCATGTCCGTTATGAGGCTCACTTGCTGCAGATAGGCGTTAATGTCGGTCGGCTCACCAGACTCCTCCTGGTCGTCCACGAAATCGCGGATACCATTAAGAAGCTCCTGCACATTGGCAAAACGCTCCTTGCCCTCGGCATCCTCCTTCTCGTCATTGAGCATTTGGAGGAGGCCACTTTGCGTAAGCATCTCGACAGCGAGCCTATACGCGTCAATATTCGCAGATTGGATTGCCAGCAGGTCAATCATTCCGACAAAGCGGGAGATGCGTTGCTGCGTAGGGCCGTTGACACCGATCTGGCCAAGATGGCGCGGGTCGCTCAAGGCGTCCCACAGGGTCATGTCATGAGCGCGGGCGTAGGAATGCGCCTTATCGACCGACGTCTGCCCTATCTGCCTTTTAGGCAAGTTAATGATGCGGCGGAGTGCCTCTGTGTCATTATGATTGACGACAAGTCGGAGATAGGCGAGGACATCCTTAACCTCTTTGCGCTGGTAGAAGGCCAGTCCGCCATAAATTTTATACGGCAGACCGCTCCTTCTCATCTCCTCCTCAATAACACGGCTTTGCGAGTTCGTCCTATAGAGAATGGCGAAGTCATTTGGACTCATCCTCTCCGCCCTTATGCGCATGGAAATCTCGCCGACCACGCGCGCGGCCTCTGTCCTGTCACTTTGGCAAGGCCACACAGCCACACGGTCTCCCACATCGCCAGTCGAGAAGACGTTTTTGGGGATTTGGCACTCATTCTTGGCGATGAGCCTGTTTGCCAAGCCAACAATATTTTGCGTCGAGCGGTAATTCTGCTCAAGCTTGAAAAGCTTACTGCCGGGATAATCCTTCTGAAAACTGAGGATGTTCTCAATGCGTGCGCCGCGGAAACTGTAGATGCTCTGCGCATCGTCACCCACCACGCAGATGTTCTTATGCGCCTGCGCCAAGCGGTTAAGAATGGCGTATTGCGACCTGTTAGTGTCCTGATACTCATCCACCAGGATATACTTGAACCTCTCCTGGTATTTCTCCAAAAGAGGCGGGTTTTGGCTGATGAGATTGTTCGTGTAGAGCAGGATATCGTCGAAGTCGAGTGCGTTGGACCTGTGGCACTCATCCATGTAGCGGCGATAAACCTCAGCCATGCGGGGCTGAGCCGCCGAGCATTGAAAGCCGTCGGGCAGGACAAGGTCATTCTTGGCGGATGAGATTTGACTGCATACGTCCTTAGCCTTATACTTCTTGTCGTCAAGCCCAAGGTCCTTTATGATATTAGATACCAGCGTCTTGGTATCCTGTGCGTCATAAATAGTGAAGTCTGGCGTGATGCCGAGGGTCGAAGCCTCAATGCGCAGGATGCGGGCAAAGATGGAGTGGAAAGTCCCCATCCACAGTTGGTGCGCCAAATCAGGCCCGACGATGCCGGCTATGCGCTCCTTCATCTCCCTCGCCGCCTTGTTGGTGAACGTGAGAGCGAGAATGTTATACGGCTTGACACCCTGCGCCAGCAGATAGGCTACTCGCATGGTCAGGACCCGCGTCTTGCCCGAGCCTGCGCCCGCAATCACCAGCACAGGGCCTTCTGTCGTCACAACCGCATCATGCTGCGGCTTGTTGAGGCCGCCGATATATTCGTTAAGCTTGTCTATCAGCATTTAATCATAGAAATTCCAAGAGAGGCCGAACTTGAAAGTGGCCGGGTTGGAGGCGTAGTGAAGAGTGTTGAAGTGGTCATTAGAGCCCCAGAGGTAGTTGACATGCTCATATTTGACGTAGGCGCGGATCTTCTTCAGGTGGAAATTGATGAACGGGTCGAAATATCCGTAACCGCCAGTCTCCCGCTCACTTTGCGGAACGAACTGCATGAGCGCGGGGATGTAGGCCGGCGAGTAATAGCGCGAGTTGAACCTCACGTCGAAACCCATCTGCGTCAGCAGGACCCCAAAGAACAGATGCTCCCAATAGGAAGTCGCGGTAAGCGCGAAAGTGGGAGCCGGCACGACATCATTATCTGATGTTTTTTGGAGAGCGAGCCGAATTATCGAGTTGAAGCCTGTCTTGGGCTGAACGAGATGCTCTCGCAGATAGACACCCATCACCTGAGTCACATCACTCTTCTGATTTGGCACGCCATCTGAGCCGAAGTAGACACGGTTGCTGAGAGTAGAGCTGAAGGCTGAGACATCGAGGCCTACGCCGGGGACGCGCAAACCGGCCGAAATGTCAAGATTTTGCTCGCGATCCATGTCGACGTTCCACTCATAGTGGTTACTCTCGTAGTGTTCCTCCCAGAGAGTCGGGGTTCGGAGGGTATAACTCGCCTTGCCCCAGACACCGGTCCGCCATCGGCCGTTACCGATTTCGAACGACAGGTTGCCATTGGCATGCAAATCGCCGGCGTCATACCCCTGCATGACAAAACGGACCCCGGCGTTCCATTTGAAACGGTCGCCTATATTCTTGAAAATCTGGCCGCCTATATATGTTGACACCCTGTTGACACCCTGACGGTGCGTCACGAGGGTGGTCTCGTCCGTCTCCTCGTCAGTCACCAGCTCACTGCGATCGTCATAATAATACTGACGGACATCATTGCCTATGTAGGCTCGCAACCCGAAGCGCAAAAGGCTGTTGAACTCCTCATTCAGCTTGACCTGAAGGAGATTGCTCACGAGCATATACTTGCGCTGGTCATAGGTGTAGTCGGGATTGTTGAGCACCGCCGGGAAAAGCTGGTCAATCTCGTCAGAGTACGTGGAGAGATCGCTTATAGTGAACTCGTGGTGCGAGCGGTCGGCGTAGAACTTGTAATAGAAAGACGCGACAGGCACGTCATACTCGATGCTGTCACCCTCCGAGCGTGTCACGGACCCCACGTCGACGCAGTTGGCCCACATGAGCCTGTATGAGGCGAGACGGTTGCCGGCGTCCATGAACTGAACGGGCATGTCGGAAGTCTTGTCGTAGTCGTAGAGCTTAGGGAAGAGGACTATAGAGTCGTTGGTCAGACCGCCGTTCTCCTCAATCTCATACTTCTGATACCATGCCTGAAGCTGCATCTTATATATGTCTCCATCATAAGACGACCAGAACCCCATCTTGAAATTAGTCGTCCCCTGCGAAGAGAAACGGCCGATGCAGGAGGTTATGTCCATCTTGACACCGAGATTCAGCCTCCTGTTGACGTTTTGGGTGAAGAGGACAGAGAAAAACTCCTCGCGTTCCGACTTGGGAATGCCTTTCTGATAGGTCAGGTTGGCGTAGGGCGTCAGCGTGTTGTAGAAAGTGAAGTCCTCCTGTTCAAGCATTTGGAGCTTGAAAGCGTTATAGAACACGTTGCCATAGTCACGCCTCACGGCCGGATAGAACGTCGCAATGGAAGGCGATCCATAGTTGCCGAGAGTCACGCACGACACACTTTTACGCCAAATGGGGTTATTGACCTGGTGCTCAGCCAAGATGGTGTCCACCACGACCGTATCGGCCTGGGTATAGTCATCAACCATGCGCCACGCCTTGACGTGGGGCTTGATGTAATTCTTCTTGCCGGCAGGGGCGGGAGAATTGGAGCCGGCCGACCGCCCGCTCGGGGATGACGGGATGGTGCTTTGCGCCGAGCTGACGCTTGGAAAAGAGAGAAGCGACAGCAAGACAACGACTGCCGCCGCCCGACGGGGCGACAGCAGGCCGCGTGGAGACTTGGCCGCCACGCTACGACAGAGAGACATGAAAGTCCGCATCAAAGCACGCCTACTCGATGATTTTCCCGCTCTGCTTGAGATTCTTGAGAATGGCGAAAGCGGCATCCACATCCTCCTCGGCCACGATGATGGTGAACTCGTTGGTTGTAGATATAACCTCCTTGACATTGATGCCCTCCCAGGCGATAAATTTGAGAATCTGATAATAGAAGCCTACGAAATGCACATTCGAGGCCGAGAGCTTCAGGGTAATGGCAGAGAGGTTGCCATTCTTATAGGCGCACTCCTCGTCCTTGAACTCCTCCTCGACAATGGGGCACAGCTCAGAGCCGATGACGAGGGTTGACTCAAACACGCCGCGCACCATCGTATAGAACTGATCCTGCCGTCCCTTGAGGCTGTTCATCAGCTTGATATGGTTGGCCATGATGGATGGCGAGTTGCGGAAAGTGTAGTCCGTGAGGTCAGAGCGGACGATGATGTCGCCGAGCGAGGTGATCATATTCTTATACGTCATCTCGGAATTGCCCTTAAGGCTCGGGACAAGGCGGTTGAGAGCCATAACGATGGCGCCCTGCTTCACCTCCTTGCCAGTGAGTTTCTCAACGGTTGGGTGGATCTGGCGCGAGAGCGAAGAGATGTTGATAAGCCCCTCGCAAAGGGCCTCCGTCACGAAAGGTTTGACCTTGACCACCTTCTCGACGGCCTGACTAATTGTAAGCATCGGTTGTGTTATTATTATTGCGCGGGGGCTGAGCTTCTGAGCGGGGCACATGGGATAGCCATGCCATTATGCCAGTTGCGTAAAATGCACCTCAGCGAGCCAAGTCCGTGATACGTTCATTTATCACCGCAAATTTACGCCTTGTTAAGCTATTAACAAAACGTTTCAAGCTATAATAGTGCTAAAAAAACGTTTTTTGTGTATTTTATTGAGCGGTGTGCGTTTTTGGACAATAGGCGAAATAAAAAAATCAGCTTTTTAAACAAAAGGTCAAGCAGGGCTATACAAATTAGACACAACGCAGTTGGCTATGTTATTTTTCCCGTCAGCCAACCAGGCAGCACGGATTTGAAATATTTTTCGCCTTTGGGTATTGGAAATTCAGAAAAGAAGCGTAACTTTGCACCGCAATTCAGCAGGAACGCCGAGTTAGCTCAGCTGGTTAGAGCGTGTGATTCATAATCACAAGGTCCCCGGTTCAAGCCCGGGACTCGGTACAAGGAGCGGAAGCCAAGCTCCCTAAACAAAAGGTTGCAGAATGCCGAGTTAGCTCAGCTGGTTAGAGCGTGTGATTCATAATCACAAGGTCCCCGGTTCAAGCCCGGGACTCGGTACAAGGAGCGGAAGCCAAGCTCCCTAAACAAAAGGTTGCAGAATGCCGAGTTAGCTCAGCTGGTTAGAGCGTGTGATTCATAATCACAAGGTCCCCGGTTCAAGCCCGGGACTCGGTACGACACGAGAGGCTCGTCCACAGCGATGTGGGCGAGCCTAACTTTTTGACTGCAAAGTGGCGCGCGCAGAAAATGTGGCGCGCCTCATAAAAAAAAGCGCGTCCCCCTTTGTAGAAATGAAAGTATCACTAACTTTGCAGTCGGAAAAGGAAAACCAAACGCGGTAATAGCTCAGTTGGTAGAGCATTGGCTTCCCAAGCCGAGGGTCGCGGGTTCGAGTCCCGTTTACCGCTCACTTAAATAAAAGGCAAAACCTCTTATCTAAGCCCTTGGAGACAAGGGCATCAAAAACAGACCAAGCCTGACCTTTTAAACCAATTCCCCCTTGAAACTTATTGTAAAGACGCTGATTGGCGCGGAGCAAATCCTGGCGAAGGAGCTCGAAGCGCTCGGCGGAACTGATGTCCAGCCACAGCGCAGGGCAGTCTATTGCGAGGCAGACAAAGAGACCCTATATCGCATTTGCTACTGCTCCAGGTTCGCAGTCCGCATCAATGTCAACTTGACTGAGTTCGCCGCGCAGAACGAGAACGATATTTACGACGGCGCGCGAGCCATAGCTTGGGACGAATTGATCAAGCCCCGCTCCACCTATTTCATTGACCACGTTTCCTTCAGTCAGGCCATGCCAGACTCTCGCAATGCGGCTCAGCGCCTCAGCGACGCCATTTGCGACAAGATGATGGAGGACACGGGCGAGCATCCGTACTCGAATGCCGACGACCCCGACTACGTAATCAACATCCACGTGACCGACGAGCGCGTGGCGATTTCGCTTGACGCTGTCGGCGCACCGCTCAGCCGCCGCGGATACCGTCCGGAGGGTATTGAGGCCGCCACAAACGAGGTTTTGGCCGCTGTTCTTGTGGAGCTGTCGGGCTGGGAGCCCTCGATGGCGCTGGTTGACCCCATGTGCGGAGCTGGCACCATATGCATTGAGGCGGCAATGAAAGCGCGCAACATCCCGGCGCAGAAGTACCGCAAGTACGCATTCCTCTTTGAGAATTTCAAGGACTTCGACGCCGCCCTCTTCGACAAGGTCAAGCAAGAGGCCGACGCAAAGCAGAACAACATAAGGCTGAGCATCGTTGGCAGTGACATAGACACTGACGCCACCGACATAGCCAAGACTTCGACTCTCGAGATGCGCCTGACGACAGACGTGCGCATCGCACGCCGCAGCCTGCGAGAGCAGAGCCGCATGACACGCGAGGGCATGGTCATAACATGTCCGCCAACAGACCCTGAGCAGACCCGCCGCGGGTTGGAGGACTTCTACAAAGAGGCCACCTATTACCTTTCGCACAATTTCCCGGACTTCGACGTATGGATTTACTCGACAAGCGCTGACGCCATGGACGCCATTCCATTTGACGCGGAGAAGGAGATTGAGACTTGCGACGGATATTTCCACCTCTTCCCGTTCTAAGCGAGCAAGGAAAAAACCAATAAAAGCCCCCGAGGATAGATTATCCCCGGGGGCTTTCGCTTTAAGACAACTCACTTCGGCTGCATTAAATCTTTTTAGCGAACGCCATCCACTGTTAGCCCAGACACCGCATCAATAGGGGCAAAATCGGTATTGGCAAAACGAACGGAACAAGCTATATTTGCATATCTTAAAACAAAGCAGCCAAAACCAAATTACAAATAAGATAGCGCAATGAAGAGACTGACAACCATGATCGCCATGTTTGGCCTCGGGGCATTCGCCTGGGCCGAGAATGTGGAGATTTCGACGCCAGGCACCACGTTGGTACTGGATGTCAACAAAGGCTCCGAACCCACTTTCGTGTACTACGGGTCAAAACTCAGCCCCGCCGAATTGGCAAATCTGCCGAAGCCGACAACCGCCAACTGGAGCCACTTGCAGGTGTACCCGTCATATGGAGCGACAAACACCATGAGCGAGACGGCCATTGCCATGCGCCATGCGGACGGCAACATGTCCACACAGCTGCTCGCCGAGTCATATCAGAAAGAGGCCGTCACAGAGACAGCCCCGAACGGGCAGACCCGCAAAGGGACGCGACTCACCATAACACTCAAAGACCCGCTTTATCCTGACATTGTCAAGCTTAACTATATGGCCTATGACGATGTTGACATGATTGACTGCTGGACCGAGATAACGAACAATGAGAAGCAGACCGTCACACTGACGCAGTTCTACTCGACGTGCATGCCGATCCGCCGCGGCAACGTGCACCTGACGCACTTCCATGGCTCTTGGGCCGCCGAGGCTCAGCACGTGGAGACAAAGTTGGCCAACGGGTTGCTGCGCATCAAGAACAAGGACGGCCTGCGCAACGCGACGACAGATCGCAGCGACGTCATGTTCTCACTTGACGGCCCGGCGCAGGAGAACACAGGCGACATCATAGGCGCCGTCTTGTGCTACTCAGGCAACTATAACGTCACTGTGGACACAGACGACAGTGAGTACCACTACTACTTTGCCGGCATCTGCCCCGACAACTCCGAGTATCACCTTAAGAAAGGTGAGACATTCACCACTCCGCGAGTAGCCTACACATTCACAAGCGAGGGTCTGTCTGGCGCCAGCCGCAACTATCACAAGTGGGCACGCAAATATATGCTGCGCCACGCCGATCAGGAGCGCATGATTCTGCTCAACTCATGGGAGGGCGTCTACTTCAACATCAACCACGAGGTGATGAACCAAATGATGGCCGACATTGCCATGATGGGTGGCGAGCTCTTCGTGATGGACGACGGCTGGTTTGGCTCCAAATACCAGAGGAACTCGGACAACGCCGCCCTCGGCGACTGGACCACTGACGTGCGCAAACTGCCAGAGGGCATTGACCGACTGCTGTCTGACGCCAAGAAGAACAACGTCAAATTCGGCATATGGATTGAGCCCGAGATGACCAACACGACCGCCGAGCTTTATGAGAAACACCCGGACTGGGTTCTCAAGGCGCCGGGACGCGAGCCCGTCAAAGGTCGCGGAGGCACGCAGCTCGTATTGGACCTCACCAATCCTAAAGTTCAGGACTTCGAGTTCCAGATTTTCGACAACCTCCTGTCTAAATATCCGGAGATTGCCTATATCAAGTGGGACGCCAACGCGCCCATAATGAACCATGGCAGCCAATACCTGTCCAAAGACGACCAGAGCCACCTCTACATAGCCTACCACGAGGGGCTCATCAAACTCTGCCAACGTATCCGCGCGAAATATCCCGACGTGATTATCCAGGACTGCGCATCGGGCGGCGGACGAGCTAATTATGGCCTCCTGCCATACTTTGACGAGTTCTGGGTTTCGGACAACACCGATGCTCTTCAGCGCGTCTACATGCAGTGGGGAACCTCATATTTCTTCCCCGCCATTGCAATGGGCCAGCACATATCGGCAGTGCCCAACCACGCCGTGTTCCGCACCACGAGCATGAAATTCCGTTGCGACGTGGCCATGAGCGGCCGCCTTGGCATGGAGATTCAGCCCAAGAACATGACAGAGGAGGAGAAGGAGTTCTGCAAACAAGTCATCTCGGACTACAAGACAATCCGCCCCATCATTCAGTTCGGCGACCTGTACCGCCTGCACTCGCCCTACGAGGGTGACCACTTGGCATCCATGATGTACGTAAGCGAGGACAAGGATGAGGCTGTCTACTTCTGGTACAAACTGGAGACCATGAAGGACGAGCACTTCCCCCGCGTCAAGATGCAGGGTCTCGACCCCGAAAAGAGCTACACAGTGCATGAGCTCAACCGCATCGACAACAAGCCGCTTGAGTGTGAGGGAAAGAGTTACACGGGAGCCTATCTGATGGCCAACGGCTTAGAGGTGCCGTATAGCCATGACGTCGACTGGAACAAGCTGAATAATTGGAGCAGCCGAGTTATCAAACTGACTGTCAATAAATAAGCTTTAGCAGCACCTGCCTCCGCATTACATTTTGGGAGGCGTAAGCTTCAATTGAATAAGACACCGAAGGTCATCCGATTAGAGGATCGGATGACCTTCGGTTTTTATATAGGCTTTTATATAAAAGCCTGTGGCCCTTTAAGATAATCGTGCACAGCCGCCCAAAGGCTTGATTTGGCAGGGCTGGTGGCGGGAGAGCAGAAAACGAAAGAGTGCCTTGCCCGACAAAGACAAGACACTCTTTCTTACAATGGATTAACCCCGTCTGCGGAGGCCGTCACTTTGGGCGAGGCTCCTTGCTCAGACAGAGATTATGCGTTACATAACGAGCGCTGAGGCGCCCACGATGGCTGCGTCGCCGCGTTTAAGCGAAGACGGAAGGATTTTGCACTTCCCGCGGAAGATTTGGAGCAGATATTTGTCCAAGTTCTTACGAATAGGCTCAAAGATGAAATCGCCGGCGGCTGTCGGGCCACCGAAGAGAAAGATAGCCTCGGGACTTGTGTGACAGATGGTGTCGGCCATGCCGCGAGCCAAATAGTCGCCCGTGATCTCAAAGACCTGAAGAGCAATCTTGTCGCCCTTCACCGCGGCCTCATAAATATCCTTGCTTTCCAACTCCGCAAAAGACTTGCCAGCCAAGAGACTATCGGACGCATTATACTCGGCCATGAGCTCAAAAGCCGTACGCTTCATGCCGATGGCAGAGCAATAGGCCTCCAAGTGGCCACGGATGCCACAGCCGCACATGCGGCCGCCAGGCACCAGCATGGTGTGTCCGCACTCTCCGGCGAAGCCGTCATGGCCATAGACGAGTTTGCCGTCCACGACAATGCCGGAGCCTACGCCTGTTCCGAGCGTATACATCACAAAGTTCTTCATGCCCTTGGCTCCGCCATAGACCATCTCGCCCATAGTCGCCGCATTGGCGTCATTGGTCATGATAATCTTGGGCATCTCGGGGAATTGGACCTTGAGGAGATCGACGAGCGGGACTATACCCTTGAAAGAGAGGTTGGGAGCATACTCAATGGTGCCCTTGTAATAGTTGGCGTTAGGGGCGCCGAGACCTATTCCGGCGAACTCGACATCGGGATTGAGCTTCTGCACATCGGAGATGAGGGAGCGGACAGCCTGAGCCATCTCGATGACATACTGCTGCGCATCGCCATGCTTTGGGGTGGATATATTGGTCTTAACAAGTACATTACCCTCAGCATCGACCACTCCGATGGCTGTATTAGTGCCACCGATGTCAATGCCGAGCGATACTTTCTTTTTCATGATGTCTGTCATTTTCTGTTATTAGTTCTGTAATATATCGGTTCGTTGGGGGCTTATTGATTACAAATGTAAAGTTATCTAAAATCAATCAGACCGCAAAAACGTATTACACTAAATGCGAGGAATGAGCATGGATGAAGAGTGGACTGGCGAGCCTGACGGCGTCAATTTTTCATCCTTTCTTGACCATTTGCATGCTCGTGACTGACAAAATTTGCTCCAACATTCGCATCTTGGGCATGTCAAAACCAGCCGCTTGCGCCATGGCGATGGGTCGGCGGTAGAGAAACTCGATCTCCATGGGGCGATTGAAATCAAAATCGAGCTTCATGGACGGCGAGTAGGGAGGCATCTGGCGAGTTGACTCAATCATGACATCGATAAAATTATCACGAAGATCAGAGACGCCGCAAGCCTGGGCCGCGCCAACCACTTCCGTCATCAAGTCGCGGATGAGGCTGAGCGCAGGCTCCTCAAGCAGAGTGTCCGTCTGGCAGCGCATGGCGACAGAGAGGCCATTGAAGGGCATGTTCCACACCGCCTTCTTCCATCGCGCCACATGATACTCCATAATCTTTATTGGCACGCCTGACGTGCGGAAATCATCAGCCACGGCGTCAAGAGTCGCAAGGTCCGCGGGCGTAAGATTATATGGCGCGAGATTTATATTGCCATAGAACTGATGGTCGATATGCCCTGGCGAGACCTTGGCAGTGCCGATGAAGGCAAGCCCGGCGACAAGCCGCACTCCCGGGACGAGCCTCTCGACCTCAGCCTCCACACCGATGCCGTTCTGGATGAGAATGACAATGGAAGAGGGTTTGAGCAGTGGCGGGAGCATATCCCTCAGCATCTCCTCACTTGTTGTCTTAAGGCAGACGACCACCACATCGACAGGGCCGATGGCAGCCACCGAGTCAAACGCCTTCACAACAGGCAGGGCGAAATCGCCATTTGAGGACTTGACCGTCAGACCATGCTGACGCACATAGTCATAGTCCGAATGGAGGAGGAAACGCACATCATGGCCACAGAGGGCGAGACGGCCACCGAAATAGCCGCCCACGCCCCCTGTGCCTATGATGGCATAACTTCTGGAGTTTGCGTTAGACATAATAAAATGACGAAAGCCAAGCCCTACATTGCGAACGTGTTGAAACCGCCATCGACGACCGCTACGGTTCCAGTGACAAACTTGGCGGCATCAGAAATCAGGTAATGGATGGTTCCGCACAGCTCCTCGGGCTCGCCCATGCGTCCGAATGGAGTCTGACGGATGACATCCTGGCCGCGCTGTGTGAAAGAGCCGTCAGGGTTGGTCAGCAGGGCGCGGTTCTGCTCAGTGATGAAGAAGCCGGGCGCGATGGCGTTGACGCGAATGCCCTCGCCGAACTTCTTGGCGCACTCAGTGGCCATATAGGCTGTGAAATTAGATATTCCCGCCTTGGCCGCAGCATAGCCGCACACTCTCGTCATGGGGCGGAAAGCCGCCATGGATGAGAAATTGACCACGTTGCCCTTGCCCTGCTTGACCATGGGCTTGAGGAACACCTGAGTGGGGATGACAGTGCCTGTGAGGTTGAGGTCGAGAACACGCTGGAACTCCTCGGGCTTGAGGTCGAAGAAATTCTGCGTTGGGGCGATTGTAGCGCCGGGCATGTTGCCGCCAGCCGCATTGAGCAGAACATCCACACGTCCGTATTTGGCGACGACGGCGTCGCATATGGACTCCATCTCGGCAACACTCATCACATCGCCCTTGAAAAACTCGGCCACGCCGCCAGTCTTGACTATGTCAGCGACAATAGCCTCGCCCACTTCAGCCTTGCGGCCAAGAATGACCACCTTAGCACCATTCTCGGCAAGATATTTGGCAATGCAGCGGCCAAGGACACCAGTGCCGCCCGTGATGACTACGACGTAGTCTTTAATATCGAACAAATTATTCATTATCAGGTTGTTTATTTAGACGCTAAGTTTAACATTATCAGAAAAGGCCCGGCTGCTTATAAGGGATGCCGAGCTCATTATCCACCGTGGCAATGATGCCTTGCACCTGGCCGAGAGCGAACATGCGCCCGAGGAAACTATAGCCGGCATTATATCCGCGCGCCTCATCACCAAGCATGGTCATTCCGTGATCCACGCGCATGGGCAGCGTGGGGTCGGTCTTCTCAAAAATGCGGACCAGCTCAACGAGATTAGCCCGCCCGCCTAAGTGTGAGGCCTCCGTGAAATCGCCATTGGGGAAGATGTGGCATGAGCGGAGGTGTACAAATGAAGTGCGCGATGCATATTTCCGGGCAAGAGCCACAACGTCATTATGGCCACCGGCAGAGAGAGAGCCGGCGCAGAAAGTGAGGCAGTTATGAGGATTATCCACCGCGTGGAGGAACCAGTCGATGTCGGCATCGCAAGTCACAATGCGCGGGAGGCCGAGGATTTGGAATGGGGGGTCGTCCGGGTGGACACACATGCGGATGTCATACTTGTCGCACGTGGGCATGATGGCCGCGAGGAAATAGCGCATATTCTCGCGCAGCTGGTCGGCGGTGATGCCGTCATAGAGACTAAGCAGGTTTCTGAACAGCTCAACCGGGTGCTCATCGCCCTCCTTTATATTGCCAGAGACGAAACCTTGCGTCTTGACGATAATAGTGTCTACAAGGTTGTGGTCGTCTTCAGGGGTCATGACGGACTTGAGCCTCTCGACCTCGGCAAGGACATTCTCCGGCCAACTCTTCTCCGCCCCGGGGCGTTTGAGGATATGGATGTCGAAATAAGCGAATTGCGCATGGCTGAAATAGAGGTTGCTGGTGCCATTGGCGTTCGGGTGCAAAAGGTCCGTGCGCGCCCAGTCGAGCACTGGCATGAAATTGTAGCAGACATTTCGCACACCCTCCAAGGCCAAATTCTCCAGACTCACCTTATAGTTCTCAATCAGCTGGTCACGATCCGCCCCCGCATACTTGATGCTCTCGCAGACTGGCAGGCTCTCGACAACCGACCATCTCAGGCCGAAGCTCTCAATATATTCGCGGAGGTCCCGAATGCGCTCGCGGGTCCAGACCTCGCCGTTTGGCACATCATGAAGAGCCGTGACGATACCCTCCACACCTATCTGGCGCAGCATATCGAGCGTAATCTTATCTTTCTTGCCGAACCATCTCCATGTCCTTTCCATGATACTGATGTTTAGATTATTAGGATCCCCATCGCTAAGCAAATAGACAATGAGGCCGAACTCAGCCCGCAAGCCTTGACGAGACCGGCGGATGTGACACAAATATAGCTAAACGAACTGAACGAACAATACCGATATGAACATTTTTTAAGACACAAGCCGTCTTGCATACACTTTTGAGAGACACCTTGAGCCACAGGAAAAGAAAAATTTGCTATATTAGCAAACAGGCAGAAAAAACACCCGTCACGATGAACACCAACGACAAGATAATAAAGCTCCGCGAGCAGATGGCCTTAGACGGCATCGACGCATACATTGTGTACACATCCGACCCCCACAACAGCGAGTATCCGGCCGACCACTGGAAATTTCGCGAGTACATGAGTGGCTTTAACGGCTCGGCGGGCACTCTCGTGGTGACCAGAAACCATGCGGGGCTTTGGACTGACTCACGCTACTTCATCCAGGCGGAGAAACAGTTGCGTGGCTCATGCATCGAGTTGCACAAGATGTCCACCCCGGGAGTACCGGACTACATAACATACCTGACCTACCTACTGCCGTCGGGCAGCACAGTGGGTGTTGACGGGTTCACAATGACGCTTAGCGAGTATCGCGCCCTGTCCCACAAATTGGGCAACTTCGGCATTGAGATGAACATCAAACTGGACTACGCCTCAGAAATATTCATTCAAAGACCAGAGCTGCCGGCAAACGAGATTTGGCTCATGCCGCACGAGTATGAGGGATATACACGCCAGCAGAAAGTCGCAAAGGTGCGCGCCGAGATGAAGAAGACAGGCGCGACGCATTACCTCGTATCGGCTCTTGACGACATAGCCTGGGTGACCAACATACGATGCTCGGACGTGGAGTTCAACCCCGTGTTCTACGCCTACATGATAATAACCATGGACGAGGAGCACCTCTACATCGACCCGCACAAACTGACGACAGACATCAGCAAAAAACTTGACGAGGACGGCATCATAGTCTCACTCTATGAGCATTATGAGCGGAACATAGGCAACCTGCCCACCAACGCACGCGTCTTCTTCGACCCGTCGCAGCTTAACTCGCGGTGCGCGCAGGCCATACCCGACGAGTGCATCAAAGTTGAGGGACAGAGCATCATAACGCACCTCAAGGCCATCAAATCGGACTTCGAGATAGCCAACTACAAGCGTGCGCACATACGCGACGGCGTGGCCCTTGTCAAATTCGCGCGATGGATGCTGGAGAACTTGGGCAAAGAGCGCATGACGGAGATAAGTCTTTGCGAGAGGCTTACGGCTGAGCGCGCCAAGCAAGACCTTTACATATCAGACTCGTTTGGCACAATCATGGGCTATGACGCCAACGCGGCCATTGTCCACTACGAGCCGGCCATCGAGAGTTGCGCCGAGATTGAGCCTCACGGCCTCCTGCTCATCGACTCCGGCGGCCAATATGCCGACGGCACGACAGACATCACGCGCACATTCGCCCTTGGCCCCATCACGGACGAGGAGAAGTTGCACTACACCCTCACACTCAAAGGCACGATAGGTTTGGCCATGGCCATCTTCCCGGAAGGCACACGCGGCACGCAGCTTGACACCTTCTGCCGTCAGGCCATGTGGCGCTATGGCGTGGACTACGGACACGGGTCGGGTCATGGCGTAGGCTACTGCCTCAATGTCCACGAGGGGCCGCAAAACATCAGCAAGAAGCCCATCGACGTGGCTATTGAGCAGGGCATGGTGACGAGCGACGAGCCAGGCATCTATGTGGAGGGCAGTCATGGCGTGAGGATTGAGAATCTGACCGTGTGCGTCGAGGCCAAGCGGACAAACTTCGGCACATTCTTAGGCTTCGAGACCATAACAATGTTCCCGATAGACACAGCCCCCATCAGGGTGGACCTGCTCACACCGCAGGAGCTCAAGTGGCTGAACGACTACCATGCGCAGGTGTATGACGCATTGTCGCCACACTTGGATGGAGCTGACTTGGAGTGGCTTCGCTCGGCGACACAAGCCATAGGATAGACAAGAGAAATAAGATCGGACAAGAACACGGAAAAGACAACGCCTATGGCACCCCAAGAGAGATTAGACGAGACCGACAAGAAAATTTTACGACTTCTGCAGGAGAACTCGCGGCTGACCGTCAAGGAGTTGGCCGCCCAGGTCAACCTGTCCCCCACCCCGACCTTCGAACGGCAAAAACGGCTGGAGCGCGACGGTTATATAAAAAGGTACTCAGCCGTGGTGGACCACCACAAGTTGGGCAACAGCGTCATCGTGCTGTGCAACATACGCCTCAAGCAGCACACACATGACCTCATCCAGCAGTTCATGGACACGGTGCAGAAGATAGACGAGATAACGGAATGCTATAACACCACGGGCGACTTCGACTTCCAGATTAAGGTCTACGCGCGCGACATGCAAGCCTATCAGGACTTCATGCTCAACACACTGGGCAACATTGACTGCATCGGCACGCTCAACAGCATCATCGTAATCGGCGAGATAAAAGATTCGCACGTCATTCCGTCCGCAGAATAGACTCGGTGAGGGACGACGAGGGATTCCGTTTTTTGGGGCAGGTCACGAGTAAAAGATTCTACAGACGGCGGATTATTCACCACCCTCAAGAATCTCCATCATCTGTGCTGCCGTAATAACCTTTGGCACACAAGGGAAATGCTTAAGGTTGCCCGTTACAAGATATGCGTCAGCTTCACTCAAAGCGACCTCATAGAAAACCCGGTCATCCTCATCGGGCAAATGCCCGTCATACGCCATGCGAGACGCATCCACACCCTCACATCTAATAAAATCAATAAAGGCGTCAATATCTTTCGCCGCCAATTTGAATTTAGGTCTGCGCAGAACCATGGAATACTCTCTAAGTATATCCTCATTGTATAACGGCCTAATCAAGCCATCAAGAATACTAACGACAACTCTTCGAATAGCCGACTCCGGATTCCTCGTAATAAAAGATGAAATAATGACGTTCGTGTCAATCACAGCATAAACCATCACGCTCCTTGATTAAACGACGTGCTTCCTTAATCTCCTCATTAATCTCCTCAAGAGACATTTCCACACCATTAGACTGCGCAGAGCCACACATATTGGCAAAAGCCTCACGGGCTCGGGAAGAAGCAGTCGTCACCGCCTCTCCATTAGCCTTAATAGCGAAAGGAATGCTCCTGCTACGGATTACAGCCTTTACAAATATATTTATCGCCGTGTTTGCGCTCATGCCGAACTGCTCACAAAGGCTGTCGAACTGAGCTTTTTGCTTATTGTCCATACGAACCGTCATAGCTACCTGTGTCATGGCCTTCATTATTTAGTGAAAGATGGCGAATTGCCACCATTATGACAGCAAATATAAGACAAAAAAAGAGATGCGGCAAAATATGTCATAAGGGGAAAATTCACTTCCAAATCATCACAATGCTGCCGCAAGTGATGAGGAGGGCGCCAATGATGACCCGGGGTGTGGCCGGCTCGCGGAGAAAAACGAAGCTGAGAATGATGGTTATGACCACGCTCAGTTTGTCGACGGGCGCGACTCGGCTGACGTCACCGCACTGCAGCGCCTTGAAATAGAATAGCCACGAGAGGCCGGTGGCTATTCCCGAAAGAATGAGAAAAGTCCACGTGACGCCACCAATGGCACGAATTTGACCTGTGTGATGGCCGCAAAGAGCTATTCCCCACGTGATTACAAGAATAATGGAGGTGCGGATGGCCGTGGCGAGGTCGGAATCAATGTCCTTAACGCCGACCTTTGCGAATATGGCAGTCAGCGCGGCAAAAAAGGCAGAGAGGAGCGCGTAATATTTCCACATGTCAAAAAGATTGTTTTGGACACGGCAAATATATGCTTTTAGTCAAGACAATGTAAAAGCCGTCCCGCTATTCCCTGCGACAGGAAATGCGGGGCGGCTGCATTTTATAAACCAAATTACAAATAGCCGATAGATGTGGCGACAGGGAGTCCGCTACTCAGCCACCTTGGTGAAGAAAGCCCAGCCAGTGCCCTTGCAGGCCAACGAGTAACCATCGGGCGTTGAAGTTGGGGCGGCAGAGCCGATGCGGCAGATGAGAGAGCCGCGGCGGCCGATGGCAAGGGCCTCGTAATAGGTAGAGTTCTTGGTCACAGTGACATCACTTATGTTGGTGAGGCCTACGCTCTTGCGTGCGGCAATCATGTTCTCGATGGACGTCTTGTAGAGCTTATTGGTCCAATGGGGCCAGAAGACGCAAGGGACGCCAGGGGAAGAGAGCAGGAACGCATAGGCGGGAAGAACATCGCCAGTGTACTTGCTGTCATCGCGATAAGTATCGTGGTTGTCCACAAAAGTGACGGAGTAGGCATTGGTAGCCGAGTGGTGGATGAGGCCGGCCGGGCGCAGCACATTATCGTCAAGATTGATCCAAGCCATGTCCTTGAAGTTTTTATTGGCGAGACCATTGTTAAGAGCCGCATACTTCATCGGGAAGTCAAAAGCCATGCTCTTGTAGCCGGTAGCCTTGAGCCAGTCATTGACAGTGTCATAGGCGCCATCCCAGAGCTCACCCACAGAAATATATGGGTCGGTAGCGTCATTATAGATGCCAACGTATTTGCCATCATAGCCTTTGCAGAAGTCATATCGCCAGCCGTCATAGCCGAAGTCTCCCATCAGCCAGCTGAGGTAAGCCTCACAATCCTGCTGCACATACTCACTCGTATGATCAAGGTCACGAGCGCCTCCCCAATTCTCGCCAGTATCCTTGGCTCCAGCCGCCTTGCCATACCAGTTAGCGTCAGTGCATTGCGATGCGTCATTCATCTCATCGTCAGAGCATATGTGGTTGACATCGAGTTGGAAAGAGCCGTAAGAGCCGAAATCGTCCTTGGTGAAGTTGCCCCAGCCGGTGTCGCCAGAGCGGTGGTTAATGACAATGTCGGCAATGACCTTGACACCATCGGAGTGGAGGGTCGAGATAAGTTTTTTGAGGTTGTCTGCCGTGCCCCAGCAGCTGTTCTGGTTGTTCCACTCACGCGGATGGTAGCCGACATTATTGCCGCCGACCGTGTTGCCACCTTCCGCGCTTGCTGAGGGCGGAAGCCAGACGCAAGTGAAACTCTTGGCAATGTCAGAAGACGAGCTTGTCAGTTTGGTCCAGCTCGTCTCCTTCTGACTGTCCCAATAGAAGGCCTGAAGCATGACATCCTCGCGCCCGCCGTCGGAATAACTTGCCGACTGGGTGATAGTGAGAGTCTCCTTGACAGACGTTGATGTGAAAATGACTTTGGCGGAGCGGGAGGTCGAAGACTCGTTGACCTTGAGAGTAAAGACCACATCGAGGTCGGAATCAGAGCCTGAAGTCTTGTCAATGGACAGCCAATCGGCATCAGAGGGCAGCTCCGCAGTCCAATCACCTTTGGCAGTGATGGTGTAGTTGATGGCAATGGCATTGCATTCGACAGTTACGCTCGCCTCAACTTCCTCAACCGTCACTTCTTCGGTTTCGGGGTCGCCCTTGTCGTCAGAGCAGGCCGTGAAGGACAGTTGCGCACATATGACGAGCGCGGGCAGCGCGAGCCACGGGGCGAAGTGCTTGATTTTGGGGTATTTCATGTTGCTAATCTGTTGTTATAGTTAAAAGAGCTTGTAAGTGCAGGTGGTTAAAAGGCCGCCTGAGGCTAAGTACGTCTCAGGCGGCCAGGAGGTTGTTTAGAGTATGATTTGTTTACGACTTAATCTACAGCAGCAATGGTGTAGACACCCTTGCCGTCGCAATTAGGCTTGAAGGAGACCTTGTAGGAGCCTGCGGCATCAAGCTTAAGGTTGGCGCCATTGGCGGAGGTCATAGCATCAGCCTCACCACCCCAGCTGAGAGTCCAGTCGTGGTTAGCGCGGAACTTGAACTCGCCAGCTGCCAATTTGCCGGTATACTCCCATGCGCCGGTCTCGGTGTTGAAAGTCATGTCGGCATCTGTACCCCAGCTTGTGTCAGCGTCGCCATCCTCTTTGAGGACGACAGAGCCGATGATGGAGACAGTCACTGCGTCAATTGAATAGGTCATCTTGTCGAGGTCAGCCTTGATGGCGTAGAAGCCGTCAGCATCCGGGGTGCAATTGTCGCCACCACCCTTGACGAGAGTGTTGTCGGCAGAGCCGCCATACCACGTCTTGGCGTTATCACCAATGCCGTCAGTGAACTTAAAGCCCCAAGTAGAGGCGTTGTCAGCCTTCTTGATGTAGTAGTAGCCGGTGTAGAGGCCAGCGCCATCACCGAGGAGGGGCTGCGCATTAGCCTGCCAACTGGTGTAGTCGCCAGCGTAATAGAGGTACTCAGCGAAGTTGATGGCCTCGATGGTCATGGTGTACTCCATCATGTTGATGGTAATCTTGTACTTGAGTGCGCCATCGGTGGCGGGCTGCTTGCAAGCCTGCGCTCCTTCATTGACAAGATTAACCTCAGTGCTCTCGTCACCATCAGTTGCGGAGCCCAAGATTTTGCCATCCCACAAGTTATCAAGCGCATAGGCAGACTCAGGCGCAATCTTGAACCAATTGTCAACACGAATCAGATCACCATTATCATCCTTCACAAAATCACCATTCTTATCCATTTGATAAGGAGCGGGGACAACACAGGTGAAGACGGGGTCGTCATAGACGCTTACGCTCTCGTCAGCACGTGTGAACTTATAGGTCTTGTCCGTCAAGCTCCAGCCGTTGGTTGCGCCGATGTAGTAGTAGGCGCTTTCAATCTCGGGGGCGGTGAGGGTGGCGACAATATTGAAATTGGCAGTCTCGCGGGTAACGACAGTTCCGTAGGTCGTGTAGGCCACGAGGACAGAGGGCAGCTGACGCTCCGTCGGGGCCTTGCCATACTCCTTCTCGATGGCGGACCTGAGGTCAGACACAGCTATTTTGCCGTCATTGGAGACAGAGACCTCAGTCGTGGCATTAGCAATAAGGACTTTATAAGATATTGCGTCGGCAGTCTCGCCAGTGCTTGTGAGAGTCGGGGTGAAAATCTTGACAGAGTCAGCGTCCTCAGCCAAGTCTGCGAAATTGACGGCATCCGCATCAGCCACAGAGAAAGAGACAGCTATTCGCTGATCCTCAGTGGTGTCCGGGTTGCTCTGCGCAGGCGTCCAATCATTGTAGCTGTCGTCGTCGCAAGCCACGAACGTCATGGCGGCGAGGGCGAGGGTTGGATATAATGCTTTCATGATAGAATGCTAAAATTGTTGATACAGAAAGGAAGAGACCGCCGCCGAGATTGTCAGCGCACCTTGCTTGCGCGCATGGCCCACAACCGGGGCGGCGGCCTTTCCTACATTTCTAAAAACGAAACCTTATTCGGTATTTTACTTGGCAGTGAAAGCGTAAGAGCCGTCAATGTCATTGAAGGTGATGATCCAGTCGCCCTCAGGGAGAGTGATGTCGGCTCCGTTGCCGACACCCACGCCATACGGGAAGCCGGTTCCGCCCCAGTTGGTATCCCAGCTGCCAGTGGTCTTGAACTTAATCGTCGTGCCACCAGCGGGAGATGTGAGGGTTGCGCTCCAGAGGTGATTCTCTACGCCCTCGACAGTGCTGAAGGCAGTCATCTCAGTGTCACCCCAGCTATTGAAGTTGCCACTCATAGAGATGCCGGCGTAGACAGTGGGTTTGCCCTCATAGGCAGCCATAGAGATCTCATTATTCTCAGTGTCGAGAGTGATGGTGTAGAAGCCATTCTCGGCGACAACGATATTGCCAGAGCCGCCATCCTGGAAGACGAACTCACCGTCGTTCATGCCCCACTGGTCGGTCCAGTCGCCACGGAGTCGGATAACCTTGAAGCCGTCGGTGGTGAGATAGCCAGTGAAGGTGAGAGTGCCCTTGCCTGTGTTGGAGTTGTACTTGGCGCCGTCGATGATAGACATCGTGAAGTTTGAAGTACCAAGAGCCTCAGGCGTGTTGGTCCACTTGCCATCGCCAATGCAAGAGCCGATGAGATACCACATCTCGGGGTCGGCATCCTTGAGGGCGATGTAATAGGGACGGGTGGAGAGCTTGATGGTCTGCGAATAGACTATGAGCTTGTCATTTGCTGTTTTTGAAGAGGGCTGAGCCTTGACGCGGATGTAGACATCCTGATCGGCAGGCACGTCGTCCTCGCCAGACCAAGAGATCAAAGAGGCGATGGCACGGCAGACATCCTTGCCAGCCACATTGTTGAGACACTGGTTAGTGACGTCGAACTGGTAATAGTCGGCCACAGTCTCGCCACTCTCATCGGCTGTCTGCTCGGCGTATGACGTGGTGAAATTGCCGTCCGTGGAGAGCTGGATGTTATAGTTGGCCACAAGTGGAAAACCCCACTCAGGCTGGCTCCACGAGAGCGTGAGCGAGTCGGTCAGCTCAAGGTCAATGAGCGTATTGACATATGAGGGAGTGTTGAGATTGAAGGCAACCTGACCGGCCGTATTGGTATCAATCACCGGATTGTCGTCGCGGTCATCGTCGCAAGAGGCGAGGCAGGCCACAGCGGCGATGGCGAGGACTGGATATTTGATGTATTTCATAACTTGTCTTATCTAAGATTGTCACGGAAACTCATGTCGGCACGGCGACCTCACGCGGCGCAAAGCCGCCGTGCGACAGGAGTCACAATATCATGTTAGAAGCCAGGGTTCTGCACGAGGTTAGAGTTGGCGTTGAGGTCAGTGTTGGGGATGGCGAAGAGGTTGAAATTCTCACTGAAGTTCTGACCGTCATGTGAGCCGCCCTTCCATTGCCAAGTGTAACCAGTGTTGCCGCCGAACTTGCCGAAGCGGATGAGAGTTGAGCGACGGTAGCCCTCGCCATAGAACTCGCGGCTCCACTCGTCGCAGATGACATCGAGGTTGGCGCTTGCCAGCGTGCTGGCGTTGGCACGAGAGCGGAGCGTGTTGATGGCAGCGAGGCCATCGGCAGTTGCGAGACCGCCATTCAGGCGAGCAGAAGCCTCGGCGTAGATGAGGTAAGCCTCGGCCTTGCGGAGGAGTGGCCAGTCCATATCGACAAACTTAGAGTCGTGAGAGGTGCCGCCAGTGGCGTAGAAGTTATTGAACTTAATGGTTGAAAAGCCCTTAGCGAAGTCATCGTTGGCATCGATGTCGAGGGTGCGATCCTTGCCCCAGAAGAGGGCGCGGTCATCACCAGCTGCGCTAACCATGTCAGCAGCATCGGCGTCATCGGGAATCTTAGACTCGTCGACGAACTTGGTTATGAGGTCTTTGCGGCAACGGTTACCGCTCCAAGTCTCGCTACATCCGCTACCCTTCTTTGTCGGTGTGATGTACATGTCACCCTTGAAAGAGGCTGCGATGGCAAAGAGCGAGGTGCAGTAAGCTGCAGTGGTGGCACCATCCTGAAGGACAGGGAGGATGAACTCATGAGCCGCTGCGGTCTCGCCATTGTCACCCATGAAGAGGGTCTGGTAAGCAGAGAACTCATTGACAGGCTCAGTGGCGAGAGCGTAGTCGGAATCCATGACCTTCTTGGCGTAGGTGAGAGCGTCGGCGTAACGGTCAGTACCAATGTAGGTCTCAGCGTTGAGGTAGAGGCGGGCGAGAAGGAGCCAGGCGGCTGCCTTGTCAGCACGGCCATAGTTGGCGTCGGTGCTGCTCTTCGCCTTTGCGTCAGAGAGGCTCTTCTCGCAGTCGAGGAGCTCACTCTCAACGAAATTGAAGACCTCGGCTCGCGTGTACTGCGGAGCGTTGTCGGTGGTGACAGTCGTCTTGAAAGGCACATTGCCCCAACCATCCATCAGATAGTAGTACTGCATGGCGCGGAGGAAACGGACCTCAGCATCCATGGTGGCATCGCCCGCGAAATTCTCAAGGTAATGGTTGGCCATGGTGATGCCGAAATAGAGGCGATAGTAGAAGCCCTTGAGCATCGGGTGGTCAGAGCCCCACTGGTTGTAGTTGTAGGCTGGGAGACCCGGGTCGCCCCAGCAGCAGATAAGCTCATCGGACGTGAGGCACTGCGAGTTAATCAGCTGGCGGACGAAACCCGTCGTGCCACCATCGAGGCCATCGATGTCACAGTCGCCATCTGGACCGCTCTGGCCAGCGAGGCCGAGAGTGGCATAGCACTTATTGAAAACAGATGCCGCATCGGGGTCGGAGACGACACTGGGGTCGATGTTCGTGACGTCCAGGTCATCCACACACGAGGTCGCCGAGAAGACGAGGGCGGCCGCAGCAATGGAATATATAGCTTTCATCGTGTATTCTTTTAGAAAGGTTTAGAAGTTGAGCGTCAGGCCTACGATGCCGGTGAAAGGACGCGGGTAGATGTTGTTGTCAATGCCGCCGTCGACCTCAGGGTCAATGCCCTTGTAGTTGGTGATGGTGAAGACATTAGACGCAGTGGCGTATACGCGGCCGGAGAGCTTGGTTCCGAGAACCTTGTCGAAGCTGTAGCCGAGCGTGATGTTGTCGCACTTGAGGAAAGAGGCGTTCTGCACGAAATAGTCGGAGAGGACATAGTCCCAGCTCTGCCAAGCCTTGTCGAGAACATTCTTGGGTCGGTTGCCGAGGTACTCGTTGGTGTAGACGGCAGCGGTGCTGATGTTGCTTGCGCCAGCCTCAAGGTCATTGAAGACATAGTTTCCGACATTGGCGCGGAGCGAGAAGCTGAAGTCCACATTGCGCCACTGGAGGCGGCTGGCGAGACCGAAGGTCCAAGGAGCAGCCGGGCTCTTGTAGTAATAGCGGTCGGCGTCATTGATAACGCCATCCGAGTTGCGGTCGACAAAGAGGCCCTCGATAGGAGTTCCGTTCTCATCGTAGACCTGCTGATAGACATAGAAGCTGTTTGCGGCGTGGCCGACAGCATGCGCCTGACAGTTGTTGCCGGTACCGCTTGAGATGCCACCGGTGAGAACCTTGTACCCCTCCTCGCCGATGAGCTCGGTGATCTCGTTCTTGTTATATGCGGAGTTGACGGAGAGCTCCCAGTGCCAATCCTCAGTCTGAACAGGGCGGACGGTGAGAGCGAGCTCGAAGCCCTTGTTCTCAAGCGATCCGACATTGCCAGTCACCTGGTTGCGGAAGTTGGAGCCAGCAGCCACATAGACAGTGTTGAGAAGGTCAGTGGTCTTGCGATAGTAGTAGTCGCCGCTGAAAGAGATGCGGTGGTTGAGGAAAGCGAGGTCGAGACCGACGTTATAGGTCTCGGTGGTCTCCCAAGTCAGATCCTGGTTATAGGCATCGGGGCGGTAGAGAGAGCCGTCGCCAATGATGGGATAGTAGTTGGTCGTGGTAGTGTTGCCGGTGTAAGTGGCGAGGTAGCCATAGTCACCGATACCCTCCTGCTGACCGGTCTGGCCGTAGCCGAGGCGGACCTTAGCATCATTGACCCAATCAACATCGCGGAGGAAAGCCTCCTCCTTGACCTTCCAGCCAAGAGCGAAAGAGGGGAAGAGAGCCCAGTGGTCCTTGAAACGGCTGGAGCCGTCATAACGGACAGTGGCAGTGAGCATGTAGCGGTCGAGGAGAGAATAGTTGGCACGGCCGAAGAAAGAGACGATGTAGTTCTCACTCTTTGAGACCTTGGCGTTGCGCTTGTAAGGAGTGCCAGCGAGCTCAGTGTCGGCATTGGTGAGCTGGTAGAAGCCGCTGCCGTCATACTCCTCCTCATGGTGGAACTTCTGATACTCGTAGCCAGCCATGATGTCGAAGTGGTTAGCGTCATTGAAGTCCTTGATGTACTGGAGATAGGCGTTGACAGAGAGGTTGTACTTGTCAATCTGATCCCAGCCAGACCATCCGTAGTATGGGTTGGTGGCAGAGCCAGCCTCGGTGTCAGTCTTCTGCTTACCGGTAGAGACGTCAAAGCCGAAATTGCCGTGGAGGAGGAGCTCCTCGAAGCCGTGAATCTTGTAAGTACCCTCGATGTTGCCGATGATGCTCTTGGAAGTAGCACGGTCGTCAGTCTGGTTGAGGAGAGCCACAGGGTTCTTTGTGGCGTTGGTGTTGAAGATGTAAGGCCAGCTCGGGTCATTGTAAGAGCCGTCCTCCTTGAGCCACTGGAAGTAGCCGCCGAAGTTGGCATACTTGGCGTCGTCGCTCCTGACGGGCTGAGAAGGATCCATCCACACGGCGGCACCGACAGCATCAGTGTTGGCGTAGGTGGTCTTTGCAATCATGCCCTTGCCATTGATATTGAAAGTCAAGTGGTTGTCAAGGAAAGAGGGAGAGAGGTTGAAAGAGAGCGTAGTACGCTTGAAGTCAGATGTTTTGAGGATACCCTCCTGACCAGTGTAGCCGAGAGAGACGCGGTAGGTGAGGTGGTTGTTGCCACCAGAGGCAGTCAGGTTGTGGTCAGTGCCGAGGGCTACGCGGTAAATCTCCTCTTGCCAGTCGGTGTTGGCAGTGCCGAGCTGCTTGGTTGCCTCGGCGTCAGCGCCGTAGAGATTGGTGACGAACTCGCGGTACTCGTCGCCATCCATCACGTCGATAGTCTTCTTCTTGGTAGAGACAGAGACATTGCCGGAGTAGGCGAAAGTGGGACGCTTGCCCTTGACACCCTTCTTCGTGGTGATGATGATGACGCCATTGGAGCCGCGCGAACCGTAGATGGCGGTTGCGGAAGCATCCTTGAGGACAGTGAACGACTCAATATCCTGAGGGTTGACCATAGAGAGGGGGTTCGACAGACCCTTGACGCCATTATTATCCATGGCGAGACCGTCGATGACCACGAGAGGATCATTAGACGCGTTGAGCGAAGAGCCGCCGCGGACGCGGATGGTAGCGCCGCCGCCAGGAGTGCCGCTCTGGCTGGTGACAGTGACGCCAGCCACCTTGCCTGCGAGCATGTCTTGAGCATTGGTCACGAGGCCCTTATTCTTCTCATCGGGCTTGATGGCCGTGACAGAGCCTGTGAGGTCGTTCTTGCGAGCCACGCCGTAGCCGATGACCACGACATCGTCCAACTCCTTGGCATCGTTGACAAGCTGGATGCTCATGCCCTTGGCGGCAGGCAGCTCAACCGTGGTGTAACCAATGAAGGAGAACACGAGCTGGCTTCCTTGATCGGCATTGATGGAGAAATTGCCATCGAAGTCGGTGACGGTTCCCTGAGTGGTGCCCTTGATCATGACTGCCACGCCGGGGAGCGGTTGCTGGTCGGTCGCGTCAACCACCTTGCCGTTGGCCTCGAATGTTTGCGCCGTGGCCGAGACAGTGGCGATGAGGCAGACGATCAGCAGCCAGAACTTAGATCTGATTGATTTGCTGTTCATACTTCCGTTTGTTGTTTAGATTTGTAATTGTCCTTTTAATATCATATCTGGCGAAGAGGCGCCATCCGTGAATATTCGTCAAAAAAAGAAGAAAGCCGGCAGACGGACGATTCTATAATCAGCCCCCCAAAAAATGCCTTTCAAACAGCCCTCTGCCAGGCTCTCTACTTTGATTGGTGTCAGAAGCGTTTTTTTCTGAGAATTGAAACATCGTCATCGTCGGCAGGAACACCCTTCAATAACATGCTTTCATCTCCTTTGTCACTTCTTACAACAGCAAAGTTAAGACGAATAGACGAGATTTAACACCATTTTAGATTACCAAAACAAGAAATCACCGCAAACGTCTCCGCAAACGGTTGCGAAGACGTTTGCAAAGAAATAATATGCCACACAACATATTTTTACCCTATAAACAGATGTCTCAGATTATTAATTTTAACAATCAATAATAGCTCGCAATAAGGATTAGAGGCGACATTTAAAGTGTTTCACTTAAAATACGGCGAGTTCGGAATGCTTGTGAGGAAGCATGTGACGCATATTCGGCATTTAGCGAACCCCGAAAGTGTTACATATCTCCAAAAGAAAGGGGAAAAGGGGACTTGGCAGAGCGAACAGACAGAACGCCGGCGAGGATGCCCAACAAAGGGAAACGCCATCAGCCCGCCCGCATGAGCTAAACAGCAGCTCGGTTCACAAAGTTGTGGTTCACAAAGTTGTCAACCTGCGGCAAGAGTGATAAATTTGCGGTAAGGAAGACGCGGAATAACCTGAGATGGCGTAACGTGAACCCTATAAAAAAACAAATCATCAGACCTTAATGCAGAGACCATTTGTATACGGAATGGCGGTAGGAGGCGAGAACTTCACCGACAGGGAAAAGGAGCGGCGCAGATTGCGACTGAACTTCGAGAACGGGGTCAACGTGCTCCTCATGTCACCTCGGCGCATGGGCAAGACCTCGCTCGTCAAGCAAGCCATTGCCGAGATGCGGGCGGACGGAGCAGAGAGAGTGACACCTATATATATGGACATCTACGATTGCCGCAGCGAGTATGACCTGCTGAGCCGCTACGCCACGGCGGTCCTGAAAGCCACGAACAGCAAAGTGGACCAGCTAATCACAAGCATCGGCAGGCTGCTATCACGCATATCCCCGAAGATAAGCTACTCGCCAGCGCATGGGCAGGAGATATCAGTAAGCCTCAACATAAAGCCTTCCGACTACACGCCGGAGGAAATCCTCAGCCTGCCCGAGAAAATAGCGAAAGAGCGTGGCGTAAGGATTGTGATTTGCATAGACGAATTCCAGCAAGTGGGCGAGATGCCCGACTCGATAGGGGTCCAGAAGCGCCTGCGCGGCTCATGGCAGCACATGGAGAACGTCTCGTTCTGCCTCTTCGGGAGCAAAAAGCATATGCTGGAGCAGATGTTCCAGGACAAGAGGATGCCGTTCTACATGTTCGGCGAGGTCATGCTTCTCGGCCCGATTGCGACAAAGGACTGGGTGACATACATCACGTCACGCTTCGCGGGCAGCGGCAAGACAATCTCGCCCGAAATGGCGGAACAGATATGCGACACCGTGGGAAACTACTCCACCTACGTTCAGCAATTGGCATGGGACGTGCTGGCCGAAACCCCTGGCGAGGAGGTGACACAAGAGACATTCGAAGCCGGGGTGGAGGCGCTGATGCAACAATGCGACAGCCTGTTCACCGAGCAGACGGCAGGGCTGACCACATACCAGATTAACTTCCTCAGGGCGTTGTGCGACGGCATAGATGACAATTTCGGCTCGCGGGAGGTGTCTGAGGCCTATGACCTGGGCGCGAAATCAAACATAACGAGGATAAAAGACGCCCTGACCAACCGCGAGCTGATTGAGACGGAGACGGACCCCGCGACGGGGAGGACCCGCGTGACCCTGTGCGACAAAGTGTTCAGCATCTGGCTGAGCCGGAGACTGCGAAACTGAGAGGCGGGAAAGCCGAAGACTCGCCGAGGCAGGCAAAGTTGCGCTACAAGTCAAGCCCAGTGGAGAAAGCGGACAATTTTGACCTTTCCTTGGCGAGAAAAGGCGCATGAATGTGACCCATAATTTTCAGTATCTCGACATTTAAGACTAAATTTGCGTTTTAGAGCGAAAATTTAGTTTTGTTCGTAATATTCATCTAACCATATCAAGACGAAAATGGCATATAAGATTATCGTCCTGGCCAAGCAGGTGCCCGACACCCGCAACGTGGGCCCCGACGCCATGACCGCCGAGGGCACCGTCAACCGTGCCGCCCTCCCGGCCGTATTCAACCCCGAGGACCTCAACGCCCTCGAGCAGGCACTCCGCATCAAGGATGCCAACCCCGGCTCAACCATCACAATGATCACCATGGGCCTGCCCAAGGCCACCGAGGTTCTCCGCGAGGGCCTCTACCGCGGCGTGGACCAGACCGTCCTCTTGACCGACCGCGCACTGGGCGGCGCCGACACCTTGGCCACAAGCTACACCTTGGCGCAAGGCATCAAGAAGGTGGGCGGATATGACATCATCCTCTGCGGCCGCCAGGCCATCGACGGCGACACCGCACAGGTAGGCCCTCAGGTGGCAGAGAAACTGGGTCTGACCCAGATAACCTACACCGAGGAGATTATCAAGATGGAGGGCAAGACCATCACCGCCAAGCGTCACATTGACGGCGGCGTCGAGACCGTCGAGGCTCCCCTGCCACTCGTTGTCACTGTCAACGGATCGGCAGCTCCATGCCGCACCCGCAACGCCAAGCTGGTGATGAAATATAAGAACGCCAAGCCCGCACCCGAGATTGCGGCAATCGAGGACGAGAACGTCAAGGCATATTACGCCGCACGCCCCTACCTCACCATCACCCAGTGGGGAGCGGCAGACATCGAGGCAGACCCCGAGCAGATTGGCAAGGCTGGCTCACCCACCAACGTCAAGGCGGTCAAGAGCATCGTCTTCACAGCCAAGGAGAGCAAGAGCTTCACGTCAAGCGACGAGGACATCGACAGCCTCATGGCCGAGCTCATCAGCAGCAACACCATCGGATAAAACCGTATGCCAAGGCGGCCGCGGACCCCGCAGCCGCGCAAGTAACAAAAACATACAGCGTATTAGCTTAAGAAATAATGAATAACGTATTCGTATACTGCGAGCTCGAAGGCGCCAAGGTGGCCGACGTCAGCCTGGAGCTCCTCACCAAGGGCCGCAAGCTCGCCAATGAGCTTGGCGTGGCCTTAGAGTGCCTCTGCATTGGCCACAAGCTCGACGGCGTCGAGAAGCAGGTCATGCCCTATGGCGTGGACAAGGTGCACATTTTCGACGCTGAAGGCCTCTTCCCCTACACCTCTCTGCCCCACACTTCGGCAGTGGTCAACCTTTTCAAGGAGGAGAAGCCACAGATCTGCCTGATGGGCGCCACCGTCATCGGCCGCGACCTCGGCCCCCGCGTATCATCGGCCCTCCACTCAGGCCTGACCGCCGACTGCACCCAGCTGGAGATTGGCAGCTTCGACATGAAGGTCAAGGAGAATGGCCAGATGGTGGACAAGCACTATGAGAACCAGCTCTACCAGATCCGCCCTGCCTTTGGCGGCTCCATCATAGCCACCATTGTCAACCCGGAGCATCGCCCTCAGATGGCCACCGTCCGCGACGGCGTCATGAAGAAGGAGATTCTCGACGAGAACTATAAGGGTGAGGTCATTCGTCATGACGTGGCCAAGTACGTCCCCGACACCGACTACATTGTCAAGGTCATCGACCGCCACGTGGAGGCAGCCAAGAACAACCTCAAGGGCGCGCCCATCATTGTCGCCGGCGGCTATGGCGTTGGCAGCAAAGAGGGATTCGACAAGCTCGTTGAGTTCGCCAAGGAGATACACGCCGAGGTCGGAGCCAGCCGCGCAGCCGTTGACGCCGGATGGTGCGACCACGACCGCCAGATTGGCCAGACGGGTGTCACCGTACGCCCCAAGCTCTACATCGCCTGCGGCATCTCTGGTCAGATTCAGCACATCGCCGGCATGCAGGACAGCTCGATGATTATCTCGATCAACTCGGACCCCGAGGCCCCCATCAACAAGATTGCCGACTACGTCATCACCGGCACCGTGGAGGAGGTCATCCCGAAGATGATCAAGTATTACAAGAAGAACAGCAAGTAGTCTCGGCTCGCCGACAGGGCTGCTGAGACGTATCTCTCATCACCCGACAGGCGCGAGAGGCTCATTGCCATCCTCAGAAAGCTAATCTCTTAACTTGACCGGGGCGTATGCCGCGGCAGAAAGAAAAGAAACCCAATGGCCAATTATTATAGCGAGACGCCTGAGCTCAAATATCACCTCAGGCACCCCCTCATGAAGCGCATTGTCGAGCTCAAGGAGCGCGACTTCGCTGACAAGGATAAATTCGACTACGCCCCCCAGAACCTGGAGGACGCCATGGACAACTATGACCGCGTCCTCGACATCGTCGGCGAGATTTGCGGCGACATCATCGGCCCCAACGCCGAGGGTGTGGACCACGATGGCCCCAAGTGTGAGAACGGACGCGTGACCTACGCTCCCGGCACCTCAGTGAACCTTGACGCCACCCGTAAGGCCGGCCTCATGGGCATGGCCATGCCTCGCCGTTTCGGTGGTCTCAACTTCCCCATCGTCCCCTACATCATGGCGGCTGACATGGTATCGAGCGCCGACGCCGGCTTCGAGAACCTTTGGGGTCTCCAGGACTGCGCCGAGACGCTCTATGAGTTCGGCAACGAGGACCAGAAGCAGCGTTTCCTGACCCGCGTATGCTCAGGCGAGACCATGTCAATGGACCTTACCGAGCCTGATGCGGGCTCTGACCTCCAGAGCGTCATGCTCAAGGCCACCTATAGCGAGGCCGACGGCTGCTGGCTGCTCAACGGCGTCAAGCGCTTCATCACCAATGGCGACGCTGACATCCACCTTGTGCTCGCACGCTCAGAGGAGGGCACCAAGGATGGCCGCGGCCTCTCCATGTTCATCTATGACAAGCGACAGGGTGGCGTTGACGTACGCCGCATCGAGAACAAGATGGGCATCAAGGGCTCACCCACCTGCGAGCTCGTCTACAAGAACGCCCACGCCGAGCTTTGCGGCGACCGCAAGCTGGGCCTCATCAAATATGTCATGGCCCTCATGAACGGCGCCCGTCTTGGCATCGCAGCCCAGGGCGTCGGCATCAGCCAGGCGGCCTACAACGAGGCCCTCGCCTATGCCAAGGACCGCAAGCAGTTCGGCAAGGCCATCATCGAGTTCCCCGCAGTGGCAGACATGCTCTCAACCATCAAGGCCAAGCTCGACGCCAGCCGCGCGCTGCTCTACGAGACCGCCCGTTTCGTGGACGTATACAAGGCGCTCGACGACATCAGCAAAGAGCGCAAGCTGACCCCCGAGGAGCGTCAGGAGCAGAAGAAGTTCGCCAAGTTGGCCGACGCCTTCACTCCCCTCGCCAAGGGCATGGGCAGCGAGTTCGCCAACCAGAACACCTACGACTGCATCCAGATTCATGGCGGCTCAGGCTTCATGAAGGAGTATAAGTGCGAGCGCATCTACCGCGACGCGCGCATCACCTCAATCTACGAGGGCACCACCCAGCTGCAGGTTGTCGCAGCCATCCGCTACGTGACCAGCGGCGCCTACGCTGCCAAGATTGCCGAGTATGACCAGCAGCCCGTGGCTCCCGAGTTTGACATCTTCAAGAACAAGCTCAAGGACATGGCGGACAAGACCCAGATGGCTGTCAACCAGGTCAACGAGAGCAAGAACCAGGAGCTGCACGACCTTGTGGCACGCCGTCTCTACGAGATGACAGCCTACACCGTCATGGGCTACCTCATCCTCCACGACGCCACAGAGGAGCCTGAGATGTTCGGCACGTCGGCACGCGTGTTCATCCGCTACGCCGAGGCCGAGGTCGAGAAGCACATCACCTTCATCCGCAAATTTCAGGAGGAGTATCTGACCGACTACCGCAAGGCTTAAACACCTTTTGCTGTAATATTCATTTCCCCGCCAAGCCGTTGAGACTTGGCGGGGATTTTTTTTCGGGTCTTGAGTGTGGCCATGAAATTGCAATTCAATTAGTATCCATAGGCAATCTTCCCATACGGCCAAGGTGTATCATTGGAAGTGAAGATGAATTAGCATTCCACTATATCATGATTTTCTTTACATTTGCTTGGTGGTGTTTGCGCACCGGGAAAGAAACTAATGGGAATTTGGAGCCTCATCACAATAAAAACGCAATCACATCGTTTAACCATTAGTCCAAAGAGCCCAAAGACACAGGAGGCGCCGGCCTCCGCTTAACACAGACCTCACAAGAAATCACCTCATATAGCCCACCTGCGATATGTTTTTCTTCGACAACTATGACAAGCCGAGCGATGTGCTGAGCGCCAATGGCATAACCAAGCTATACCACTTCACCGACATAAGCAATGTGGACAGCATATTGTCAAATGGCGGCTTGAAATCGTGGTGGACAGCGGAGCAGACGGGCGTGACGATAGCCAAACCGGGAGGCAGTGAACAATCACGAGAATATGATTCCGAGGGTGGACATGAAGACTATGTGCGCTTGGCATTCACCCGTTTTCACCCGATGATGTATGCAGCGAGGGACAGTTTCCGCATACAGCACCCCGTAATCCTTGAAATTGCCAAAGACGCAGTTGACCGCGAGGGCACGCTCTTCTCCGACCGAAACGCGACCACAAAACGCAAGGGGCACAAAGCCAAAATAGCGCCCGGGGTGAGCGGAGCCAAGCGCATACACTACAACCTGTTCATCCACGACTATGACAAGAAATACTTCCAGATAAAGGAATCCCGCGAGGACAACACGTCCTTCTACCAGGCAGAGGTAATGATTCCCAGTGCGTTACCACTCGACTACATATTGCGTATCTC
>CAVKRQ010000018.1:0-52529 GCA_963658925.1 bacterium
CACCTCTTCCCATCCCGAACAGAGAAGTTAAGCCCGCCCGCGCCGATGGTACTGCACACGAGTGTGGGAGAGTAGGTTGCCGCCCCTTAAAACAGTCCGCCCCCCGGAGTCATCTCCGGGGGGCGGATTTTTTTCGTGTATCCCATCACCACCTCCCACACATCATTCCACACCCATCTCTCAGTTGCGCAATCCGCCACAGTTACTTGTGAAATTAGTGCGTGCTCCCCCCCCGGCAAGCTAAACACCCTGCCCGTTTTTGAACACCATCGCACTGCCGAGCCGCACAAACCTACTTCCACTCTCCCTCCGTGCTTCTCTAATTAGTACCCCCGTTCCACTCGCAGTCCCTCCGCTTTTTCATCCCTTCCTTCCACAAAATCGACAAGAAAGCCCACTGTGAAGCCGATAAACGTGAAATTATTGCAAAGTGTGATTTTTTTTAACTTCGCTTAAAATAAGACAAAGGCTTTGCGTCGACAAAGCCGCTCGACATTGCGGAGAACATAGGGCGTGCGACCTTGCCTTATTTTTATTACCAAATACGATTGTCTCACAGCAAAGTTTTGGGGCTCTTTGACTGTCCACTTTGCAAATAGGGATCATGCCTTGTGGCTGGATGCCCTCATTATCTATTTATTTAAAAACACATTACCTGAATGAAAAGACATTTAGTGTCGCTGTCGGTCATGCTGATGACGGCCGCGACCGTGTGCTTTGCGGCGACAGAGTCTACGCTTGTCGTCAAGAAGCTGTCCGGCAATGGCTATTCCGCGGCCCTCGCAACGGTAGGTCGTGTCTATTTGACCGACGGCAACGTCACGCTTCAGACCACGGACGGCAAAAGCGTGGTCATCTGCGCCCTCTCCGAGGCCCAATCAGTTGCCTTTAACAAGAGTGCGGCCGCCATTCCGGAAATCCTTCGTGACAAGGTCTCTATTTCCGTCTACCCCAACCCCTCTGCTGGCATGGTTTCCGTCTCTGGTTTGGCGGACGGCGCCGAGGTGCGTGTGTTCGACCTTCAGGGCAGGTCAGTCCTCACAACCACTGCGCCCTCAGTCGATTTGTCCCCACTCAAGGCTGGCGTCTACCTCCTTCAGGCGGGACCCGAGGTTGTACAGATAATCAAGAAGTGACAATCTAACGGGGCTTTGCAAGTTCGTCTCCGCTTCCTCAGAGGGAAAAGCTGTGCATAATATGAGCAGCTAATGTGAAAACCCAGAGCCTCACATGAATACAAACAGAATAACATGAGAATAAGACTATTACCTATTTTATTGACAGCGGTTGCTTCCGTCTCCCTCCACTATGAGGCGCAGGCCCAGTTCGTGGTCTGGAAAGATGGGCAGGCAATATACGCCGACTATACCGGCGTCCCCGACTATTTCGAGATGAAGGCGGTGGATAAGCCCGCGGTAAAAGCGTCCCAGTCAGTTGACCCCTCTAAGGTGGGCGGCACTATAGCAAAGGAGTCTGAAGCCATAGACCTCGGCCTCTCCGTCAAATGGGCTCCATGGAATATAGGCGCGAGCCAAGCCTCCGATTATGGCGAGTATTTCGCCTGGGGCGAGGTCGTCCCAAAGAAGGATGAAAGTGGTAAATATCTCTCGTATGATTGGGGAAAATATTATTGGATGGAAAACGGAGAGAGCAGTTGGACCAAAATCACCAAGTATCAGGCGGAGGACTCTCAATATGGTGCTGACTGGTATGACTACGCTAAGGCTTTCATTGGTGATAACAAGACAACTCTTGAGTCCACTGACGATGCCGCCACCGCCAATTGGGGTGGTAGTTGGCGCATGCCAACTCAAGCAGAGCTAAAAGAACTCTCTAATAAGAACAATTGTGTGTGGACGTGGACTAGCAATTATAATGAATCTGGTCACAGCGGCTATGTCGTCAAGAGCAGGAAAGCTGGTTATGAGGGTGCGTCCCTCTTCCTGCCCGCTGCTGGCAACCGGAGGGGCTCGAGCCTCAACGACGAGGGCTCGGACGGCTTCTACTGGTTGTCCGAACTCGGCCTCGGGGACTCCGGCCGCGCCAGGTGCCTCTACTTCATCTTTGGCAGCCGCTATGACGACTTAAACGGCTCCTACCGTAACTATGGTTGTACGGTGCGTGCGGTTTGCCCTCCCGCTGAATAGTTGATTTGTTTCTGCCGAGGCGAGATGTTTGGCAAGCGAGGCCGGACGATAACCCATTGCTCTTGGCCCACATCCGAGTGGGCTTAGTTTACCCTTCTATGCCAAGTGAATGAATCCTGTCTTAGGTTGGTCTTTATCTATGCGAGACAAGGGACATTGATGCGAATACCAACGTAAAGCGTCAATCCATATAGCAACCTTTTCGATAAGTCAAATGAGCAAAGCCAAGCTTGCTTGAGTTTTGCCATGACGATAAAAGGGACATGAAAACAAACACTCTCAAACAGACAATATAACATGAAATTAAGTATACAAAAGGCTCTCGTGGCGGCGGCTTTGCTGTCCGTCGCACCGAGTGCCACCCAAGCGCAGTTCAGCGCATATAAGGATGGTGAGGCTGTGGTCAACATGACCAACACGATCCCGGATTCTGTAACTTTCTACCTCCCCGAAATCACTCAGGAGCCTGATATCGCCCTCGTTGGCGGCAGTGTTCCCAAAATCTCAGAGTCCGTGGATCTCGGCCTCTCTGTCAAATGGGCGCCTTGGAACATAGGCGCGAGCAAACCATCTGACTATGGCGAGTATTTCATGTGGGGAGAGGTAGCTCCCAAGAAGGATGCCGATGGAAATTACGGCTCATACTATTGGGATACATACTGTTTCTACAATCAGTCAGCCAAGCTGACCATAGTGTTTAAGTACAGCGATGCAGATGGCAAGACATCTCTTGAGTCTTCAGACGACGCCGCCACCGCCAACTGGGGTGGCAAGTGGTGCATGCCCACTCGGGCCGAGCTCGCCGAGCTCTCTAATGAGGACAATTGCGAGTGGACGTGGACTGACAATTATAATGAGTCCGGTCACAGCGGATATATAGTCAAGAGCAAGAAGACAGGTTATGAGGACGCAGTTCTCTTCCTGCCCGCTGCTGGCTGCAGGAGGAACATGAACCTCTACAACGAGGGCTCGTACGGCTACTACTGGTCGTCCGATCTCATTCCTTGGGGCTCCGACGTCGACGACGCCAGGAACCTCTACTTCTACTCGGGCTACCGCACAACCGACTTTAGCAGCCGCTGCCATGGTTTCTCGGTGCGTGCGGTTTGCCCTCTCGCAGAATAGTTGACTAAAGCTAACTGAACCTATATTTCAAACTTGACGCTTGAACGCATTGAGTGGGGAATGTCCGTAGCGACCTTTTTGCCCGTTCTCAAGCCCCTTTTTCGCTTATGTCATTTCGCTCTCGAAAGCCGTAGGTTCATTGTGACCTGACAATAGTCTTTGCTGATGGAAAACACACAAACAACATTTGCAAGAGCCGATGTTGTGATGTTTTCCCCTACATTTGCCTTGCCAACAAATGCTATTCCACAACATGACACAGTTCACACACCTTCACGTCCACTCCCACTACTCAATCCTCGACGGCATGAGCAAAGTGCCGGACATTGTGGACAAGTGCATCAAGAACGGCATGTACTCCGTAGCCCTGACGGATCATGGTGTCATGTATGGTGTCAAGGAGTTTCATGACTATGTGGGCAAGATTAACGGCAAGACCAAGGACGCCATCAAGGAGCAGGAGTGCATAGCCTCTGACGAGAAGGCCTCGGAGGATGAGAGAACTGCCGCCCGAGAGAAGGCTGATGAGCTGAAGAAGAAGATTTTCAAGCCCATATTCGGTGTCGAGGCCTATTGCGCACGTCGCTCACTGCATGACAAGGACGCCTCCATCAAGTCCACCGACCCCGAGACGGGGCGCGCCAGTGTGCTGGACCGCTCCGGCTGGCACCTCATTCTGTTGGCCAAGAACAGGACCGGTTATTTCAATCTCTGCAAGATGGTCTCCATCTCGTGGATTGACGGATTCTATGGCAAGCCGCGTATTGACAAGTCGCTGCTCGAGAAATATCACGAGGGCGTCATCTGCGCCTCGGCCTGCCTTGGCGGTGAAATCCCGCAGCTCATCATGGCGCGCAAGATGGATGAGGCAGAGAAGAGCGTCCGCTGGTTCAAGGAGATTTTTGGCGACGACTATTACCTTGAGATTCAGCGCCACCCGACTTCGGCCTTAGACCCGGCCTATGATGTCTGGACGCGACAGCAGGAGGTCAACCCCTTTATCCTCGAACTCGCTGAGAAGACAGGTGTCAAAGTCATCTGTACCAACGACTCGCACTTCCTTGACAAAGATCACGCCGACGCTCACGAACGACTCCTCTGCCTCTCGACAGGCAAGGTGATGAGCGACACCGACCGACTCCACTACACTAAGCAGGAGTGGCTCAAAACGCCCGATGAGATGGCTGAGCTCTTCTCTGACCTCCCCGAAACCATGGCCAACACCATGGAGATTGCGGACAAGGTGGAGAACATCAACCTCAACTCGGACCCTATCATGCCTAAGTTCCCCATCCCCGAGGACTTCGGCACTGAGGAGGAGTATCGCCAACGCCTGACGGAGAAAGACCTCTTTGATGAGTTCACACAAGATGAGAAACATCAGGTGGTCATGGACGAGGAGGCGGCCAAGAAGAAAATCAAGAAGCTTGGCGGATATGAGAAACTCTACCGAATTAAGCTTGAGGCCGACTATCTCGCCAAACTGACGTGGGAGGGCGCGCACAAGCGATATGGCGAGGAGCTAAGCCAAGCGCAGATTGACCAGATAACTTTCGAACTGCACATCATGAAGACCATGGGTTTCCCTGGCTACTTCCTGATTGTGATGGACTTCATCCGTGCGGCGCGTGAGGAGCTTGACGTGTGGGTCGGCCCTGGCCGTGGCTCTGCTGCGGGCTCTGTCGTGGCCTATTGTCTTGGCATCACGGACATCGACCCGATGAAATACGACCTCCTGTTTGAGCGTTTCCTTAACCCCGACCGTATATCACTCCCTGATATTGATACCGACTTTGCCGATGACGGCCGCCAGAAGGTCATCGAGTGGGTCACTGAGAAATATGGTGCCACGGCCGTGGCGCACATCATCACCTTTGGCACCATGGCCACCAAGAGCTCTGTCTCCGACGTCGGCCGTGTGCAAGACGTGCCTCTCTCCACGGTCAAGCAGATGACGGGGCTCATCCCGGACAAGTTCTCTGACGATCTTGCCGACCCGAAGACAAAGAAAGTCCCCAAGGTCAATCTGAAGAACTGCTTCAAATATGTCCCCGAGCTCCAGATGGCGCTCAATGGGCCGGACCCCAACGTCTCGTCCATGCTGCGCTATGCCGGCGAGCTGGAAGGCACTGTACGCCAGACGGGTGTCCACGCCTGCGGCATCATTATCGGCGCTGACGACCTCAAGAAGTTCGCCCCCATCACTGTGGTGGAGGACAAGCAGTCGGGCTTCAAGATGCAGGCCACGCAATATGACGGCCACTACGTCGAGAGCGTCGGACTCATCAAGATGGACTTCCTCGGCCTCATCAACCTCCGAATAATGAAAGAGGCCGTCAAAAACATCAAGGCGCACACTGGCGAGGAGATTGACATCTTCAAAGTGCCTATTGACGACCCCGATGTCTATAAGCTCTATGCCGAGGGCCGAACGGTTGGCATCTTCCAGTTCGAGTCCGCCGGCATGCAGAAATACCTCAAGGAGTTGCAGCCCACCGTCTTTGAGGACCTTATAGCGATGAACGCGCTCTACCGCCCGGGCCCAATGGACTACATCCCGCAGTTCATCAACCGTAAGCAGGGGCGCGAGCCTATCACATACGACATTCCTTGCATGGAGAAATACCTCAAGGACACGTATGGCGTCACGGTCTATCAGGAGCAGGTGATGCTCCTCAGCCGACTACTTGCCAACTTCACCCGCGGTGAGAGTGATAAGCTGCGTAAGGCGATGGGTAAGAAGCAAATAGCCGTGCTGAATGAGCTCAAGCCTAAGTTCATCAACCAGGGCTCGGCCAATGGCCACCCCGTTGACAAGCTTGAGAAGATTTGGGCCGACTGGGAGAAGTTCGCCTCATACGCCTTCAACAAGTCGCACGCCACGTGCTACTCATGGGTCTCTTATCAGACTGCCTACCTCAAGTGCCACTACCCGGCTGAGTATATGGCTGGTCTGCTCACGTGCAACCGCGATGCCATAAGTGAGGTCTCCAAGTTCATGGACGAGTGCAAGAACATGGGCCTCAAAGTCTTGGGACCCGATGTCAACAACTCTCACCTCAATTTCTCCGTCTCGCATGACGGGGCCGTGGTCTTTGGCCTTGGCGGTGTCAAGGGCGTGGGTGAGGGCGCGGTCATCGCCATAGTGGGCGAGAGGGATGGCTGTGTCGAGCTGTCGCGCCGCGATGCCGATGGCCGAATCATCCACTCGCGTGTCCTCCCCCTGCTTGGCGACGCCTATGGCGTGTCGGCTCACGACATTGACTCCATGCTCAACACGGGCGAGGGTAACTCTAAGGTTGTTAAGGACAAGTTCGGGCAGGATGTCAAGCTTATTTGGCATGATGGCCACGGGCCTTTCGACTCTATTTTCGATTTCGTGGAGCGCGTGGACCTCTCGGCCTGCAACCGCAAGACGATAGAGAGTCTCGCCATGGCCGGCTCGTTTGACAGCCTCGGCGACATCAAGCGCGAACAGTTCTTCTGCCAAAACCTGGACGGATTGGCAGGCAGTGAAATCCTCATCCGCTATGGCAATAACTTCCAGAATGACAAGAAGAATGGTCAGGCGTCACTCTTTGGCGACATGCTGGATTCTGTCATAGCGCGGCCCGCCTTGCCGCAGATTGTCAATGAGTGGAGTGACCTCGACCGGCTCAATCGCGAGAAGGAGGTGGTGGGCATCTACATCTCGTCCCACCCATTGGCCAAATACAGTTTCGAGTTCAAATGCCTCGTCAACACTAAGAGCACCGAGATGACTGATGACAATCTGCCCAACCTCGACGGCAAGACCTTTGTCGTGGCGGGCATAGCGTCGGTCAAGAAGACGGGCATGAGCAAGCGAAACCAACCCTATATGATTGGTCTGCTTGAGGATATGTATGGCAAGTGCGAGATACCTCTCTTTGGTGACGACTATGTTAAATATAGTCCCTACTTTGCTCACGACGCTTTCATCTGCGTCACGGGCAAGGTGGATCATGGCCGTTTTGGCGGTCCTCAGTTGCGCCGCTCCATCATTAAGATTGAGTTCCTCGCCGATGTGCTTAAGCATGGCATGGTCAAGAACGTAATCTTTACTGTGGACATAAAGCGTCTCCACGACCAGGTTATCAACCTCTTTGGCGATGTCTTGCAGCCTAACAAGCGCAAGCCCGGCCCGCTCCCTGTTGACGCTCCGCCCGTTGTGCCAGTCAAGTTCCACATTGTGGACCGCGAGCGCCGCATCGACTTGCCCATGACCTCGCAGACCTATAGCGTCGAGCTGGGGCCTAAGCTCATGAAGTTTATTGACGACACGGAGGGCGCAGTGGAGATGAGCGTCACTATGTAGCTTTTTTGCATAACTTTGCGGCCGAAACATCATCATTCTCGTAGGTTTTGAATTTTCAGAAAGGCAAAGGTGGCGTTAGTCAATGGACTTCCGTCTGCTTCATTTTCGGCGTCATAGCCCTCCTCGGCGTGGTCGCCCAACTGACCCCGGCAGAGCCCGTCACGGTTTGCGGCGTCAAGCTCCATTTCCCCGACCTGAGGCAGATGTTTGCCGAGGCGGGGCGGGACCTCATCTCGGTAGATGACCAGCTGAACAGCGTGGAGAACGACATGCGCATTGACGCGGAGGCGGATAGCCTCGCGGCGGCGCGAGACTCGGCTTTCTCCGCCCACGCTGACAGCCTGCGACGCATGGAGCATATTTTCGGCAACAGCAACGGCTCGCTCCGTTTCCCCAAAAACGACTACACATATCTTTTCCCCGTCTACCGAGCCATGCGCGGGGCGGACTCCGCATGCGTCCACGTCTTCCACTATGGCGACTCGCAGATTGAGGGCGACCGCATCACGCAGATTGTCCGCGACAGCCTGCAAAGCCTCTTCGGAGGCTCCGGCCCTGGCATGATCCCGCTTTGGCAACCCATCCCCTGCCGCACAGTCAGTCAGACTGTTTCCGACAGCGTGGCTACATATTACGCCGCCGGCATCATGGGTCGCCGTGCCAAGCATGACCGCTATGGAGCTATGGCCCAAATGGCTGAGCTGAGAGGCGAAAAGGTTACTATGACGGTGAATGCTCTTGGCGAGGGGCATGGCGCCTATCGCAACATATCAGTCTTTGTGGGCAATGTGGCGGACACTATGCGCCTGACGCTTGACAGCCTCATGACCAAGACTGTGGCTCCATGCGAGGGCCTCCGCTCTGTCTCATGGCGGGTGAAGCCCCGAAACTCGTTCCGCCTGACGCTTGAGGGACGCGGTGATGTCTATGGCATAGAGGTGGATGGCGGTCGCGGCGTGACGGTGACCAACATACCCATGCGCGGAGCCGACGGCCTTTTCCTCCAGAGGATGGACGCCAATCTCTCCGCCCAGATGATGCGCAAGCTGAACACCCGCCTCGTCATCATGGAGTTTGGCGGCAACGCGCTGCCTATGTTCCAAAGCGAGACTAACGTTGACAACTACTGTTCTGGCATAGGCCAGCAGATTGAGCGCATGAAGGCTCTTTGCCCCGAGGCGCGGATTATTTTCATTGGCCCGGCAGATATGAGTGTCAAGGTCAATGGCACTTTGCAGACGCATGAACTTCTGCCCCTCCTCACAAAACGACTCGCTGAGACGTGCGACAAGCATGGGGTGGCATTTTGGGACATGTATGACGTGATGGGAGGTTGGAACTCTATGATCGCATGGGTTGATCATAAGCCTCAACTCGCCGGCACGGATTATGTCCACTTCACCACCCGCGGCGCCAACCGCATAGCCTCCATCTTGTGGAAAGCCATCAAGATGAACTATGACTATATGCTCATCAAGGAGGACAATGGCTCCCGCCTCTCATCTTCCGCATCGCAAACCGACTTGTCCGCGCAATGATACGCACCCTCTCTTTGCTCGTGGCGTCTGCCTTGTGCCACTGCGCCTTGGCATCCGTACCGTCGCTCTATTTGTCTTGTCCCCAGGACACGTTGGCACTTCCTTCCCCCGCTGATATATCAGACGATCTTTCTCTTGACACTCTGAGTTCCGCCGTCCCCGAACACTCTCAGTTCGCAACTGAGGCCGAGGAGGAGGAGGCCGAGCGGCTCGACCCTGAGTTCGCCACCGCTGATAATTTAGAGCTGGACACCATCGCGTTGCCTTCAAGCGGTTGGGAAACCCTATTGCCTAAATGCGCGAGGCCCGACTCCAATTTCATTTCCCTCCCTGGTGGCCTCTCGCCGGAGATGGCACTCTTTATTGACAAGTTGGACTCTGTGCTGCTCTATGGCAAAGGCCGCGTCTCCATTCTCCACATTGGCGGCTCGCATGTTCAGGCGGACATGTATACCAACGAGTTTCGCATTCGTGTCGACTCGCTCAACAATGGACTGCGCCCGCCCCGAGGCTACCTCTTCCCCTTCCGTGTGGCCAAGACCAACAACCCCTCCAATTTCCGTGTGACTGCCGCCGGCCGATGGGACAAGGCTCGCTGCTCGGTGCGCAAACAACGCCCCCCTCTTGGCATTGATGGCATAAGTGTCTGGACCTCAGACCCCACAGCATGGATAGGCTTCGATATAGATCCCCATCATACGGGTCGGTGGGCCTCTACGGCGCTCAAGGTCATTGGTCGGAGTGTGCCATCTCTGACAGGTCAACGCCTCACGCCCGTCATCCGTGTCGATGGGCAGGACGTGCGCCCGTCGGCCTATGACGCGAACACCATGACCTACTCGTTCCGTCTGCCCAAGCCAACCTCCTCTTTCACCCTTCATTTCGCTCATTCCGCAAGGCAACAATCTGACTCTCTCAAAATCGAGTCAGCTGAGTCTTCGGCCTCCCGCGCCACTTTCTATGTTGACGGCATCATTCCAGAGAATGACGAGGACGGCATTGTCTATCACACAGTTGGCGTCAACGGCGCTGCCGTGCCGCACTACCTCAGGTGTGAGTACTTTGAGCGTCAGATGGCTGCCCTCCGCCCCGACCTTATCATTCTCTCCATCGGCATCAATGACGCGTCCGGACCCAATTTCGTGCCTGATAATTTCAAGAGCAACTATGACCAGTTGCTCCGCGCTTTCCGTCGCATTAACCCCAATTGCGCCTTCATCTTCATCACCAATAACGACTCCAAGCGGCGTGTCTCGCGCCGAAAGCGAATCGTCAACAAGAATGGTGAGCTCGCCGAGCAGGCTTTTCGTGAGATTGCCACCAAATGGCAGGGCGGACTGTGGGACCTCTTTGACATCATGGGCGGCCTCGGCTCTATGGCCGAATGGCAGAAAAATGGCCTCGCGGGGCGTGACAACATACACTTCTCGCGCCTCGGCTATAAGGTGGTGGGCGCACTTTTCTATGACGCCTTCCTCAATTTCTATTTGGACCAGGACCCTGTGGACCAAGAAGTTGGTCCGACTTTGAACGGAGCGCGACAAGTAGATTCGGAACAAGACAACGCAAATCGATGACAACCTCTAACGATATAAATATGGAGAGCAAGGTGGCGGACTCACTCTCTTTCTCCACGGACTCAGCCTCACTCGCTGATAATGCGGGTGCTATGGCCTCACCTGATGGCGGCGCGCTTGACGCCCTCAGTGCGATAGCGCATAACATTTTCGCGTTTGACGTCTCGCATCCGCTCATCTTCACCCAGTTCTATTTCTGGGCTTTCTTCGCAGTCGTCATGCTTGTCGTCGCTGCAATAGGGCGCAGCCGCGTCATGCTCCGCAACGCCTTCCTTTTCCTTGTCTCCGTCTTTTTCTACTATAAGACTTCGGGCGATTTCACCATCCTGCTCATCGTGGCCACAGCCCTATCTTATTTCTGCGGCCGCAAGATTGGCGGCTCGGTGGCGGGGCTTGCCAAGGAGACTCCCAACCCGCTGAGAGCCAAGATGTGGCTCAGCTTGGGCATTGTCGTCGAGCTCATTGTCCTCTTCTATTTCAAATACTCCTATCTGGTGGCCGACATGATCAATCAGATCTTCGGCACTCAGATTGTTGTTCATGACTATTTGGCGGAGTTGGGCAACTCGCTCATCGGGTCTAACAAGTTCAGCATCGACTACATTTGGCTGCCCGTCGGCATTTCATTCTACACCTTCCAGTGCATCAGCTACCTGATGGACATCTACCGCCGCCGCATAGCCCCCCTTGGCAATGTCATTGACTACGGCTTCTATGTCAGTTTCTTCCCCCAGCTGGTGGCTGGCCCCATTGTGCGCGCCAACGAGTTTGTCGGCCAGATTAATAAGCCCTATTTCCTTTCGCGTCGCTGGTTTGGCATTGCCGTCTTCTGGATTCTCAACGGCTTGGCCAAGAAGATTATCCTTGCCGATTTCCTTGCCGTCAACTTCGCAGACCGCATTTTCGTCAACCCGACCATGTATGGCGGTTTTGAGAACTTCGCCGCCATGTTTGTCTACTCGCTTCAGGTCTATGCCGATTTCTCTGGCTACACCGACATAGCCATAGGCGTGGCGCTCGTCATGGGTTTCTACCTGCCGCGGAACTTCAACTCGCCTTACAAGGCCACCAACTGCGGCGGTTTCTGGAAACGCTGGCACATCTCGCTCAGCAAGTGGCTGCAGGATTATCTATACATATCTATGGGTGGCAACCGCAAGGCGACGGCCGGCACTTTTATTGTCATAGCGTCCATTGCAGTCATTGGCACCATTCTCTCAGGCTCTGTGTGGGTGGCTGTGGCCGTGGTTGTCGTGGCGGGCTGGTGCATCATCGAGGCCATTTTGCGTCCCGAGAAGAAGAAGGGCATCACCAGTAATGTCAACCGCATGAACACCATGCTCTTGGGCGGATTGTGGCATGGCGCCAGCTGGAACTTCATGATTTGGGGCGGTCTCAACGGCCTTGGCATTCTCATTTGGCGCAAGTGGGCCACCATGGGCATTCATGTCCGCTCTCTTGCCGCGACGGTTTTGACCCTGCTCTGCGCATGGGGTGCGGCTGAGACCGGTTGGCCTGTGTTGCGCATGGGAGCTGTTTGGCTTGGCGTTACCGCCGCGTGCAGCATCATCAGGAGCCTCTATAACTTGGCTCGCGCTCCATGGCAGCTCTCATGGATGGAACGCGCGTGGGCCATCACTCAGACCTTTGTCTTTGTCACCTTCACGCGCCTCTTTTTCCGCGCAGGCTCAAACCTCAATCCCGCCGAGGCCAATCAGGTGGCGTGGGAGACCGCCACTCAGATGGTCGGACAGATTGGCTCGCCTTGGAACACGGCTCAGATTCCAGCCATCATCCAAGGTTATGCCACTGTCTTCGCCCTCTTTGTCATCGGCATGATAATCCATTGGCTGCCCGACACTTTCAAACGCCGTTACCGAATCTGGTTCGCCTCGATGCCTCTGCCGCTCATGGCTATCGCCACGGTGGTCATTGTCCTCGTCATTTACCAGTTCGTGACTGCCGATTTGCAGAAGTTCATTTACTTCCAGTTCTAAGACGCTTTTTGCAACAAGGTTGCATTATCCAATTGACTATCTTTGCCATGTCAAGCAAAGATTAAGTCTCATGATGAAGCAGGCAGCTAAACTCCGCCGCCCCTTTGGGCTTGCGCTGACGGCCATTGCGGTCGTCGCGCTCTTGGTGGCTCTGCTTCTGCCTCATCATCACCACCACAGGGGTGGTTTTGACTCCTCTGTCGAGTTGTGCATAGAAGGTCATCACGACGGTGATGAGCATTCGCATGACAATGCCGATGGCGCCTGCCTCCAAAAGGAGGCGTTTGTCCTGGCCAAGCAGACCTCTCAATGGGGTGGGGGTAACGTGGTGTGCCTCTGTGTCTTGCCGCCCGAGGAGACGCTTGTCTTATGCCCGGTTGCCTATGTCTCCGGCTATATTAGGGACTTGGTCGAGACCCTTTATGACTCGGCTGTTTTCGCGGGGGGCGGATTGCGTGCGCCTCCCGTCTGTTAGCAATTTCACTTTTTAAATTTTCAAGTATCGCAAGTTGATGTCTCCATGACGTCAATTGCGTGCTGACGCGTGCATGACTTGGCTGTAACGATATTGCGGTCATGTGCGGATTGCGAGTGTGGGTGTGTGTCACTCCTACACCCGGGCTTAATCACTTTTAAATGTCTAACAGAATGAAAACCATATATTTAATTTTATCTCTCTCATTGGTCGCAGGACTTTACTCGTCCTGTGCGCATCATCACGAGGGTGAGAGTCACGATGAGCATCACCACCATGACGGTGAGGATGCTGATGAGCATGAAGGTCATGAGGGCCACGAGGAGAAACTTGGGCCTGATGACGTGCATTTCTCTGATGCACAGGCAGAAGCCGTAGGCCTCACAGTGGACACACTTCGCCCATCCGCCTCGTTCCGCCCCACCATACTTTGCTCTGGAGTCATTGAGTCGCAGACTGCCGGCTCTGTAACCATTGTCGCACCGCAAAGTGGAATAGTTACTATGGCTGACCGAGGCATAGCCCCCGGCTCCTATCTGCAAAAAGGCCAGTCCTTGGCAGTTATCTCGGGCAAGGTCATGCAAGATGGCGACGCGGCTCAATTGGCGCGCATTGAGTATGAGGCCGCTAAGGATGAGCTTGACCGGGCCAAGAGGCTGGTGGCTGATAAGATTGTCAGCCAAAAGGAATATAACGAGGCCAAGGCGCGATATGAGACTGCCAGTGCGGCCTATGAGGCGCTGAGAGGTCGAATGACGGCTGGTGGCGTGACGGTGAACGCCCCTGCGGCGGGACATGTGGTACGCATGATGGCGGAGCAAGGCCAATATGTCTCAGCCGGTCAGCCCTTGGCTGTTATCGAGAGATGCGGACGTAAGAGGCTGCGTGTCGACGTGCCAGAGCGTCACTTCCCCCAGCTGCGCAAAGTCACCTCTGCCAATTTCCGTACTTCGGCATCCGATCGGCTCTTTCGTCTCAGCGAGATGAATGGTCACCTTGTCTCGGTCGGCGTGTCAGTCGCTGATGGCGGCTCTTCTGTCCCCGTTACTTTTGACTTTGATGATGAGGACGAAACCCTCTTGGCTGGCTCGGCAGCTAATGTCTACCTTATCCTTGACGGGTCTAAGGGCAATGAGACCATCACTGTCAGCCAGGATGCGATAATTGAGAGCCAAGGACTTATGTTTGTCTATGTCCGCGATACTGACGATCATGACATCTACCACCGCCGTGAGGTCAGGATTGGCTTGACGGATGGGGACAGGACTGAAATCCTGAGCGGAGTCTCGGCCGGCGATGTCGTAGTCGAGGGAGGCGCGCACCGGCTTCATCTCGCCGGAGCCTCAAAAGCCATACCCGCCCACACGCACAACCACTAACCGGTCGTCTAATCTTACCTTAATCTAATGCCTTATGTTAGACAAGATTATACGATTCTCGCTTAATAACCGCCTTGCCGTTGTCTTGGCGGCTCTCATCCTGTTGTTGGCTGGCACATACACCGCCACTACCATGGATGTTGATGTCTTCCCCGACCTCAACGCCCCGACCGTAGTCGTCATGACCGAGGCTAAGGGCATGGCGGCCGAGGAGGTCGAGAGACTTGTCACCTTCCCGTTGGAGACCTCTGTCAATGGCGCGACGGGCGTGCGTCGTGTCCGCTCATCCTCAACCAATGGCTTCTCTGTCGTCTGGGTCGAGTTCGACTGGGATATGGATGTCTATCTGGCCCGACAGATAGTCTCTGAGAAGATTGCCGTGGTGCGCGACCAGATGCCAGACCAGGTGGGCAATCCGACCCTCGGCCCGCAATCGTCCATTCTTGGCGAGGTGATGTTCGTGGCCCTGACTTCCGATTCCACCTCTATGATGGATTTGCGCTCTTTGGCCGATTGGGTCATACGCCCGCGTCTGCTCTCGACAGGCGGTGTGGCTCAGGTCTCAGTCATGGGCGGTGACATCAAGGAGTATCAGATTTTGCTTGACCCCGCAAAGATGAACCGACTCGGCGTCTCCCTCTCCGATGTGAGCAATGCCGTGACCGGCATGAATGAGAACGCCGCAGGCGGGACCATCTATGAATATGGCAATGAGTATATCATTCGCGGCATGCTCTCCACCACCGACGCCGCTCTCATGGCCAAGGCTCCCATTGTCACATCTGACGGGCGAGCCCTGATGCTCCAGGACGTGGCCGACGTGACGATAGGCGCAAAAGAGCCGCGCATGGGTCTCGCCTCTCACGATGGCCGCGAGGCTGTCATGATGACTGTCACTAAGCAGCCAAACGCCAGCACGCTCGACCTTACACGCCTCATTGACAATGCTCTCGACGACATAAAGGCGGAACTGCCGCCTGACGTCAAACTCAGCACGGATATATATCGTCAGGAGCGGTTTATTGACAGTTCCATCGCCAATGTCAAGGAGGCTCTTGTGGAGGGCGGCATCTTTGTCGTCATCATCCTCTTCGTCTTCCTTCTCAATGTCCGCACCACTGTCATTTCTCTCGTCACCATCCCTCTCTCGCTCGTCATATCCATTCTGACGCTCAAGTCAATGGGTTTGACCATCAACACAATGAGCCTCGGTGGCATGGCCATTGCCATCGGCTCGCTTGTCGATGACGCCATAGTGGATGTGGAGAATGTGTTCAAGCGTCTGCGCGAGAATGCGTCTTTGCCCGAGGCTGAGCGAAAGAGCAGGATAGAGGTGGTGTTTGAGGCGAGCCGCGAGGTGCGCATTCCCATCCTCAACTCCACCATCATCATCATTGTCAGTTTTGTGCCGCTCTTCTTCCTTAGCGGCATGGAGGGGCGGATGCTCGCGCCGCTTGGCGTGGCTTTCATCACGTCTCTTGTGGCGTCCACCATTGTGGCGTTGACTCTAACCCCCGTTCTCAGCAGCTACCTGCTGTCGGGTGTTGGCAAGGGTGGTCAGGCGCAGCGTGAGCCGGTTGTGGAGCGCGCCCTCAAGGGTGTCTACGGTCGCACCCTGTCTTGGGCTATAGGCCACAAGCGTGGCGTTCTGGGTGGGACTGCGGCCGCGCTCTTGCTTGCGCTCATCGTCTTTTTCAATCTTGGCAGCAGTTTCCTCCCTCCCTTCAATGAGGGTTCTTTCACCATCAATGTCAGCACATTGCCAGGCGTCTCCTTGGCTGAGAGCGACGCCATCGGACGTCAGGTGGAGGATTCTCTCCTTGCCGTGCCTGAGATTTTGACCGTGGGACGCAAGACTGGCCGCGCTGAGCTTGACGAGCATGCGCTCGGTGTCAACGTGTCTGAGATTGAGGCGCCATATGAATTGGCCGACAGGAGCAAGGAGGAACTTATGGCCGACGTGCGTCACCGCCTTGGCTCTATTCCAGGCATTGCGGTCGAGGTCGGCTCGCCCATCTCTCACCGAATTGACGCCATGCTGAGCGGGTCCAAGTCTAACCTCGCCATCAAACTCTTTGGCCCCGACCTTAACCACCTTTTCTCTCTCGGCAACCAGATTAAGGATGCCGTGGGCGGCATTGAAGGCTTGGCGGATCTTAATGTGGAGCAGCAGGTGGAGCGACCTCAGATACAGATTGTGCCGCGCCGCGACATGCTGGCCCGCTATGGCGTCTCACTGCCTGACTTCGCCAAGGCTGTGGATGTCCTGCTGGCAGGTGAGACTGTCTCGTCGGTCTACGAGGGTAACCAGAGCTTTGACCTTACTCTCAAGGTGGATGCCGATAGTCGTGCCACGGCAGAGCGCATCCGCGACTTGATGATTGACGGAGCCGCAGGGCGTGTTAGCCTTGGCAGCTTGGCCGAGGTTCGCTCCTCGGTCGGCCCTAACACGATTAACCGCGAGGATTGCGCCCGCAAGATTGTCATCTCGGCCAGTGTGACGGGTGGCGACTTGGTGGGCACTGTGCAGAAAGTTCGCGAGGCTATCGCAGAAAAAGTCTCTATGCCTGAGGGTTATCATGTGGAGTATGGAGGTCAGTTTGAGAGTGAGCAGTCTGCGTCTCGCACCCTGCTCGTGGCCTCTCTCTTCTCCATCGTCGTCATATTCCTGCTTCTCTATGGGCAGTTCAAGAATGCGGTGGAGAGCGCGGTCATCCTGCTCAACCTGCCTTTGGCTCTTATTGGCGGCGTACTTGTCATCTGGCTCTCCGGCTCTGTTGTCAGCATCCCGGCGATAATCGGTTTCATCTCTCTCTTCGGCATAGCCATGCGAAATGGCATGCTCCTCATCGCCCGCTATAATGATTTGCGGTCTGAGGGCCTCGGTTTGCAAGAGAGCGTAAGGACAGGCTCTGCGGACCGCCTTAACCCTATCTTGATGACGGCCCTCACCTCGGCCCTCGCCTTGCTCCCTCTTGTCGTCGGTGGCGACTTGCCCGGCAATGAGATACAGAGCCCCATGGCAAAGGTCCTCCTTGGAGGCCTGGTGACATCCACCCTCCTCAATGGTTTCATAATCCCGATAATGTACCTCATCATCAACAAGGGGTCAAATAAATCGTCAGAAAATGAATAAGTCAGTCATCATAATATCCTCTATCGCGGTTCTGATTTTTGTCCCTGCGAATTATGCGCTCGCCCAGTCGTCACTGCCCTCTGTTTTGTCGTCGGTAGAGGCCAACAACATCGAGCTGCGCGCCCTGCGTGGCGAGACTGATGCCGCCAAGGCCGAGGCGCGGGCTGAGGCGGCGCTGCCCGACCCGGAGGTCTCTTTCGGCTATTTGTGGTACGGCCGAAAAGATGTGTCTGTGTCTCAGGCTCTTGACTGGGCTCTGCTCACAGGTCGCCGTCGTGCCGCCATCACAGCTCAAGACTCTCTCTCCAACGCTACTTATGCTGCTGGGCGGCAGAGTGTCTTGCGTCAGGCCCGTGTGGCCTATGCGGATGCCGTCTATGGCAATCAACTTGTTAACCTGTTGTCCGTCAGACTTGATGCGGCAAGGCGCATGGAACAGGTCATGCGGCAGCGACTCGCGGCTGGTGACGCCCGCCAGACTGAGGTGGGCGATGCCGCCTTGGCCCGCGCCCGCGCCACAGCCTCACTTGCCCGCGCCCAGTCGAATCTTGATGCTGCCTTGGCTGAATTGAGGTCTCTCAATGGTGGCGTCGAGGTGGTTGTCAATGACACTGTTTATAGTGACGATGCGACCCTTCCTGCCGACTTCAACTCATGGTTCTCCGCCATCATGCCACAGCTAAAAGAGCTTGACGTAGTGAGAACTGAATGCCGATTGGCTTGCGCCCAGTCTTCCGCCTTGCGCGCGCAGAACATTTCGCAGTTGACAGTCGGCTACATGGGTGAGTTCACACCCGACGAGCATTATGAGGGCGTGACCGTCGGCCTCTCCATCCCCGTATGGAGCGCGGGCCGACGTGCCAAGCAGGCGAGAGCCGCGATGAAGGCGGCTCAAGACCGGGCATCGGCCACTTTCCAACTTATGCGTAGTCGCCTCGGGGCAGCACACGCCCAGGCTCTCATGCTTGGCCGAATAGCCGCGGAGCAGCGTGAGGCTCTTGAACTCAATGACAACCGCGCCCTCAACCAGCGCGCCCTCGAGGATGGGCTGCTTACAGTGGCGCAAGCCATCACGAGCGATGACCTCTATTACTCGGCGGCCGTGGAGGCCATTGAGGCTGAGCATGACTATCAGCGTGCCTTGGCGCAACTCATGGTGGACTGACGCACGCCTCTTTTCAGATTAAGGCGGTTTGTCGGGACTGCGACTTGCTAAATATATTATCTTCGCGGCAACAAAGAACCGACCTTTTCGTTAAGCCAAACGGGTAAAGCCAAGCTTGCTGGGCTTAGCCATGGTGAGAAAAGGAGCATAAATTGAAGGATGAATATGACATACCAGTTTAGGCCGGAGGGAGTGTGCTCCAGACTTTTCAACATTGATGTCGATGACAATGGCATTGTGCGTCATGTCGATGTAGTGGGCGGTTGCAGTGGCAATCTGCAAGGCCTTTGCCGGCTGATGGAGGGTCGCCCTGCATCCGAATTGGCGGAGACGCTCAAAGGAATAAGGTGCGGTGTCAAGATGACCAGCTGCCCCGACCAGATGAGCAAAGCCATGGGGGAGATAGCTAAGCAGAACTCCTAAGGCTTTTGATTGAGATACAGTTGATAAAGTGAATTTGCGGGGGCTGAGGCTGACGTCCTTTCTTTAGGGGAAAGAATATCAGTCTGAGCTCCCGCCTTGTTAATATAAGCGGATGGTTGAACGCGTTTTCCTGATAGGCTATATGGGCTCGGGCAAGAGCACCATAGGCCGCTATGTCGCCAAGGACATGGGTTGGCGTTTCATAGACATGGACAGCTATGTCGAGAGCCGAATAGGCTGCTCAATAAGCCAGTTATTTGCCGAGAGGGGCGAGGAGGCTTTTCGTGACGCAGAGGCGGAGGCTCTCGCCCAACTGGGTAAGGAGAAGAACGTCGTTGTGGCTACTGGTGGCGGCGCTCCCTGTTTCCGTGGAAATATAGATACCATGAACAAGGTTGGCCTGACCATCTATATTGATGTAACACCAGCCGAGTTGGCCAAGCGTCTCGCCCAGGCTAAAGCGCACCGACCCCTCATTGCGAACAAGACGGATGAGGAACTGGAGTCTTTTGTGGCCGAGCAACTTAAGGGTCGTGAGCCGTTTTACCGCAAAGCGGCTATGGTGGTCGATGGGGCAGCCCTCCCTTTCTCGGCGTACAAGATGTTCATCGAGGCCTTTGAGCCCCCTCGACGTGCCGCCCTTTTTGACTTGGATGGTGTGGTGCTTGACACCGAGACGCAGTACTCAATCATCTGGGGGCGCATCGGTGAGATGTTCCACCCGGAGATCCCTGACTTCTCGCGCAGGATTAAGGGAACTACGCTGACCAATATCTTTGACACTTATTTCCCTGGCGACAAGCAGACTCAGGACAAGGTGGCGCGAATGCTGTGGGATTTTGAGGGAGGCGAGATGAAATATGAGTTCATCCCCGGCGCAAAGGAGTTCATTGAGTCTCTGCGTGCTGCTGGAATCAAAACAGCCATTGTCACCAGCTCGGACCGCAATAAGATGGCGGACGTCAAACGCAACATGCCGCAACTCTTTGACCTCTTCGACGCTGTGGTGACAGCAGAGCTCACCGAGCACTCCAAGCCGGCGCCCGATTGTTTCCTCAAAGGGGCCGAGCTTCTCGGCATGACTGCCGACGAGTGTGTCGTATTTGAGGATTCTCAAAACGGTTTGAGGGCGGGACGAGCTGCGGGAATGTTCACTGTCGGCCTCGCCACGACTTTTGATCGTGACTTTGTCAGGTCATTGTCAGACGACGTCATTGACAATTTCGAGGGCGTGCTGCCATCGCGCTTTTTCTGAAACAAGAATTATCTTTGCACCATTAATAGACAAAACCACAATTAGATGAAACACTGCATTCTGCCCTTAGCCCTCTGTCTGCTCTCCATTCATGCCTTTGCGACAGGAGAGGGCGACGCGCCTTCCGTCTCGACTTCTGAAGTTGTCGAGATTGCCCCAGCCATGTCTCCCGCCCCGGCACCTGCACCTGCTTTTCGCAAGCAGAATACATCCTTCCTCGTCGGACAGCTCTATGTGGGTGGCCATGTGGGCTTCGCGCTCCCGTTAGGCATGGGACGTAAGGATGACGAGTTGGCTTTTAACGATGTCGCCAAGACTGGCTTCGTCATCTATGCCGACTGCATGAAGCAGATGAATCAGGCGATTGGACTTGGCGGTGAGGTCGGCTACCGTCGCTATGGTCAGAATGATAAGAAGACTTGGGGTACGCTGACGCGCTACGGCAATTTCGAGGCGACCTATCAGGCTATAGATTTCGACTTGACTGGCCGAGTTTTCATAGGTCGTCAAAGCATTCGCCCATATATCGGCATCTTGGCAGGTGGCGAGCTTGTCATGAACAATATGGACTTCACACCCAACGCCGCACACTCAAATCTTGATGCCACAGTCTATAAGACGACTAACGTCTCTGTCCTCTATGGCGTGATGGCCGGCGCCTATTTCAAGGCTGGCAAGCGGACTCTCCTCAGCATATCGGCGAGGCTCAGTTTCGTGCCAACTCTTGATGATGGTCTGATTGAGATTACGGAGTCGAACGGGGACACTCAGCACATTTACAAGAATATGCACGGCAATCAGCATAACATATCTGTGACCGTCGGCATGCACATAGGCACTCAGAAAAACAATAAGCACTAAGAGAGAGAAGGCGATTCTTTGGCTTAAATGATTAAAGGGTGACGGGTGTTAAACGCCTGTCACCCTTTCTCTTGGTTGCATTCTATGCGTTTCCCCACAGGGCGCATCGTCTTGTTATGGCATCCTTCGTGAGTTTCTCTACCTCACTAACGTATGCAAGTAGAGCCTCAGGACGCTTGAGTAATCTTTGTCTTCCTCCATGTATATATCCCCATCTCCATCTTTACGCAATCTCCACCATTTGCCATTCTTGTAGTTGTATATGAAGCCTTCTTGCATGGTCTCTTTGAAGTTGAACGCGTCCAGCACCCTCTGGTACGAGTATTCCCAATTGTTTTTTGAGTGAACAATCTCAATGACGAGCAGCAAGTCGTCTAATTCAACGATATCCTCATCGTGAGTTGGCTTCATACTCTCCCAATATGAGATGTCTGGCTCAATCTCCCTGCCGTCAGGCCCGTCGACAGCTTGCTCGTATTGAAGTTTAAGAGACTCTCCCCAACTGTTTTTTCTCTGGTAGTTGCCTATTATTTTTCTTTGAATGTATCTGTGAGCGCGTGACGGTGACGCCATTCCCAGACCCTGGCACTCCTGCTCTGAATCGTAATTTTGGTTTGTCATGTTTCTTGATTTTTGTATTTATAAATGCTTAAAGCACGCAAGCGTTTCCTTACTCCTTCACTAACGTATGCAAGTAAAGTTTAAGCACGCTTGAGTAATCTTTGTCCTCCTCCATGCGAATGCTCCCGTCGTTTGCCCTGCGCAATCTCCACCATTTGCCGTTCTCGTAGTTGTATATGAAGCCCTCTTGCATGGTCTCTTTGAAGTTGAATGCGTCGAGCACTCTCTGGTACGAGTAGTCCCAATTGTTTTTTGAGTGGACAATCTCAATTACGAGAAGCAAATTGTCCAGTTCTACTCCTTCCCCCTCCTTGCGCGGTTTGCGCACACCCCAATAAGAGATGTCTGGCTCAATCACCCTATCGTCTGGCCCATCAACACCTTGCATGTGTTGAAGTTTGAGCGCCTCCCTGAAACTTGTTTTTCGCTGATAGTTTCCCGTTATTAGTCTAAGCATAAAATTGTGAAAGCGTTTCTGCGTCCCCTTCCTCAAATCATTGTGCTCATTTTCCATACTGCGGATTTTTTTGTAATCTTGTTTTCGTTATTTGTTACGACAAGTGTCGAATATTGTTGCGAAAAATGTGAAGTGAAAAAGATAGTTTGAGAGTGACGTCTTTTGCGGTTGGTGTAAAAAACAGGGGAGCAGCCTATGGCTACTCCCCTGTTGTCAGGTTAGACTTGCTGAGTCTATGATTTTGATATTGTCAGAGTCTCCTCGCTCTCGACGAACAGTCCAGAAGTCGATGTGCAATAAATCTTGACCTGGGCGTAGTCATCGGCCAAGTCGGTGCGGTTGAAAGTGATGCTGTAGGTGACCGTGTTGTCGGTCTTGTTGATGACAGGGTTGGATGCGACCTTATAATAGGTGCTGATGCGCTTAGGCTCCGTGCCGCTGTTGTATGGGATTAGGGTTATGCCATAGGCGGCAGCATTGCTGACGATTCCGAGCTTGACGGAGATGGTTGAGCCGTTGTATGTCAGCTCAGCGTTCTTGATGTCGCCGAGAGTGTCAGCAATGGCTACGGTGAACGTCTGCGTGGCGGCATATGCGGCTATGAGGCCGGCGGTAGATGTTACGCCATTGGAGCCGTCAACTTTTGCAGCCGTTGCTGTGGCCGTGTAAGTTCCATTAACCTTGGAGAGGCTTGTGACGGCGTTCTTCTCAAGGTTGGATGTGTAGACGTAGAGGCTGCATGAGTCCATGGCTACTGTTCCGTTGGAGCTGTAGACGTTCATCGACTTGATTGGGTAGTTGACCGACGACGAGCTGATGGCGAAATAGGGCTTGTAGGTGTAGACGTCCTTGGTCTTCTTGGTTGTGCCCTCTGTTGTCTCGCCCTCTTCGGTAACTGTTGTCTCTGTGTCGTCTGCCGACTCTTCCACCTCTACAACAGTGTGCTCCTGGATGACGTAGCCCTGAACGTTGAGAGAGAAGGTCTCATCGGATGAGTTGTCCTCAATGCAAGAGTTGAGGATGACGGCAGAGCCGAATGCGAGGAAGGGAATGATAAGTTTTTGAGAAATCATGACGTTTTCTTGTTGAAGTTAGTTCGTTATGTAGTGTTTTGTGGTTAACCGGTAGTCGGAATTGGCAAAGACCGTGCCAAAAATACACTTTTCAGTCGGTTCGCTAACTATGCTATGTTGCGATACTTGTTGGCACAGTGTTTGTCTCTATCCCCGTTCGCCTTGTCCATCGCTGTTTCGTGTCGCCATCAGTGCCGCATTGTAATAATGCCAAAGCCGAAAGCCACAATTTCGCGGAATTGTGAGTAACTTTGACGATGAGAAGACTGTAATATACACAGAATGGTCAAGCGATACGATTTTCTGGTCATTGGCTCTGGCGCTGCCGGCCTGACCTACGCACTTAAAGTCGCGCCACACGGCAAAGTGGCCCTCATTTCTAAGACAAGTCTCGACGTCACCAACACCAGTAAGGCGCAGGGCGGCATTGCCGCAGTGACCAGCTCGGTAGACGATTTCGAGAAACACATAGTAGACACCCACATCGCGGGCGCGGGCATCTGCGACCCCGAGGTGGTCCGAATGGTAGTAACCCATGCGCCTGCGCAGATTGAGCAGCTCCTGAAGTGGGGCACTGATTTTGACAAGAAGAGTGATGGCGAGTTCGACCTCCACCGCGAGGGCGGACACTCAGAGTTCCGCATCCTCCACCACGAGGACAGCACGGGTGCCGAAATCCAGCGAGCACTCATTTCGCAAATCAAGAGCCACCCCAATATCGATGTCTACGAGAACTGGTTCGCCGTCAATATCTTGACCCAGCATCACCTCGGCCGCAACAATGAGCCGTGGATGAAGGACATCGACTGCTATGGCGCTTATGTCCTTGACGAGGCCACTGGTGAGGTTCACACATTCCTCTCGAAGGTTACCATGATGGCCACGGGTGGCATAGGCAACGTCTATCAGGTCACCACGAACCCCACCATCTCGACCGGTGACGGCATTGCCATGGTTTTCCGTGCCAAGGGCGTCATTCAGAACATGGAGTTCGTCCAGTTCCACCCCACCAGCCTCTACAACCCGGGCGAGCGCCCAAGCTTCCTCATCACCGAGGCCATGCGCGGCTACGGCGGACAGCTCCGCCGCAAGGACGGCACGACCTTCATGGAGAAGTATGACAGCCGCGGAAGCCTCGCTCCCCGTGACATCGTGGCGCGCGCCATTGATAATGAGATGAAGATTTCCGGAGACGAGTATGTCTATCTCGATGTCACTCACAAGGATCCCGAGCAGACTAAGCACCACTTCCCCATGATCTACGAGAAGTGCCTCTCTATCGGCATTGACATCACCAAGGAATATATCCCTGTCACTCCGGCGGCGCACTACCTCTGCGGCGGCATCAAGGTCGACCTCTGCGGACGCTCGTCCATCAACCACCTCTATGCTGCCGGTGAGTGCAGCTGCACGGGACTGCATGGCGCCAACCGATTGGCGTCTAACTCATTGCTTGAGGCTCTTGTCTACGCCGATGTGGCTGCTACAGACTCTATCGAGGTCGTTAAGCACACCGATTGGCGCGACGACATCCCGGAGTGGAACAATGATGGCGTGGTCCACAATGAGGAGATGGTCCTCATCACTCAGGCCAATCAGGAAGTCGAGACCATCATGCGCAATTATGTCGGCATCGTCCGCAGCAATGTGCGCCTCAAGAGGGCGCTTGACCGTCTGGAGATTATCTACCGCGAGACCGAGGAGCTCTATCAGGGCAGCCATATCAGCCAGAAGCTTTGCGAGCTCCGCAACAAGATTAACATAGGTTACCTTATCATCAAGATGGCCCAGAAGCGCCATGAGAGCCGCGGCCTCCATTACACTCTCGATTATCCCGAGCGCAACAAGAAGCTGGACACCTATCCCATAGATTAAGTCGACTTGACGACTTGCCGGATATATCGCCTCGCAGCTGAGACCTCAAGTCTTGGCGGCGGGGCTTTCCCTTTTGGGTGGTTTTCTTCGCCACGTTTCGCACGAATCAGCTACAGTGACTCTGAGTCTCCGCCATATCGCATAACAATTGGATAATTAGTATCTTCGCGATGCAAATTAAGACATAGAGATGAGAATAGGCGTTATCGTCGCGATGGACAAGGAGTTCGCGCAACTCAAGACTTTGCTCTCTGACGCAAAGGAGGAAAAACGTAATTGCAAGTCGTTCACCATTGGCCGCATTGGCTCCAACGAGGTCGTCATGCAACAGTGTGGCATAGGCAAGGTGAACAGTGCCGTGGGAGCGGTAGAGATGATTGACAATTATCACCCGGACCTTGTCATCTCGTCTGGAGTGGCTGGCGGTGCTGACGTGAACCTCAATGTGACCGAGGTTGTCGTCTCGACTGAGTGCGTCTATCATGACGCCTATTGCGGCGATGAATGTGAGTTCGGGCAAATATTAGGAATGCCGGCCACATTTAAGACGCCGGAGGAGTATGTGGCAAAGGCCCTGGCTATAAATGAAATCAAGGACGGGAACCATCCTCATGTCCACGCTGGCCAGATTGTCTCAGGCGAGTGGTTCGTCGACACCAAAGAAAAGATGCGTGACATCCTGTCTCACTTCCCTCAAGCAACGGCCGTAGATATGGAGAGCTGCTCCATTGCGCAGACTTGCCACATCTATTCCACGCCGTTCATCTCATTCCGCATCATCAGTGACGTGCCCCTCAAGGATGTCAAGGCTCAGCAATATTTTGATTTCTGGGCAACCATGGCCGAGGGGTCTTTCAACGTCACGAGAGCTTTCCTTGAGAGCCTTTAGCAGAAAACATTAACCACTGAAATTATATAGCCCGACAAATATGGATAAGATTCCAAGTTTCACCATCAATCATAATAAGCTCCTGCGCGGTATTTACGTGAGCCGCAAGGATCAGGTGGGCGGCGAGGTCGTCACCACTTTTGACATCCGCATGAAAGTGCCTAATCAGGAGCCTTGCCTCCACAACGGAGCCATTCACACAATTGAGCATTTGGCAGCCACCTATCTGCGAAACGACCCCGAGTGGAAGGACCGCATTGTCTATTGGGGCCCCATGGGCTGCCTTACAGGCAACTACCTCCTCATTCGCGGTGACTACTCAAGCCGAGACATTGTGGAGCTTATGCGCCGCACTTTCCGCTTTGTGGCTGACTACGAGGGCGAGATTCCCGGTCAGGCTGCCAAAGATTGCGGCAATTACCTCCTTCACGACCTCCCAATGGCTAAATATGAGAGTCGCAAATATCTGACTGAGGTCCTCGATGTCATAACTGACGCTAACCTTATCTACCCGACTCAGGATTAGGTTATTATAATTACGCTACCATTGAGGGGTAAGCATAACGGCAGCATGTCCAAGATAATGATGGACATGCTGCCGTGATTTTTTCAGTCTGTGCGCCTCACATTTCTATCCCCTTTCCTCTTTTATCCTCTTCATTCTCTCACTCACATGATTTGACTGACTCCATGTAGTTATTTGTGTTAAGAAGGTCAAGTCTGATGCCAAGCATTGGGCTGTAGTCGTCTCTCTCCCATTTGTGCCCCTTGAGCCTCTTAAGCCATGTCTTTGTGGTGAAATCATACAAGAAGATTTCTCGGAGTGTCGGTATTGACGTCAGTAGTTTCGAAGCTTTTTTTTGCGCCTCTTCTGTGGCCTCGTCCTTGTCAATCACCTCTATTATCAACGAGGGGTCGCGCCAGTTGCCAAAATCCCTGTTGAACATGTTGAGCTCGTAGTTTAGCGGTGCGTCCCAAAACACAAGGTCGGAGTAAATCTCTTTGTTGCTTTTGCTTGACGAGGTTCTGTCTGCGATGCAATAGTGCATTATATTGTCCCTTTTGTCGGGGAGTAGGACAAAGATGTTTTTTAGCATATTGATAGCGACGTCCTGATGTGCTTTGGACGGCCATTCCATATACTCGCCATCTTCAGAAAAGATGTAGTCAACCCTCTCTTCTTTGATTAGGCCGCAATCTTTGTCTAATGATTTTATGGTTTTGACATCATACTTCCTGTCAATGACCAAATTCGCCTTTATCCGCAGGTCCGCTAAATATTCTATGTGTGCCTTGGCCCTTCGGTGTCTGTTTGCTGCCCGAGCTGCCTGCCCGCAAAATGGGTCAAGACCCAACACTTGATAAGGTCGCACAGGGTAGGCTTTCTCCTTGCGCTCGTAAAACTCCTTTATCTTTTCTTTTCCCTTCTCGTCGAATTTGTCGTCAAATTCCACCTCAGTTTCTTCGTCAAAATCCTCATCGAATTCCTCGTCAAGCTCCTCGTCGAATCCCTCGTCAAGATCCTTGTCAAACTCTTCGTCTGTCATTTTGTCAGTGATTATTGGGTGAATAATGCAGATGTGTCATTAGACTCTCTACAATTGTTTAATTTTTTGTCTGTTAGCAATGGCGTATTCGGGACCTTTTGTCAAAATGGCGAGGTCAAAACCAAGCAGTTTGCTGAACGAGCCGGTTTTCCATTTCGTGTATCTTGTTCTACGCATCCAAGTACCCTGCTTATAGTTGAAGATGAAAGCCTCGCCGAGAGTTGGCGATTGTCGGAACATGTCAGCTATGCTTTCCTCGGTGTATTCTTCGTTTCTCTTGCTGTGTGTTAGCTCTACCGCTATACGCAATGTGTCGTAAACTGTTACCCCGTTTTCTTCGTGAGTTCGCCAGAATGATATATCGGGGACTCTCGAATTAACATCAGTTGTGGCTTTGCTCTCGTGATGGATCATGCTGATGTGTTTAGGAAAGGCAGCAAAAAAGCTCTTGACGAAATTTATAGCTGTGTCTTGATGAGGGTTGCTCGCCCATGCCATTCCCAGTGTGTGCGTTTCATCGCAAACCCCGGAAAGAGGTGTAGCGGAGTTGGCGCAGCGCTGTGTCAGAACTTGCTGTTTGCGCCTGTCTGAGTTTCTTCTCAAAAGGGCAATGACCGCCACTGCGGCAGCGCCACAAAGAAAACCCTCAAAAAATGAGTTTCTGTTATGTTTATTCATGATAAGAAAATAAAATTTGTTTCTTTGGATAACAAATATCATGCCATTGTGTCTTGTTTGTTTAAAACAAACATACAAATAAGTAAGATTGCGTTAACTGTTTTGTTTATTTAATTGACATTTTCTCCGTTTTTCTGGTTTGCCCCTCTATGTTGTTGTTAATTGCGAGCGGTTCCGTTTGTTTCATCGTTCGTATTGAAATGTTATTTGTTCGTGCTGTTCGGCTTTTCCTCCTGTTCGTTTGTTAAAACTCTGTGTGCCTATCTGTTTTTAACAATTAACATTTGGAGCAGATTTTAAAAAATAGATACATTTGCAAACCGAACAGAACATAACAGTGGATGATAATCCGATTTTGTTCGCACAAATGTTAATCGATTGACTTAAAGTTTGCCAAAATCACTTTAAAAATACATGCGCTAAAAATACAAACAGAACGATACACGAACCTGAAACCAACACACAACTTTTTGTTTCACGAACCTCAAACAAAAGAGACAAATGAGAATAGTATTATCAAAAATCGCGGGCGTGGCCATCATGGCACTCCTGCTGCTCATTGGCCAGACGGCTTTTGCGCAGCAACGCACCATCCGCGGCAAAGTGGTCGACACGAGTGGTCAGCCGGTCGTGGGTGCGGCAATTGTTGAGGCCGGGACTACCAACGGCACTGTTGCCGACATTGATGGCAACTACTCACTCTCGGTGAAGACGAACTCACTCAGCATCAGCTTCATCGGTTTTCAAACCCAGACTTTGGACATCACGGGCAAGAGCGTGGTGGACGTTACGATGCACGAGGATAACATTGAGCTTGGCGACATCGTCGTTGTCGGCTACGGCACCATGAAACGCTCCGACGTGACGGGCTCAGTCGTCTCCGTGGGCGACGACGCCATCAAGGAGTCAGTCTCAACCAGCATCGACCAGGTTCTTCAAGGCCGTGCTGCCGGTGTCCAAATCCAGGCCAACACGGGTACCCCTGGCGGCTCTTCCTCCATCCGCATCCGCGGTACAAACTCACTCAACGCTTCCAGCCAGCCTATCTTTGTCATTGATGGCGTTATAATTGACGCTGCCAACGGCGATGACGACGGCAACAGCAACCCTCTTTCGGCCATCAACCCCTCGGATATCGTCTCGATGGATATTCTTAAGGACGCTTCGGCAACCGCCATCTATGGCTCGCGTGCCTCAAACGGCGTCATCATGATTACAACCAAGCGAGGCAAGGCGGGCGAGGCCACCATTACCTATGACGGCTATGTCGGTATGCAGCAGATGCCTAAGAAGATTGAGGTTCTCAACCTCCGCGAGTACGCTGCCCACCATAACACGATTGCTGACTATGGCGTCACAAGCGCCAGCAGCCAATATGTGCGCGCCGACCTCCTCGGCGATGGCACCGATTGGCAGGATGAGCTTTTCCGCAAGGCTATCATGACAAGCCACAACCTCTCTGTCTCTGGCGGCTCAGAGAAAGTGACCTATGCTCTCTCTGGCGGCTACCTCAAGCAGGATGGTATCGCCATCGGGTCTGACTACCGTCGCCTCTCTCTCCGCGGCAATGTCGATGCCCAGGTCAAGAAGTATCTCAAGGCCGGCATCAACTTCTCGCTCTCTGACAGCAAGCAGAGCACTGCCACCAGCAATTCCATCATCATGAACGCCCTCCAGTCGCAGCCCTCCATCCCAGTGCGTGACGCTGACGGCGGCTACGGCGGACCTACCGAGAACTACCAGCCGAGCAACCCTGTGGCAATGGCTCTCATAGCAGACAACTATAACAAGAAGCAGAACTTCCGCTTCAACACCTACCTTGAGGGTACTTTCCTCACTGACTTCTCTTTCAAGTCCGAGCTCTCTGTTGACTATAACCTCAACAAGTACTACTATTACATGCCGGACTACTATTTCAGCGAGTGGAACCAGAACGACACGAGGACGTCAACCTGGACCAAGACTGACACACGCTACTGGAGCTGGCGCAACATCCTGACCTACAACCATACGTTCAATGACATGCACAACCTGAATGTCATGATTGGTCAGGAGATGAGCGACTCGAACTACGAGAACCAGATGTCAACCACTACCGGCTTCCTCTCCAACAACGCCACCGACATCTCTGCCGGCAGCTACAGCGACTCGCGCACCACGGGCTACCGCAACGAGACCTCGCTCTTCTCTTATTTCGGTCGCGCTTTCTACTCTTTTGATGATCGCTACCTGCTCACCTTCACTCTCCGTCGTGACGGCTCCAGCAAGTTCGCAGATGGTCACCGCTGGGGCTGGTTCCCCTCTGCCGCTCTCGCTTGGAAGGTCAGCAAAGAGGCTTTCTTTGACAACGCTCGCGAGGTGGTCAACAACTTCAAGATCCGTCTCGGCTGGGGCTCTACCGGCAACCAGAATATCTCCGACTGGGCCTACATGGCAATGCTCGCCAACAAGTCCACTTGGGCTGGCGTAGGCGTCCTCAATGCCAACACTGCCAACCCCGACCTCAAGTGGGAGAGCACCAAGAGCACCAACATCGGTCTCGACCTCAATTTCCTCAACAATCGCATCGAGGTCATCGCCGACTTCTACTACAAGAAGACCGACGACTTGCTCATGCAGATTGACATGCCTTCTTTCCTCGGCTCTTCTGGAGCAGGCGCGGCTTCCAATCCTTGGGCCAACATCGGCTCTCTTGAGAATAAGGGCTTCGAGTTGACTCTTAATACTGTTAATATTGACAAGGGCGATTTCATGTGGCGCTCCAACGTGGTCTTCTCGCTCAACCGCAACAAGGTCAAGCGTCTCGACTCAGCCACGGGCTCACTGCCCAAGACTCTTCAGGTCGGCTCTGACGTGGCAACTGTCACCAACACTGTCGTAGGAAAGGCCATCGGTCAGTTCTGGGGCTACAAGGTCATCGGACGCTTCGAGTCGGCTGCTGATTTCTACTATCGTGACTCAAAGACTGGCGAGGTCAAGCAGGTGGCTCTCCCCGAGGGTACGTCTATCAACATGACTGACGGTCAGCAGGATAGCAATGACGGCGGCGGCATCAAGATTGGCGACTACATCTTCGCCGACCTCAATGGCGATGGCGTGATTGACAATAACGACCAGACTTTCATCGGCAATCCTGAGCCTAAGTTCACATGGGGCTTCGGCAACAGCTTCTCTTTTAAAGGCTTCGATCTCAGCTTCCAGTTCTCAGGCTCCTATGGCAATGACGTGGTCAACTACAACCGCCGCTTCATCGAGCAGACTGGCTCGACGGGCAACATAACGAAGGACGCTGCCAACTATGCGCAGATATCTCAGATTGACCCCAACGCGACTGGCGCGACCAACTGGCGCAACTATCATGTGACCAACACCGACACTGACCAGCCGCGCATCTCGACCTCTTCGGCTTCTAACCAGAACTACCGTATGAGCGATAAGTATGTAGAGGACGGCTCTTACATCCGCCTCCAGAACATATCGTTCGCCTACTCGCTGCCCAAGTACATCCTTGAGAAGACTAACTTCTTCACTAATGTCAAGGTCTACATCAACCTCCAGAACGTCTACACCTGGACCAAGTACAAAGGCTACGACCCCGAGGTCGGCTCGCTTTACGGACAGGCTCTCTACAACGGCATAGACTACGGTCGCTATCCGTCTCCAAAAATCTACACTGTCGGTCTTAACTTCTCATTCTAAGCAACTATGGGCATCAAAAGATATACGCGTGCGGCTCTCTCTCTTGCCGCCATCATGAGCCTGACAAGCTGCGTGGACGACTTCCTGGAGCAGGAGAACACCTACCAGCTCAATCAGCAGACTTACTTCGACTCCGACGACGCTGTCAACTCGGCCGTCCTGCCTCTCTATAACTATGTGTGGTACAGCTTCAACGACAAGTTCTACTACGGCATGGGCGACGGGCGTGCCAACAACATCACGGCGCAGTACTCCAACTACATCTACCCCTATACCAACTTCACCGAGACCAGCCTCTCTGCCGGCCTTAATGACGCATGGGGCTCGTTCTACTCTGTCGTGGCGCAGGCCGACAACACCATCAACAACATCAAGAACTACTCAACTTCTGGCGTCAGCGAGTCTGCCAAGACGCAGTGCATCGCCGAGGCGCGTTTCATGAGAGGTCTTGCTTATTGGTACATCGGCTCCCTCTGGGGCGTGGGCATCGTCTATGAGAATGTTGACGCGTTGGTCAACAACTATGTTGTCGCTCCCGCTCCTTTGGCCGACGTCATGGAGTTCGCCATCCGCGACATGGAGTACGCGGCCGCCAATCTGCCTGCGAGCGCGGCAACTGTCGGACGCGTGGACAAGTACGCCGCTTATGGCATGCTCAGCCGCATGTATCTCTCCATGGCAGGCATCGTCCTCGGCAATGAGGCTTACGACCAGACCAACGCCGCGCAGGAGAGTGACTACAACCGCGGAACGCGTAACACCTATTACCTCGACTTGGCCAAGAAGTCCGCGCTCAAGGTCATAACTGACAGCAAGTACTCGCTCGTCTCAAGCTACGCCGACCTCTTCTCGGCCTCCGGTTTCAACAACAACTCGGAGAGCCTCTTCCAGCTTCAGTGGCAGACAGGCGCGGCTGTCAATGGCAACGCCCAGTCTATGACACGTTTCCTTGCATGGTCTGCCCTCGTGGCCGACCAGAACGCATGGGGTGGCGCGACTTACTGCTCATATGACCTCTGGGAGGAGTTCAAGGAGTATGAGGACAAGACCCTCGGCGTGACTGTCGATGACGCCATTCGCCGCCACAACTGCGTGGCCTCATATAATGAGAGCTATCCCGAGCTGTCTGCCGACGCTTCTGACCCTTACGTCTATGGCGTGACGGAAAGTGCCGGCAACCAGGGTGCCAATATCAAGAAGTATGTCATTGGCACTAAGAAGGTTAATGGCTTCAGCGAGCCTAACAACGCTGGCGTCAACACCTATATGCTCCGCCTTGCTGAGGTCTATCTCAACTACACCGAGGCATCGCTCGGCAATGATGACAAGACCACGGATGTCGAGTACTTCAACTTGGTCCGCGAGCGCGCAGGCATGGCGACAAAGAGCTCTGTGACCTATGAGGACTTGCGTCATGAGCGCCGCGTGGAGTTCGCTTTCGAGGGTCTCTACTGGTACGACCTCGTCCGCCGCTCTTACTATGAGCAGCAGGAGGTTATCAATTACTGCAACAGCCAGCATCGCAACGCGACCTACTACTCCAGCAGCACACACGAGTATTCGCTCAGCGACACGTGGACCTATCCCGGCCCCTCTGTCTCCATCGCCACAGCCATCAACATGACACTGCCTATGGATGACGCCGATCAGACAAAGAACCCCAACCTCAAGCCCACATCTGCCGATGTCAGCATGCGTCGCCAGTATGCCACTCAGGCTCTCACATTCGGCGAGCGCGAGGTGAATGTCGATCAATTGTTCAACTAATAACCTGACTGAGTTATGATTAAACTGAAATATATTCCCATGGCGCTTTTAGCCTTGGCCACAGTCGGCTTCACCGCGTGTGAGGATGACACTGACGACCAGACTACGGCCATGACAATCAGCAAGGTCTACCTTGAGGACGCTAAGTCTACTGTGCCAGACCGCGAGGTCGATTTCGCCCGCCTTGGACAGCTCCTCCGAATTGAGGGCTCGGGTTTCTCCGGCCTCAAGAGGATTTACATCAACGGCTATAAGACCGATTTCAACAACGCCCTGATGACCGACAATAACGTGTGGGTGACCCTCAGTTCCAACACGCCTGTCGACAAGGCCGACGCCTCCGTGCGAAACACCATCCGTTTTGTCAAGGATGGCACTGAGACCACTCACCAGTTCGTCATCCGTGCCGCTTCGCCCTCCATCTCGGGCATCTCGCGCACTCTGCCTCACGCGGGTGAGACTGTCGTGGTGAGCGGCTCTAACCTTCAGGAGACTACTAAGCTGACCCTCCCGGGCGGCGTCGAGGTCACTGATGTCACGTGCGACCCCGATGGAGAGTGGTACTCATTCACCATGCCCGAGGGCGTCACTGAGGGCGGCGGCATCACCAGTGTGGGTGCTAATGGAACTGCTATTACCCCTGCCATGTTCAATGAGAAGCGCGGCATCATTCTCGACTTCGACGGGAATGGCGATCAGGGCGCTTGGAGCGCGACTTATGCAGTTGATCAGTTGGCTGATGATCCATTAGGACTTAATGGCAAGTGCTGCCCGGCTGTCCCTGAGGATGTCCTTGCCGAGGGTGGCATCAAAAACGGCGCCCATGGCAATGGCTGGTTCACTGCCGGCAACGGCAATGAGTATGACGAGTGGAGCCGTTTCTATGACCTCATCCCCGCCACGACGCCTGTTGAGGACATCGCCTTCCAGTTTGACATCTACGTCCCCGAGGAGTGGAGTGGATCTGGCTACCTTGAGTTCACTTTCCAGAACAACCTCTCCGGCTATGGCTGGGGCTCTAACAACACCAAGGCGAAGGAGGAGACGGACAACGGCTACATGACCGCCGTCTGCTGGGTTCCCTGGCTTGCCGACGATGGTACTGTCGTCCCCTACAAGACTGATGGCTGGCAGACTGTCACCATCCCCGTATCCAAGGTCGGCCGTTACCAGATTAAGGACACCTTCACTTTCGCCGATGTGGTCTCCGACCGCAACAACGGCTCTTATCGCAACTTCGGCATGTTCCTCGTCAACAGCGACATTGAGTTCTCTGACGATGTGACCATCACCACCGGCGAATTCAACCAGATGGTCTACACGGACAACTGGCGTCTCGTACCATCGGCCTCTGTCACGGTCTCTGACTTTGACGATGAGGAATAGTCACCCTGACCTCTTTTAATACATCTAATATTATGCGACACAATAATATAATCCTCCCTGTGGCAGCCCTTGCCATTGTCTGCGCCGCGTGCGACGACGACAAGATGGAGTGGGGTTTGCCAGACGGGCATGAGAAAGTTGACATCTCGGACATCCCCCTCACGAGTGAGGAGATTATGGCCAACTATGACTACATCCGCAACTACGCCCAGCAATATTGGCCCAACGCCTATGTAGGTCTCGGTCTTGGCGCCGACCTTTACATCTCGAAGTCTGACTACCGCAAGGTGGCCGATGACAACTTCCAGCTCTACACCTGCGGAAACGCAATGAAGATGGGTGTCATGGTCAAGAGCAACGGAACAATCGACTACACAACCGTCGATAATTTCCTTGAGCTTGTGCCTTCCGACAAGAAAATCTATGGCCACAACTTCATTTGGCACACTCAGCAACCGCAAGACTACCTTAAGAGTGTCATCGCCCCCGAGATGAAGGTGGTGAGTGACAGTGAGAGTGGGATCGCCAACGTCCTTACCGGCGACAACTCTGACTTCGAGGGTGGCACGAAAGGCAGTTGGGGAAGCTGGGGAAATGGGTCAACATCCGCTGTCAGCGACAAGGGAGAAGGTCACAACAGCGACTATTGCATTGTGCTTGACAACCCTAAGGATGGAGACGACTATTACGTGGCTCAGTTCGCCTTTACATTTGACGACCCGCTTGAGGTGGGTGAGACTTATGTCATCCGCTTCTACGCCAAGACGAACACATCCGGTGCTGGTTTACAGTTTGCGGCCCAGAACAGCACAGACTTTTCAGGCGAGGGCTATGCCAACCTTGAGATTGGCACGGACTGGACCCTCGTGGAGCATGAGTACACTTGCTCAAAAGAGGGTATGAACCGCATCGTCATCAACTTCGGCAAGACCACTGCCAAGTATTACATTGACGATGTGGAGTTCGGAAAGAAGATTGAGAACACCGACCCGATGACCAACGTCCTTACTGGCGACAACTCTGACTTCGAGGGTGGCACGAAAGGCAGTTGGGGAAGCTGGGGAAATGGGTCAACATCCGCTGTCAGCGACAAGGGGGAAGGTCACAGCAGCGACTATTGCATTGTGCTTGACAACCCTACGGATGGAAATGACTATTACGCTGCTCAGTTCGGCTTTACATTCGATGACCCGTTTGTGGTTGGCGAGACTTATGTCATCCAATTCTACGCGAAGACAAACACGGCGGGCGCAGGTATTCAGTTCGCAGTACAGAACAGTGAGAATTATTCAGGTGAGGGCTATGCCAACCTTGAGATTGGCACGGACTGGACTCTCGTGGAGCATGAGTACACTTGCTCAAAAGAGAGCATGAACCGCATCGTCATCAACTTCGGCAAGACCACTGCCACGTATTACATTGACGATGTCAAGTGGGGTGTCAAGAAGTCCGAGAACAAGAGCCTCAAGACTAACAAGGGCACCACTATAACCTACGTCCTCAAGACCGCCGAGCAGAAGAAGGCCGCTCTTGACAACGCCATGGAGCAGTGGATCAAGAGCATGTTTGAGCATGTCAGTGGTGATGACCGCTTCGTAGCTTGGGATGTCATCAACGAGCCTATTGCCGATGGTGGCGGTCGCCGCGGCATTGATGGCGTCTTCGGTGGCTCTTGGACTGAGGATGACGTGACCAACTATGACGCCGAGCCTACTGAGTCTGAGACCGATGGCCTCAAACTCAACTGGAGCACCCAGACTGGCAACAAGCACTTCTACTGGGGCTACTATATGGGCATGGACTACGCCTACAAGGCCTTCACCTACGCTCGCAAATATGCCGACGAGAATGGCATGACGGGTCTCAAGCTCTTTGTCAACGATTATAACCTTGAGACTAACCCGACTAAGCTCGCCGAGCTCATCAGCTTTGTCTCTGACATTGACAATGCGTGCGGTGGCTCGATTGTTGACGGCATCGGAACCCAGATGCACATAACCTGCGCTGAGAGTGATGAGGCGCTCGCCTCGCTCAAGGAGAAGGTGGACGCTATGTTCAAGACCATGGCGGCTACTGGCAAGCTGGTCCGCGTGACCGAGCTCGATTGCGCCTTCAGCAAGGCGACGACCAACCCGTCGTCCACTCAGCTCAGCTGGCAGAGCAAGACTTATCAGATGGTCGTAGAGTCCTATGTGGCCAATGTTCCTGAGGCACAGCGACATGGCATCACCATCTGGACGCTCTCTGACAGTGAGGATGAGCATGAGCATTGGCTCAATGGCGACTCGCCCAACCTCTTTGACGCAAGCTATAACCGCAAGGAGGCCTACCGCGGCTTCTGCGACGGCATTGCGGGCATGGACATCAGCTCCACCTTCTCGGGCGACGACTGGGTGAACAAGTACAAGAATGATGAGACCTCAACCGATGAGTCTGAGGAAACGACAGAAGACTAATCTTGCGCTTGGTCTGAGCTAAGCCGCTCGTCTGCTGACTCCTTTGGCCAAGCAGGCATTGTATAGGCCGCCCAGTCTGCCACTTTTGCAGGCGGGCGGCCCTTCTTTTGCCTGCCAATTTAAATGGGTTAAATGGTCAGTTGATTGGTATTTAATGGGTTAGTGGTTTTGTCGCAGGGTGCGTTGACAGACGCATAGTCCTTTCTTGGCGCCTGTAACTAAAATATCTGTTAATAAAATAGTTTTTGTTAACAGATAATGCTAACTTTGAATTTAGAACCGAACAGTACAGAATAGATGAAGATTTTTCTTTGCATAAGCTTGATTGCCAGTTTTTTATCTTTGGCATCTCCTTCTTCCGCACAATGTTCTGTAGTCGGGAGTGGGTCGGACAGGAGTCTCACGCTCGATGGCCGGCCGTTCATAATCCTCGGTGGCGAGTTGGGTAACTCCACAGCCTCGTCACCTGCCGAGGTCGACTATCATTTTCCCCGGCTCAAGTCCATGGGGCTTAACACGGTCCTCGCACCCGCCTATTGGGATTTGCTGGAGCCAAAGGAGGGTGTCTTCGACTTTTCGCAGGTGGATAAGGTTATTGATGCAGCCAGAGCCAACGACCTCAAGGTCGTCTTCCTCTGGTTCGGCGCATGGAAAAACTCCATGAGCTGCTATGCACCAGACTGGTTTAAGGTGGACACCAAGCGTTTCCCGCGCGCCCACACCTCTTCGGGCAAAGTCATGGAAATCGCCAGTTGCGTGGCGGAAAACGTGTTCCGTGCTGACGCCGCCGCTTTTGAGAGGCTGGTTGCCCATATCGCAGAAAAAGACAAGGATGAGCATACCGTCATCATGCTCCAGATTGAGAATGAGATTGGTATGCTGGAGAGCGCCAGGGATTACTCGCCCGACAGTGAGAAGCTCTTCCGCTCGGCTGTGCCAAATAATCTGATTTCCTACATCAAGAAGAACAAAAAGAATCTCCATCCCGAGTTTCGTGCCCGTTGGGAGGCCAATGGCGCAAAGCTGAGTGGGACCTGGTCTGAGATGTTTGGCTCGGATGTTTTTGCCGATGAGATTTTCCAGGCGTATCAATATGCGCTATATGTAGGCAAGTTGGCCGACATCGCCCGCAAACATGTCTCATTCCCACTCTATGTCAATGCGGCCATGAACAGCCGCGGGCGTAAGCCGGGGCAATATCCCGCCGCTGGGCCGTTGGCTCACCTGATTGACCTTTGGCGCGCTGGCGCTCCGAGTCTCGACTTCATCTCGCCAGACATATACGACAGCGGCTTCGAGGGCTGGGTGGAGAGGTATGCCGTCTGCGGCAATGCGCTCTTCATCCCCGAGATGCACAGGAATGAGGATAATGGCGCCCAGGCTTTCTATGTCTTCGGACAATACAACGCTCTTGGCGTCAGCCCATTCTCCATTGAGAATAACCCGGATCGCACAAAGCTTACTAAGGCTTATGCGACGCTTGCCGAGTTGATGCCGACGCTTGCCGAGTATCCCACTCGTCGCGGACTGCTCTTCACGTCTAAGGAGCAGGAGACCACATGGCAGGAGGACGGCATGACCATAACGGCTCGCCATTTCTTCACTCTCCCGTGGGATCCCCGCGCCACGGATGGCAGCCGTTGGCCCGCAGCCGGGGCCATTGTCATTCGCACGGCCAAGCATGAGTATATTGTGGCAGGCTCAGGCGTCGTTCTCACTTTCACCAGCATGGCTGAGCAGGAGGCCAAGGCCAAAGAGGAGCAGGTGATGCTTGGTGAGGATGGCTTTGTGCTTGCCGACCAGACGGGGAAGAAGGCTTCGACGGCAAAGGTGGATTGGAACGGCGTCAAGAGGGTTGGCATACTCTCAGTTGATGTTGTTGAACCCGATGAGGCTGGGGTGCTTCGTCCCGTCAAGCGTCTCAATGGCGATGAGGATCATCAAGGGCGTCATGTCAGAATTGGCGTTGACGATTTCCAAATATTGAAGGTCCGGCTCTATGAGTATTAACTTACCTTTTTGAATGCGGCTCAGCCCGCGCATAATCGATAGATTATTAACAGCAAATTGTTACCATACAGACATGTTCAGAAATTTCATGACATTTATGGCGACAGCGGCGGCGGCCACGATGGCAGCCTCTGCCCAAAATAGTTTCGAGATAATAAAGAAGGGTCAGCCGGTGGAGATTTGCGTCTCTGCCAACGCTGACAAAGGTGTCTTGCGCGCAGTCAGCTCATTGGCGAGCGACATTGAGATGATTTGCGGCAAGCGGCCGGACATTGTGAACACGGTCGACATCTCGCATGAGCAGATTGTGGTAAGCCAGCTTGGCGATGAGTTTTTCTCAAAGACCAACATCCGCCCGGTTGAGCTCCAAGACAGCACAGAGAAGCACATTTTGTCCATCGAGCCGGCCAGAATCAACATAGCGGGTGCTGATAAGCGCGGCACCATCTATGGCATCTATACACTCAGTGAGAGGCTTGGCGTGTCGCCTTGGACGTGGTGGGCCGATGTGCCGGTGGTCAAGCGCAAGGATGTCGCCCTCGACTGTGGCGTGTCGACAGATGGATGCCCCAAGGTCAAATATCGCGGAATTTTCATCAATGACGAGTGGCCTTCGTTCGGCTGGTGGTGCATTGACAAGTTTGGCGGTGTCAACCACAAGGCCTATGAGCATGTCTTTGAACTCCTCTTGCGCCTCAAGGCAAACTTTATGTGGCCTGCCATGTGGGCAAGCGCGTTCTATGATGATGACCCGGCAAACGGACCACTTGCCAACGAGATGGGCATTGTGATGGGAACGTCGCATCACGAGCCTATGGCTCTCGCACAGCAGGATTGGAAGCGGCGAGGCATTGGCGACTGGAATTTCAAGACCAACCAGCAGAACCTTGAGAAGTTCTGGCGTACTGGCATTGAGAGGTGTAAGGACTGGGAGACGATTGTCACCGTGGGCATGCGAGGCGATGGCGATGAGCCGATGGGCGCAAGCACGGAGATTGACCTCCTGACCAAGATTGTCAGCCGTCAGCGTAAGATTATAGCCGACGTCACCGGCAAGAGGGCAAGCAAAGTGCCGCAGGTCTGGGCTCTCTATAAGGAGGTGCTTGACTATTACGAGAAAGGCATGAAAGTGCCAGACGACATAACGCTCCTGCTTTGCGATGACAACTGGGGCAATGTGCGTCGTCTGCCCGACGCCAACGCGCGCCACAGGAAGGGCGGCTATGGCATGTATTATCACGTTGATTACGTAGGCGATCCGAGAAACTATAAGTGGGTGAATGTCACACAGGTGGAGCGAATCTGGGATCAGATGGAGCTGTGCTATGACCATGGCGTGCGCGAGATTTGGATCCTGAACGTGGGCGACCTCAAGCCGATGGAGTACCCCATTCAGTTCTTCCTCGACTTGGCGTGGAACCCCGAGCGCATGAAAGCCACTGACATACACAAGCATACTGTGGACTTCTGCAAGACTCAGTTTGGCCCTGAGCATGCTGAGGAGATTGCCAAGATGATTGCGCTCTACACCAAGTATAACAGCCGTCGAACCCCGGAGATGCTTGATGACCAGACTTATAGCATTGAGAATTATGATGAGTGGGCAAGGGTGCGCGATGACTATCGTGAACTGGAGAATGAGGCTTTGAGGGTGGGCTATATGCTCCGCAAGGAGTATGCTGACGCCTACGATGAGCTGGTCCTCTATCCCATCGTGGCCTGCTCCAACCTCTATGACATGTACTACTCCGTGGCGCGCAACAAGCAGTTGGCTGCAAAGGGTGACCCCGAGGCCAACGTCTGGGCAGACCGTGTCAAGACACTCTATGAGCGTGACTCACTTCTCACCCGGCACTATAACCTTGAGATTGCCGATGGCAAATGGAACCACATGATGGACCAGACGCACATAGGTTACACCTATTGGCAACAGCCTGAAACACAGACGATGCCCGCCGTGGCCTATGTGCGTGAGGATGACAAGGCGCTCAACGGCACGCTGCTCTACGTCGAGGGCGACGGCTACATCTCTTTTGATGCCGAGAACCCGAGCAGACGCAGTGGCGACTGGACGCTCGTGCCCAACCTTGGGCGAACAGGCTCATCTCTCACTGCGCGGACAGCCACGCCAGACACGTGGGTGGAGTATGACGTGGAGTTCGCCAATGGCGGCGAGCCCAAACTTCAGATTATCCTCAGCCCGACGCTTAACTACGGAGGCAATGGCCACATGTTGGCAGTGTCTATTGACGGCGGCCCGGAGCATGACATTGACGTGCACGGCCTCTATGGCGGTGGCGACGCGGACATGAGCGGAGGGCAGCAAACTCTCTCACTCAATGCGGGAATGGGTGAGGGCTGGGTGCCTATCAATGGCAAGCTCAATGAGAACTCATGGCGAAAGTGGGTTGGGGAGAACGCTATCGTGGTCGGCGAGAAACTTGAAAGTGTCTCAGCCGGTCGCCACACTATTCGCATCCGCCCGTCCGATGGCGCCATGGTGCTCCAGAAGGTGATGATTGACATGGGTGGCCTCAAACCATCTTATCTCGGCGCCCCATCCACTCCCGTCTCTTACAGGGAGTGACAGGTCCTCCTCTCTCTCAGCTCTGCACAGTAAACCAATTATCAATATCCCCCCAAAATTCAGATTGGTATGAGACACTTAGGCATATTAATGGCGCTCGCCCTCGCGTCAGCTATTTCAGTGAGGGCCGAGGTGCGCCCGGCTGCCTGGATTACCGACGGAATGGTAATTCAGCGTGGGCAGCAAGTGACTTTGCGCGGAACTGCGGAGCCTGGCGAGGTCGTTGAACTCGATTTTGACGGAACTGTGCCGCTCACGACTGCGGGCAAACGCGCACAAAAGAGCAGTGCCACGGCGCAGGCTGACGGGCGATGGTCTCTCACCCTCCCCTCACTCAAGGCGGGTGGACCTTTCGTGCTGACGCTGGGCGACAAGAAGTTGACAGACGTCATGGTTGGTGACGTGTACTTGTGCTCTGGTCAGAGCAACATGGAGCTGCCGACAAGCCGCGTTATGGACAAATATGCGCAGGAGATTAACGCCTCGGTCAACAAAAAGGTGCGACTGCTGCACGTCCGCCTCGCGACATCGTTTGATGGCCCCGCCCCCGATGTCACTACCGACGGATGGAAGACCCTGAACAAGGAAAACGCGAGCGGCTTCTCCGCAACTGCCTATTTCTTCGCGCGGGAGATGCAGGCTGCAACCCCTGGTGTTGCTGTTGGCGTCATCGAGGCTGCCGTGGGTGGCACTCCCATTGAGGCGTGGCTGAGCCGCGAGCAATTATTGTCTGACGGCTTCGTCTCGCAGGTGAGCCAATTGGACGTAAATGCTGACGCGGACTACCGTCAGATGGTTGAGAGCTACGGCAAGCAGGCTGGCGACCGCTGGGAGAAAGTTCTCGCCCGGAAAGAGGCCGCTCTTGCGCAAGACTGGAAGTCGGAGAGTTTTGACGACTCCGCCTGGGAGACGGTCGACGCCACTTCGGATTCTTGGAGTCAAGTCAATTCTCGCTCTCTCATCGGCGCGCACTGGTTCCGCAAAGTCATTGAGGTCTCCGCTGAGCAGGCTGCCATGCCGGCTGTGCTGCGTCTCGGCACATTGGTGGACATGGATGAGGTGTGGGTCAATGGTGTGAAAGTTGGCGTGACCTATTACCAGTATCCGCCCAGGATATACGACATTCCGGAAGGTGTCCTCCATGAGGGACGCAACGTCATCGCCGTACGCCTTGTGAGCCAAGGGAACAAGCCCGCCTTTGTCCCCGAAAAATACAGAGGCGTCCTCTTTGGCGGCAACCGATGGCTGTGTGGCAATAACCGGAGCAAGATTGACTTCGACAACCAGTGGAAGCACACCTATGCCGTGCCCATGGCGGGAAAGCCCGGCGTGCCTTTCTTCTACTACACGCCCACTGTGCTTTACAATGCCATGATTGCCCCATTGGCTGGCGCCAAGTTCGCCGGTGTCCTGTGGTATCAGGGTGAGAGTAATGTGGGGCGGGAGGCGGACTACGCCGTCATGCTCAAAGGCCTTATGGCCGATTGGCGCGGCTTGTTTGAGACCGACGACATGAAATTCGTAATCATTGAGCTGGCCGACTATGGCAGGCCCGTGGGGCAGGCGTGGCGCAACTTCCAGCAGATGCAGCGCGAGGTGGCAGAGGCTGACCCTCATGCCGCGTTTGCCGAGATTCATGACCTTGGCGAGTGGAATGACATCCATCCGCTTGACAAGAAGACTGTCGGTGTCCGTGCCGCCCGCGCCATGAATAGTGTCAAATAGGCAAGACCAAATACTTTCTTAATATAACAAAACCTACCTGTGGAAAACAACGGTTTCTATCGCCTTAATTGGCTTCAGCGTATAGGCTTCGGCTCTGGTGATTTGGCTCAAAACCTTATCTACCAGACCATCTGCATGTACCTTCTCTTTTTCTATACCAATGTCTATGGTCTGGCTCCCGAGGCGGCTGCGTTCATGTTCCTCATTGTCCGACTGGTCGACGTGGCGTGGGATCCCTTGGTCGGCACGTTTGTCGATCGCGCCAACCCGAGTCTCGGCAAATATCGCAGCTACCTTGTTTTCGGCGGCATCCCGTTGACGGGCTTCGCCATCCTCTGTTTCTGGAACGGCTTCTCCGGCTCCTTGGCCTACGCCTATGTGACCTACGTCGGCATGTCCATGTGCTACACGCTCATCAACGTGCCCTATGGCGCTCTCAACGCCTCGCTCACACGCGACACGAACGAGATAACCATACTCACTTCGGTCCGCATGTTCATGGCCAACTGCGGCGGCCTTGCCGTGGCGGCTGGCATTCCATTGCTTGTGGCTGCCCTCTCCGCCGACGGCAAGACGAATACCCCAGAGAGCGCCAACGCCTGGTTCATCACTATGGCCATATACGCCATTATCGGCCTCGCCCTGCTCATCTTCTGCTTCAGCCAGTGCAAGGAGCGCGTTGTCATGGATCAGTCGGAGGCCAAGAATGTCAAGGTGTCTGACCTGTGGATGGAGTTTGTGCATAACCGTCCCCTGCGCGTCATCGCCCTCTTTTTCATCACTGCTTTCGCCATGATGAGCGTCGGCAACTCGGCAGGCTCCTACTACATGGTCTATAACGTCCATGCGCCTGAGTATATGGCTCTCTTCATGGGTCTCGGCTCAGCCCCGTCTTTCATCTTCATGCCGCTTGTCCCTGTCATCAAGAGGGCCCTCGGCAAGAAGAACATGTTCTACATCTTCCTTGGGATTGCCATTCTCGGCATGGGCATACTCTATGCAGTCTCAATGATTGACGCCCTCAAGGACCAGATTTGGCTCGTCATGGTGGCGCAATTCATCAAGTCGACCGGTGTCATTGTGGCAACCGGCTATATGTGGGCCTTGGTCCCCGAGGTCATAAGCTATGGCGAGTGGAAGAGCGGTAAGCGCATCTCGGGCATTGTCAACGCGCTCACCGGCATCTTTTTCAAGGCGGGTATGGCCTTGGGCGGCGTAGTGCCCGGCCTCGTCTTGGCATATGTGGGCTTCGATGCGACAAACGACTCCACACAGTCGGCTTTTGCCGAGCAGGGCATCCTCTGGCTCGTGTGCGTAATCCCGGCCATCTTATTAGCTTTGGCCATGCTCATCATATCCAAGTATGAGCTTGAGGATGATGTCATCGACAAGATTAACGCGGAGGTTGAGGCGCGCCACAAGAAAGTAGCGGTTGAGTAACAAAATAGAAATAGATTATGACCCGGAAATTTTCAAAAGCAATATTCACTGCAAGCGCAGCCGCCGCTGTCACTGCCTTGGCGGGTTTAACCTCGTGTGGCACACAAGGCTCACAGGAGGAGACTCCTATCGGCCTGAAAGATGTTGTGGGCGACCGTTTCACGCTTGGTGTGGCGGCAAACGGCGAGCAAATGGCTGGCCGAGACTCTATTGGCTTGGCTCTCATCAAGCGGCATTTCAATTCTCTCGTGGCTGAGAATGTCTTTAAGTGCCAGTTCATCCACCCCGAGAAGGACAGGTATGACTTCGCCGGAGCCGACAGCCTGATGGCTTTTGCCGAGGCCAACGGCATGGAGGTAATAGGTCACTGCCTTGTCTGGCACTCGCAGAACGCCCCTTGGGTATTCGTTGATTCGCTCGGCAATGAGGTGTCGCCGGAGGAACTTCACCAGCGCATGATTGACCACATCACGACGCTTGTCACTCGCTACAAAGGACGCGTAAAAGGCTGGGATGTCTGCAACGAGGTCATTGTAGAGACTGGCGGATTGAGGAACAGCCCTTACTCTCGCGCCTTCGGCTATAATTTCATCTATGAGGCTCTTGAGCTAACACACAAGCTTGACCCTGATGCTGAAATTTACATTAATGACTACGGCATGACCAACCCCGGCCGTCGCGCTGGCTACATGGCTCTCATTGACACCATACGCTCGCGTGGAATCAGGCTTGACGCCGTGGGACTTCAGGGTCATATGGGAATCGACTTCCCCGATTCCGCCTCTGTTGTTCAGACTCTTGACGATTTCAAGAGGATTGGCATGCCTGTGATGATAACCGAATGGGATATGGGCGCATTGCCAACTCTGACTCAGAGCGCCAATGTGACTGTGGGTGACGAGCTGCCCAATGCGACTCCGGAGACCGACATCTACCGCGATGGCCTGCCGGACAGCGTATCTGTCGTCTGGAATCACAGGATGCGTATGTTCTGGGACATCTTTATGTCTCATTCCGACAACATCAAGCGCGTGACCATCTGGGGTGTGAGGGATGGTGATTCTTGGAAAAATGACTTCCCTGTCCTTGGTCGCAAGGATTATCCGCTCTTCTTCGATCGTGACGGGCAACCTAAACCTTTTGTGAAGGATATTCTATCTTCGTACGAAAAAAAAAATTAAACCGATGAAAACAGCGAAACGATATCTCGTTCCCAACGACTACATGGCAGACCCCTCTGTCCATGTCTGGGACGGCAAGCTATACATCTACCCCTCTCATGACTGGGAGAGCGGAGTGGAAGAGAATGACAATGGCGACCACTTCAACATGAAGGACTATCACGTCTTCACCATCGAGGGCGACCCCATGACGGCTCCCGTTGTTGACCATGGTGTCATACTTGACACTGCGGACATTCCTTGGCATGGTCGTCAGTTGTGGGACTGCGACTGCGTGCGAGGCAAGGATGGCAAGTTCTACCTCTATTTCCCGCTAAAAGATCAGAATGACATTTTCCGAATGGGTGTGGCGATTGCAGACCGTCCCGAAGGTCCATTCACTCCGGAGCCTGACCCCATCAGAGGCAGCTACAGCATCGACCAGTGCGTCTTTGAGGAGAATGGCAAATATTATGTCTACTTCGGTGGCCTGTGGGGCGGACAGCTCCAGCGATACCGCGACAATAAGGCTCTTGAGAGCGCAGTCCTCCCCGAGGGTGACGAGCCCGCCCTCTGCCCCAAAGTCACAGTTCTGTCTGACGACATGAGGCAGTTTGCCATGGCGCCGCAAGACGTTAAACTGGTCTATGAGGATGGGACGCCGATGAAAGCGTCTGACCCTCACAGGTTTTTCGAGGCCTCCTGGATGCACAAATACAATGGCAAGTACTATTACAGCTACTCGACTGGAGACAGTCATTTTCTCTGCTATGCGGTGGGCGACAACCCCATGGGCCCATTCACCTATCGCGGTGTTATTCTGACTCCTGTCGTCGGTTGGACAACCCACCATTCCATAGTCGAGTATCAGGGCAAATGGTGGCTTTTCCATCATGATTGCGTCCCCTCAGGCGGCAGGACCTTCCTCCGCAGTCTTAAGGTTTGCGAGTTGAAATATGACGAGAATGGCGACATCATAACCATTGACGGCATGGACTAAACAGGTCAGCCCCGTTATTCTCAATCCCACGTGAATGGATGCGATTGGCGGCAAAAGCAAATGTCCGCCATCGCCCCGTTTCCGTGGGATTGATTTATTTGATACCTTTGCGCAAGACTAAAAAAGCTTATCCGCATTATGTTTGAATACGTAGATCAGACAAACTATACATATAAGGTTGCAGATATCAACCTTGCGCCAGAAGGTGCCAAAATCTTAAAATCAGCCGAGGATGCGAATGCAGATATCCTTGCTGAATGTGACAAGTTGCAGGACGCTAAGCCTCTAAAAGGCAAACGAGTAGCTTGCAGCATTGAGATTAATGCCCATGGCGTATCATTTGTCAAAGCCCTTGTCTCGCTTGGCGCTACGGTAAGAGTGTGCGCCAATGGGACGGCTACGACAGATAATAGCTTGGCTGCCCTGTTGGCCAAAGATGAAATATCCGTCTTTGCCTGGCGTGGCGAGAGTTTAGCCGAGTTCTGGTGGTGCGCGCGCAAGTCTCTTGACTTTGCGGACAAGGCGTGTCCAGACTATGTCATTGATGAGAGCGGGCGCCTTTCTCTGCTCATAAACCGCGGTGTAGAGTTCACTGACAACACGGAACTCTATGCGCAAGATTATTCAGAAGCCGAGGAGGACACGCTTGAGCTTGTCGAACTCCTCCGCATGGTTCGCGGTCACGTTGACTGGCATCGTGTGGCAAAGTCAGTCTGCAAAACTGTCTCAGAGGTCTCTGCTGATGGTTTAAAGCAGTTGCTGTAAGCAGTTCACCCGTTAATCATCTGTCAATCTGTTTGCCCCATGCGCCAGCCCTTGTCGCTGACGCAAGTGTGAATACATAAAAAACCGCCACTTCCTTATCGGAAAGTGGCGGTTTTTTGATTCCGTGCGTTCTTGCGGTTTCTTATATCGACTAAGAAATGCGAGGCTCGCCTTTAGAAAATCCTATATCCGAGCCTGAACACATTCTGTGTGGCTGTCCACACCCAGTCGCAGAGCTCCTCTCTCCAAAAATAGCTCTGATCCCTTCTGCATGCGAAACCGAAGATGAACCGCTTGTATTCCAGATCTAAACCAAACATGAATGTTGGGATGGCCGTCTTTCTGTGAAACTCATAGACTCCGTTGGTCTGCTTTGCGATGTCATCTGTGGCATTTGCCGCATAGTGAACTTGGAATGTGACACCATAGCCCACATATGGTCGGATTATGTCGTGGCAGAAACGATATTCGAGGCGGAGGGGAATTGTTATGAAGTCGGAAGAGTGCGGATTGGCGCCACTCTGCTTGGTTGTGACATACCCGTTGTCGTCCCTGCTTGTTATAACGCTTCGTGAACTGACGTACCTGATTTTGTCATAGCTCACACCAGAGTAAACGCCAATCCCATATTTAAATTCATAGCCTATTTTAGCGTCTACGCCATAAGAGAAGTCTCGACTATATTCGGAGTCCAGACGAAATCCCCTGAAAGTCCTCTCTTTCTGAATCGCATTGCTCCATCCGAGGCGAGCGCCTGCGTCAAGTCGGAATTGAGCGATGCAACAATTAGAGCATGCTGTCAAAAGAGACAGCACGGCTGCGACGTATAGAAATGTTTGTTTCATATTAGATGTGAAACTATATCGCGAATTTGTTTGTCTGTGAATTACGTGAGTAGGCTATGTCCATTTGTGCTGCGTATAGTCTCTTTCTACCCATAGAAAAAACAGCCTACAAATTCCACCACCACCACATGTCAAAAAAGATGTAACTGTCAATTGTTATCTCGTCGTCCCACCTGTCATATGTCATGTCACTCTCGTCATTCTCGTCAGGCGTGGTGAACTTCTCGTCTGGAATAAGGGTCATTGCGCTCACTGAGTAGGCCCCCACAAAACCATATCCGCCATTGATGTTCCCGTCGACTGGCAATGGGAACTCATATGCCTCGTCTTCTGAACTCTCATCATAGGCGGAGAGGCTGTTGATGTAGCTGGCAAGGTCGGGTGACAGGGTCAGCATTTCGACGGATATTGAGTCCGTGAAATGGTTGTATGCATAGTTTGAGACAATGCCTGTCCCTTTCCCGTTCGTTGGCTTTTGCAGGATTTTGTAGTATGGGGAGCAATATGTGTGGCACGACTGCTTGCGGAAGTTCCTCATGAACGGGCAAAGTGTCGCCTCGTCGTCAGCATCGTGATATTTTATGCCGAAGCTTATCAGATTCCAGGATGAGCTGCTCTCAACCCAGACGGAGTCAACAGTCACGTGGCCTGGCATTGTGCTCGGCTCTGACTCAACCGTGCCGCGGGTGATGCTCTCTACGCGCATGCTGTATTTGTGCCCCTCCTTTATCTGCACCTCGCCGGGCAGCAGGTAATACATGAACCGTTCCGCGTAATTGAGCGTCAGTTCGCGCTCTGGGTTGTTGTGTAGTTTGGCTATTGTCTCACCATCCTCAATCAGGTAGACCGTAGCGTCAGCAACTGTGTCGCTCACTTCTTTGCGTTCGGGTCTCACTGTGTGTGTGACTTCGGCATAAACACCGTGCTGGTCTGTTATTCGACCATTGAGCACGATTTTGTCACCACTGTAATCGCTTGAGTAGTCGACATAATCAATCAATTCAAAGTTCCCGGGTAAAAAATAGTCGCAGGATTGCAGAGCGGTGGCAGACAGGGCGACCGCTGTTGATATGATGATATTATTGAGTTTCATTCTTGTCTTGTTTTTCATTTCCATTAGAACCATATGCTCCAGCTGAGCGATGGCAAGACGGTGTAGTCTGACTCTACGCGTACTTTGTTCTCGTTATCTTTGAATCTGACGTAGCTCGGGTTCTTGTGGGAATAAACGTTATAGATGTTAAGTGTCCACTGCATCTTGGTGCCGCGCTTGCCCGCGTGGTTTCGGCTAACATTGAGGTCGAGCCTGTGGTAGTTCGGCATCCTGCGGTTGTTGATCTCTGTGAAGATTGAATACCCGCTCGGATTTATCATGTCTCCGCGCACATGGGCCGTCGGCATTGTGAAGGGAGTGCCTGTGGCGAAGTTGAATGTGGCACTTGTGCTCCACTGTGAGTTGATGTCCCATAGGCCGACAAACGTGAGTGAATGCCTCCTCTCGAAGAGGTGAGGAAACCATTTCCCGTTGTTGAGCCCATCAAATTTGCGCTCGCTGCGTTGCCATGTGTAGGATAGGCTGGCCGAGACGCTGTGCGGAAGGTCCTTGCTGGCCAAGAACTCGAAACCATATGCGCGCCCGTCGCCACCAGTTAGTATGTCTTGCCCGATGGAGTTGAGAATGCTGCCATTGGAGACTACCTTTGACGAGCGGTAATACTCCAAGTCGGTCATCCACTTGTAATAGGTCTCGGCAGAGAGGTTTATCTTGGCATCGTCGTTAGCGTAGAACAGACCGAGCGCCGCCTGCTTGGCGTGTTGAGGCGGAGTGTTTCTTGTGGCTGCCATCCATGCCTCGCTCTGAGTGTCGTCAACATAGGTCAGCAGGCAATGGTTGAACTGGTTGGAGACAGAGAATCCCGCCTTGAGAGACAGGTGGCGTGAGAACATATATCGCAGCGAGGCGCGAGGCTCAAGCCTGAAGAATGTGGTGTCGGCTTCGCCAAAGGCGGCCGAGGCGTGGTACGCTGTGGAGCGGAGGCCGAAGTCAACACTTAGGTTGCTCGTTAAGTTCAGTTCCTCGTCCGCATAGACTGAGCTCTCCACCGACCTCATGTTTGTCCTCGGGGTCACTATGCTGTCCACACGCACCCCTGACTGCTCCTGCCAGTTCGTGTTGGATAGTGGGCTGAAAATATATCGGCTGATCTCACCGCCGGCGTGCAGTTTGCCAATGGCGTGCGAAAACTCAATGCCGCTTTTGAGTGACACTTCGCGGAGGCTGTTGTTCGTGTTGCATCCGGAGTTCGATATGTTGATTGTGTCCGCATCAGCCTCTTTGCTTACCGTTTTGCTGTGCAGGGTGTTGCGGTAGGATGTGAAAGCGGCGGACGTGCGCCAAAACACGTTGTCAAAGCTCTTGGTGAATGTGAGTGACACGCCGTTGTTGCGGATGGCTGTCTTACCTGTCGTCTTGTCAAGAAACCGGCTGTTGTTTGCCCGCATCGCCTCTCCAAAACGCTCAAAGTCCGAGCCTATTATGGTTGAAGCCGTCAGATTTGCTGTGGGCGAGATTTTCCATCGCAGGCGTGCATTGATGTCATAGAACGACTGGCTGACATAGCTGCTGTTCATTGACTCGTACGTCTGCGCATTGGAAAAGTCGAGATTGTAGAACGCATGGCGTGACGGGATGTTGAAAAGGTCGCTATACCCCGCACGAGCCGCAAAAGCGAAAGTGAGTTTGCCTGGCACGATGGGACCCTGGGCGAACAGTGTGCTTGACAGCATTCCGACGGATATGTGATATGTGCGGGTCGAATCGTCTCCATCGCGGCTCGTCACGTCAATAACTGATGCGAGCCTGCCTCCATAACGGGCTGGGAAGATGCCCTTGTGGACGTCTACATTCTTCACCATGTCTGTGTTGAAGAGCGACACAAGTCCGAACATATGGCTGACATTGTATATTTTCATCCCGTTGAGCGTAATGAGGTTTTGCCCCCTGTCGCCACCTCTGACGAAAATGTCGCTCATCCCGTCGCGCCCGGCGGAGACGCCAGGCAAAAAGGTTATGGCTTTTATACGTGAGTTCGATGAATTTAAAATAGGGATAACTGTCTGTCATTAGGGTCGTTA
>CAVKRQ010000019.1:0-52376 GCA_963658925.1 bacterium
TTGCTATTGATTGTGGCTTGGTGTATTGTTTGTAAATTTCATGTTCAAAAAATAAACAGCATACGCCCTCGCTCTCTTTCTGCACATTTCGATTATTGCCCTACCTGTCCAAAGGTGTTTGGTGGTATACTATATAGTAGCATTCGACCTTCCTGCCCTACGTCGATACGTTTTAGTGTTCATGCTCTTGTGCTTTTCCCGACACGGCACTTTTGCCTTAAAAAAAAACGAACCCCGCGCCATAGACGTGGGGTTCGTTTGCTTTTTTTAGGGCTTATTCTTTAGTACGTTTCTGCGCATTCGGCTATAATTATAATCAATAGGTATAACAGCCAGAAGCCGAGTCCTACACAAAGAGACACAATAGTCCAAGTCTTGGCTTTTCTTGACGCGTTCTGAGCCTCTTCGAGTCTTCCCATGATGTACAAGTCGGACACCTTGTTGGCGTAGACAATGCCGGCAATGCCAAATGGCAGGCAGCATAGGAGTGTGACGACAATGGATTGCCACAGATATGTTGTTGGCATGCTCCCGTTCGGATTCGTACTGCTCCCTACAGGCCCATGGCTATAACCGTTGTTTTGATAGTTGTTACTTTGAGGCTGTTGGGGGTATGCCGTGTTGCCATAGTTCCCGCCGTTGCTCACATTGTTGGCGTTGCCATATTGAGAAGGCGCTGTGCTTGGCTGTGATGCGTTGCTTGGAACCGCTTGCGATTGAGCATAACTGGCAGTGTTGCCAATATTGTAATTGCTTGGCTGCCCAATGTTATTGACCCTGTTGGTGTCAGATGAGATGTCAATGGGCTGCGGGGCTTGTTGACGGTTAAAGTCGTCACTGTCTGAGTGCCTTTCTGCCATGATTTTATTTGTTTGGTCTATTACTTTGTCAATAGTTTCCGAAAGGGCAATGCCATCGTGGGCGGAGTCTCCGTCTTCCTCGGTGTCGTCAATCTTGATGCCTGCCTTCTCTATCGCTTGATTTATTTTGTCAACTTGTTGCGCAAATTGGACCGCTTCTAAGAACTTTTTTTCATCCGGGGTCATTTCGTGACTGCTCTCTGCATCCACATACTCCTCATCTTCGCTGTCATCTGTACCCTCGTCGTCTATCTCCTTGTCGTCATCGTCATCATCATCCGAGACTGAGTTTAATATTTCATCCAAAAATGACATAATCGTTTGTGATTTAGAAATTAAAAATATTACGCAGAACCCACCAAAAGATAACTATGGCGAAAACAGTCCAAATGAATATTTGGCTGTTAGTCCTCCTGTAAAAGCCGGGCCATCTCTTTTGCCCCAGTGTGGCTACTCCTAAAACAATTAAGACTGGTAGCGAGCCTACCAAGAGCGCATTATAACCCCACGCCCCGACAATGTCACCATTGAGCAGGCTGTGTATGGCCCTCTGTGACCCACATCCGGGGCACTTTAGCCCGGTGACCACATAAAACGGACACTTAGGAAACCATGCGCAATGCGCAGGGTCCCCTAAGTGGTAGACTGTCAATAGCGCTAAAGCCGCCAGTACGTAGGCTGCGGCTTTAAGCCACTGCCGCCTGAACTCCATTTATCCGAGCATTGAAAACATCGCTAATATTGAGCCTCCCGAGATGATGAAGGACAAAACGTATGCGACAATGCCCAAAATGAGTCCAAGCTTGGTCCATTTCCAGGCCTGTGCTGAGGCTTTCTGCGCCTCCTCGTACTGGCCTGCCGCATAGAGGCCGGAAACTTTGCTTGCGTTGACGATGCCGGCGACACCGAAGGGCAGGCAGCAAAGCAGGGTTACCACGATAGACTGCCACATGTAGGTTTGTGGCATCTGAGGTTGTTGATTCTCCATTTTTTTAGAGGTGTTTAGAGTTAATGTTAATCTGCGGGGCGCTCCGTTTTTGTTTCATTCCAAATTTCTTTAATTTATAGTTTGTCTCAAAAAGGAGGCGATGGTTTGTTTGCTTTTTTTTACAAAACTGCGCGGCTCGATGCTGTTTTTGTGGGGGGTGTGCGCAGATGGCAAAAGACCGTTCCGCTTTTGACCAACATAATCCCACCTTTGAGTCTCCTTTTGCTGAATGTTGTTGGTAGCTTTGCCGCAAAATTCCGCCCGTCGTAACGAAGGCGGGCTTGTTCAACAACAATCAGATGTCATCAAGAGAAAATTTTAAATTAGTAGGAAAGATATTTGCGACTGGCGTAATGTCTTTTTGTGGGGTGGTCAGTGAGACTGCCATGAATGTCACTTTTCCTGCGCTAATGCGCGAGTTTGGGGTGGGGACGAGCACTGTCCAATGGGTCACAACGGGCTATCTGCTCGTTCTTTCGCTCGTTATTACCTTGTCGTCTTATTTGAAACGGAACTTTACGCAACGCGCGCTTTTCCTCACAGCCATAACATCTTTCTTGATCGCGACGTTGGCATGCTCTGTCGCTCCGTCGTTCCCTGTACTCATGATTGGCCGTATGGTTCAAGGTGTGGGGACTGGCATTGCGCTTCCTCTAATGTTCAACATCATCATGGGCGAGGCCCCCAAGGCGCAGATAGGAACTTTTATGGGTATTGGAATGCTTGTCACGGCGGTGGCTCCTGCCGTCGGGCCTGTGTTGGGCGGTTTTATTGTTGATATGTTTGGCTGGCGCTACATTTTCGTCTCTCTTCTGCCTCTTTTGCTCCTTTCTCTCTATGTCGGGACACGGCTCATCAGGGGATGTGTGCCGCAGAATCGCTCGCATTTCCATTTTTTCGATTTCATGCTCATCGCCGTGGGCTACACCACTTTCATTCTCTCCCTTGTAATGGCATCCTCGGCAGGCTGGTTGAGTGTTCCTGTCATTTCTCTCATCATTGTGGCCGTCATCTCACTTGTCTGGTTTTTCCGCAAGATGCGCAGTGAGTCCAGCCCATTGTTGCGCGTCGAGGTCCTTGGCTACTCCAAGTTCATCATGGCTCTCGTGTGCATCCTTATCGCTCAATTCGCAGTTTTGGCTTTGGGTTATGCCATCCCCAACTATTCCCAGATTGCCAATCACACCACAGCCTTCGTGGCCGGCTGCCTCTTGGTGCCCGGCTGCGTTGTGGGCGCCATCCTTTCGCCGCTTAGTGGCCGCCTGCTCGATAGGGTGGGGGCGCGGATTCCGCTTGTGGCCGGCTTTGCTTTTATGCTGCTGTCCCTCGTCTTGTTTTCTGTCTTTGGCAATTCGCTCACTCTGCCTATGTTCTATGTCTTCTATGTGGTCTATACCATAGGTCAGGGGCTTGGTTGCGGCACTGTCATAACGTTTGGCCTCTCGCAACTGCCAAAGAATCTCACTGCCGATGGCAATGCCATGATTAATAGTTTTCAGCAGTTGGCGGGGGCAATGGGCACTGCTGTAGCGTCTACCATAGTCGCTTCAAGTCAGCTGGCATCGCCCGTCTCGCAATTTGCCGAGGCTACGGCGGTTGGCAGCATGCATGCGTTTGTTTTGCTCGCCATTCTCATGTCTGTGGCGCTTGTTCTCTGTCTGCTCATGACAAAGAAGCTTGGCATTCCGCGTCAAAGCCGCTAAGACGTAATCCGCAATATTGGCTCCACCTGAGTAAACCATCCATCCGCCCTGTGCTGGCTGATTAGGGCCAGTGCAGGGCGGATGGAAATGTAAGATAAGCTGAAAAATGTCTTCAGGCGTGGCTGTTATCCAGCTACAGTGAAAATCCTGATTTCGGGATCGGCCTGAAAGAAGGGTGCGAGGCCGGGGGCGACGTGCTTCGTGAACATCTCAGACTCGAGGTAGGCTGCTGCGTGCTCCTTGCTGTCGAAGCCGTGGAGAACCTGCACATCCTCATCGCGGACGAGCATCTCTTTGCTCGTCGCGCCCTCGATGGTGTCGAGGAACGGCTGGCGGTAGCCGAAGTAGATCTTTGCCGCATCTGCGCGGTCGCTCTCTTTGATCTTCATGGTGATCTCGAGATAGGCGTTTGTCTTTGCCATAATGTTTCTTTTTTGTTGGTTAATGGTTCGTCTCTGCAAGTCTCGTTTGTGCCATCGGCCGCTGGCTTCTTTTGGCTTGCTGATGCAAATTTAGGCTTGTCGTGTGGTTATGTCCATGTTTTTTAGGGATTGGTTATGGTAAAAATGCGCATGGTTTGTTATCGTCTGAGATTAATGAATTAAATTTACCATTGAGATTACCAAATGTGCCATTTGCAAAGTTTGACGGCGTATGGAAAAATTAAGAGAGTATTACATAAGTAGAGCTGTTCGGTCGGGCCTTGAGTTCGAAATCCAATACATGCCGAAGCTTTTTGCTGATAACGGTCGTGGCCCTAAGGAGCCGCATCTACATAACTACTACCAGATAATTTGGTTCCAGCGTGGCAAGGGAACTCACCAAGTAGACTATGTCGATTATCCTGTCACGGACAATACCCTGTTTTTCATAGCGCCTGGGCAGGAACACCATTTTGACGAGTCAAGCGACTATGTGGGAGTTGTCATCCATTTCAATGCCAGTTTCATGGCGGATGAGGAATCTACTGAGAGCATTTTCATGAAGTATAATGTGTTCAATGCCTATGACTCGCTTCCTTATTGCCGTATATCGTCAGAGGAGGCGGAACGACTCATGGCTCTTGTCCGCGAGATGTCTAATGAGTATTCTCTGACTGGTGCTTTTGCGCACAAGGACTATATGCTCTACCTGCTTCGGCTTTTTCTCATCCGCGTGCAACGCGGAGGCGAGCGGCATGACACGCCCAAACTCTATGTGACAAGCATTGCCAATCGTACTTTTGTGCGTTTTCGTCAGCTCGTTGAGCAAAATTTCAAGACTGTGCATACTGTCTCTGAATATGCCGACATGTTAAACATCTCATCCCGGACGCTCACTAAGTATGTCGCTGAGAGTACGCGCCGAACACCTTTGCAGATTATCAATGACCGCATAGCCCTCGAAGCGCAGAGGCTTATACAAAGCACCTCTCTGAGCATTAAGGAGGTTGCGGAGCAGCTCGGCTTCGATGACCCGTCTTATTTCGTCAAGTTTCTTAAGCGCCAAACGGGCAAGATGCCAACAGAGTTGAGAAGCCGGCTCCCGCATTCCTAAAGAATTTTTAAATTGTGTGCAACCCAAGGCGCATAGTGGCAAAACTGGCTATGTATCCCGATTATTTCTATGACAGGGTAGAGAATACAGCCTTTCTTGTGCGCCTTGTGACCAGCAAGGGGGTGCATCGGCAAATTCGTCACCCTTTTTCTCTCTTACTCCCAATTAAAAACCATATATTTGCCAAGAGACATACATTTTTCACCCTAACCACATGAAAAAGCGAAAATATCTAACTCGCCTCCTCTTTGCTGCGGGTCTGTGCGTAGCATCTCTTTCGGCCCATGCGCAACTATTCTCTGACTTCTTCACGGACCAGACCTTGCGCATCGACTACACCCTTGCCGGCAACAGTGAGGGGCAGTCAATCTATTTTGACGAGCTGAGCTCGACTCCGCGCTGGTATGGCCGCCGCGTCAATCTTTCATCAGTTCCTTTTGAGGGTAATGGCCAGATTATCATAACTGACGCGGAGACTGATTCTGTCATCTACCGCAATTTCTTCTCTACTCTTTTTCAGGAGTGGGTCTATTATGATGAGGCCCGCGAGATGAGCCGCTCTTTTGAAGGCGTGGCTCTTGTACCCATGCCCAAGAGGCCGGCTAAGGCCACAATCCGTCTTTTCAATCACCACAGGAAGGTCGTGGCGGAGTCGTCAAGACCTGTTGACCCCAAGGATATCCTTATCCGTCAGCGTGGTAAAGCCGGTGCCAATCCTTTTGAGTATATCCAAAGGGCGAAAGACACCACCAATTGCGTCCGTGTAGCATTTCTCGCAGAAGGCTTCACTGCCGATCAGATGCCGCATTTCATTGAGAAGGCACGTGAGGCCACGGATGCCATCTTCTCTCATCCGCCATTTAGCGACATGCGAGACCGTTTTGAGATAGTGGCCGTCAAGTCTGTGTCTGAGGAGAACGGCGTAAGCCGCCCTGGCAAAGGCTTGTGGCTTAACACTCTCCTCGGCTCACATTTCGACTCTTTCTACTCTGACCGCTATCTCACGACTCTTCAACTGCGCGACATCCACAATGCCCTTGCCGGCACGCCCTATGACAATATCATTGTCTTGGTCAATACCCCGGTCTATGGCGGTGGCGGCGTTCTTAATTTCTACACCATCTCGTCAACTGACAATGAGTGGTTCCGCCCTGTGCTTGTGCACGAGTTCGGTCATGGCTTTGCGGGTCTGACTGACGAGTACGCCTACGAGGGCGACACCCCGCCAATGTATCCGGTGGATGTTGAGCCATGGGAGCCCAATATTACGACTCTTGTTGACTATGCTTCCAAATGGAAGGACATGGAGGGACAGGAGAACAGTTGCGGCAAGGTCGGTGTCTACGAGGGTGCAGGTTATAGCCTTAAGGGTGTCTACCGCCCTACGCCACACTGCCGAATGAGGGATAACCAGACGCCCGATTTCTGTCCAGTCTGCCAGCGGGCAATTCGTAAGGTGATCGATTTCTACACCATTCAGAAATAATAAGGTGCTCAGATAAGCAAACAATGCCTGCCATGGGGAACCATGGCAGGCATTGTCGTTTCACTTAGTTTTGGGCTTCTATCCCCTAAGCTGTTTTGCCGCCTCCACCATATTCTTGAGTGAGGCTATGGTCTCTGGCCAACGGCGTGTCTTGAGTCCGCAGTCGGGATTGACCCACAGGCGCTCTCGCGGAATCATAGTCTCGGCCTTGCGCATGAGGTTGACTATCTCCTCTACGCTCGGGACTCGCGCTGAGTGGATGTCGTAAACTCCCGGGCCAATCTCATAAGGGTAGCCGTTTTTTGCAAAGGCGTCAAGAAGGACCATTTGCGACCGGCTGCACTCGATTGTTATAACGTCTGCGTCCATGGCTATAATCTGGTCCATGATGCCATTGAACTCGCTGTAACACATGTGTGTGTGAATCTGGGTCGCATCACTTGCCACGCCAGATGTTATGCGGAAGCTATCCACCGCCCACTTGTAGTAGTCCGCCTGACGGCTCTTGCGGATTGGGCTGCCTTCGCGGAATGCGGCCTCGTCAATCTGTATTATGCCAATGCCGGCTTTCTCCAAATCGGCCACCTCGTCACGTATTGCGAGGGCAATCTGGTGGCATGTCGTCGAGAGTGGCTGGTCGTTGCGCACAAAGCTCCATTTCTGGATTGTGACTGGGCCTGTGAGCATGCCCTTCATGGGCTTTTTCGTCTGGCTTTGCGCAAATGTGATCCAATCTACAGTCATGGGGCGGGGGCGGGCAACGTCGCCATAGATGATTGGCGGCTTCACGCAGCGTGAGCCATAACTCTGTACCCAGCCGTTCTGAGTAAAGGCGAAGCCGTCCAACTGCTCGCCAAAGTACTCCACCATGTCGTTTCGCTCAAACTCTCCGTGCACCAGTACGTCGAGCCCAAGCTCCTCCTGCGTCTTGATGCTCTTGGCGGCCTCGTCGCGCAAGAATTTGTTATATTCTTCGCGGGTCACGTCTCCTTTGCGGAAACGGCTTCTCCATTGGCGAACCTCTGCCGTCTGTGGGAACGAGCCGATGGTTGTGGTCGGCAGCAATGGCAGCTTGAGTTTAGCTCGTTGCTCGACGGAACGCACCGCATATGGGCTCTTGCGGCTCTTGTCTGCCTCTGTTATTGATGCTACGCGCTGCTTGACGTCCTCGCGGTGGATTAGTGGCGATGTGCGTCTGTCTGCCATGTCGCGCCTGTTCTGGTCTAACGCCACGTTGTCAGCGTCGTTTGCCGTGCCTCCGGCTATGTTGGCAATGGTGCGCAGCTCGTCAACTTTCTGCCTTGCGAATGCCATCCATCGCTTGACGGCAGCTGGCAGGCTCTGCTCGTTCTTCTCGTTGGCGAGGTCGATTGGCGAGTGGAGTAATGAGCAGCTTGTTGAGACTATCACTCTCTCTTTGCCAATCTTGCCGACAATGTCGCTAATCGTCTTTACAGACTGGTCGAAGTCGTTTTTCCAAATGTTGCGTCCCTCTACGATGCCCACGCTGAGGCCTACATTCTTTGGCAGTTTAGGCAACACTTCGTCAAGTTGAGCAGGAGCGGCTACAATGTCAACGTGAAGGAAGTCCTCGCCAAGATTGGCCGCCAGCTCCGAGTTGTCATACAACCCGTCAAAGTAGGTGGAAATGATGGTTTTCAGTTTGTTATGCTCGCGCAAGTAGTCATAGCACTGTTTGTAGAGAGCCTTCTCTTCTGCGGTGAGGTCTCTTACAAGGCATGGCTCGTCAATCTGTACCCAATCAGCGCCAAGCTGCTTGAGTGATTCGAGGATTTCTGCATAAACAGGCAAAAGACCCTCTGCCAATTTGCTAAGGCTTACGCCGTTATCCTTGATTTTGCCAAGAATGAGGTACGATGCCGGACCGACAATGACAGGTTTTGTTTTAACGCCGGCCTCTAACGCCTCTTTGTAGTCTCTTGCCGGTTTGTTGTCATAGAGCTCAAAGTGCGTGTCATGTGTGAACTCGGGGACAATGTAGTGGTAGTTCGTGTCAAACCACTTGGTCATCTCCATTGCAATCATGTCGTTGCCGTCATTTTGCAATCCATGCGCCATGGCGAAGTACAAGCCGAGTTTGTCTCCTCGCAACTTGTCATAGCGTGACGGTATCGCGCCCACGGTGAGTGTCATGTCGAGTATGTGGTCGTAGAGTGAGAAGTCGTTAGACGGAATCAGGTCTATGCCTGCCGTTTGCATCATTAGCCAATTCTCGCGCTTGATCTGCGACGTTATCTGCTTCAGGGTCGCCGAGTCGATGTCCCCTTTCCAAAACGATTCCACGGCCTTCTTGAGCTCGCGGTGGGCTCCCATGCGTGGATAGCCAAGTACGTTTGTTATCATTGCCAATATCCTGATTTGTTGTTTTCTGTACTGGCAAAGTTATATTACTTGGAACTATTTCCTGTCGCACTATGTGTATATAAGATAATTATGCCAAGATGTCGCAATTTGACATTACCATGGCAGTATGTTATTCTATGTCATCCCTCTTTTATCGGTTTTGCGTTCTATGAGGAATCTTCTCTATCCGGGTGACTTTGCCTCTTCTTTACGCATTCTTAATTATTCCAGCCTATCAGTAGCAGTTTCTCTCGCCTGCTCAATTGCTTTATCTGATATTCTCGGCGCATGGCTTCTTGTTTGTTTGCTAATCGTTCGGCATACACTAACGTTACGGGTCTGCGCGCTTTCGTGTATTTTGCGCCTTTCTCTGTCCAGTTATGTGCTGCCATACGCTTTGTGAGGTTTGTCGTCCAGCCTGTGTATAGGGTGCCGTCGGCGCACCGCACAATATAGACGAAGTACCTGAGGCTCTCATTGCGCGCTGTATCCTTTTGCGTTTGTCCTTTGCTGCTGTCACCGTTTTTGCCCATATTAATAAGAAAAGAAAAACACGGGTGGGTTTTCGGAAATAATGTCCTAAACCCGCCCGTGCCATTAAGGTCTACGCTTACCGCCTTTATGCGGCAAGTCGTGCTTACAGGTTCGCCTTGATTTTGTCAATAAGCTCCTGATATTCAGCGTCGCTGAGGTACACCTTGCCTGGGTTCATCTGGAAAGTGCCGCCGTAGTCTGGGCCGTCCTTATACTTGGGCGCAAGGTGGAAGTGAAGGTGCGAAAGCTTGTCTGAGTAAGCTCCGTAGTTGATCTTCTCGGGGTTGAAGGCTTTCTGCATAGCGCGGGTCGTGCGTGCTACGTCAGCCATAAAGGCGTTGCGCTCCTCGTCTGAGAGCTCGTTGAGGTCGTTGACGTGCTTGTCGTATGACACGAGGCAACGGCCACGGTAGGTCTGCTCCTTGAAGAGGAATACGCGTGAGACGCTCAGGTGGGCAATCTCAATCATCAAGTCGTGAAGGGTCTGATTGTTGGTGCAATACAGGCACTCTTTGGGGTCTGAATACATTGTCTTATAATTTTTGTGGTAAGTTAATTTCTGTTTTTGTCCCCTTGCGTCGGCTCTAAGGTGGAAATGTCGCGCGACGTAAATTCTGAGGTGTTTGTGGCGATCCTCTATTTCAGAAACTCTACTTTGTCTCGTGCCACAACGCTGGATGGAGCACCTTCGGCATATGACATTATCTCGTATGCCTGATATGTGAATGTCCATCCGCGTTCAGTCAAGTAAGGGTCAGAGCTCGGCCATCGGAGAACTAATGTGCCGTCCGAAAGTTTTTCGGGCTCTTCCTGCACCAAACCGCTATTAGTCATGAACTCGTCCATTCCCATCTCGTAGTTTGCGGCAATGCCCTTGGTTATCTCTTTCTGAAGCTCGTCTGTCTTTTTTATGTTTTTCCAGGTTATTTGGCTGCCGTCTTCCTTGACAAACGTGACGCCTGTGATTACATAGGAGCCGTGCGCGCCACCCTCAAACCCGTAGTTGTAGACTTGGTAGGTCAGGAACTGCTCGTCCTCAAAAACCTTACGGATGTTGATTGTTTTTTCCGCACCATACTCAAAATCATTCTCACAGCTCTCCTTTTTTGTGCGGATGTAGTTCATGAATCTCTTGGCTGATTCTGAGAGGGCGTCCTTGGTGGTTATGCGTCGGTCTCTACCAAGCTCCAACTCGTCACTTATGAAGGCTCTGACTTTGTCATTTAGAGCCTTATATGTCTTTGCGTTCCCATCTTGCGGGTAGTCTACTGTGGCCGAGAACGTTATTGGAGTCGACTCATTTGCGCTGTTGACGAACTCCATGCTCTTCTCAACCGTGATGCTGTCGGTTGCAAATTCGGTCACAACGGCAGAAGCCGTGTCGGGTGCCGGAGCGTCGTTGATCTGTAAACTGTCTGTCGAGTTGTTACTTGCATTGCCGCTGCCCGAACCGGTACAAGACGACATGGTTACGGTAATAGCCATTGCCATAACTGTCGCGAGTCTCAAGCCCGCTTTGTAACTTTTATTCATTATCTGTTTATGTTTTGATGGCTATGTTATCCGGTTTGTCTTTATGCGCATCTCCCGCGCTTAGTCAAACTGGAACTCCCCGTCCTGAAGTCGGCATGCCGGGGCTCCATGGCACCATGGCAGTATCTCGTATGGCTGATAGGCGAACATCCACCCCTCTTTAGTGAGCCATGGACATACGTTCGGCAGTGGAAGTGCGAAAGTGCTGTCCGCCAATGTGTAGTCCTCGGGGTCGAGAAGCAGCATTTTTATGAACGCGCTGTCAGACTTTATCTCTTTCTCCGCCTCCATGCTCTCTGTTATTTTGTGGCGCAGGGCGTCTGTGCGGTCTATGTCTTGCCAGTCTATTTTCCGTCCGTCACTCTTTCTGAAAGTAGCGCCCATAATGAAATACCTCCCGTGCGAGCCTCCGCTGTAGGCGTAATTGACTGCCTCAAAGCTGACATATCGCTTGTTCTCATATATCTTGCGGATTACCAGTGACATCTCTTCGCCCCATTCGTTGCCGTCTGTCTCGCCGAAGAAGATGTCGCACGCCTCCTCCATCACGCGCCTGCTCATCACCGGCTCACTGCTCGCAGGCATTAACTGGTCTGATATCCAGAGACGGACGCTGTCGTTCAGCCTTGCGTAACGCGATGTGTCGTTATCTGTCGGGTAGTCCACTTTGACGTAAAAGTGCGAGCGACCTCCCATCGGGTCGTTCTCCATTGCCTCATGCAACGCCCAAACTCGCTCAAACTCAATGCTGTCTACGGCAAATCCATCGTCAGTCTCTGAACACGAGGTGACGATAAACGGTGATGTCAGGCAGCCGACCGTCATGAGTACGGCCGTTGAGATACTCAATATGAAGTTTCGGAGTCTATTGTTCGGCATAGTCAAGAGGCGTTTTCCTTCAATTAGCAAACACGTGCTAAAGTATCGAAAGTAAGGCTAAAAAGCAAATTAATTAAGCAACTTAACTTGCAGCACCCCCTTGGTCTCCCTCAGGTAGGGCTTGATAATCCATGGGTTAAGCATCCGAAGCTCTTTGTATGTCGAGCCATGGCCAATGGCCCACTGCGCCAAGTCCTCTTGGGGGCAGGTCAGCGTCTCTATTCTGGTGTCGTAGGGCGCGTATTTGTCGTCTTCGCTTATCGCGAAACCATATTTGTCCGGGTCGCTGATTATTGTCTTGTAGGCCAGAATGCGAAAAACATATCGAGCCGTCTCTTCTGCCCATTGGATGTCGTAGTAGCTCGCCACGTGTTCCCTCTCTATCTTTCGGCTCACTCTTGCCGCGCCTCCGTTATATGCGGCGGCTGCCAATGTCCAACTGCCAAGCTTTTCCTTGTTGGCTCTCATCATTTTGCAAGCCGCGCGGGTGCTTTTCTCCGGGTCATACCGCTCGTCAATCTCGTTTGTCACGGTCAGTCCGTACTCTTTGGCTGTGCCCTCCATGAACTGCCAAAGCCCCACCGCGCCGGCTGGCGAGCTGATGGTGGGTGTCAGGTTGCTCTCGGCAATGCACAAGTATTTGAGGTCATCCGGCAAACCCATGTCTTTCAATATCCCCTCAATCATTGGGAAGTAGCGCCCTGTCCGTTTGATGTTGAGGAGTGTGGACGAGTGGAGGAATGTGTTTGTCACTATCTCGCGGTCCAAGCTCTCGTAGACGTCCACACGGCCCAGCGGGACATCCTCTCCGCAAAAGTCTATCTTTGTCGGGACCGCGGGCGCACTGGTGTCATGCGGACGCTTGTCTGTAGAGCCATTCCCTGATGATGTTTCGGACGGAACGGCCGACCCGAACAAAACGACGGCCACCAAGGCAAAGGCCAAGGTGGCTGCTGTCGCAATTTTTATGTTTTTACCCATTTGTCCTTATTCCTCCTGTTCTGGCAGCTGGATTCCTATGTCGTCTTTTGCCGTGTCAATGACGAAGTTGCTCTGTATGCCCCCTATGCAGTCAATCTTGCCAAGCACGTTCAGGATGAAGTTCTGATAGTCCTTCATGTCCTGAGCGTATATTTTCAGCATATAGTCGAACTCGCCCGATATGTTGTAGCACTCCGTCACCTGCCTCAACGGACGTATGGCTTCCACGAATGTGCTTGCCATCTGGTAGTTGCATTGCTTGAGCTTGATGTTGCAGAAGACGGCAAACCCGTAGTTGATCTTGGCGTTGTCAAGAACGGCCACGTACTTCCTGATAATGCCCTCCTTTTCCAATCGGCGCACTCTCTCAAACACTGGGGTGGTTGACAGGTGGGCCTGCTGGGCTATCTCCTTGTTCGTTAGGTGGCAGTTCTGCTGCAAAATCCTAAGAATCAGGTAGTCTGTCTTGTCGAGCTTTCCAAATGCCATGTTGTGTCGGGTTTTCTCGGCTATGCCTATTTCTTGGGGCGGCGCTTGATGGGCTTGCCGTATTTCTGCCTCATCAGTGTGCGGTGCGAAACCCTGTGGTTTGTCTTTCTGTTCTTCTCGCTGCGCTCATGGAATGCCGCGCCAGGAGTGGAGTCAATCTCGGTCAGTGCGTTACGCATGCGCACAACTGGCAATTCGCTCTCTATCAGCTCATCGGACAAGACAACAGCCTCTGGCATGTCGGCATGCGGGATTGACTGTTTCATCAGGCCCTCAATATTGGCGAGCGCCGTCTGCTCAGTCTGTGTGCAGAACGAGATGGCGTGACCCTCCTCGACGCATATCGTGCTTTCTCCTTCACCGTCTGCATTGGGCGCAAGGCGCACTCGTCCCGTGCGGCCAATGCGGTGGATGTACTGTTCCGGCTCGAATGGCATGTCGAAGCAAATGACGTGACTTACGCCCTCCACATCGATGCCTCGCGCTATGAGGTCTGTGGCAATGAGAACTTCTGTTCCACCCTCGCGGAATGAGCGGAGGGCGCTGAAACGCTGGCTCTGTGTTCGGCGTGAGTGCAGGTAGTCTATGTTGCGGTGGCGTGCGCCATTTGACTCGGCTTCCGCCATGCTTTCGCTCAGTCTTTCAAAGACAAGGTCCGCCATTGCGATTGAGCATACGAACACCATAACGCGGGTCATGCTCTCATCTGTGGTCAGCAGGTGGGTGAGCAGGTTAATCTTGGTGTTGAAGTTCGGGACGTCAATCACTTGCTGGCGTATGTTCTCCAACGGCGTCCCCATGGGGGCTGCCTCAATCTTGAGCGGGCCGTTGAAGAAGGTGGCGGCCAAACTCTCAATTTCGTCGTTCATGGTGGCGGAGAACATCAGGTTCTGACGCTTGCGCGGCAGAAGGTCAAGCACGCGGCCTATCTGGGTGCGGAAGCCCTGCTCCAGCATCTCGTCCACCTCGTCAAGTATTAGCCTCCTGATGGCCCCGAAACGCAACGAGCCTTGCAACGCTATGTCTAATATTCGGCCCGGAGTGCCAACCACGACGTCAGCGCCCTCGCGTATGCGGGCCGCCTGAGGCTGGATGCCAACGCCTCCCCATACGCCGGCAACCATGATGCCTGAGTCTTTGGCCAACTTCTCCGCCTGCTCCATCACCTGCACCACAAGCTCGCGGGTCGGCACGAGTATCAGTATCTGCGGCTCGTGGCGAGGCGAGAATTTCCAAAGGTTGAGCGAGGGGAGAAGGTATGAGATTGTCTTGCCCGTGCCGGTCTGAGCTATGCCCATCACGTCCCTTCCGGACATGACGGCGGGGAATGTGCGCTCCTGGATAAGAGTTAGGTCGCGCAGGCCAAGCTCGTGCAGGTTGGTCTTGAAGTATTTCTTGATGTTCAGTTCGTCGAACGTCATGGCTGTATGTTCTGTTTTATGCCGCAAAATTAGCTTTTTTTTCTGACTATTTGGCTGTTGCCTCTTCAATTCGTCAGTCGCTGAGGCTCCCCGTCTGCCCCGCTGTCAATGTAGGTGGCCTTTGGGCTCGTTTCATATGACTGCGGAAGCTGCTGTGTCTACGGCATTTTTTACTACCTTCGCAGCAATATTTAGAATTTTAGCAGCCAATTCACATGAGGTCTTTTCTTCTCGGTGTCGCTTTTTCGGTGTCGTGCGCTTTTTCCGCACCATCCGCCCATGCCCAAAGCTCTAACGCGTTCACTCTCCGAGGCGCCATTGACAAGGGCGTTGAGTCGGATTCCGTCATTTTGGCGAAGGTTACCACTGATGGCCTCGTGCCGCTTGACACGACGGTCTATCATAAAGGAGCTTTCTCCTTCTCTGGAACCGTTGATGGCGTCCAGCTTCTCTTTCTCGTCGGCCTGAAAAACGGAGTCCCAGCCTATGGCAGTGACGTTGTCGTTGAACCCGGACAATTGTGGGTCAGGCTTTTCAAAGAGCCGGGAAGGACGCTTGAGGTGCCAAAGAGTGTCTCTAACGCCCTTTGGCGCTCATTTGCTGACCATGAGAACGAGCTTGTTCAGCAGATTAAGCCCTATGTTCAGGCCTACAAGACTCAAAACCTCTCGGAAGCAGACAAACGCCGGTGCCTTTCCGCTGTCGATTCTCTCAATGCGGCCCGTGCCAATAATGTTGTCTCTTTTATCAAGGGTAACTACAAAAACCAAGTGGCTGACCTTGTCTTCTCCATGTATTATGGGCTGCTAAGTGATTCCGCCCTCTCTGATGTTTCTCAGGTTTTGGCAAGGAATGTGCCTCAGCGTCCGGTGTATACAGCCACGCTGGCTAAGATAGAGCTCGAACGGCAACAAAAGCGTCTGGCTCCAGGTGGCACTTTTATTGATTTCTCTATGCCGGACAAAGATGGCAAGACTGTCAATATCAGTGATGTGGTCAAGGCCAACAAGGTCACTCTTATTGATTTCTGGGCGTCGTGGTGCGGACCTTGCCGAATGGAGATGCCCTATGTCAAGCGCGCCTATGACTTTTTCCATCCCAAGGGGCTTGAGGTGGTCGGCGTATCACTTGACAGCAATAGGCAGTCTTGGCTCAATGCCGTGGAGCAATTGGGACTCGGCTGGATTCATCTTTCCGACCTTAAGGGGTGGCAGTGCTCCGCCGCGAAGACCTACGGAGTCCATTCAATACCAAGCTCCTATCTTGTTGCGCAAGACGGTACCATCATTGCCAAGAATCTTCGTGGTGAGCAGTTGATACAGACTCTGCTCAAGGTCCTCAAATGAATATGCTGACATTCGTCGTTTTCGTAGCTTACAATGTCTGTCCTCAATACCCAATACCTTAATGATGCATGCGGCGATGACACAGCGATGCGTAACGAGTTGATTGATATTTTCATCAGTCAAGCGTCTGAACTCCCTGTCACGCTCGCCTCGCACCTTGCTTCTGGCGATCTCCGACGCTTGGCAGCGGATGCTCATAAAATGAGATCAACTGCTCTTTCAATGGGCATGACTCAAATGGCTGACGCGCTCAAGAAAATTGAGGTGATATGCAAAAAAATGGTTGTGCGCAGTGATGACAGCCTGTCATCTGAGGCCGAGAAAGAGCTTTATGTCAGTCAGATTAACGGGCTGACTCCCGAACTTGACGAGTGGACTGAATTAAATCTTTCAAAAAAATCACTTACCCTTTTGGTCGATTTTTGTAAATTGCAGTCCAAATTAGCAATAGAGGAGGCTGTTGATTTGAGGCGTTGACTCATACTTTCTCCTCCGCCCCTTTGGGCGTCGCTTAGAAATTATTAAAGAACATCTGCATATATGATTGATGTAAAGAAAAGTCTCGAGGGCGTAGTCGTGACCCCTGTCGACGTTGATCGCCTCACTGTGACTAACGCCGGTGACCTGAAGAAGTCTCTCGCCCTCCAGTTCTCCGCAGGCTCTTGCAATGTCTACCTTGACCTCCAGAACATCAAGTATATGGACTCAACAGGCGTCAGTGTCCTCATCAGCGGTGTCAAGTCGTCGAGGGAGCAAAATCGCGGCTTTATCCTGCGCAACGTCCAGCCCGATGTGCGCAAGCTTTTGTCCCTCATGAAGATTGACAAGATTATTGACATTGAGTAGTCTGCCCTTCTTGTTCATCTGATGGCTGATAACTATCTCGAAAAGAAATTCGAGGAGCATCTGAATGCGCCATATAAGGCGGCCAAGCCACGGCGAGCCCCCGTCAAGGAGCGGCGCGCCGTTGTTTTGCATGGTGACAGTCCGATTGGAGCGGCTGTTGTCAAGTCATTGCGTGTGGCTGGCCACAAGGTCGCGTTCTGTGACACTGATGGTGATGCCGGACGTGAGATTGCGCTTCGGACAGGAGCCGACTACTTTTGCGCAGACCCGACCAAAGCCGACGAGCTTGCCGGATTCCTGAAGGACGTGTTAAATAAATGGGGTGGGGTGGACATCATTGTGATAGCTTTCCCTCTCCCAAACACGAAAAGGCTGCTTGACTCCTCTGTCGAGTCTCTTGACTCTGGCGTGCAGTCATTTGTACGCCCGCTCGTCACCTGTGCGCAATTCATGTCGCTAAGTCGCAGGGATGACGGACATGTAAATGATGTTAAGTCTTGCCAATCCCAATATGGACGCCTCGTCAGCATATGCCCGCCTATACCCATTGGAGATGAGTCTTCACCGATGTGGGCTTTGGCAAATTCCATTGTCGTCTCACTTACCCAGTCCCTCTCATCCGAAATGTCGAGCTACGGTGTGACAGTCAACTGCATTTCGCCTGGCTATGTTCGCGACGAGAGTGCCGATGCGGAACAAGAGGCGCCGCTGAATCCGTCTTTCCGAATCGGGCAGCCAAGTGATGTCGCGCGGGTTGTCCGTTTCCTAATCGACGAGACTTCATATTTCATAAGCGCGGAAAACATTGTCGCGGGTGGTTGCTTGTCGAGAAAGTAACCCCTTTACTTGTGAAGGCTAAGTAATAATTCCTACCTTCGCGCAAAATATAAGAATAGAGTTTCATAGCATAATGAACGTATCATACAACTGGCTGAAAAGCTATATCAATCTTGACCTTTCCCCAGAGCAACTCTCTGCTCTCCTTACATCCATCGGCCTTGAGGTCGACGGGATGGAGCAGACGCAGAGTGTCAAGGGCGGACTTGAGGGCCTTGTCGTTGGCAAGGTCCTGACTTGCGAGGCGCACCCCAATTCAGACCACCTCCATGTCACCAAAGTTGACGTCGGCGCTCCCGAGCCTCTCGATATTGTATGCGGTGCGGCTAATGTGGCGGCAGGCCAAAAGGTCGTCGTCGCGACTGTCGGGACTGTGCTCTATGATGGCGACCAGAAGTTCACCATCAAGCCATCTAAACTACGTGGTGTGCCCTCAAATGGAATGATTTGCGCCGAGGATGAAATTGGTGTTGGCAATGACCATTCCGGAATCATTGTCCTTCCTGACGACGTGCCTGTAGGAACCCTCGCCAAGGATTATTACCACGTTGAGAGCGACACGTGCATCGAGGTCGATATCACGCCTAATCGAGCTGATGGCGCCTCTCACTGGGGTGTAGCCCGCGATGTGTTCGCCGCCATCAATGCGAGAGGTGGTTCTGCTAAGCTTACCAAGCCATCTGTTGATGAGTTTAAGGTTGACGAGGCTGGCAAAGGCATCGAGATTGAGGTTCAGAACCAGCATGACTGCCCTCGTTACAGCGGCATCCTGATTGATGACGTCAAGGTGGCTGAGTCGCCTGAGTGGCTTCAGAAAGCCCTCAAGTCAATAGGTCTCACTCCGATTAACAATGTCGTCGATGTCTCCAACTATATTCTCTTCGGTCTCGGACAGCCACTGCACACTTTTGATGCGGACAAGATTAAGGGCGGCAAGATTGTCGTTCGCAACTGCGCCGAGGGTACTCCCTTTGTGACCCTCGATGGTGTTGAGCGCAAACTTAGCGCCGACGATCTCATGATTTGCAATGCCGAGGAGCCTATGTGCATAGCGGGCGTCTTTGGTGGCCTCGAAAGCGGTATAAGCGACTCGACAACGCGTGTGTTCATTGAGAGCGCATGGTTCAACCCTGTCTCTATTCGCAAGACCGCACGGCGTCATCAGCTCAGCACGGACGCAAGTTTCCGCTATGAGCGCGGAACAGACCCTGATGGCGTAATCTTCGCCCTCAAGCGCGCCGCCATCCTGATTAAGGAGGTTGCCGGTGGACGGATTGTCTCCGATATCACAGACGTCTACCCCGAGCCTGTCAAGCCTTTCGAGGTCAAGGTTAGCCGCAAGCGCTGCTTCTCCCTTATCGGTAAGGTCGTCCCCGAGGAGACACTCCAGACTATTCTCAATTGCCTTGAGATGAAGGTCGTAGCCGATGATGGCGATGAGATGGATCTCCGTGTGCCTCGCTACCGTGTCGATGTCACACGTGAGGCAGATGTCGTTGAGGATATTCTCCGCATCTACGGCTATGACAAGATTGAACTCCCGGGCGACAACCATACGACTGTCGTCTATGCCAATAAGCCCGACCGCACCAAGGTGATGAACACCGTGGGCGATATGCTCGCAAGCCGCGGTTTTCAGGAGATTATGAATAACACGCTCACTAAGGCGGCTTATTCGGACATCATTCCTCAGAGTTTCCCTGCCGAGAATAACGTCATGCTGGCCAACCCGCTCAGCTCCGACCTCAACGCCCTCCGCCAGTCTCTGGTGTTCGGCGCTCTGGAGGTGGCTCGCCTCAACCGAAATCATCGCAACCCTAATCTCAAACTTTTCGAGATGGGCAACGTCCAGTCTTTCAAGGCTGGCGCTGATAAGGCCGACTACAAGAGCTATAGTGAGAGCTACCACCTCTCATTCCTCATGACGGGCCTCAAGGCTGAGCCCAACTGGTGCACCAAGTCTGAGGAGGTCTCTTTCTTCGACCTCAAGGCCGAGGTCCTCAATGTCATCTCGCGCCTGGGTCTCAATCCAGCTGCCATCTCTGAGGAACCGCTTCAGAATGACCTTTTTGCGGATGGTGTGGAACTGAAAGTCGAGAAGACTAAGACTCTGGTTAAGTATGGCTCGCTCAATGCGTCCGTCTTGGCCAAGTTTGACATAGACGCGCCTGTATACTACGCCGAGTTTGATGTCAACACACTGATTGCCAAGAGCGCTCAGCAGAATAAGGTTCACTACACTCCACTCCCCAAATACCCGGCTGTCAAGCGTGACCTCGCTCTCCTTGTTGACGAGAAGGTCTCTTTCGCCGATATCTGCCAGGTGGCTCGTAAGGCGGAGAAAAAACTCCTCAAGAGTGTATCCCTCTTTGACGTCTATCAGGGCAAAAATCTCCCGGCCGGCAAGAAGTCCTATGCCGTGACATTCATCCTGCGCGATGACGAGAAGACTCTCGCCGATAAGCAGATTGAGAAGGTTATGAGCCAGTTGACTAACATGTTCGGCCGCGAACTCGGGGCTGAGCTCCGTTAAACATCCTTGGCTATTTAAGTCCGGTTATCTTTTTCTGAAGATATATTTTATCGGCCGACCTTTGGGATTTCAAGTCCTGATGGTCGGCCTTTTCTAATCTTTCATGAAATAATAAGGTGGAAAGCGTAAATCAGCAAAAACGAGACAAGAGGGAATGGACCATCATGAACCTCTTCATTCAGAATTACAGCTCATTCCCCATTGGGAATGTAGAAAAGAGTGAATGCCCTGACTTTGTCGTCTCCACCAAGTCGCGCTCTGGTAAGCCCAAGCGCATAGGCATCGAGTTGACAGAGCTCAAATATGAGCGCAACGACTCGCGGTTCAACATGAGGGCGCACGAGGATTTTCTCTCAAAGATTATGGATGGCGCTCTGTCCTTCTATTCCAAGAATCATGACCTTGTTCTGAATGTCGATGTGCATTTTTCGGACTCCATCTCCCCCCTCATCCTCTCTGAGGGACGCGATGACGAGGCGCGCCTCTTGCGCACCGCCCTTTCTGAGACTATAGCCAATATCGTCGTCGACAATAGCCCCGAGTCAACTGGCAAACAATATAAGGTTGACAGGGAATACAAGTATGGCGACTTGCATCTACCTCAGCATGTCGAGTCGATTGTGATAACCAATGTGCAGGGACGCCAAGAGGAGCCTCTGTGGTATGCCAGCATGTCCACTCACGTCAAGCCTCTCACCATAGAGAGCATCTCGCAACGCATTAAGGACAAGGATATTAAAATGTCGCACTACGACAATCGGCTCGATGAGCAATGGCTTCTCATAATTCAGAATAGTTTCCTCATGTCCACTGCCTATGACCCGGCCGACGCACGCCGCGCGCTCCAGCACCGTTACAGGACACGTTTTGACAAAGTCTTTGTCTTTGAGCGCAGTGAGGCTAATGTCTGCCAGCTCAATATCATCATGAAGATAAGGTAAGGCCTTTTTCCGTATCTTCGCAACTGGTTTCCAATGGGAGGCCGGTTAAATAATTGACAATGACAAAGGAAAAGGTAAAGTTTTTTTTCAGGCAGCAGCTTCTGCTTTTGGCTGCGCTCTATGTGATGACGTTTGGCGTTTCGCTGTTCATTCGCTCTAATCTTGGGTCTTCCGCAATTTCCGTAACACCGCTCGTGTGGAGTACCGCGGGCCTCTCCGGCATAACGGTGGGCTCGTTCCACGTCCCGGCCATGACGGTGGGTGGCTACACCATCATCATGAACTTTATTTTTGTCATTCTTCAGATTCTCATCCTCCGTCGCCGCTATCAGCCCGTACAGCTTTTCCAGTTGGTCATCGGTACACTTTTCAGTGTCTTCCTCGACGCCAATATGGCATTGACCGCGCCCCTTGCTGCCGGCCCTGGCGCCGCCGGTGTGGCCTGGGGCTTGTTCCTCGTGGCTGTGGCAGGTGTCGTCATGGGCGTGGGTGTGGCTTGCGAGGTCCGTTGCCGCTCGGTCATGATGCCTGGTGAGGGCATTCAGGTAGCCATTGCCCAAGTCACAGGAAAAGAGTTCAGCAAGGTCAAGATTGTGGTTGACACGACGCTTGTCTGCATCGGCTTGGCCAGTTGCGTTATTTTCTATGGCGCCTGGCGCTGGGACATTGTCGGACTCGGCACGCTCATATCGATGATCTACATAGGCATCATGGTCCGTGTGTTCTCACCGCATCTCGGCTGGTTTGACCGTCTTTTGGCTTTCCCGCAGGAGGTCGCTACCACCGAAGTGGTCGATGCCACAGCCGCATCCGGAGCTTGCCCACTTGTCATCACCATCTCGCGCCAGTATGGCAGTGGCGGCAGTGAGGTCGGACGTGATGTGGCCGAAAGACTTGGTGTGGCCTTCTATGACAACGCTATTCTTGAGGAGGCCGCCCGCGATATGCACATTGAGCCTAAAGAGGTGGCCGCCCGCGAGCAGAACATATCTACTCCACGACTTGTCGAGATGCTTATCATGGGCAATGACATCCCGGACGGGGTCGTTCTCTCCACTGATGACAAGCTCTTCATCTCGCAAAGTAAAATCATTCGAGAGGCCGCAAGTCAAAAGCCATGCGTCGTCATCGGACGCTGTGCCGACTTCATCCTCCGTGGCCGTCCTAATGTTCTCAAGGTCTTCATTCAGTCCGACAAGGAGTTTGCCGCACGCCGAATTGAAAACTCAAAAGAGAGGCATCTCGATGAGCAGGCGGCTCTTGTCAAGATTGACGAGGTCAACACTGCGCGCGCTAACCACTATTTCCACTACACAAACAACCGTTGGGGTGATGCTGCCAACTATGACATTGTAATCAACACTGGTGTCACTGGCATTGATGGTGCCACGGACATCATCTGCAACCTTGCCAAGCGTTTGGCATAACTGATTATAGCCCAAGTAGGTTCAATTCAAGGATCTCCATTCGCCAAAGATGCGGGAATGCGTCTTTGGCGAATTTTTTGTCTTGTGTGTCGCCTCTCTTTGCCTTGCGCAGCTTCAATAAGCAATTCAGCATTGAGTATTTTCTCATTATCTCTTTTGACGCATATTAGTTATCTTTGCTAAGAATTATAACGGCCCCAATTTATTAATCGAAGTGCATATCATCACCCGCCATAGAAGTCTGGGCTTGCTGTCGTCTTTGCTTATTCTATTTCTGCTCACAGCGGTGGGCGGCGGTGTGGTGTGTGTGGCTCAACCGGTCAAGGCTACCCCTGGTCACGTATCCATGCAAGGCTCTCGCCCGCAATTCAGATGTCTGCGTGAAGGCTTTTCTTCTCCCGCAGTCAAGACCATGCTTCAAGATGAGGAGGGATTCATCTGGGTCGGCACAGCAAATGGCATTTCGCGCTATGACGGGCGGAAGGTATGGAATTTTGACATTGATGGCCTGAGTGTCAATAAAATTGTCGGATGGCAAATAATGGCAATGGCCGATGACACTGTGAGCCATTGTGTTTGGGCTTCTTTGGAGCCTGTTCAGCGTCTCGTCAGAGTTGACAAGAGGACTTTTGAGGTCACGACACTTGACTATTCCATTCCCAATGATGATGGTTTGCTGACTTCCGAATATGCCAAAATAGCCATAAGCATGATGAGCCTCGACGACTCCACGCTACTGTGTCGAAACACAAGGGGCTTCTACGCTATCAACAAACGCACTGGGCGTGCCCATCTGATAAAGAGTTATTCCGGTGGGATGAATAGCGCAGGTACTCCTTTTTTCCGCTTTGGTGGCTCGATATACAACATCGGAGGTGGCATGATATTCCGAATATCGCCACAATCTGCCGGACTTTGCTCCGTTGAGCAGGTCAACTTTAATGGTCTGCATAACATAAAGGATGCGGTCGTAAAGGACGACTCGACTCTCGTGGTGATCTCAATGGAACGCATCCGTAAGTTTGGTGTCCACATTTACCATTTGCGTTCTAATAAAGTTGAGACTTTGGCATATTGCGAGGCATCTCCGCATGGTGTGGCCGTCGCTGACGACGGTGTGTGGGTGCCCACAAACCATGGGCTGGTGTTCATCTCCTTCAATGATGGTAAGCTTACTGTCTACAATACCGTTAATACGAACATTCAAGACAATGACCTGTCGTGTATTCGTAAGGTTCGCGGGCAGCATGTCTTTTTCATAGGGTCGGTAGACGGACTTGTCTATCTAAGCTATTTTGACGGCAAGTTCATGCATACCGACATGAGGCGTTTTTCGACCTCTGAAAACCCTCAGGTATGGAGTGTTACAAAAGATTCTCGCAACATCTGCTGGGTGGGCTGCATTGACGGTCTCTATATCCAAAGACCAAATAGCGCGTATTTTGACAGCATTCCAATCTGGGATGCCCAATCTAATCCTTCCCGTGGATACATGGTGCTTTCTATCAATGAGACCCATGAACGTGATGCCATGATTGTCTCGACCAACAAAGATGTGTTCAGAGTGTCTACCGATGGCAAGTCTGTCCGCCTTCTTTTCCATGACGATGACATGATTCGTTGTTCGCAGACCTTAAATAATCACCTGGTTGTCGTGACATGCCGAACAAGGATATCCATAATCTCAGCAATAGATGGGCGCGAGGTCCGTACTCTTCTGCCGCCTAAGGGCCGGATGTTTAACTTTTCCCACACTGACGATGACAAGATGCTTTGGGTCTCTGTCAGCAAGTCTGTGGTGAATGGGATAGACCTCTCTACGTTCGACGTCAAGTATGTCTTGGACTTAGAGAAGGATAGCGTGAGTGGCGGGGTGCGTGATTTCAGGCACAATACTCGCAATGGCGTGAACGAGTTATGGATTGCTACTGCCGATGGGTTGCTTTATAAGAACCCGGGCTACTCAGGTGGCAGATTGATTAAAGACGGCGATTGTCTCAAGTCCGCCATAAGAAGCATCGAGCTTGATGAAAAAGGCGCGCTTTGGGTCTCCACTGATTTGGGCATTGTTTGCGTCAGTGGAGGCAAGGTCGTTGAATATCGTGCGGATGATTTCCAACTGATTGACAGGTTTGTCAATCGTTCCTCTAATCGCGGCTCGAATGGCGAAATCCTTATGGGTGGCAAATGTGGTGTGACTGAGTTCAATCCTCTCAAGTTCTCGCTAAACAACTTTTTCCCGCCGCCTAAAGTCACGTCATACACTTATTTGAACTCACTCTCTGATGGCTTTGACCTTATGGCTGGCCATGAGCTAATCTATGGATCGGGCGACATTGTCATCCCCCCCAGTATTCGCGGTGTGTGCCTGAATGTAAGGTCTCTCAATTATGATAAGCTTGACGAGTCTGATGTCGAATGGCGCTTTGACGCCGACAAGGTTTGGAAGAAATGCCCGGCCGACGGCTCTCTCATGCTCTCTGACCTTAATGAGGGGTCTTATAACATTCTTTTCCGTTCCACCGATGAAGATGGCAATCCGCAGGATGGCATTACCACGTTGTGTGTCGTCAATAAAGTATATGTGTACCAAAAACGCATTTTCACCGCGATTGTCATCATTGCCCTGATAGCCATCGTTTTTGCTCTTTTCGTCTGGCGTAGTTCTTTGCATCTGAGCATAAAACGCAAACTTGAGCGGGACATGTCCACCATGGGTGACATGCTCGTTATGGCCAACAAGCAGTTGCGCGAAAATCAGCAGGTCATCAAGCAGAAGAATGATGAGCTTGCGCAGATAAATGAGGAGCTTGAAAACAAGGTCGTCGAGAGAACTTGTGAACTTGAGGCTGCTAAGATTAAGGCAGAGGAGAGTAGTGAACTGAAGTCGGCTTTCTTGGCAAGTCTTGGTCATGAGGTGCGAACCCCGATGAACGCTATTGTTGGTTTTGCCAAGCTGATTAATAATCAAGACTGCCCTGCGGAAGAGCAAAGAGAGTTCGCTCGTCTCATTCTTGCCAGTTCCAACAGCCTTCTGTCCATCATGGGGGCATTGCTCGACACGTCCAGAATCGAGCGTGGAAAGATCGAGGCAACACTATGCGATACTCTGATATACAAATGGATAGTCGAGACTTTTAATATCCTTTCGGTTGAAAAACGAAGCCGAGATGTCGATTATCTCATTGACATAGCTGACGAATTGAAGGAAGCCGTCCTTGTTACTGACAAGGATCGCCTTCGCCAGATTATAATCAACATCACGTACAACGCGTTTAAATTCACGGAACACGGGCATGTCAAGATGACCGTATGGCGAGGCGATGAGGACGAGGTCAAACGACTCGGTTGCAAGATCGCTCCACCTCCGAGCCCCGAGGGTGTCCTTGTCGTCGCGATTGAAGATACTGGCATCGGAATCCCGCAAGGCAAGACCGAAGTGATTTTTGAGCCTTTCCGACGCCTGAACACCTCAAAAAGCAAGTATGGCGGCATGGGCCTCGGACTGAACATCGTGAAAGGCTTCGTCAATATCCTCGGTGGCGATGTCTGGGCTAAGAGCACCTTCGGCGTCGGCTCTGTCTTCTATTTTTACATACCCTTCGGACTCGAAAAACAAACTGTGGTTGGCTCTTTCCAATCCACCCCACGTCATGATGATGAAATCAATAATCACTGACAAAGGCAAGCGCGCCGTTCACACGTTCAAGATGCGTGTGCACCATTTTGTCCATGCCGGCTATTGGCGTGGGCATCACATTCATAGTCCTTTTGTCTTTCATATTGTGAGGGATGTCATAACGGTCCGCAGACCGAATGATCTCTATCCCCGTCAAAAGGTTAAGTCTTACCGCCAAAAACTTTATAGTAGTGACAAGACGGTTGTCGTAGGCCGCATTGGGGCAGTTACGAGCGCACCGTCTGAGCGAAAAGTGTCGCATATCGCACGCCATACGTCTACTTCTGAAAAATATGGCAGGATGCTTGCGCGGCTCGCGGCCGACCTTAATGTGGCGGGCATCATTGAGCTTGGCACTTCGCTCGGTGTGAGCACTGCCTATCTTGCCGCGGCGTGTCCCAAAGCAAAGATTGTCACCATCGAGGGGCTTAGTGCCGTGGCCGACTTGGCTGAGGCTAACCTTCATCAGGCAGGCTTTGACAATGTGACTGTGATCAGAGGCGACATAAGCCAAAATCTTGGCGCGGCTGTTGATATGATGCCGTCTGGTAATGTCGAAATGGCTTTTGTCGATGGCAACCACAGTGAGGAGGCTACGCTTGACTATTTTGAGACTATAGCGTCTCGCCATGCCAATATGTGCGTCATCGTTTTTGATGACATCTATTGGTCGGAGGGAATGACTCGCGCTTGGCGCAAGATTGTGAGTGATGAGCGTGTTGATACGACAATTGAGTTGCCGCAGATGGGACTCGCATTCTTCCGCACCGGCTGCCAGAAGGAGCATTATCTCGTCCGCTGGTGACAAAATACTTTTAGGGCTGAGTGCTTTCCTTGTTATTGTAACAGTCGTGCCTTAAATTTTCATGTCGGTTGGCGCGATAATATAATCGCCTTGCCCGTTTCTCTATAAACAGGACTAATTAATTAATAAAGCGGAAATGATAGGAGCGATTTTTGGCGACATTGCAGGCTCGCGTTTCGAGTTTAACAATACATCGGATTACAACTTTAATCTTTATTCCAACCTTGCGCACCCGACAGACGACAGCATTTGCACGTTGGCTGTTGCTGATTTCCTTGTCAACGGCGGTGACATGGCTGCAACCTATCGCAAGTGGTGTCTCGACTACCCGGGGCATCTGGCCGGCTATGGGGGCGGTTTCTTTCGTTGGATTCACAATCCCAATGCAGGACCATACAAAAGTTATGGAAATGGAGCTGTTATGCGAGTGTCACCTGTCGGTTGGGCCGGCAAGGATGAGAACGAGGTGCTTTTGCTTGCAAAGAAGGTCACCGAGGTCTCACATAACCACCGCGAGGGCATAAAAGGGGCGCAGGCTATCTCAAAAGCCATATGGCGCTTGCGTCATCCTGATGTCTATGGTGGCAAAGATGCCATTGTGGATAATATAATGTCAGACTACTACCCTCATTCCACGCATGACTGGTTCCTGACCTATCGCGGTGTGTTCGATGAGACTACGCAAGTTACTGCCCCTGTCGCCCTCTACTTGTTCAAGGAGTCCGTCTCTTTCGAGGATGCCATACGCAAAGCAGTTTCTTTTGGCGGTGATTGCGACACTATTGGCGCTGTGGTAGGAGGTCTTGCCGAAGCCTTTTGGGGTGTCACGGCCGAGCAGCGTCGGTTTGTGAAGGATGCTTTGCACCGTGTAAACCGCGACTATTATTGGGACACTATTGAGGCTTTTGAAACAAAGTTCGGCAATAAGATAGTCATGTCTGGCAACTGATTAAGATGTCTCGTTAACGTCTTTCTCCATGTCCATATGGCATGCCTAAGGTCGTTTTTTGTCATGGACAACCCATTCCCTGCAAACATTACGTCAGTCAGTCTTCTGGATGTCATATAAATACTTAACTTTGTCCAAAGTCAATTTTTAGTTTTCCAAAAGTATATGTCGCCTTTCATGACCCGGATTTCATCTTTTGTCAAGTTCTTGGCGTTACCCTTCCTCTTGTCCTTATGTGTTCAAAACGCTCATGCGCAAAGTTTTCTCGGCAGTTTCGAGCCTGACGCAATAAAAAAGAGCGAGGCTGCTGATAAGAAAAGCGAGGCTAAAACTAAAGCAAAGGCGACAAAGAAGGTGAACTTGCCAGATAAGCCAAACAAAATTGACGCAAAGGGACGCAAGCAAGGCGAATGGGCGGCTAAATATCCCAATGGCCGGTATCGCTACACTGCGACTTTCAAAGATGGGGTTCCCGTCGGCAAGGTGACGCGCTTTGATGAGGATGGCCGCAAGACCATCATGTTGACGTATAGTACGCAAAACGACACTATCTCTGCCGTTTTCTATTTCCATAATGGCAAGGTTCAAAGCAAAGGGAAATATGTGGATGAGAAACGAGAGGGATTTTGGCTTTTCTATAACGAGAATGGCGAACTCCTGGAGTCGGCCTCATATTCGCAGGGCAAGCTCCATGGCAAGCGTTGCTTCTATTTCGATAACGGCAAGCTACTCTCTGCCTGCCAATGGGTAGACAGTCTCCGCAATGGCATGTATGTGCGCTATTTCCCTTCTGGCTCTAAGGAGATTGTCGCAAATTTCCGTGGTGATGAGCTCGATGGCCTCTACACTCGCTGGGGCGCCGATGGCAAGGTGGCAGAGAGGGGAAACTACCGTTATGGCGTCACCGTAGGCAAATGGCACTACCGTTACGCTGATGCGAATGTTGAGGGCGATGTCGAGTATGATTCCTATGGCAGACCCAAGGGCAATGCCTTAGATTCTCTTCAGTACCTGCGTCAACAATATTATGAGAAGAACAAATATAATCTCGTTGACCCCGAACAGTATTCCAATAATCCTGACGAGTTGCTCCGCTCTGGTGGGGTTCAAATCAGGTAATCAATCGTCAGCCTATGTCTCTCTCTAAATATATATTCGCTGTCGCCATTCCTGTCGGTGTGTGCGTCTCTCCTCTCAACTCTCAGGCTCAACCAGCAGGCGTCAATCCCATTGGCGGTTCCGATGCCCTGACCGCGGAACTGGCGCATGGCGTACACATAGCTGAGACTGTGACTTGGGGGGTGGACTTTTCACATCGGACAATCGTCAAGTCGTCACAATCTTCGCACACGATTGACGAGTATGACAGGAATGGCAGCCTCCTGACACGCCAATCCCTTGATTCCGATGACCAACTTGATGCGCGTGTGGTGTTTCAATATACCGACGAGGGGCAAAAAAGGGTGTCAACGACCTACTCAAAGGGCGACCGCTCTCTTCAGACTTTATATGCCTATACCGCTGATGGTTGTTTGGCTCGCATGCGTTTCACCGATGCCGATGCCGTGACCATTTCAACCACCGAGGTCTCCACTGCCGAGTCATACACTGTCACCCTTGAGCAGTTCAATGACAGTGAGAAGGTGAGGACAACTTATTATTATGACAAAAATCTTCATCTGACAAGAGTCGTACGAGACAACGGGCTCTCAACATCCGATTTGTCCTACGCTTTGTCCTATGATGGGCTTCCGGCCAGGGCGACTCTCGTCTCTTCTGACGGTTCGCGGCAGACTCTAACTTTCACTCATGACGTTGACGACCATGGCAACTGGGTTCGCAGAGTTACTTATGTGGATGGCGTGCCTCAACAGGTGTCTGAGCGTAAAATTCAATATTGGCAGTAAAACAGGAGACAATCACCTATTGTCCGTCCATCGCCATTAAAATAACTCACCCCGGGAAGTGAAGAGTCCATTCTCCGCTTCCCGGGGTGACAAATTTCTCTTATTCTGCCTACTTCTCAAATAGGAATTTGGCTAATTCAGCCTTCCATTGCTCTGCGAACTCGAAGCTGTCGCGCCAACCCCAGCCATGACCTCCGCGCGGGTAGCAGACCAAGGTCGTGGAGACGCTGTCCGCTGCAAGTGCCGTGGCATACGCCAACCCGTTAGGAACAGCTGGGACGACGTTGTCGTCAAGCGAGAGGGCTATGAATGCCTTAGGCGTATTGCGAGTCACATGCTTCTCATTGCTATAGAGTGTCTCCGCTTCGGCTGTCGGGTTCTGCCCCAAAAGGAAGTCATGCGACCCGCGGTGTGTCGTTGCCGTGTCCATCGTTATGACGGGGTAGAGAAGTATCTGAAAGTCGGCCAAATCAGTGTGCGTGGCCACTGTTGACGCTAAGTGACCTCCGGCCGAGCTGCCCATGACTCCCACCTTGGTATAACCGCCAAGGTTTTCCGCATTTGCTCGTGCATACTCAAAGGCCTCGCGTACATCATTGTTGGGTACTGACGGATTGCCCTGCGGGAGATTGTAGAGCAGCACAAAGGCTGTTACTCCATTTGCGCTCATCCATGCCGCTACATCTTTCCCCTCGTGCTCTTTGGCCAAATGGGTATATCCGCCGCCCGGAAGAATGACCACAGCCTTGCTTGTCGTGTCAATCTGTTGAGACTCGTAAACAAGCAACTCAGCGCCGCTTGGCAGTGTGGTCGTAGTGTAGGCGGATGTGTCTGGCGCCACACCTTTGTTGATGTCAACATCCACTTTGCAGTCACAACCCGCTATGGCTAAAGCTATGGCGCTTGCCGCGCATGCTGTCAGAATGCTCTTTCTCATTATTTCAGTTTTATCAGTTGCTGAGGGTTGAATTTCTCACGGAGCCGCGACATGTATTCCGTCTCTTTCCGCTGCTGGTAGTCGCTGATTATCATGCCTCGGCACTCGTCAATTGGTTTCGGGGTGCCATTGGTCACTGTCCCGTCTACAACAACAAAGTTGCTCACTGGTATCGTGGGCCAAATGAAATCATCGTATATGTCCCCCTGCTTTATCGGGCCATTGACTGTTTTATCGGCAAGTTTCGCTGCCTTGTTTTTTTGCCCTTTCGCGATAAGTTTCTTTACCTTGGAGGCGTCCTTTTCTGATTTGCAGAAATATATGTCGCCATCGAATGTGCCATCTTTTGAGTACCGCGCTGTGTTGTTTGCATACATCTCGGCAATTGTGGCCGAGTCGGCGGTAAGACTCCAAATCTCGCGCTGAGTTACCTCAAAGACCAGCAGCCCCTCCGTATATTCCTTGCTTGTGTAGGCATAGTCCGGATATTTCTTGGCGAGCTGCTTTGTCTCATAGTCTTTCATGAAGCCGATAAAAATATTCTCGACGTTCTCGCTCGGAATGACGTCTGACCTCCACTTGTCCGCCCACTTGCCAAGGTCGCAAACTCGTATGCTCTCACCGTTGATGGTCGCTATGATTGCGTCAGACCCTTTGAAGTACAGCCTTCTCTTGTCTCCCGAAGGCGCATTCAGGCATTGGTTGACTAAGGTGTCAAGCTCGGACTGATTCCATTTGAAGTTATACTCTTTTGCCAACTGGTATGCTTTCGCCCTCGCTTTCACACTCTTGTATGGCTCTGATGTGTTTGCGGCACGGGTGATAGATTTTTGCACCTCATCCCACGGCATTGACTTGCGCCGGTCAACAAGGCGTATGATGTGCCATCCGGCACGTGTGCGGACAGGCTCAGATATGTCACCCTTGTTCGCAAGACCGAAAGACGCGTTTGCGAACTCTGGCAGAATCTGAGAGCGGTTGAACCACATCAACATTCCGCCGCGGTTCGCGCTCTGCCTGTCGTCTGAGTTCTCTCTCGCCAGCTCGCTGAAGTCTACTGTGCCACTCACTGCTATTTTATAAAGGCTGTCTATTTGTGCCTTTGCTCGCGCCTCCGCATCCCGGTCCATTGGGCTGCTCGGGACAAACTTCATTATGTGCTGGACCATGACCTGGCCTTCGCTCTCTCGCCTGTCAGACACGTGCATAAAGTGATAGCCGAACTGGGTGCGGAATATGTCAGACAGGCCACCCTTTGGTGTGCCATATGCCGCATCCTCAAACGGCATCACCATCCGCATGGCTGTGAAGTAGCCAAGGTCGCCATGGTTGCTGCGTGCCGAAGGGTCTTCTGATACCTCATCGGCCACTTTCGCGAAATCTTCGCCACTCAACACCCTTTCGCGTGCCTTCATGGCCCTCTCATAGGCCGCTAAAGTGTCTGCTGGCATGGCGTTGGGGCGAACCGATATCAGTATATGCTCGGCCTTTATCTCTTCATGCAGCCTTGCGTTTTCTCTCTCAGTCAGTATTCGGAGTGCAGCCGTGTCCTCAAGGTATGGCTTGGCCAACTCTGCCAAGTAGTGGCTGCACTCGTCCTTGTAGGCCTTGAGGGTGTCGAGCCCTAACTCTTTGGCCTGGGCTACTTTGAGTTTATAATTGACGAAAAGACGCGAATATTCCGCAGCCGACATGGGTGTGAGGGCGGCTTCGCGATTCTCCTCATACATGTGGTTGAACTCTCCGTATGTGGTCACATCGTCGCCTATGCGCAAGAAAGGCGTGTCTGCTTTTTGCGCTAATGCATTGCCTGCCATCACCATGAATATGGCTGGAAGTGCATATCTCGTTTTCATTGGATATACTTTTGTTGATTAGTTTTAGAATAACAAATAATGTAACCCACTAATATAATAAACCTGAGCGTATTCTCGGAATGTGGATTAAAAATAATGAAAAATAACGCAATGCTCAGAACAGAGGGCCATATGCCCCATCCCATGCTGCCGAGGTTCTCTGTTGACTTGCGTCTCAGCCCTTTCTAATCAAAGCGTTTACGCCCCGAGATGACATGGCTCACAATCTCCCTAATTGATTTGAAGGCTATTTGGCTGAGGTCTATCTCGCTTAGCCTGAACCACTCAATCGACTTTACGTCATCGGCGCACTCTTGTGGCTTTTGGGCTAACCTGCATTCAAAAGCCAAATCGGTGGTGCGCACTTTGTACCCGCTGAATATGTATTCATTAGGGGCTGAGCATATGTATCTCGCGTCGACGATGTCGCTCTTCAACTCCTCCTTCACCTCGCGCCGCAGAGCAGTCTCGGCTGCCTCGCCCGGGTCAACAAAACCGCCCGGCAGGTCCAGCCAGTCCGCCTTTGGCGCACGCGCCCGGCGGGTCAGCAAAATCCGGCCTTCGTCATCTCTTATGACAGCCACGACGGCCGCCGCTGAGTTCGGGAAAAAATTAAAGCCACAGGCCCCACAAGAAAACTCCTTGGGGCCTATGGCCTTAAACTTATCACTCCCGCAGTGCGGGCAATATTTCAAGAAGTTGACGGGCTCCGCCGCATCACTCTCTGTCATGTCGTCTCTGCCTTACTACTATTTATACATTAAGGGGATGACCAGCACTGGGCAGGGCGAGTTGTTGATGATGGTGGTCAGCTCAGGACGGAAGCGGTCCGCAAAGAAGGCTCCAGTATTCTCAGCCTCCACAATCAACATGTCTGCCTTTTGGGTGGCTGCTGTCTCAAACAGGCGACCCATGCTGTCCTTACCCTTGAGCATGATGGAGTTGGCAACCTCCACATTGTTCTCTTGCAAGTATTTGACAACCTGCTTCACCGCCGTCTTAATCCTGAAGTAGATGGATAGCATTGACGATGTCTGCATGCCGATTATAGTGGTCTTTGCCCCGAAAAGCTTAGCCATGCCTGCGGCCTGTGGCATCTTGCGGCGGCTGCTCTTGTTGATGTTGATGGGGATGGCTATGTTCTTGAAATCCTCGTTGTATTCCATTCCCGGGCGAATGACGAGGACTGGACGAGTCGTGTTGCTGATGAGCTTGTACGCATTGCCGCCAATCCAACTCTTTGATATCCCGGATACGCCGTGCGAGCCTGTCACTACCAATGCCACGTCATTGTCATATTTGACCTTGTTCACAATCTCCTCCGAGACGTTGCCGTGGCCGACATAGTAGTCAAACTTGCCTTTGACCGCGTATTGCTGGCTATATTCTTTTATCAGCTGCTCAAGCTTGTCCTCGGGATGCTCGTCAAATATGTTATTGACGCTCATGCCGCTGGCAAAGTGTCCGCCCTCTGGTACGATATGGATCATGCGGAGGTCTGTGTGCAGCTTGTTGGCGATGATGATGGCTGTCTTCAGCGCCAGGATTGAGTTCTCTGAGAAGTCAATCGGAACCAATATCTTGCTCATAAGTGCGAATTTTTAAAAGTTTGACTACCTTTGCCGTCGGAACCCGCCAAGCCGTTTCGGCCCAAGTCTGTGGTTCCTTTTTCAGTTTCTACGCTCAATCGGTGGCTCTTGTTTCGGCTTGTCGGGGCAAATCCCTGCTGCCAATCCAGTCCGCCGGCTGAACGTCTCGACCGATTTTTTACATAGTCAAAGATAACAAAAATTCACACACGAAGGGTCTCAAACTTTAATTTTATTTGAAGCCTGTTCTTTGTCCGGGTCGGTCAATCTTATTCTCACCTTTCTCGCTAAAATGCAAAACGAAAAAAATAGTCTCCTCTTCATCGAGACCTACGGCTGCCAAATGAATGTGGCCGACAGTGAGGTAGTAGCCTCTGTCATGCAGACTGTCGGCTATGACCTGACCGATGACCTCAAGGCCGCTGATTGCGTGCTTGTTAACACCTGCTCCGTCCGCGATAATGCTGAGCAGAGGGTGCTCGGCCGTTTGGCGGATTTGCAGACTCTCCGCCGCGACAAGAAAGTTGTTATCGGTGTCATAGGCTGCATGGCCGAGCGTACGCGTGAGACTCTTTTTGACAATGGGGCGGATCTTGTTGTCGGGCCGGACGCCTACCTCGACCTGCCACAACTCGTGGCACAGGCTGAGACTGGTGAGAAGGCAATGAACACCAACCTCTCCACCACCGAGACCTATGCGGATGTCGTCCCTGTCAGGGTGGGGCATAGCCGAATCTCAGGTTTTGTCTCCATCATGCGCGGATGCAATAACTTCTGCTCATATTGCATTGTGCCCTACACCCGAGGGCGTGAGCGCAGCCGCGACCCCAAGTCAATCATCAAGGAGATTGACGACATGGCTGCCAAAGGTTTCCGTGAGGCTGTCCTCCTTGGCCAGAATGTCAACTCGTTCAACTTCGAGGATACTGGCGTGCGTTTCCCCGAGCTTCTCGCCATGTGTGCGGAGGCGCACCCCGATATGCGTTTCCGTTTCACATCTTCGCATCCTAAGGATATGACCGACGAGACCCTTGAGGTCATTGCCAAATATCCCAATATCTGTAACCATATTCACCTGCCAATGCAGAGTGGCAGCACACGGGTGCTCAAGGCCATGAACCGCAAATATACTCGCGAATGGTATATGGAGCGCGTTGAGGCCATCCGCCGGATTATTCCTCATTGTGGCCTCTCTACTGACGTGTTCTGCGGTTTCTGCGGTGAGACTGAGGAAGACCACGCCGACACGCTCAGCCTCATGGAGTGGGCTGGCTTCGACAGCGCTTTCATGTTCCAATACTCAGAGCGTCCCGGAACCTACGCCAGCAGGAATATGAAGGATGATGTCCCCCCCGAGGTCAAAGCCCGCCGTCTCAAGGAAATTATTGACCTGCAAGGACGACTCTCGGCAGAGAGCAACAAGAAGGATGAGGGTCTGACTTTTGACGTGCTGGTTGAGAGCCGTTCACGAAAGAGCGCCAACGACCTCATGGGGCGCAATGAGCAGAATAAGGCTGTCGTATTCCCTGCCGGCGGACACCGTATCGGTGACATTGTAAAGGTCAAGATTCTGCGTTCTACCCCTGCCACGCTCATTGGCGAGGAGGTCAAGTGACAATCTAAAAAAGATATAAGCCATGAGTAGCCCGTTTTTCAAAGGTTTTACAGAAGTCTTTGCCTCTTTTCGCCGAATAGGCGGGCGTGTCTATGCCATCATAGCTGCCCTTTGCGTCCTCTTCCTTGTTGCCGGCGTTTGGCTTGGATCATGGGCTTTTGACCTCATGCACTTTTTCATAAGTGGACTTCTGGCCGAGGCGGCTGCCGACTGGTTGCCCGAGTTCTTGACCGGCATGGCCGCATGGATTAGTGGCATCATGGTCTGGGTCTGTGTCACGCTCTTGATGTGCGTTGTCAGTGGTTCGCTCATCCTGCTGATCCTCAGCCCAGTTCTCAGTCATGTGGCAGACAAGGCCTGGGTGGCTGAGGGCAATCCTGAGCCTCATGACTCTTTCCTCGATATCCTCAAGAGTGTCCTCAGGGGCATATGGGTGGCAATTCGTTGCCTTGTTTTGCAAATAGTCTGCCTCATCTTGCTTTTCATCTTGTCTTTCGTGCCTGTCATCGGCTTGATTGCGCCATTGCTCGGCTTCTTGGTCGGCGCCTTTTTCTATGGACAGTCAATGGTCGATTATGCTGTGGAAAGAGCTGAGAACCAAGGCGCCATAGAGTCAAAGCGCAGCGGCGCTTTCCCCTTTAATAATATTGGACTGACAATCGGTCTCGGCATGCCTTTCGCTTTGGCTATGCTTATCCCATTTGTCGGACGTTTCCTCGCTCTATTCTTAGCCCCGGCCACCGTGGCTGCTGGCGGTGTGATTGTGGGCAGGGCTGCGTTTAAAAAATAAATCTCTCGCTAAATTTGGCCGATAGTTCAGGAACAAGCCTGTGAATGAAGGTCTTTGCCTCGCCCAATCGCAGAACTCGGCCTATGCCTACGCCCGCGTCACAAATAAAACACTCAACCGCGTTTGTTATCATTGGCGGGGTTATGCCATCCACCTCCTCATAGTTGAGCCTCAAGCTATTTGCCACCTCCCTAAGGTATGGCCGCAGGATGCATTGGCGTGCCCCCTCCCCGTCGGCCACGCCTATTATTTTGCCTGATGAGATGAGGTACAGGTTGCCTATCGTCGTGCGGGCAATGCGCTTGTCCGGACGCAGTAGGCAAGCCCCGGCAATCCCAACCATCTCTTTGCGCTCCCTGTCCATGGCTCTCTGGTGTGCCACCTGTTCCACAATGGTGTCCGCCCATGTCCCGGCTGCAATGTTTATAACCTCATTGTCTGCAGCGTTGATTATTGTGCGCCGTGTGTTGTCTATCTCAAATATGCTTGTCTCCCTCTTCTCTTGGAATATGGCATAGTCTGCTACGCCGCCTGATGCCGACATCTCGCGCCATACGTATATATGGGCTAAAGAGTGTGCCGGGTATTTGTTGCGGGATGAGAGCACCTCAATCTTGCGCAATATGGTGTCGGATGTGTCTATGTCATACTCGTTAAGCCCCAATACCCCCATCTGCTTTGTGATTGACATGAAGTGGTCGCGCCACAGGTTTCCGTACGGATGATTGGCGCGCAGGGGGACAACCTCATGAATAAACCTGCCTCCTGTGGCGGATGACTTTATGCCCCACAACGGCTCTGACAACAGGCGGTATTCCCCATCGTGGTAATATTTGTCGCACCAGTTGTTTGGTGTGTCTATCATCAAGTTTGCCAAAAAATCTATCATACGGCAGACTTTATGTCTTTTACCTATATGCTAAAAGCGCTTAGTGGATTTGTCTTTTTCCACTAAGCGCTTATCTTTTTGCCGTTGCCCATAGGATGGGCTCAATGCGGCCTCTTATGCGTTGATGTCAGCAAGAGTGGAGATGCCAGAGCTCTTCACGTCGCGGCTGGTCTTGCGGATGAGACCCTGGAGGACCTTGCCTGGGCCAACCTCTACAAACTCTTCCACACCGGCGGCAATCATGTTCTGCATGGTCTGTGTCCAACGGACTGACGATGTGAGCTGAGCCACAAGGTTTTTCTTTATGACTGTCGGGTCTGTCTCGGGGGCTGCTGTAACGTTCTGGTAAACGGGGCAGATGGGAGCCTTGAATGCCGTGGACTCGATAGCCTGGGCAAGCTCAGCTCGTGCCGGCTCCATGAAGGGTGAGTGAAATCCGCCGCTGACTGCAAGCTTGATTGCGCGCTTTGCGCCTTTCTCGGTCAGAATGGCGCATGCCTTGTCAATGCCCTCAACCGAGCCGGAGATGACAAGCTGGCCTGGGCAGTTGTAGTTGGCGGGGACGACTCCCTCAACCTCTCCGCAGACCGATTCGACAATGGCGTCGTCAAGTCCTACAATCGCAGCCATTGTAGATGGTGCTGCCTCGCACGCCTTCTGCATTGCCATGGCGCGCTGCGAAACCAACTTGACGCCATCAGCGAATGACATGGCGCCTGCTGCTACAAGTGCGGAAAACTCACCAAGTGAGTGACCTGCAACCATGTCGGGTGTGAACTTTGAGCCAAGCACTTTGGCCAAGATGACGGAGTGGAGGAATATGGCCGGCTGAGTTACCTTGGTCTGGCGCAACTCCTCATCGCTGCCGGCGAACATGATGTCGGTTATCTTGAATCCGAGGATTGAGTCTGCCTCGTCAAAGAGTTGGCGGGCCTGAGCGTCGTTCTCATACAAGTCTTTGCCCATGCCAGAGAACTGCGAACCCTGTCCGGGGAATACGTATGCTTTCATTACTTACGTTGCTTCTTTTGATTTATCGCGGGCAAAGTTAGTGAAAAATATCATTAACTTGCTTTTCATCATGCCCATTAGTGTCCAATGACGCGCGCTGGGGCTTCACTATTTAATCCTGAGGACTCTCTTCCAAAACGGAGTCTGTTTTTGCACAGCCTCGGGCTCGGGTGGCGTCTGAGTCTGCGCCGTGCTTTGCATCCCCTCTGCCTTGTTATATGGTGGTCTCCGTCCTCGGCTTCTCTTTCTTTTCCTTTGCTGGTTGGATCGGTTGTCGTTCGTCTCGGTGGCGTAGTCATCAACTATGTCGCTCTCCGCATCCTGCGTCCCGGTGCGCCTCTTTTCTCCCATTTGCTTGTTGCGCATCCTGCGTTGGGTGCGTCTTTCCTCGCTGTTTTCGCGCGTGTGGGCTTTTGCGGCCTCCTCGGGACTCAACTTGACGCTGGCGTGGGTTTGCCCGTCGCGTGACTGTTTGACTTTCAGCCAGAACATCTGCTCCCACAGGGTGGCGAACTCGTTGATGAATTTGTGGACTATGGTGAAGTTGGTGGTCAGCAGCAAGTTCTCCTGGTTGTGCATCTTGGCCGTGTATGTCCAGTTATAGCTGCCTGTGAAGGCTATGCGGCCGTCTATTATGCCAAACTTGTTGTGCATGTGGTAGCGGCTGTTGTCCACCTTCACGTCAATGCCGCAGCGCGCCAGCTCTTTTATCTGCGACCCGGCGTCGCGCATCTTGTTGTTGTCTGTTATGATGCGGATTTTGATGCCCCTCTCGTGCAGTTTCTTCAGGCAGTCGGACAGCACGTCGTCTGATATCGTGAAGACGCATAGGTCTATGCTCGTTTTTGCTTGAGACATGTAGAAGGCTAAGTTCTCGGGTATGTCCTGCCCCGGGCTGAACAGCACCTCATGCAGGCGGAACGAGTTTTTCTCTATCTGCTCAAAAGTGGTTTCAAGCCACCTGATGGCTCGTATCCCGTCGCCCCCCACGCCCAATCGCTTGGCTTCGATGAAGAGGCGCGACTTGAGTTCGCCGCGCTGGACTCTGTCGAGCGCGTTCAGTTTGTTAACTATGCCCTCTGGCAGCGGAGCATGCTTGTCCAAATGGAATATGTCTGTGAAGTAGCCTATTATGTCTTCCATCTCTTCATTGTTTTTCGTGGTTTAGCTCTATTATCTCCATCTCTTTAATGTCTGTGCCGTCAATGGCGAAGCGTAGAGCCGTGCGCTTGGTGTGGATGCCGTAGTGTCCGCAGGCTCCGGGGTTAAGGTGCAGACAGTCGTTGACCTTGTCATACATCACCCTGAGAATGTGCGAGTGGCCTGCCACGAAAATCTGTGGCCTGACGCTTTTTATCGCTGCCGCAGCCGCCCGACTATACTTTCCCGGGTATCCGCCTATGTGCGTCATCAGCACCTCGATGTCTTCTACTTTGAACCTCAGCATCCCCTTGCGCTTGCTCTCCTCCTCGGCTGCGGCGCATTCGTCGGGATCCGAGCTGAAAGCCAAGCGTGCGCCTGGCTCAATGCTTTGGCGGACATCCTGGCCGTCCGCATTGCCATATACGGCCCTCAGCGGCTTGAACGCCCTCAGCTGCTCAAGTACGGCCATGCTGCCTATGTCGCCGGCGTGCCACACCTCGTCCACGTCACTCAGCAATTCAAGCAGGCGGGGGTCAATGTAGCCGTGAGTGTCCGATATTAGGCCTATGCGTGTCATTTGGTTTGCAACGTTTATCGTCTTTTCAAGTCTCAAATATAACAATATTTGCAAAAGCGTCTAATTAATTCCATGCCGTTGTCAATGTCTGCGCGATAGGCTTTGCCGCCTTTTTAGTGAGTAATGGAAGGGCAAATGTAGTGCAGAAATTTTTTTATCACGCATGACGAAAAAACAAACTAACGCCACCCCCGTCCCGCTATTCAGCCCGACCATCAAATAATAAAGCAAACCGGCGAGACGGAGTTGAAATCTCCGCCTCGCCGGCTTATTATTTATATCGCCTCAGTTAAGAGGGAAAACTTACCAGATGACGATGCGCTGCTCGGGTGCGAGATACATGCCGTCGCCCTCCTTGATGTCGAAGTTCTCATAGAAGAAATCGAGGAGAGGAAGCTGTCCGTTGACACGGAGCTTGCCGGTAGAGTGGGGGTCTGTCATGACCTGCTGGATGAGGGCCTCCTTGCGGATTGCGCCAGCCCAGATGCGTGAGTAGCCCAAGATGAAGCGCTGCTCAGCGGTCTGGCCGTCAATGGGAGCAGGCTCAGCCTTGCCGGCAAGGGTGTTGCGGAATGCCTGGTGAGCAATGTTGAGGCCACCGAGGTCTGCAATGTTCTCACCGAGGGTGAGACGGCCGTTGCCCTTGATTGAGTCGATGACGGTGAGGCCGGAGAAGTAGTCGGCCAAACGGGTCGTGGCTGCGTCAAACTTGGTGCGGTCCTCTTCCGTCCACCAGCTCTTCAGGTTGCCGTCCTTGTCAAACTGGCTGCCCTGGTCGTCAAATCCGTGAGTCATCTCGTGACCGATAACTACGCCGATGGCGCCATAGTTGACTGCGTCGTCGCCGTCAGCATAGAAGAATGGCGGCTGAAGAATGGCGGCTGGGAACACAATCTCGTTGCCCTCTGGGTTGTAGTAGGCGTTGACGGTCTGAGGTGTCATGTACCACTCGTCTTTGTCCACGGGCTGGCCAATCTTGCTCATCTCGTCCTTGTTGTCAAACTCGTCCACGGTTATGAGGTTCTCTGCGAAGCTCTTGGTCGTGTCAATGTCAAAGTTGTACTCCTTCCACTTGTCAGGATAGCCAACCTTGACGCTGATGGCAGCCAGCTTCTCCTTGGCCTGGGCCTTGGTGCTGTCGCTCATCCATGCGAGGTTCTCAATGCGCTGACCGAATGAGATGCGAAGCTGCTCGATGAGCTCCTGCATGCGGTGCTTTGCGCTCTCGGGGAAATACTTCTGAACGAAAAGCTTACCAAGCTCCTCGCCCATGCAACCCTCTACTGTGCCAAGGGTGCGCTTCCACAATGGGCGCATCTCCTCAACACCGCTCAACTGGCGGCTGTAGAAGTCGAAGGTGATGGCGTAGAGTTCGCTTGTCAATGCGCTGCTGAAACCGGTCAGGGTCTTGCAAGTCAGGTAGTCAGCTACGGTAGCCTTCTTCTCGGCTGCCACAATGCCGAACACGCTGCCAAAGAACTTAGGCTGGCTCAGGTTGATGGCCTTGATGTTGGCAGTGTCTGCGCCGACGGTCTCGAAATAGGTGTTCCAGTCAAAGCCGGGAACCTTTGCCTCGAAGGTTGCGAGGTCAACCTTGTTGGCGATGGCCTGGGGATTGCGGTTCTCGACCTTGGTGTTCATGACTTCGGCAAGCTTCTGCTCGAAAGCGAAGATGGCCTCAGCGCGAGCCGGAGCCTCTGCCTCATTGACGCCAGAGAGTACAAGGAGCTTAGCGAGCATCTCCTTGTAACCCTTGATAATCTGCTGACCGTGGTCGCTGTTGTCAAAGTAATAGTCGCGGTCGGGGAGTCCGATGCCGGCCTGCCAAACCTGGGCTATGTTCATTGAGCTGTTCTCGTAGTCTGGCGTGCGGCCAAACGAGAAGAACGGGCTGGCAATGAAACGATGCATTGTGCCGATCAGGGTGGCGAATGCCTTGGCGTCTGAACAGTCGGCCGACTGAGCCATCTCGATGTACTTCTTGATGGGGGTGAGACCCTCTGCGTCGCGGCGAGCCGTGTCCATGCCCAGCTTATAGAGGTCGCCAATCTTCTGTGCGGCTGTACCCTTTGCGGCGCCGGACTTCTGAGCCTCCTCTACAATCTCATGAAGACGCTCGACGCTCTGCTCATAGAGCATGTCGAATGCACCATAACGAGCGCGGTCGCTTGGAATCGGGTGCTGCGCAATCCAGCCACCATTGGTGTACTGATAGAAGTCGTCCTGGATGCGGACGGTGGTGTCGTTGTCCGCGCTTGTGAAGTGGGCGACGCCATCAGTAGCTTGCTCCTTGTTGCCACAGCCGCACATTGTGCCGGCTGCTATGCCCATGAGCAGCAGTTGCTTTGTGTTCATCTGCTTTTCAGTTATATAATAAATTGTATCTCGCATAAGGTTCTGCGCCTTTTCCGCTCCGTCGGCTGAGCGCGTAGCGTGGTGGCGTTACGTTTTGTGTCCGATAACGTCACTTTGGTGTGACAGAATACAAACTGCGAAAATAATGGTTAAATTTTTATATGGAACTGTCCGCTTGTTAAGTTTGTGTAAATTCACCTTATTTATAAAATGACCCTTTTTGCCCGTTATTAGAGCGGAATTGAGTAAATTCGCGTCCGGAATGAAAAGGTCGCGACTACTTAGGGCCTCTTTGGCCGCCTTGCTGCCCGCTTTGCTCCTGACTGCGTGCAACAATGATGATGACGTGCAACTGTCCTATCAGCACACTGTGCAGGTGGGGCTTTATTCCATGCACACGCACAACGATACGACGCTCTCGTCCGTCCAGATATATGGTGTCGGGCGTGAGGACTCGTTGCTCTATGATGTCACCACGTGTTCTGACATGTTCCTCAATCTCAATCTAAAGCGAGATACCACTGAGTTCGTCTTCCGCACTCAGACTCTTGAGGATGATCTTTTCTTCTCTTACACTAAGCGTCTGTCGCCTGTCTCCGGCTCTGCTGGCATCGCAATGGAGATTACGCTTGACTCCGTAGGCCACACGTCCACTTTCATCGATTCTGTGGCAATAGTCTACGATAAGATTAAATACAATGAGAGCCGTGAGAATGTGCAGATTTTTGTCTATTAGCCTTGCTGCGGCTCTCTTCCTCCTGTCACCTGCCTTGGCAAGCGCGCAGTCGGATTCGTCGTCTTCTCAGCAAACCGAGGCGGATGATGAGGATAGCAGACCCAAAGAACCACGTTTTGAGGTTGTCAAGGATCAGGGACTGGCTCTCGGCATTGACCTCTCGCCTTTTATAATGAGGGCCATCAAGGATGAACGTACAGGTATCGCCTTCATTGGCCGGTATGGCTTGAAAAACAGGTGGTTCGCCAATGCTGAGGTTGGCTACGAACATATCAAGTACGGAACCGACAGCTATGATTATAAGTCGGATGGCACTTTCATCCGTGTCGGTGTCGACTATGATGTCTTCAACTCGGAGGATTTCCCCTTTAATGATAACATTTTTGTAGGCCTTCGCTATGCCTACGCATGGCAGTCGCACGAGAGCAGCCATTTCACCATTGTGGACAGCTATTGGGGCGACCTTGAGGGTAGCGTGGGGCGGACTTCCGTCAACTCTCATTCTATCGATGCGGTTGGCGGCATCCGTTGCGAGGTCCTCAAGAATTTCTATATGGGCTGGTCTTTCCGATGCCGTTTCCTGCTCGCGTCGCAGCACTCGGATGATCTGAAGCCGTATATAATTGCCGGCTATGGCAAATATGACAGCCGCGTGGCTATAGGCTTTACCTATACTATTGAATATCAAATTCCGTTTAATAAACTGCTCAAGAAGAAATGAGGAAAGCGTGCGTATTTTGTGCCTCAAGCTCAAAAGTACCGCAGTACTATATAGATGAAGCCATAATGCTCGGCGAACGTCTTGTCGCCGAGGGCTGGGGCATGGTCTATGGTGGTGGCAGCGTCGGACTTATGGGTGCCGTGGCTGACGCCATGCTCGCCAAGGGTGGCGAGGTTGTCGGTGTCATCCCCCATTTCATGAAGGAGGTTGAATGGGATCACAAGGGTGTGGCGGACATGAGGCTGACTGATACAATGTCCGAGCGTAAGCAGATGATGATCTCCATGTCCGATGCTATCATTGTTTTGCCAGGAAGCACAGGCACGCTCGACGAGCTTTTTGAGGCAGTGTCCGACAAGAAACTCGGTCTCCTGTCCCAGCCAATCGTATTGCTCAATTCCGATGGGTTCTACGATAACACTATTGCCCAGCTTCAGGTTATGGTCGAGAAGCAGTTTATGACACAGAAGCACATGGACGTGCTGAGTGAGGCCAAATCTGTCGATGAGGTCATTCAGATCATTAATGCCGCGCCATCAGAGACCGGTGCGCTTGTCGATGCTCAAGTATAAAAGTCTTTTTCGTACATTACCCATATGACGGACTCACAAGCAGGCTTTTTTCAGCAACATGTGGCGCATGCGGATTCTACCCTGCGCACTGTGAGGCCGTCGGCTAAGACTATCGCCAAGAAGCCCCTGACGGATGATTCGTATGTGTCTCACGCCGACTCGACTTTTTTCTTTTCAACCGATACGACTTTTGAGAAGGTCTGTCTCAGAGTGACGGATGTGTCCGAGGTCTTAACCCCTTCGCGCTGGACTAAAACAGTCGATGAGGCGTCAGTGGCATCTCCTTCCGCAAATCAATCTTCGCTTTGCGCCCCGTCCGAACTTATCGCTCCGACGCCACGCGGCTCGTCCCCCCTCAGTCAATATTCAGGTGCCGTTGTGCTGACGGTTTTGTTGGCAGCCGTATCCCTTTGCGTCATTAGGGCAACGTCGCGAACCATCATCTCCGATGTTTTCGGACTTATATCCGACAGCATCGGATGGAAGCGTTTCGAACAGTCTCAGTTCGCTCTTAAGAGTTTTGACCTCTTTCTGTTCAACGCGGTCTATTTTGTGGTCATTTCTGTTTTCACCACGGAGTCTGTCTTGCTTTTGGCTTCCGACTTTATGGAGGGTCGCGATGTCTACATGGTGACTGGAGCTGTCACGCTTGCCATTTTTGCGTTCTATACCCTTCGCTTTTTGTCAGATGCTGTGATCGGTTTCGCGTTCAGAGTCGAGGCTAATCTGAGACTCTTGACTGTCTATCGCAGGTCGTCGCGAGCCATCATCGGCATGCTCCTCTTACCATTGGTACTGCTCCTGCCTTTCGTCTCGGCAAGTGGCGCACCATATGTTGCCGGATTTGGCTTTTTGGTTATAATTGCTATTACAATCATACGATTAGCAAAGACAATAAGAATAAATTTGACCAATTTAGCCACATTTCTTTACTTCATTTTGTACCTTTGCACCGTCGAAGCGATGCCTCTCGCATGTCTTCTCAAGATTGCCGAGATGCTGTCCAACCCGGCCGGTGCGTAACCATCGTGAAGGTTGTGGATGCCAAGCATGTCTAAAAATCTAAAACAGATAAGTTACTCTCCGAAACCAATTCAGCCCGAGACCTTTGGAAAACATGACATATGCGTCGTGTCAGTACAAACCTCAGGTATACACCAATTTAGTAGAATACTGAAAAATCTACCGCATTGAAAGTACAGAAGATTCTCGTTTCCCAACCAACGCCGACCGACCCCAAGTCGCCATATTTCGAGGTGGCGCAGAGTAATGGCATTACTTTCGACTTCCAATCTTTCATTGAGATTGAGGGACTCGACGCCAAGACCTTCAGAAAGCAGCGCATCGACATCCTTAGCTTCACGGCGATAGTTTTCACAAGCAAGATTGCTGTCGACCACTTCTTCCGCCTTTGCACAGAGCTTCGTGTCGCTATCCCGGACACAATGAAGTATTTCTGCATCTCGGAGTCTATCGCGGTCTACCTCCAGAAATACATCATCTACCGTAAGCGTAAAATCTTTCATGCTGAAAGCAAGTTCGCGGAGCTCGTTGACATCATGAAGAAGCACAAGGAGGAAAAGTACCTCGTGCCCCAGCCTGACGTCCACAAGGCCGAAATCCCCATGCTTATGGACAAGATGAAGCTCACCTACAAAATCGCTACATTCTATCGTAGCGTGAGCACCGACCTCAAGGCACTTGACATCAAGAGCTACGACATGATTGTCCTCTTCAGCCCAATGAGCATAACTTCGCTCAATGAGAACTTCCCTGACTACACCCAGGGCAAGCAGTTGATTGCGGCGTTTGGCCCTGCAACATGCAAAGCCGTGGCTGACGCGGGTCTTCGACTCGACATCCAAGTCCCTACGCCCGAGGCTCCGTCAATGGCTGCCGCGATTGACTTATATGTCAAGAAGAACAAGTAGGATTATCAAGGCTGCGACTTTGACATCTGCCTCATTTTTTGGGGGCGTCACAAGTCCGAAATGCTGATATAAGAAGCTCAGAGCCGACGGCTCTGGGCTTTTGTTTTATTCTCTCATTGAGAACACCTATTGATGTGTCAACTTTATACTTTGCTTTTCGCAAATAACGGAAATTTATAAGTATATTTGCGCCAAATAACATTTTGCCGCCAGACGTCATGGCTTGTCCTTATCGTGATGTGCGGCGCCTCGTAATCACTTGTGAACTAACAACGTAAAACGTGAACACGACCGAGATTATCGTTGTGTCAATACTTGGTTTCACCCTCGTGTGGCAGCTCTTTTACTGGGCTTTCTTCATGTTTAGGGTTCGTAAGAAACCACGCAATATGACATCTCAGTTCCCTCCATTGAGCATTGTCATTTGCGCACGCAACGAGGAAGATAATTTGCAACGCCTCATTCCCGCTCTGTTGGCGCAAAAATATCCGGCGGCTAAGCAGATAATCATCGTGGATGACTGCTCTACCGACGACACCCCGATGGTGCTTGCGCAGTTCCGCGCCAATTACCCCGAGGTCTATACAACGTCCATCCCCGGCGACAAAAAATTCAAGCACAGCAAAAAACTCGCTCTGACTGTCGGCATTAAAGCCGCAAAGCATAACCACATAATTTTCATTGATGCCGATTGCGTCCCTGCGTCTGACAATTGGCTCACTTATATGGCTGAGGCCTATTCTTCTGACGGAAAGGAGATGGTTATTGGCTATGGAAGGTATGCGTCACACCCGGGGCTGCTTAACTTGATGATCCGTTACGAGACCTTTTGGAATGCGGTCCAATATTTTGGTTTCGCCAAGGCACTGCGGCCTTTCATGGGTGTTGGCAGAAATTTGTCTTATACTAAGGATTTGTTTGGGAAAAGTTCCCAGTTCCGCAATAACCTGAATATCCTCTCTGGTGATGACGACCTCTTCGTCAGTGAAATGGGTACTAAAGCCAACACTGAAATAGTATTCGAGTCCCCGGCCCACACCATTAGTGAGCCTAAGAACACGTGGATTGACTATTCAGCCCAGAAAAGCCGACACTTGACTACTTGTTCGCTCTATTGGCCATCTGTGAAGTTCTGGCTTTGCTCTGAGGTGTTCACTCGTCTGTTTTTTTGGCTGAGCCTCATTACGTCTTTCATCCTCGGTCTTGTATTCGACTCAGACATTCTGCTTATTGTGGCGGCTGCCGCTCTCGCAATAAGGACGCTCGTCATCTACATAGCCATGGGCCTCTCCGCTAAAGCTATGGGGGAGAGTCGCATGTGGCTTCTCGCTCTGCCTATGGATATAGCCATACCTTGCATGCAGTCTCTCGCTTGGCTCACTGGTGTGGCAACTCAAAGTCGCAACACATGGAAGTAAACTCGCAAAACAGCATCCACTCTGACAAGGCTCTGTATGACATGGAGCTGGTTGACCGTGCAAAACAGGGCGACCAGAAAGCCTATGCTAAGTTGCTTTCGCGCTACCGCGACTCTATCTATTTTATGCTCCTCAAAATGGTCGGCAATAAAGTAGACGCGGAAGATCTGACAATCGAGGCTTTCGGCAAGGCTTTCAGAAATATTGAACTCTACTCGCCAAACTACGCCTTCTCTACTTGGCTCTTTAAGATTGCCTCTAATAATGGAATCGACTTCCTGAGGAGAAAAAAAGCAAAACTCATCTCTATTGACCAGGAGAATGAGGACAAGGAGGAGGGAGGAGCAAGGCAGATCACCATCTGTGATGACGGTCCAGATCCCGCCGACGCGCTTGTGAAAAGTCAGACTGTCGAAGCTGTGCGCGCCGTTGTCGATAAGCTCAAACCTCGCTATAAGACGCTTGTCGAGCTTAGGTATTTCAAGGAGTTGTCCTATGAGGAGATCGCAGCGCAGCTCGATATGCCAATAGGCACAGTAAAAGCCCAGCTCTTCCGCAGCCGTGAACTCCTCTATAACATTCTTAAAAACACTGAAACAGCGCAAGACCGATGAGTATCGTAGAAACATATTTCCACAACCTTTCTGACCGACAAAAGGAGCAGTTTGACATGCTCCAGCCTCTCTATGAGGATTGGAACTCCAAGATAAATCTCGTCTCTCGTAAGGATATTGGAGAACTGATGACTCATCACGTTCTCCATTCGCTCGCAATTGCCAAATACAATTCTTTCGTCCCGGGAACGAGTTTCGTGGATATCGGCACTGGTGGCGGTTTCCCTGGCATACCCATGGCCATCATGTTTCCCGAGTGTGATTTCACTCTCGTGGACTCTATCGGCAAGAAGGTGATGGTCTGTGAGGAGGTCGCCAAGTCTCTCGGCCTCATGAACGTCAAAACCGTAAAATCACGTTCTGAGGATTTGAATGGTCAGTTCGATTTCGTCACTGGTCGTGGTGTAACTAAGCTGCCGGAGTTTGTTCAGCAGACGCGTCATCTTGTGAGTCCAAAGCAGAAAAATGCAATCATGAACGGCATTTTATACCTCAAAGGTGGTGATATATCAGGTGAGTTGCGTCCTTTCAACAACACGTCATCCTGGTGTGATATCTCTACTTATTTCCCTGGCATCAAATATTTCGAAGAGGATAAAAAAGTTGTCTACATTGAGATTTATTAGACTTCTCCGTCTTACCCTTTTTTTTTCAGCTTTAAATCTTGCGTTTCCCGCTTTAGCGCAAGTTCGCTCTATCTCAGATAAGTTGCCTGCGGAATCCATAGTTGAGATCCTTAAAGGCAGAAATGTGGCACTTGACAATCCGTTGACGGTTAAATCCATTGTCGCTGATGGTAATCAGATTCGCGTCAAACTGTCCAACAATGCGAAGTGCCTTCCTCTGACGGCCCGGCAACTTCAAGTGGCGGTAGATAGTGTAAGGAGATGGGCGTCAATGCCTACCGCCTCCGTCAAGTTTTACACTTCAGAGGTATCACTCTCTGACGTTGTCTTGACCGACGGCCCATCTGTCGGAACAACGCCCAAAGGCTCGCCTGTCAGCCGCATGGATGATGGTTTCGCCGGCGCTATGGATGGTAGAAATATTGCATTGTGGCCAAGCCATGGACGCTATTTTGAGTCGTCTCTTAACAGGTGGGAATGGCAGCGTGGTCGGCTTTTCACCACTGTCGAGGATCTCTTCACTCCATCTTTCGTCCTTCCTTTTCTCATCCCTATGCTTGAGAATGCGGGAGCAATGGTTTTCACGCCCCGTGAAAGGGATACGACTCGAGTGGCAGTTGTTGTTGACAATGCTGATGATGGCTTCTTTTCCACCCGTACACTCGGAAGGACGGTAAAACGTGTAACGGGTTACGCTCATTTTGATAGACTCAAGGGCAAGGATAACCCTTTCCTCTTGGGTGACGCTTTCGTCTATTCCCAGATGAATAGTGACGCTGACTCTGTCGTGTTTCATGGCAAGACGGATGTCTCTGGACCTCAGATGGTCTATTTCGCTTACCCTGCCATAACCGACGGCTCTACCCCCATAGGTGGCGCAGAGTTGATTGTCCGTCATGCTGATGGTGAGAGCCGGTTTCGCATTGATCAAAGTCGCGGAGGCTCAATGTGGATGCCCGTAGGTGTCATGCCCTTCCATGAGGGGCGTGATTGGTATGTCATTCTTAAGGGTGATGGCTCGATTTCTGCCGATGCTGTGCGCATTGGTGGAGGCATGGGAACGGTCGAGCGTAATGGCGATGTCAGTGGGATGCCGTCGTGGGCCGAAGCCGCCCGCTATTATCTTCAGTCAGATGGCTTCGACTATGACAAGGTCCTGAGCCTCAGCAAGGGGACAAAAGAGTATACCGACGACATTAATGCGCGTGGAGAATGGGTCAACGCTCTCGTGTCCGACAAGCATATACCCATAGATCTCTCTTTCGCGCTTCACACTGATGCGGGCGTAACATATTCCGACTCAATCATTGGGACGCTTGCGCTTATTACAACGAACAAGTCAGGATGTGTCAATTTCCCCGATGGCCGCAGCCGTCTTATATCCCGTCAGTTGGCTGGTGCTGTTACCCGAAGTGTCACGGATGACATACGACGGGTATGGAATGCAAGTTGGACTTCCCGAGGAATTTCTGATAAAGGTTACTCTGAAAGTCGACGCCCTGATGTCCCTGCTCTCTTGCTTGAACTCTTGTCCCACCAAAATGTAGCCGATTTGCGTTTGGGACTTCATCCTGCTTTCCGGAGAGATGTGGCAAGGGCCATATACAAGGGTATGCTGAGATTTCTTTGTGGACCAGATGCGTCTGTTACTCCTCTCCCTCCATCTCGCCTCTCAATAAGTTTCACAAATTCTGACAGTCTGCGAATTTCGTGGATACCAACGGTTGACTCTCTTGAGCCGTCTGCTGTGTCAACTCGATATGCGGTTTATGACGGATCGCGCCTCGTGACGATAACTGACTCAACGAGTATTTGCGTATATCAGCACAACGACGGCATAATACATACTTATCATGTCGTCTCAATTGGACCTGGCGGCCGTTCCATGCCTTCCGAGAGTTTGCCCGCGTGCCTTTGGAGTGGAGGTAAAAAAGCGTTGCTTGTTGAGGGAATGGATCGTCTCTCGGCTCCGGATATGATTTTGTCTGGGGTGTGGTCTGGCGTCCTTTCTCAAAACGATGCGGGTGTCCCTTGGCAAGGTGATGTCTATTCCGTCGGTGAGCAATTTGATTTTAAACCGAATTCGATATGGACCGATGATGACGCTCCCGGATGTGGCGCCTCATATTCCGACCGGGAGATGCTATCATGCCAAGGTGCGGCAACCAATGGCCTAAAGCCCTCTAATGTGGCTGTCGCTCTCCGTATGGCCGGCTATTCTTTCGTCTCCCAGACCAAGGATGCCTTCGATAGTGATACTGTTGATGTATGTCCTGTGGCCTATGATTTTGTCAGAATTAATTTGGACCGCCAGAAGGCTACAAGTTATGGTGATGCAGGGACTCGCCATCAGATATACACGAATGGTTTTCGTAGGCACATCGATAACCTGATAGCCGGGGGGCACAGGATTTTAATAAGTGGCAGTTTTGTAGGGTCAGACATATCTTCCGATTCTGTTTCGCTTTGGTGTGCAAACACTCTCGGCTTTAAACTCCGAACGTCACACGCGTCTCGCTCTTTCTCGTTGCGAATGATGGATGCGTCATCTCCAAAACGATGGATGAGGGAGAACTGTATTTCTGTACCGGATAAATCACAAGTCTGGAATCCTCAAGCTGATGCAATAGAGCCTGCGAGCGTTAAGTCCAAGACTATTGCAAGGTATTCAGACTCCCAGATGTCCGCTGCTGTTGAATGCGGCAGCGTTGTTGTCGTTGGTTTTTAGAGCTGGTTGACACCGCTCTTTAATATGATTTTGACCATTTGTGTCCGAAGTCTCATCAAAGCTTATTTATTGAGTTACCCCACTATATGATTAAAAGAAATCGCCTGGTTTCCATGTGATAGGAACCAGGCGATTTCTTATACCGGAGTGCCTTATTGTCGCTTATTTAACGTGAGTTCGATGAAATATAATTCATTGTAAAACAATAAGATGGCGATATTTTT
>CAVKRQ010000020.1:0-52032 GCA_963658925.1 bacterium
TCATCCGCCGCGCCACCAATGCGTCTGCCGAGGCTTTCAACTCCAAAGTCAAGATTTTCCGCAGTCAGATGAGGGGCGTCAGGGACCGCAACTTCTTCATCTTCCGGCTTGTCAAACTCTACGCCTGACTTTTAACATCACAGGGGTGCGCATTTTAACATATGCACCTGAAAAAAGGCTTGAGCCCGTATCTCCGAGATTGACGGCACACTGTGCAGCACACTCAACCAAAGATTGGCGGAGGCGCAAAGGGAGGAGAAGGAGAGGGAGGAGAGGCAAAGGGCAAGGTTAGCCAACCTGCGCCAAATGATTGACAGCGAGAGCGTGTTCGGGATTGTCACGGACAATGGCACCGCCACAGAGGCTGAAGTGGTTGCGGGTGAACAGGCCGTCATCCTGACATGGGACATCAGTAGCGACGCCGACTTCACGATAGACGGCATTGGCGACCAGCGGACACTGCGCCACGTAGGCACATGCACAGTCTACCCCACACAAGAATCGACCTACACGCTTTCCATCTTCCCACCCAATGGCTCTGAGCCCATAGTGCGACAGGCGAGAGTGGCGACCATCACCCCGGCTGAGCGTGACCGCCGCCTCCACGAGGCGGAGAGGCTCAAAATAATGAGCGACACCATCTTCGCCATCGCATCGGGAGGTGAGAACAAGACCGAGACGACCACCGACATACACCTTGGCAAAGCCACGCCAATCACCCTCAGTTGGAGCACTTGGGGCGCAAAGCGAGTCGTGGTGAGCAACGGAAGCGAGACGACAGAGGTCGACACGGCGAACGGCACAATAACATTCGCCCCTGACAAGTCAGCCACATACACACTGACAGTCACGCCCGCCAATGGGACAGAGCCTTTCAGCAAGAGCGTGAGAGTGGAGGCCTATCCGGATGCGGAGATTTTGGAATTCCGCAGCATGTACCAATATGTCGTGGCAGGCACCAAATCGACCATCTTCTGGAAGACGTTAAATGCGGAAGAGACGGAGGTCACCCCGCCATCAGGATACAAAATGTGGAATGCTGAAGGCGTGATGCACGAACTGATTGATGGTGACTCCGAATTCACAATCAAAGTGACGGACCATTGGGGCGAGCATCTCAAGCAACTGACAGTAAGAGCAATACCCGCCCCCATCATACGCCGGGTGAACATACCCGAGGTCAACATAAGGGCGTCCCTCAACGTCACCATACGCCGCCCGCGCATAAGGGCGATAGACAAGCTGCCAAAGGCGCAAGCCCGCTTCCCGCGGATCAACGACAACGCCACGCCCGTCCCCAACCTGCTTGGCAACAGCAAGCCGACAGTCTATACAAAGTCACTTTGGGAGGACTTAGCCGACGTGCTGCGCAGACACATAATGTCGCCCCGCAGACTCTTTAGCAAAACAAGAGGAGCAAACACACAAGAGAATACAGAAAACCAAGAATAGACAAAAGACCAAGAGCCGACACTATGAAAGAGATTGAAAAAAAAACACAGTCGATATACGACATGGACCATGACGCCCCGCGAGGCAGTTGGGTGAGCGAGTTCATGTGGCTATGCTCGGGCGCCGACCGCCGCATCTTGCGCCATTGTCCACCAGACCACTCCAAATATGTGGGCATAGGCGGCACGATATTGTTCACGGCGCTCATGGCTTGCCTCTCTGGAGGATACGCGTTCTATACAGTCTTCGACAACGAGGTGACGGCAATCGCCTTCGGCATCTTCTGGGGGCTGCTCATCTTCAACCTCGACCGATTCATGGTCAACACCATGTACTCTGACGGGCTTGCGTCCATCAGCAAAGAGGAGATAATGAGCGGCGCGCCTCGAATCATCATGGCCATCTTCCTCGGCATAGTCATATCGACGCCCCTTGAGCTCAAGATCTATCACAACGAGATAATGATAGAGATAGAGAAGATGAAGCAGGACAAGGCGAGGGAGTACACAATGGAGGCGTTGGCACGCATTGCGGCAAACGATGATAAGATTGCAAACCTCAAGGCGGAAGAAGATAATATTCTGACTCAGCCAATGAATAATGGAAGCACAATAATCATAAGCAACAACGACAGGCTTAACGAGCTAAACGCAAAGCGAAATAGCCTATATGCCCTATGGACGCAGAAAAACATCAGCTACACGAACAAAGCGAACCAATCGACCTCGCTTAAAGAAGAGATAAAGGAACTCAAAGAGCAAATAAAAAAGACGCGCAACGCCACCGAAATAGAGACCCTTGAAAAACAACTGAAAACCAAGGAGAGTCAAAGTGCCCAAGTAGAAAGCCAATGCCAAAAATTGTCTTTAGAGAAACAAACCTTAAGCAACGAAATTGCCAAAATAGATGCGGAAAGGATTAAAATATCTGGCGAGTCAAAAGATATAGCCAATGATGACTATGAACGAAGGAAAGCGCAAATGGCCGCCATAGATAAAGAAATCACGGCAATCTTGGCACAAAACGACTCCTTGCATCGACAAACCATGGAAGAAGAGCACCGGTATAAAGACAAGTTAGAGAAAGAGTTCGGCGGATTTCAGGCCCAGCTGTCGGCCTTCGGGCATCTGAAAAACGAGAACACGACCACCCAGATGGCGAGCTGGTTCATCATGCTGCTGTTCATCATCATAGAGACCGTCCCCACCTTCTTCAAGATGATGATGACCGACGGCCCGTACGACGACCTGATGCGAGCCGAGAGGCACATAGCCAAGGTATTGGCAGACAAACGGATAAACGACATCAACGACGAGATTAACACGCAGATAGACATATCAATGTCGCGCAACCTTAAGTCGGTCGAGGCCGAGCAGAGGGTAAACGAGATGACAGTGGAGAAAATGGCGCAGGCTCAAGCCTACGTAATCCAAGAGGCCATAGACCAGTGGAAACTCCTGGAGCTGAAGAAAGTGAGGGAGGACCCGGGGGCCTACCTGCAAACCAACAGCCCCGTCGATGACGGCGAGCAGGCGAAGGCGTAAAAAAACACGGCTAAAAAGGTATCTAAACAGAGCGCAGCATGTCAAAAATCGTTTAAACATGTTGCGCTTTTTTGTATCTTTGTAAAGATATAGCCCCCTTCCCCCCAGAAGACGCGCCCCTAAAACTTTCAAGCAGGAACTTATGAAATTACACCAGATGACCATTAAGGACATTGCCAAAATCCTCAACATCTCGGCAAGCACGGTGAGCCGCGCACTCAAGGACCATCCGGACATAAGTGCCGAAACGAAACAGGCCGTCAGGCGCGTGGCCGAAAGCGTCAACTACCGTCCCAACGCACTGGCCCTCAGCCTGCGCAAAGCCAAGACCAACATCATAGGCGTCTTGGTGCCGGAGATGACCCACCACTTCTTCTCATCGGTCTTGAGCGGGATGGACGAGACAGCGTTCGGGCGCGGATACACCACCATGGTGTGCCAGAGCAGCGAGAGGGCCGACAGGGAGAAAGCGTCATTGCAGACACTGATTGACAGCCGCGTGGACGGCATTCTGCTGTCGGTGAGCAAATCGACCACGGACAACACATTCCTGAACCAGATTGTGGCCGACGGCATGCCGGTGGTCATGTATGACCGCACATTGGAGGGCGTGGACGTGAGCCGCGTGACAACAGATGACTACCGCGGGGCCTATCAGGCCGTACAGCTCATGGTCAAGCATGGGCGCAAAAAAATAGCCATCCTGTGCGGTGACACGGGACTCATGGTGTCCGACCACCGCTTAGAGGGATATGAGGCCGCGCTGCGCGACGCCGACATAGCCACGTCGCCATCACTTATCATTGACGCAGACACCCCGGAGAAACTCATGGCGAACAGCGGCAAGTTGATGGACATTGCCAACGAGATTGACGGACTTTTCGCCATTAACGACTCTACAGCCGTGACAGCCATGAAGATGCTGCGCAACGCCGGAAGAAGGATTCCGGAGGACATAGAGGTGGTCGGTTTCGGAGACGACCCCGTGGCCGCCATTGTCGAGCCAAGCCTCACCAGCATAGAGCAAAACGGATATGAGATGGGCCGATTGGCGACCAACCTGCTCATTGACCAGATTGAGAGCGGAATGGTGGTCAACCGGAGCATAATCCGCACCCTCGAGCCTAAAGTGAAAGAGAGAGAGAGCACCGGGGCCAAAGGATAGCCCTTGCCAAATCGAACACTCCCCCCCCCTACCCCAAAAAACTTAATTACATTTCGCCCCGCCCCACCCTCTTGTCGAGCTAAAGCCGTGGGTGGGCAGATGTGGCGACCGCACCCCATAGGCCTTGGCTTATGAGACGGGTTGTCGTATCCGCACTTAGTCCCATCGGAAGGTGAGCCTGAGCGGGGGAACGACCCGACGCAAAATCCGCCGTCAATCGCGAATTTGCAGGGTCCGCACCCTCAAAATCGCAAACGATTGCGAAATCGGGCGACAAAAAAGTTTAATTTTTTTTATCTGCGCAAGGGTTCCTCCGCAAACGTTTGAAACGCCATAATTGCGCATAGGCAGCGGCTTGGATGGGCATCGTGGGGATGCCTCTCATTTCGCAGTGCCGAACAATATATTTACTTTTGCTAACGTAAATTTACAGCGTCACCCCAAAGGCGCACCCCTCCCCAAAACGCACGTTGCCATGGAAAACAAGCGTGACCTTTCCTTCCGTCAGCTGACAGACCTCAGCTTCGGATTCTTCGGCGTACAGATCGCCTACGCCCTCCAGAGTGCCAACATCAGCAGGATTTTCGCCACTTTGGGCGCGGACCCGCACGATTTGAGCTACTTCTGGATACTGCCGCCACTCATGGGCATGGTCGTCCAGCCTTTAGTAGGCTCATTGTCAGACCGCACGTGGACCCGGTTGGGCAGGCGTACGCCCTACCTCATTATCGGCGCCGTCATAGCCGTCATCGTCCTCTGCCTGCTGCCCAACGCCGGCAGCCTGGGGCTTGGCATATCGTCGGCCATGATGTTCGGCCTCGTCATGCTCATGCTGCTTGACACATCCATCAACATGGCGATGCAGCCATTCAAGATGCTGGTGGGCGACATGGTCACCGAGCGCCAGAAGACAAAGGCCTACTCCATCCAGAGCTTCCTTTGCAACGCCGGCAGCGTCGTCGGCTTCTTCTTCCCCTTCCTGCTCGCCGGACTCGGCGTGGCCAACACTGCCGAGCAAGGCGTTGTCCCACCTACTGTAGTCTACTCGTTCTACACGGGCGCCATACTGCTCATCCTCTGCGTCTTCTACACCATAGTGAGAGTCAAGGAGATGCCGCCCGCAGAATATCGCGCGTTCCATGGAATCAGCGAAGACGCCATAAAGAGTAAAGACGAGAAATTCGGCTTCAGCAGGCTCGCGAGCCTCTTCAAGGAGGCGCCACAGACATTTTGGACCGTCGGCTTGGTGCAGTTCTTCTGCTGGGCAGCCCTGATGTACATGTGGAGCTTCCTGACAGGCGCGGTAGCCGAGAACGGATGGGGAGCGACCGACACCTCGTCGGCCGGATATCAGGAGGCGGGCAACTGGACCGGCGTCCTTTACGCTGTCCAGGCCATGGGCTCAGTCCTGTGGGCCGTGATGATACCCAAGTTCAAGAGCATCAAAGTGGCATATGTCGTCTCCCTGCTCATCGGTGCCGTCGGCTTCTCATCACTCTACTTCGTGCACGACCATTACCTCATGATGGTCAGCCTCTTCCTTGTGGGACCGGCTTGGGCTGCAATGCTCGCCATCCCATTCACCCTGCTCACCAACTCGCTTGAGGGCACGCCGAGCATGGGCACCTATCTTGGCCTGTTCAACTGCACCATCTGCCTGCCGCAGATTGTGGCCGCCCTGCTTGGCGGCACCATCATGCACCTCATTGGTGGCAGCCAGCCGGGCATGATGATTGTGGCGGGCCTCCTGCTCGCACTCGGAGCAGCCTCCGTCAAGTTCATCAAGACCAAGAAATCCTAACGGGCTAAACGACTTTTGCCGGGCAAGAGTCAAAACTTAAAGATTTCAGACAATGAGCATCAGCATATCAATCAGCCGAATGGCGAAAGAGCTAAAGACAGTGGCCAGCAGCCTCTTGGCGGGCCGCGTCACAGCAGTGGCTTTGGCCGCGTTCGCCTGCCAAGGCGCATGGGGGCAGATAAGGGTCGAGCCCGCCAACTGGTGGGTGGGCATGAAAAACCCCGAGGTGCAGATTATGCTCCATGACAAGGGCATAGCCGGCCTCACCCCAAGCGTCGACGCCAAAGGCGTGACAATCAAAGACGTCACACGCACCGACAACCCCAACTACCTGTTCGTCACATTGTCAATAGGCTCAAGGGCCAAGGCTGGTGACGTGACCATAAAGCTCTCGGGCGACGGCAAAGAGACCTCCATTAAATATCCGCTGCTCACCCGTCGAAACGGCTCAAGCCTCCGCACCGGCTTCAGCTCCGACGACGCCATATACCTCGTCATGCCGGACCGCTTCGCCAACGCCGACCCGACGAACGACACTGTGGACGGGATGGAGGAGAAATGCGACCGCAGCGAGCCGTATGGCCGACATGGCGGTGACATCCGCGGCGTGATCAACCACCTGGACTACATTCAGGAACTTGGCATGACAGCCCTCTGGATGACCCCATTCATGACAAACGACATGCCGCAGTCATCCTACCACGGCTACGCCATAACCAACTATTACGAAGTGGACCCGCGCCTTGGCACGCTTGACGACATCAAGACGCTCTCGGCCGAGCTGCACAAGCGCGGGATGAAGCACATCATGGACCAGGTGTTCAACCATTGCGGCACAAACTACTGGTGGATGGGCGACTTGCCTGCCAAAGACTGGATTAACAAGTGGTATGACAAGGACGGCAACGAGACCTTCGTCCGCAGCAATTACCGCCTCTCCATCCTCCGCGACCCTCACGTGCCGCAAAGCGACTTCGACCTTGCGCAGAAGGGCTGGTTTGACGTCACCATGGCGGACATGAACCTGACCAACCCGCTCGTCAAGAACTACCTCATCCAGAACTCCATCTGGTGGATTGAGACGGCCGACTTGGACGGCATACGTCAGGACACATACCCGTACTCCGACATCAAATCGATGGCAGAGTGGTGCGACAGGCTGATGGACGAGTACCCGTATCTGAACATTGTGGGCGAGTGCTGGATATCCGACGCTGCCAAACTTGCAAGCTGGCAAAAGGGCTATGGCAAAGCCAACGGCATGGAGGACAGTGGATTGCCGACCATCATGGACTTTCCGCTCCAAGAGGCTATCTGCCACGCCCTGACCGAGGGTGAGGGATGGGACAACGGGGCCAACCGCCTCTACGGCAGCTTTGCCAACGACGTGGCCTACCCCGACCCCATGAACATAATGATATTTGGCGAGAACCATGACGTGGGGCGTCTGCTGACACAGTTGAAAAACGACACATCGGCTCTCCGCTTGGCATACGCGCTTTTGGCCACAGCCCGCGGAATTCCTCAATTATACTATGGCTCCGAGGTGCTGATGGCGGGCAACGGGTTTGACGGTCACGCCAACATACGCCACGACTTCCCGGGCGGATGGGCCGGCGACCAGACAGACCTCTTCGCGAACCACACGTCGGGCGCGGCAGGCGATATGTACGCCTACACGAGCCGCCTCTTCAAATTCCGCCAAAAGAGCATGGCCTTGCGCCGCGGCACGATGACGCATTACACCCCGGCGGACAACGTCTACACCTTCTTCCGCTACGACGCCACGACACGGAGCCGCGTCATGGTCATACTCAACCTCGCAGACACGGATAGGGCTCTGAGCCTTGACAGGTTTGCCGAGCTTAGAGACGGGGCTGTAACCGGAACAGACATCGTTAGCGGCAACGAGGTCAGCGCCAAGGGTGAACTGGCAGTAAAAGCCCGGACAGCCATGGTGATAGAGATAAAATAGAAGCACAGAATAAAGACAACAGCAGCATAACCAAATAGAACTCTGAAACTATTGAAAGTCATCAACGACCCAACCGAAAACTACAACAACAAACAAAAGATGAGAACAGACAAAAAAAGAATGATGGAGGCGGGCACCATTGCCGCAGCCTTCGCCGCTTTAGCTCTGAGCGCATGCGCGCCGCAGCAGCCTAAAGAAGCATGGCCCAACCTGTTCGGGCAGAGCTCAATCAAATCGCCCGATGGCAACATCGAGCTGGCCTTCGGAGTGTCGGAAGGCGACAGCATCCCCTACTACTCGCTCTGCTTTGGCGGGCACAGGGTCGTGAAGCCGTCGCGCCTCGGACTCGACATCAAGATCAAGGGAGGCAAGGCGTCAGACAACCTGTCGCACGGTTTTGAGGTGGCAGACACCAAGACGAGCTCCTTTGACGAGACCTGGGCACCCGTATGGGGCGAGGAGGACAGCATCCGCAACAACTACAACGAGCTCGTTGTAAGCCTGCGCCAGCCGAGCAGCGGCCGCACCATGGACCTCTGCTTCCGCGTATACAACGACGGCCTCGGATTCCGTTACCTCTTCCCCGAGCAGGACGGTCTGACCTACTTCACCGTGATGGATGAGAAGACTGAGTTCGCCATGACTGGCGACCACAAGGCGTGGTGGATCTCAGGCGACTATGACACACAGGAGTATGACTACACCGAGAGCCGCCTGAGCGAGATCCGCGCACTCTCGCCATCCGCACGCCAGGACAACTCAAGCCAGACCTTCATCTCGCCCACCGCGGTCCAGACCGCCCTCCAGATGGAGACTGACAGCGGACTCTACATCAACATCCACGAGGCGGCACTTGTGGACTACAGCTGCATGCACCTCGACCTGGATGACGCGAACATGGTCTTCAAGGCCACTCTGACCCCCAACGCGCTTGGCGAGATGGCAAGGATGCAGACCCCGTGCAAGACGCCGTGGCGCACCGTCATGGTGACCGACGACGCACGCAAGACACTCGCCAGCCGACTGATTCTCAACCTCAACGATCCTTGCGCCTATGAGGACGTCAGCTGGATCAAGCCCGTCAAATATATGGGTGTCTGGTGGGAGATGATTACCGGCAAGGCGGCATGGACCTACACCGACGACTTCAAGAGCATCCACATTGGCGAGAGCGACTACGCCCACGCCACCCCTCATGGCCGCCACGCAGCCAACAACGAGAACGTCAAGCGTTACATTGACTACGCCGCTCTGGCCGGCATGGACCAGTTGCTCATTGAGGGCTGGAACATCGGCTGGGAGGACTGGTTTGGCCATGAGAAGGACTACGTCTTCGACTTCGTCACCCCTTACCCTGACTTCGACGTCAAGGCCCTCAACGCCTACGCCAAGAGCAAGGGCATCCGCCTGATGATGCACCACGAGACGTCAGGCTCCATCCGCAACTACGAGCGTCACATGGACGCGGCGTACCAGTTCATGGTGGACAACGGCTACAACGCGGTCAAGAGCGGATATGTAGGCAACATTGTAACCCCGGGTGAGCACCACTATGGCCAGTGGGCTGTCAACCACTACCTCTACGCCGTTAAGAAGGCCGCCGGCTACCACATCTGCGTCAATGCTCACGAGGCTGTACGCCCCACAGGTCTTTGCCGCACATACCCCAACCTCATAGGCAATGAGAGTGCGAGGGGCACTGAGTATGAGAGCTTTGGCGGCAACAAGCCTTTCCACACCTGCTGCCTGCCCTTCACACGCCTGCAGGGCGGCCCGATGGACTACACCCCCGGCATCCTCGACACCCGCATCAGCTTCATCAAGGGCGAGCATAGCCACGTCAACACGACCCTCTGCAAGCAGTTAGCCCTCTACGTGACCATGTACAGCCCACTGCAGATGGCGGCCGACCTGCCCGAGAGCTATGACAAATACGCTGACGCCTTCCAGTTCATCAAGGACGTGGCCATCGACTGGCAGAAGAGCGTATACCTTGAGGCCGAGCCGGGCTCGTTCCTCACCATCGCCCGCAAGGAGAAGGGCGGCGAGAACTGGTATGTTGGCGCCATCACCGGCGAGAAAGAGCGCGAGGCCACCGTGGACTTCTCGTTCCTGACCCCTGGCGTCAACTACACGGCAACCATCTACGCCGATGGCGCGGACGCGTCATATGACGAGAAGCCGGACAGCTACACCATCGAGACCAAGACAGTAAACTCAGACACCGTGCTGAAGTTGCATCTTGGCAAGAGCGGTGGCGCCGCCATCTCTGTCGTAGCAGGCAAATAACAGTTTCCTAAGATTATTTTTCGGTCCTTGGCCGCCCTGATGGGGTGACCAAGGACCTTTTTTTGCCGCGATGGGAAAGGAACGCTTTGGGTGAGAGATCGACGGCGGACGAGGGGGGGGGCAAAGTGATAAACGTGATGGGAGAAAAGAGGTGATAAATTTGGATGGTGTTTTTTTTTATCGAAATTTGTTAAAGAAGATACACGAAGACGACTATCACCATGAGGTATACTGTTGCGATAAAAGCAGCCTACTTCCGTTATAAAGGCATCACGGATAAAGATCAAATTATGGTAAGATTATTCACACGCACAGAAAGCACAAAGCGAAACACCCCAAAAGGGAATATACGTGTGAACGCTGTCAGACTTTTTGCTGCAATAACATTCCTATTTGCGACTGCTTTAAGCGTGAGCAGTTGCAGCGGACGCAGCGGCAACCGAAGCAATGAGGACGTAAAGGGATCTAACACGACCAACAATAATCAGACCCCGAATTATAATCAGACCACAAATAACTACAAGTTATACATTGAAAACTCGAGCAGCATGGACGGCTACTTCAACAATGAGGGTGGCGCCAAAGACGCGAGGCTTACACTTTTCCGCCTTGTCCAGGGACTGAAATGCAGAGAGCTCTCATTTATCAACAAAATAAAGATTCCAATAGAGGGCGACGCAGAAGAAATCCTGAAGGACATGAGCCTTGACGATTTTAAGAGATATGGCAACATAGGGGACAGGAAAGAGTCTGACATTGCGAGCCTGCTTCGGCAGGTAGTAGAAGAGACGGCAAAAAACGGCAAAATAACCCTCGTGGCCTCCGATTTCATATTCAGCCCTTCAAAGTCGAATGCGAGCACCACCCTCGGGCCAGAAGCTCAGCGAAGCACTATTGCAAAAATCTTCGAGGGGGGAAACCTGAGCGTTGCCATATTAAAAACCTCAGCGTACTTCAATGGAGAATTCTTCACTGGCCACTTCGAGAAGGTCGGCAATAAGTGGAGAGAGTCCCACTATGCTATTTCCCAGAAACGCCCCCTTTATATATGGGCGATTGGAGGAAGTGATGGGATTTGCGAACTAATCAGCAATGACAGGCTTCACGATTTTGGAGTTGAAGAGATTGCTGTATTCACACCAACAGGAGAAAAAATAAACAGCAGACTTGAAACAAGCAAAAGCAGACAATACGACATAGACAGGCGAGACAATCACCATGCCATTAATGCTCAAGTTGGAGGGAGATGTGGCGTCTTCGAGTTAAAAATATGGGCTGACCTGAGCACAATCGCACTACCTGCGAACTACAAGTCGGACGCATCGAACTACGAGACAAGCAATCAGAACTTCACAGTGACAGACATCAGCACTGACAACAAGAACAAGAACATTAGCCACATAACCGTCAAGTCAAGCACAATGCAAGCAGGGCTCTTGAGCATAAACCTCACAGCGCATATGCCGTCATGGATAAGCAACTGCAGCATGCCTGGAGACGACTGGGATATTCGAGAGAACGGAAACGCCCAGCGCACCTACGGTTTCAAGCCCCTCTGCGACGGCGTGATGGACGCAATGACGGCAATAGGAGGCTACAATTACACGGCAATCACCATAAAAATAAATTAAATAGATGGATAGCTTTTTTTGCTCAACATTTTATACATGGCTTAGCGGACTTTGTGGGAGCGACCTTGACTACTACTTGGCTGGCTACAACGCCGAGACAGGGGATTTTTTCGAATTCGGACAGACAAGTTATGTCTTTCTGGGCACATGGATGCTGATAATAAGTTTCGCTGCGTGCGCCATCTACTACTATTCTCCGTTCACCAATCGCCCCACATTTAACCGCGGATGGCAATGGGCCCTTATCGGAGGTATCGGCTCAATCATCAACATGATAGTCGGGACAGTCAGCTGCAACAACGCAGTTGTGACAGGCGACGTGGCCCGCGCTTTGCAGATAACGGATGAAGCACTGATGCCATCGTTTGGCAACTGCATTGGCTTTGGTCTTGAAAACCTCATCTGGTCGTTCATCGCATATTTTATTTTTTCCTTCATGATTAAGTGGTGGAGCCGGAACTGCAAGCGTACTCCATTTTGTTAGTTGGGTATAGTCACAGCAAAAACATAAAAAATGTCCAAACTATACGTATTCGCCATAGGAGGCACAGGCTCCCGAGTTTTACGCTCACTGACAATGCTATTGGCAGCCTCGGTCAAATCAAGTTATAATGAGATTGTGCCTATCATAATAGACCCGGACCAAGCGGCTGGTGACATGACACGCACTGTTGACCTCATGAAAAGGTATAACAGGATACACGACGAGCTACACTTCACAGACTCGGCAAAGAACCATTTTTTTGAGACCAGCCTAACCCCGATAACTAATAATTATCGGATGAGCATAAAAAATGGCAATGGACAATCTTTTGAAGATTTCATAGACATAACAAGTATCGGAAACAGCAGCAAAGGTGGCGAGGCTTTGGTCAGAATGCTATTCTCCGAAAGCAACTTAGCGAGCGACATGACTGTCGGTTTCAAGGGCAACCCGAACATAGGCAGCGTAGTGCTCAACCAGTTTGGGCAATCAAAAGAATTCGAGAATTTCGCCTCCAATTTCTCTTCGGGCGACAAGATATTCATCATCAGCTCGATATTCGGCGGGACAGGCGCAAGCGGTTTCCCCTTGCTACTGAAGACACTTCGCGGCTGCAAGGTCGGAAATTCCGACATCGTGAAAAACGCCCCAATTGGAGCCTTGTCTGTCTTGCCATATTTCAGCATCAACAATGGCGATAAAAATCGAGAAATAGACTCAACATCATTCCTTGGCAAAACCCGTGCAGCACTTTCATACTACACAAGAAACATAAGCGGCAAAGGAGATTACTCGATTGACAACATATACTATATAGGAGATGACGCCAGCAGCAACTACGACTATTGCGAGGGAGGGCAGAATCAGCGCAACCATGCACATGTCATAGAATTATTTTCCGCTTTAGCTGTACTCGACTTCGCCCGATACGGCAAACGGCAGATGGGGACAGAGACCAAAGAATTTGGCCTCGACTCGTTGACCGACCAACTTCAGTTTTCCAATCTTTCCCAAAAGACAAGGGATGCCATAACCCGGCCCATGACAATGCTGATGCTATTCGAGCGCTTTTGCGAGAACAAGATAAACGAGGATGTTAGCAACAAAACGCAGCCATGGGCTAAGTCTCTGGGGGTTGACGGCAGCATGCTAAGCACTCAGTTCGGAGAGGACTTGACGCGCTTCTTATCTGAGTATAGGTCATGGCTCTCAGAGATGGCAGAAAACAAACGCTCGTTCATGCCATTCGAATTGGCGGCCTCAGACCCAATCAATGGAGTGAACGGGTATGAGGTGAAATATTCTATTTTCGGCCATGGCAAAGGGTTCGATTACCTCACTGATAGATTAAACAAGCGGAGCGGCGAGTTAAAAAAGGCTGACGGCACGACAACAGCCCAGAAGATGATGGACACATTCTATGAGGTCATGGAAGATGTCGTGAAAGACAAAATAATCAAGTAAAAAGCAAGAAATGGGGAAAGTACTCAGGCTGCATGAAACCGGCAGCAACAACATTCAGGACTGGGGAGAGACTCAGCCATATGGCCACAATGAGATAAATGGCATACAAGACCCCAATGGATCTCAAATGGGGCTGAGGGTAACCTCCATCCCATCACCATTTGCAATAATAGATCTTGTAAAGACGGCATTCAGGGAGGTCGTAGACAGCGGCGACCTGGATGGTGCCACCGAATATCACCGCATGGTGTCCGACGCCATGGATGTAGCTGAAATATTTTTCAACTACAACAAGTTCAAGGAAGACATCGAGATTATCGAGTGCAGCAGGGACGACCTCAAAAACATAGGGGGAGCCGTAGGTGAAACTATTTGCACCTACTTGGAGCAGGATGCAGAAACTTATAACTTCAATGATTTCGGCTCCTTTTTCCTTCTCAACTACAAGAGAGGCCCGAAGCCTATGAACATAATAGGCTCCACCTCGCCCGCAACCCTTTTCTTCGCTCCTGCTAACGACCTCAGCTACGCATCAAACGGGATACGATTCGCCAATGGAGACTACCCATTCGACCGAGAGCTACAACCGCTTTACAAGCGCGACATGGAATTGGTAAAGTACCTGTGGCTCATAATGAAGCAAAACGTCAATGGCAGAAGCGTAAGCTCCATGATGCCGGAAGTCAATAAATACTTAGTAGCCACGTATGAGAGGCTCGACGCAGAGAAGAAGCAGCAGCTGAACGAGGCCGTCAGGGATATGGACAAGGGCAGCTACATTCCGTTGCAAATCAACAACAACCAGGTTGAGATTCTGTCAGGTCTCGTCATGCACAGCCGCCCACAAAAGTCGCTAAAAGGCGAAAGCGACTTTGAGATAAAGTCAACAATCTACACAGGCGACAAGAAACCACTTGTCCTGCCGTCAGAAAAAGGCTCCATCTACGAGAACATGACGTACACCCCTGGGAACTTGTGGGGGAGGAACGACTATGCGCCTCAGAGCGACCCAAGACCATTGGCCGAGCGAACTCTACCAAACGAAGGGACACAGTATCCTTACATCACCATAGGAGACTTCCTGGAGGACAGGGTCATCAAGATGGAGGGAGCCACCATAGACAAAAGTCGATATTTTGACGGGGACATTGAATACGTCTCAAACAGTTGCAAGAATGGCTTTCTATTGCCTATCAAACGAGCTATTTTTGAATATTTCACTCCTCGCGAAGTCGAGAATTTAGTCAAGATGGAGCCCACGCCAACGGGAGGCGTCAAGGTGACATTGCGAATTCCAGTCAAATGCAACAAAGCAGGGAAAGCAGGCTTCATAGAGTACAAAAGAAGCTATAGCGCGGGCGAAGACACAGACGACTACATCTTTACATTCGCAATGATGCCACATGCGCGCTTTGCAAACCAGGACGACGCAAAGTACAGAGTAGCCGTGACACCACAAGACGGTTGCGACCCCGCGGAAATTGACCTTAAGTTTTTCAACGGGACAGAAGAGATACAATCTTCTCTGAGCCAAAGGTGTGATGACTTCGTTGGCGACATAGTAATAAAAGCCTATTCCGTTGAGGGACAAAACATCGACTTCATTGAATTAACACACGCCGGCCTCAGAGGAATAATATTGCCCAAACTAAAAGTGCAGAGAGCAGGCAACACACAATTCTCATTCGCCATCGATTTGGGTTCGTCAAACACGCACATAGAGTACCTGACGGACTCCCAAAACGACAAATCGAGACCATTTGACATAACTGAGGACGACGCACAAATATCCTTCATCTACAGTGACGCATGCGATGTCAGCATCTCTTCATACAACCACATAATAAAAGAGTTCATTCCTGAACTTATTGGATGCGGAGCCGCCAAGGTGAAATTCCCGTTGAGCACAGCTCTTTCTGTCGCAAAAAACATCAATTGGAACACAGCTGTGCCGCCATTTTCCTATGCCAATGCCTTTTTGACATACGATAAGTATTCAAACAACAACGACAGCAAGACATTGACCAACATCAAATGGGACAGAAGCAAGGACAGCGGAAATCATATAAGGGCATACATAGGCTCGCTGTTCTTCCTCATTCGCAACAAAGTGGTCTTGTCTGGCGGAGACCTGAAAGCGACAAAGGTAACATGGTTCTACCCGGTCAGCATGAACCGCTCAGAAATAAACAGGTTTGACGAGGTGTGGAAGAACGCCTTTTCCGACAACATTGGCGGGGACAGCGACAACCTGATGAAGATGACAGAGTCTGTAGCCCCATACCTGTTTAACAAGGGCAGGTATGGTCAAAGCCCTATTGCGACCATTGATATTGGAGGAGGAACAACAGATGTGGTCTTCGGCAATAATGGCCAAATAGACGCTATCAGCTCATTCCGATTCGCCTCCAACAACATATACAGTAACGCATACGAGCTACAATCCGTCTCTGACGACAATGCCAATATTGCTTCTTTATTCAAGAGTGACATCTCAAGTATCTTAGAAAAAAACGGACTTACCGAACTCTCGAAAATAATCAACGAAAGAAAAGGCTCAGACCTTGTTTCCTTCCTTTTCTCTCTTTCATCAGACAATGAAGTAATGGAGAAAAAGATCACCGAGCTCGTCGACTTCAACAAAAAGTTGAGAGATGACGAGTATGTAAAGATTATCTATCTACTCTTCTACTTCAGCATAATCTACCATGTAGCCAACATTATAAAAGTCAAAGGATTTACCTTGCCCGAAATTATATCATTCAGCGGTAACGGTTCAAAAATACTGTCCATCATCACTAACGATACGGAGTTGCTCACTGACTTCACAAAAGAAGTCATAGAAACCATATCAGATAGAAAATACGAGAATGGTGATTTCAGGCTAAACTATGGTCTGAAATCCTCTTACCCCAAAGAGATGACTTGCAAAGGCGCCCTTACAGGAGAGAGGGGGCCAAGCGTTAGCGACACCGGAAGGCTAAAAGTCGTTTTAAAAGGGGATAACTCCGGCATTGTGGGCGAGAACGACACATACGCCAACATATCAGATAATCTGAAGGACGGCACTGTGGCAGAAGTTAGGAAGATGCTTGACGCTTTCTTCCGCATAGGCGAAGGAGACGCATTCAACTTCAACAAGAACTTTGGCGTGAGCGTCGCCTCCCTGAATACCGCAAAAAACGTATGTTACAAAGGGCTTGAAAGCGGGCTTAGGAACGGCATGGCTCTACATTCGCCCAGCACAAAGGATGACAGGCGCGACGAGACTATGTTCTTCTACCCCATCATAGAGGCACTCAATCGCCTGACAAAGAGCATATGCGAAACTAAATCATGCGAATAGCGGACATCAACCACAATAGGACAAAGACATGCGAAACAAGGCGCTTACGATATTGCTCGCAGCCCTGACATTGTCTTGCTCAGCTTCGCGCGAAGCTGAGCAAGACAATGACGGGATTGCGACTAACGACGAGTTGGGCTATGCTGCCGTTCAATATACGTTGGCCGCAATGGAGGCGAACGTAAAAAAGTCGGAGAATGACACTGCCAAATTCACCCAAAGGCGGCATGTAAACGAGAAAAAAACATTTGACGAAATCTCATCTAAATACAAAGCTGACACTACCATAAACTCCTTGGCTGCGCAATTTTACCTTGATCTTATAAAATCAGGGTGTTGGGATCTGACAGCCGAATTAACAATTGGGATACTGAAAATAGACTCAATAGAGAGAAATTGCCTGAGCGACTATAAATGCGTGTTGAATAGAGCTGCAACAGAGAAGAAATTTTGTGACGAAAGTCAAGATATCGCCTATTTCGACAAAGCGGGAAAAAACGTCAAGTCCTTTCTTAGCAAAGGGAAACACATTACCATACCACTTATGTCAACAGTCCTAGTACTTTGCATGTTTGTGGCGACTATCCTTTTAACATTGGCGACAGAACACAAAATCATCCCACTGTTGCTTAAGAGGAGGCGCCATGTGATGGACGCAAAACCTTCCACCGGAGAGAACAGGGAAGAGACCGTCAATGAGTTATCTGTCGATGAAAAAAATCAACTCAAACTAAGTGACACAAATGAGCCAAACGAATCCAAACACACGTCAACAAGGGATGTACCACCCAAAAGCAAAGATGAGCAAGCTGCACCCGCTTTCCCCTCCCCAAAAAACGGAACTAAACCGGACAAGGCAAGCAAAATAGCACAAACTCCGACAAGCGAGAACACACGCACATCGCAAGGTGAGGAATGGCATGCGAGGATAGTCAGTACCGGTTTAGAAGAGTGCGGAGAAAGCGATGGAAGAAAGCGTTTCACCATAAAAAGGGAAAGAGACGGTTTCTCGTTTGTATTCAGCGGGAATGAACGGGTAGCCATAAATAATCATGATGAGTTAAAATCCTATTGCGATATAACCAGCGAAGGAAAGTCTGGCATCAAAACAACGCGAAAAGGCCTATGCAAAGAAATGGCCTCCACCTCTGGCAAAAAGAGATGGGCCGTGACGCAAAAGGCTGAAATTGTTTTTTATTAGTGAAATCGTTTTTAGTGAGATAGAAAGAGTATGCATAATTTCCTCATAATTGCGATTATAGTCGCAATCCTATTACTCCAGATTCGCCAATTCAATCTCATCCGCAAAACAATAAAGAGTTTAAAAAACATCTTCCCAGAATCAGCCTACAATACGTTCAAATTGGCGAAGAAGAGCAAGGATGACTCATGGTCGTTCAACGTTATAGAGGATTTGTCGGGTTCAGCCGATGGCACTCGCAGTAATATTATCTACTCAATCAACAACTACCTTGAGAGTAATGGAGCAAATGCGAGCGACTTCTATCTCATAAAGGACATAGCCGACCGCAATTGCGACATCATCACAGACAAACTGCAAACCTTGACCCCCACTCCACTCTATCTGGGTCTCATGGGAACGATGTGCGGGATTCTTGTAGGCGTAGGGACACTTGTCACATCAGGGACGCTCAACTCGTTACTTAAAGCAGGAACGGGCTTTGGAGCCGATGGACTGGAGGCGCTGCTATCCGGCGTAGCTTTAGCTATGATTTGCAGCATCGCAGGACTTCTCCTCACTACATTCGCAACGATCTCGGCGCAAGCCGCACGAGCATCATGTGACAGGAGCAAGGACAACTTTCTCTCATGGGTACAGACAACACTTTTGCCACAGATGACATCAAACGCAGGTGCAGCCCTGCACATAATGACGTCACAGCTTAGCAGTTTTAACGATTCTTTTTCAAAAAATGCGGAAAAACTCAACAACGCACTTTCTGTAATCAGCGAAACCTCTTTACAGCAAATGAAGATCCTCGAAGCTATAAACAGTTTGGATGTCAAAAAAACAGCTACTGCCAACATTAATATATACGACAAGTTGAAAAACTGTGTTGATGAATTAAACTCATTCTCTGGCGCAGCGCATGAATGCAGGATCTTCGCAGAACAGATGATTTCGGCTGGACAAAAGTTAGCAGAGACAGATGCGCGTGTCGGCATGGTGGTCAAAATGGCCGGATTCTTCGACCGATGGGAAAATGAGCTCAGAACTATTACAAATTCCACAAATAAGCAAATAGACTCCGCTTATCAGACCATGATGAAAAACAGCCAAAATCTGACAGACTTTACAGATACGGCATCGAACAAGCTCAAGAATATTTTTGAGATACAGGCTGCTGAATTTAAAGATTTCACAGAAAACATCAGCCTACAAATGGAGACCGTCATAAATGACTTCCAAAACAGCAATGTCAAAAGAATCGAAAAGTTGGACCAGACAATGCAGGCTGAAAACGAAGCTATCAAGACCAGAGGAGAACAACTATCGCAGATGGCGGACAACATTGGCAAAGTTGCTGGGCTTGGCGATACTTTGGCTGCGACAAACGACAAATTAAGTGGAATTTGTGACGCACTCAACAGCATTGCAGACGACAGCAAGTCAAGAGAAAACAAGACGGCAGAGCTCATAAGCGCCATTGGAAAGCAAAATGACACTCTTCAAAAGTTACTAAAGAGCAAGTCCACAGACTTAAAAAACAGCCAGAATTATATTCCGAATAATCCAAACGCTCAGAATGGAAGGGAATCCACGGAAGCAAGCAACAATAACAGGCATAGTTTATTGCGAAGAATTTTTAATTTCAGGTTATCCGGTCATAAATGAGTAAGAGTAAACAAGAGTCATTCTTCTGGACCAGCTACTCGGATCTTATGACGACATTATTCTTCGTCATGCTGGTTCTCTTCGTTCTCGTCATCCTATTGCTCGGCAAAAAAGTTGCGGCAGAAGCAGCCCTCCGACAGAAGAACGAAAAAATGCTCAATGAGATATTGGTAAAGAAGAAGGACTATGAAAAATTGGAGGAGATAAACAACAGCATTAAGAGCATCGATCCCGCATACTTCGAGTATGACGAGCAATCAAAACGATTCACACTGAAAAAACCGCAAAGAGTTGGCTTCAGAGTTGGCAGCGCAGACCTAATGGAGGTGCCAGAGGCAGAGCGAAACGAGCTGATAAATGCAGGAAATGCCATCAAACGTTTCACGGCAAATGCCCACAATAAGACAGGAGCCGAGTATTACATTATCATCGAGGGCCAAGCCTCGAAAGACGGATCCAGACTGAATGACGTCTTGAGTTACCAGAGGGCACTGTCACTCATGACTTTCTGGGAAGAGCAGGAAGCGCTGGAACGCAATGGGGTAGCTCATGAAGTTTTAATTTCGGGTAGCGGGGAGAAGAGTTCATTTCGCGACAAACGAGAAGAGAACAATCAGCGTTTTGTAATCTACATTATCCCCAAACCTGAAAGTTGGGCCACCAAGTGAAAATAGCAGAAGGTAAACTCGGAAAGAAAGCCAAGACACAATAAGATTATAAAATGGTTAGGGATGAGGAAAATAGTTTTATTAGTAACGGAATTATTCGCCTTAGTGGTTATTGCCGCTACATTTTATGGATGCGAAAGGCCAAAACCGAAACAAGGCTACACGGGCAACTCGGAGAATAGTACTCTAAAAGAGGAACGGTCAGGAGACAGAAATGGCAGGAGCAGCCGGTCTCGCAAAAAAAGCCCGGACACCCGAAACTCCACTGCGAAAGAAATAGAGGCAGCATCAGAGTCGACAATGAACGAGCGCAAATTGGAAGGAAGTGAGATTTTTAAGTTATATAACCCAGCTGTTTTCATGGTTTTCACAGACGATGGTAATAACGCATATCAGGGTTCAGGCTTCTTCATCTCACCAGACGGCATTGGCGTAAGCAATTACCACGTGTTTGAAGGAACATACAAGTCTCATGCGCAGATAAAACTCTCAAGCGGGGAAAGGTATTCTATTGGGAATATCATATACTCCGATGCGGACAAAGACATCATATTGTTCAAAATCAACAAGAAAGGGTGTAAGTTTATACCACTATCACAAAAAGAGGTTAAAGTCGGAGACCACGTCTTTGCGATCGGCTCACCACGCGGATACGAAAACACGCTTTCAGACGGGATGATCTCACAATTGCGCCCAGACGAGAAATATGGAATCCAAATAAGCGTCCCAATAGATCACGGCAGCAGTGGAGGCGCACTCATTAACGAATATGGCGAGGTGATAGGAGTAACCTCAGCAGGTCGAGACGACTCGGGAGCTAACATCAATTTCGCAATAAACCTTCGTGAAGTCTTGCAAGAAATTGATCCATAGATTGCGAGTTAAGAATCTTCGGAGTAACGTTGATTGACAGCGATTTGGCCACCGTGCTGCAGTTGCATCTTGGCAAGAGCGGTGGCGCCGCCATCTCTGTCGTAGCAGGCAAATAACAGTTTCCTAAGATTATTTTTCGGTCCTTGGCCGCCCTGATGGGGTGACCAAGGACCTTTTTTTGCCGCGATGGGAAAGGAACGCTTTGGGTGAGAGATCGACGGCGGACGAGGGGGGGGGCAAAGTGATAAACGTGATGGGAGAAAAGAGGTGATAAATTTGGATGGTGTTTTTTTTTATCGAAATTTGTTAAAGAAGATACACGAAGACGACTATCACCATGAGGGCAAGCGAAAAGACTCGACCATCACAAATCAGAGAAAGGATGCGAGGCCGTGTAGCCACGGTCATCACCACTATGCTACTCACGTTGTTGTGTTGCACAGCAAATGCGCAATTACTAAAGGAGACGCGAGTATATTACTTGGATATAACAGGATCAATGAAGCCGATATGGGACGATGTGACGGGGAATCTGAAAAAGGCAATCGCAAACGTCAACGACGAGACCACCACATTGGAAGTTGTCGCATGGACAGACAGCCGGCATGAGCTGAAACGGAGAAAAGTAAAGGCGACAGAGAGCGGAAAATCAGAGCTTAATAAATTCATTGACGAGATAGACCTTGTCAGCGACACATACACCGAAGTATTCGTCCCCTTCGACGACTTCTATAAGAATTACGGTTCCTCCGCAAATGAAACCTACTTTTACCTGATGACGGATGGCGCCACCTACAGCAAAACAGCTCAGAAACTCAACGATGCCATAGAGTCATGGAAAACTCGGACAAGCAACACTTGCTACGGGTTCTACGTCATGCTGACAGGCGAGGCCGCCGCTGAGAGCATAAAAGGGAAAGTCGCACAGCAGGATGCGCAGCTGTGGACGGTTGAGACCGCCGACGTAAACATCAAGCACATCAAACTTGAGAGGCAGCCCGTCTATGACGTACGCAACACGCAGACTTTCGACGTCGGCATATCGGGAGACTTAGGCGGAGCGAGAATAACACTGACAAGCAACGACCAATATTACTCCATAGCCAACCAAAACGTCGTCACCACAAGCGATGGAGGCAAAGCAGTGCGAGTGACGGTCAAGAAGTCAGACAAAGACCTGCCGACAACTCATCAGTGGCTTCTAAGTGTCAACGCGGATGGACTGCCAAAATTCACATTCCTTATTAGCAAGACGATAAGCGTGAAGTGCGTCAACAAGCCCTACCCGACTGTCAAAATCTCATTCAAAGATTAGGGAGCCACTATGAAAACACGACATATACACACAGCCATATCAGCCATTGCGATGATGGCGATTATCTCTGGTTGCTCTCCCAAGAGCGACATCGACAGCGTCACACTTGGGGAGACGAGTTATCACGACAGTTTCCTCTGGTCCGACGCGGACACGACTTATTTGGAGAAAACAATAATCCTCGAGTTCAACAAAGACGCGATTAACCAACATGCGGCTGTTGACCTCGCATTCACTGATAATGACAAAAAAATAGTCCCGACATCAAAGCTTGAGATAAACTTCGGTGGCGAGAAAGTCAAGGGCAACACAATCCGCATCACCCCCAAGAGCGTCAGCGGCAATGAGGAGCTTAAAATAAAATTCAGATTCCTCCCAGGCGCAAAAGACGGCAAGCATCAAGGGTACTTGGTCGCCACACCCAGAGGCATGGCGAACGTCAACAACATAGAAGTCACGCCCGGCACGCCCGTCATGCAGTGGACAATGTACTTCGACCATGCGATGAACCCGCTGAAAAAGGGTTTACTCATAGCGTTGGCTGCTATTGCCGCTGTAATAGCCATCGCAAGGCTCATACTGCACAGACGGACATTTGGCTCAACAGCCAAGAAAAGCGTGAGTGTGACAGACGCCTCAGGGCGGATATTATACGGGCCCAAGACAACGCGGCTTGGTGGATATGCAGAAGTGAGACTCTGCCCAAAGGCTGAAAAACAAAGTTTCGCTAACGCGTTCTTCTTTGGCAAGACGCTCTATGTAGAATCCTCAGTTTTTTCAACCGCTCTTCGACTCACACCCGGACGGAGAAAAGAGATAAGAATAGCAGGTGGCGGATATACCATTCTAAAGAGCAAAATGAAATATGTCGACACTCAGCAAACAGTGATAGACAACACAACGAGGAACAAAATAGTTTTCGCATAAAACATCTATATCAGGATAAAAGACAGCACATAAAACCATGGCAATAAACATAAACAAGACCCTCTACATAGGCATTGGCGGCACAGGAGCCCAAACGTTGGTAAGGATTAAGCGTCACTTCATTGACGCGTATGGTGAAATACCTCAGCCCATGATAGGCTTCTTAGCCATTGACACGCAAGATGGCGTGGTAGACATCGCTGTAGCCAAGGCTGGGTCCGACGCGACAGGAACCACATATAGCATAGTTAACGGTAAGATAACCAACAAGAGTGATTTCGGAGCAAAGGACGTAAGGCTAACTCCCAACGAAGTCAAATGCGTCTCTGTGACAAACGCTTTGACGGTATACAACAGCAATCCTACCGAGTTCGCATGGATGCCGCAGCCGCCAAGGACAAATGTTGACTGCCTGAGCACAATCAAGGGTATAGGAGCAGGGCAGGTCCGCTCAAGCGGATGCTTTATCGCTCGATACAACCAGAATGAGATAATGGAGCGCGTGAGCATGTCTCTTAACGCGATAGGCGCACCGATTGCCCCAGACTCAAAATATGAGTTGGGCAAAGGAAAAACACCCGGCATCCCTGCCAGAACTACGATAAACGTGTTCTGCTCAGTGAGTGGAGGAACAGGGTCCGGAATGCTCATTGACGTACTGAAACAGATAAACAGAGCCGTCAAAAGCACAGGGGCGCAGTGCGACATAATACCATGGATTGTCATGCCGGACGTGTACAAGGCAATGGTCCCCAATGGCTCATTCAACGTCTTTTACAACACATACGGAACGCTTCGCGACCTCGACTTCATTTATCAGACCAGCACAACCACGCCAATTCCTTTTGGCGAGGAGAACATAAATGACAGGCTGTTTGAATACGCCTACATCATAAACAACGTCAACTCCGCAGGTCTTACATTCGGAAGCATAAACGACCTGTTAGATGGCGTGGCAAAGTGCGCATTCCTGCCTTCAGGAGACATGGGAACCGCCGCGGACGTCATGAAAGACAACGTCATAACGCACATTCCTGATTTTGCGATAGGAGGGAAACAGGCGTGGGCAGCCTCTGTCGGCGCGGCAGAGATGATTTATGACTCAAAGGTAGTCGGGTTGGCGACGACCTATGCCATAGCCGCCCGCCTGTCATCCATGTTAGTCAACACAAACTCTGTCGGGTCGGAGCTTTGCAACAATTTCGTCGACCGCGAGGACGTCAAGATACGCGAGACTGGCGGCGACCTCCACAACGACGTGATAGACGCCATCTGCGACCTTAACGCCAATACGCCGTTCTCCGTTGAGAAAGGGACAACGGAGGAAGACATCATCAGCCGCCTGCGAATGTGCTCGGAGGACAAGATGCCGGAGGCTAACTACAGCGCAAAACTCCAGAAGACTATAGACCTCTTGGCGGGCGAGATAAGAAAACTCATCTGCTCTGGCGAAGGGGGAGGAGTTGGCGCAGCCGTCTCATTCCTCGCAGCCCTCAATGGCTTTACAGACTCTTGCCTTGCCGAGATGAAGGAAGAGACCGCCAACCTCGAAAACGTACTTAGGCTTACCCCAGACTGGGGGAAGGACGTAAGCGCATGTTACGGGTTTTGGGGCAACTTCAAGCAAAGTGCGGCAGACGACCTGCAAGACGCGGTCAACAACCGCATGCGCAACATGCAGGACTTGAAGCGGCATCAATTAGCAATTCAATTCTACACAGAGTTGAAAGAAGTCACTACACAGTATAAGCTACGACTCGACGCTAAGAGTGAGGAAATCCGCAAGTTGAGCCAAGACCTCGAAGCAGAGGTCGCCAAAATACGCAACTCTTGCACACCTAAGTCAAAGTTCCAAGTCTACCTGCACACTGACGCCATAAGCAGAATAAGCCCCTCCGTAAGCCAACAGATGTGGAACGACTTCTGCGAGAGCTCAGTTTTGCCTCAAAACGGAAATCTCAACCAATGGCTTGGCTATGGGGCGGAGGAATTGCGCAGGGCGGTAATGATGTTCGCAGGAGCCACAGAGCCAGTCTCAAAAGTCTTGAGCACGACAATAGAGGACGTGCTTGCGGAAATGGGCACAGACGCGCTCGTAAAGAGGACTAAGTATGTACTCGACTTGTCAGTCCCTATGTGGACAATCAATTATCAGGGGAAAACGACACAGAGCGTCACTCGCTCCCGACAGGTTCTCGTGGGCGTTCCAGACCAAGGGAAAACGATAATGCAGACTCCCGAGGTCGCAGCGGCATTGACATATGACACAGTCAAACCAGAATACGCCACGACGCGCCAGAAGGATCGCGTGTACATCATGATGTGCGAGTCGTCAGCGCCAATTTTCGCCATCAATAACTTCACGGTCTACGAGAGGGACTATAAGGAGAGGAGCCAAGATGAGCACGGCCTCTCATGCTCAATAGACGCCAAGATGGACGCCCTCCGCGAAGCCAAAGGCTACTCCTTTTGGCCGGAGGACAGGCCCTCCGTCAGTTTGGACATGTGGACTCAGGCATTCTGCTTCAACGACACAGACGGCCAGCCTATTATCCGTTTCGACAAAGAGAAACGCAAGTACTGGATGCGCTCAAAAACATATGGTGAGCCTATCGAGAACTACAGATACGACCTTGGCGAGCAGCGCACCGACGCCAACGCCCAGTTCTCCGCACTCAAACTCTTTGAAGAGGTCAAAGAGAAAATAGATGAGATTGTCAGGGAGAAAGGTCAAAAATTTGTCAATGACCGACTTGACGAAGTACGCAAGGACAACAAGTACTACACCGAATGTGTCGTTAAGAGCATGAACCCTGCCGAGATTGACGGAATAACCAACGGAAATCCGGCATACCAGCAGGTCATCAACCAGATCAACTTGGAGATAGACTTGAGGTCCAACCACAACAAGTGACAGACGAGCCTCCTCTCTAAAGTGGAGGAAAGGATTGTAATGACATAACATATTCGCGCAAATGTCACAGACACACTTCTTGATAGTGAGTGGGAAACCCTCCACAGATGACCTCGCAAGGGTCATCGTGGAGGACTGTCTCCCTTCCGCAGGCGTTCTGTCATCATATGGCAATATCCTCAGCGATGGAGGGGGGTACGAGTATCGGATAGGCGGCAAGTTTTCGCACTTCGACCAGCTGCAAGACGGCTTTAAGAATCACCTTGCCCAATTCATAAGGGCGGCTTCGATAAGTGACGCTACAGCAAGGCTTAACCTCTTTTTTCTTGACAACCCGTACGGCGAGAACGATTACGACCAATCGACCTTCCTCGACTTGCTAAAGATAAAAGATGACTCGCGGCACGGATTTGACAACCTTATCGTTTGGCACATTGTCTTGGCCTACGATACAGCTCGGCCAGCCAACGTCGTCACCACGTCCGAGGACGATGTGATGAACTTTGTTTTCAAGTCACAGAAAGGCAGCGAGGGTCTGTTCACCTGCTATGTAGGTACGCAAAACATGACAGGCGGGGCGACATTCATGGATTTGGAGCACCATGACTTTCACCTCCCGCGAATGTTGGCCGACTTCATGCTTTTGGCATCAGACCCGTCGACACGGGACAAGCTGCAACAGGCGACAGCCCCATCAAATGTCAGAAGCGGAATATTCTCCATCGGCCACTCCGAGTACATGTATTACCCGCCCGAGGTAAAGCAGCTGGGCCGAATTTATTTGGAAGACGCCCTGCTCACCCTACGCCTCTTCGGCAATGACGAGACGGAGCCTACTGATCCATTTGACACGTCGACCAACCCAATCGGGCTCAGCGTCCGCACGCAAAGCCTAAAGGGCAAATATGGCACACCGAACTACTCAACGCCTATCGAGTGTCCGGAGAACGTGAATATTGAGATTGACAACATCATTGCTGAGGCCTTCGGCTGCTACATAGGCGAAGAGGCGCCCTTAGCGAATATATTGTATACTCGCAAAGACGTCCACGAGGCGTCAGTGGCTTATGACGTGGCCAAAATCAAAGGCACTCAGACGAGAATAGACGAGACCACGGAAAAGTTCAACCGCATCAGGCGCGGATACGAGAGGATGCTTGAGACAGCAGCCTCTGAAGACTTCGCACAAATCCTGAAGTCGGAGATTCGCGAGTCGGAGGAGACGATAGCTTCCCTGACGCAGGACAGGCGACGCCTTGAGGATGAAAAAAACGGAAGGGGGCTGTGGACGAAAATATGCGAATTCTTCTCTGGGGAAAACAAAAGGCGCAAGATTAGAATAAAATCAATCGAAGAGGAGACTAAGGTTTGGGACCGGAAGAGAGAGAATGCGGAGAAAGCGGCACAGGCCAGAGAAAGGCTTCACGTCCTTTTCGAGGCGAAGAAAAGATATGCCGACCTACGGGATGAAGTTGAAAAATTAAAGGAAAAGAGACTTCAAAATGCGGCAAGCATAAACTCCTTCAGGTTAAAGTCATACGATGACACGAAAAACCTCGTCGACATCAGCAAGCTGCGTGACTATTTCTCAGAGCAAAAAACGACCTACGAAAAGTCGATACTCGAAATTTATAAAAATGAGTCGCCAAAGAAAGGCCTAAAATGCCTGAACACATGTTTTGAGAGCTACGCGTACGAAATAGGCAGGCGATATGACCATGTCAATTGGGACAGTCCGTTTGAGTTCCTAAACATTGAAATCGAGAGCTCATACAAAAACATGTGGAGCAAATCACTGCCATACGTGCATGTCAGCGGCACAGTAGGGAGCGCCGCGTTCTACTCGAATACTCAGACATTCATATCAGCCCAAAAGGAACAGTATGCGCAGACTGGCGTCAAGTCATTGCCTGACAACTACCAGACATTACTATCCGAGACAATGGAAGACAAGATATGCATGTTCAAGATTGTCTCGCTGTCTGACGAATACGTGAAAGTGTTGTTAGGAGAGAACAAGGAGAATGCTTTGGAGGGTGAGGTTGTCTCCGCCCCGCAGCACGTTTCCAAGTCAATTGGCGTCATACCTCAACTGCCGCCAGCGAATGGAGTAAACTCATTTGGCTCAGCCATTAAGGAGAAAATCCCTCCCCGAAGCTCTCAAATGGGCGTAGGCTTCCGCCTAATTCGCGAAGTCAGGTTTTCGGAGGCAAAAGAGTTCTTCGCAAAGACATGTCACGACTCCGACATGGCAGCGGTCTGCACTTTCCTCATTAGGGGCCGTCGCCTGATAGACGCCATAGACAATGGAGCCAACGGAGAAATGTCAGAGGAGGCAAAAGAGAAGGTGCACATAATAGACGAAGTATTCACACTCCTCGGAATAAAATACGTACCACTTAAAAACGTAGTAGAAAAATATCTTGAAAAAGACAAATAACAAAAATCATGAGCAACTATAACTTCACCAAAGCATCGCTTAAAAAGGGCGACCGATTCAAGTTCAGCAAAGACGAGGGACTTAACAACATCCGAATCGACTTGACATGGAAGGGTGGCGCCGACCTTGACGTCTGCGCTTTCTTAGTTAATGAAGACGGCCTCGTAGCTCAAGATGAGGACTTCGTCTACTACAATTCGGACCATCGTTGGGCACCCAAATCCGCAGAGAATCCGACAGAAGGGCACATTGAGCCTTTTAACATGCCAACCCACGGCTCCAAAAAGAGTTGGAGGGCTCAGACCGTGCCGGTGTCCGCCGATTTCTCCGTAATCGGTTCTCCGGACGTCGTTGGTGATGACGCTGACAACGACGAGGTCAATTGCGAGACGATGCACGTGGTCCTTGACCGCGTAAGCAATGAGATTCGGGCTATAATCATTGGCGGCGCCATATACCCCAACACCCAAGAGCCTATGACATTCAAATCTGTCATAGAGCCGTCCATCATCATCACAGACGAGGCCACCGGCAATGAGCTTTGCCGCTTTGACATCAAAGAGAACTTTGGTGACGAGACAGCTCTTGAGGCAGGCCGCATTATGCTGAACAATGAAGGCGAATGGATTTTTGAGCCTATCGGCAAGGGATACACGGGTGGCATGCCAACTTTGGCCGACATCTACGCATAGCATTACCGCAAGGCCATGACAGAAGAGAATAATAACTCTCAACGCCCATCTTCTAAGTACGACTTTCGGAAACCCACAGCGAAGAGATTCGACTTCCGCAAGGACGAGGACGAAGACACTAAGACTGCGGGAAAAGAAGAGAGGAAGAGCTGGCGAGGAGTCGCGGTAGCCGCACTTGCGACCGCAATTTGTGTAGGCTTGGCTGTCTATGCATGGCATAGCACGCAAGGCTCATCCGAAGAGGGCGAGACCTCATTGGGAAAGCAGGACACGCAAGTTGCGGCAACGGCAAAGGAGCAAACTGTTTCTCATAGCGACGCGACAGCGGTCCAGGCAGACTCGGCTTTGGACGAACGACAAGGCACGGCATCGGACGGCAGTGCCATTGCCCGGAATAATGAATCCGAGGAGTTTGCCCCGGCAAACAAGGAGCAGGCGCACGCTGAGCAAGTTTCTGAAAAATTAGCTGATAAGTCGACCGCCCCCAAAAATGCCGGCTCGAACGCAACTACGGTGAATAGAGCCACACATGTGAACACTGACACGGCGGACATTGACGAGATGGCAACACACGTCATTCGCGGAGCCTATGGCAATGGCGAGCGCAGAAAAAGCATGCTTGGCGAGCGTTACACAGCCATACAAAACCGCGTCAACGAGATTTACCGAGACAAAGGGAGGCTTTAAACACCTCAAGGATACTCAATCTTCCGATTGCAACCATCTAAATCAAAGCCATTCGATTTAGATGGTTGCTTTTTTGCATATCAGCCAAGCAACGACAGAATGAGAGACAGGCCACCGCGGCAAACAATGACACCAAAGCGACTGCCGCTGGCGCAACGACGCAGAAAGTGGGAGCCATAGAAAACGCAGCAAACGGCAAACGCCCTGACAGGGGGGAATGACAATCCACAAAAAAGGCTCAGCCATGCCGCAAGACTGTGCGGCATGGCTGAGTCTTTATAAAAAGGGCGCCGGCACTGAGAGCGGCACGGCAGTTAACCTCCGACCTAAGCCGGAGACAGATCAGTCATAGACAAACGAGCTGCCACCGACAAACTCGCGGAGGAGTGATGTGGGCGGGATGGTGTCGGCGGAGAGGGGCTCGAAATAGCTGAGGAACTTGAGCAGGCGGCGCGCCTCGGCATACTGGGGCGAATTGCGGCGAACCTCAAGGAGGATGGGCTCGGCCTTGGCTTTGAGAACCGCCAGCTCGTAGAAAGTGCAGGAGTTGAACATGACATCTGCCTCCTCCTGATTGGTATAGATGAACTTGTCCTCGCCTCGACGGACAGAGGGCCACATGGCGATGGTCTGCTCGGCGTTGTGGCCACGGTTATAGTAGTCGCGGACAATGCGGCGGATGAGGCGGTTGTCCGTCGTGTGGATGCGCGTCAGGTGGTCAAAGTTGATGCCCGCGAGCGGCGCCACGTAGATGCGGAACTTGTTCTCCTCGGGAATCATGGGCGTGAGGGCCGGCGTTAGGCCATGAGTGCCCTCGATGACAATGATGCTGCGGTCATCGAGCTGGAGGTGCGTGCCGTCATACTCGCGCTCACCCTTCTTGAAATTATACTTGGGGATCTCGACATCCTTGCCATCCATGAGGGCGAGCAGCTGCTCATTGAAGAGTTTGACGTCAATGGCCTCGACGGCCTCGAAGTCATAATTGCCGTCAGCGTCGCGGGGCGTATCCACGCGGTTGACGAAATAATTGTCTATTGAGAGGTTGACAGGCGTGATGCCATTAAGGACCATCTGGACGGCAAGGCGTTTGCTGAACGTCGTCTTACCACTGGACGAGGGGCCAGATATAAGGACGACCTTGACCTTGCCGCGGCGCGAGGCTATCATGTCCGCGATGTCAGAGATCTTCTTCTCGTGGCGCGCCTCAAAGACCTGAATAATGTTGTTGCCCCTGCCATTCGAGATGGCCTCATTGAGATCTGCCAAATGGCGCGAGCCGAGGAGGTTTTGCAGGTTGTCCTGATCCATGAAAGTGTCGAACATCTTGTTCTGCACAGTCACTGTCGCCACCTTTGAGGGGTCGGTCTCATCAGGGCCTTGCAAGAGGAGTCCGCTGAAATACTCCCTGAGGTCGAAGACGCTGATGTTTGACGTGTTGGGGACAAGGTCGCCATAGAGCACGGCGGAGTGCGAGCCGATGGAGTGGACAGTGGTATAGATGTCGCCATGCTGTCTGAGCAGTCGCTCCGTGTCACTGGCCTTCGCGATTAGCTTCACAGCCTCGGCCGTCTCCATCTCGCGGCGGGTCACGGGGAGAGCCATCTTGTTAATCTCACGCATCTTGGCGAGAATGTCAAGCGTCTGCTGCGTCGTGGGGTCGAGCCTCGTGCCGTCGGGGTTGCGCAATTCACAATAGAGACCTTTCGATACAGAGTGGAGGACATCGAGCTCCGCGCCGGGAATGGCCTCCTCGACAGCCGACAGGAGCATGAGAATCAGCGTACGGCTGTACATCCGCTTACCCTCGGGATCTGTGATGTCAAAGAAACGGATTTGCTTGGGCTGGTAGACGCGGAACGTGAGCCCCACGTTCTTGTTGTTGACACAGGCTCCGAGAATAGGGTTGGCCAACTTGACACCGGCTTGCTCGGCAATCTCAGCGAGGTTTTTGCCAGGCTCGACAGCGACGGCTGTGTTGGTATTGATAATCTTAACTTCAATGGTCTCCATCGGCACGTTACAATGGTTTAATATGGTTGAACTATGTCCTTTTGATTAAATGGCGAGACGAATGAGCGCCGTGCATCGGGCGTCTCATGCCTCTTACGCAAATATAAACATTTTTTTAAGAGTCGAGGGGGACTACATGAGTTTGCAAAGTCCTTGTCACGATGAAGAGGGAGCGTGCAACCTGTTTGAAATAAAAATAGATGGGCGAAATAATGATGAAAATTACTAATTTCGCACTTTGTACTATACGCAACCGACATCCGATGCGCAACAAATACCTCGTATGGCTATATCAGCCGTATAAATACCTCATACTTATTCCGTTAGCCTTAGTAGACACTGTGATTTTCACAGTATTGGCGTGGCTGCTCTCTGCTTTCTCGGCTCGTGCAGCCGGGTGGGCCGCATGCTGCTGGGCAAAGGTGATACATTGGCTCACGCCCATGCCGGTCAAGCTTGTGGGGTGCGAGAACATCAAGAAGGGTCAAAGCTACGTCATCGTGGCCAACCATCAGAGCGCCTATGACATAATACTTGTATACGGCAGCCTTCCCATAGACTTCCGCTGGATAATGAAGAAAGAGCTGAGGCGCGTGCCAATGCTCGGCTTCGCATGCGAGAAGTGCGGCCACATCTTCTTGGACAGGACGTCGGCGCGCAACGCCTACCGCAGCATCCAGCGCGCGAAAGAGATTCTGACGGGCGGCACGTCGGTCGTCATCTTCCCGGAGGGTCACCGCAGCGGCCGCCCCGAGATGAACGAGTTCAAGCATGGCGCGTTCCGCATGGCCTTTGAGCTCGGCCTGCCAATGCTGCCAGTGTCAATCAAGGACACGTGCCGCGTGATGTCAGGCGGCATAGACACCCTCTTCCCCGCCCACGTCCAACTGACCATACATCCGTCGGTTGACGTGAGCCAATACGAGGGGCGCAGAGACGAGCTGATAAGCCATCTCCAACAAGTGATAGCGTCGGCCGTGTAGGCGCGGACGGACACTTGGGGACAGGCTAAGGCACGCAGATAGCAAGAACAAGCATTTTTAGGAACAGAAACTTTAGCATACTTTGGATTTCCAGCAAGAGATAAACCGCCGGCGCACATTCGCCATCATCAGCCACCCTGACGCCGGCAAGACGACCCTGACCGAGAAACTCCTCCTTTTTGGTGGGGCCATCCACGTGGCGGGAGCCGTCAAGAGCAACAAGATTAAGAAGACCGCCACCTCCGACTTCATGGAGATTGAGAAGCAGCGCGGCATCTCGGTAGCCACGTCTGTCATGGGTTTCGAGTATGACGGCTACAAGGTCAACATTCTTGACACGCCTGGCCACCAGGACTTCGCGGAGGACACCTTCCGCACACTCACGGCGGTCGACTCCGTCATCATAGTGATTGACGCGGCAAAGGGCGTTGAGACCCAGACCCGCAAGCTGATGCAGGTCTGCCGCATGCGCAAGACGCCCGTCATCGTCTTCATCAACAAAATGGACCGCCCGGCCAATGACCCGTTCGACCTGTTGGACGAGATTGAGTCCGAGCTCCAGATTGGCGTCCGCCCTCTCAGCTGGCCTATTGGCTCGGGGGAGATATTCCGCGGCGTCTATAACATCTTCGAGAAGAACCTGTACCTCTACGAGCCGAGCAAACAGACGGTTCAGGAGGGAGTGGACGTTGACATAGACTCAGCCGACCTCGACGCCCGCATTGGCGAGATGGCAGCCGGCACCTTGCGCGAGGAGTTGGAGACCGTGGAGGGCGTATATCCCGACTTTGACATCAACACATACCGCAGTGGCGACATAGCCCCCGTTTTCTTCGGCTCGGCGCTGAACAACTTTGGCGTCCGCGAGTTGCTCCACTGCTTCCTCCAGATAGCCCCGCAGCCACAGCCGAGCCACGCCGAGGAGCGAGACGTCCTGCCGTCGGAAAACAAATTCACAGGCTTCGTCTTCAAGATTCACGCCAACATGGATCCGAACCACCGCAACCGCATAGCCTTCGTCAAGGTGTGCAGCGGCAAGTTCGAGCGCAACAAGCCATATCGCCACGTCAGGTTGGGCAAAGACCTCAAGTTCTCGAGCCCGACGGCCTTCATGGCGGACAAGAAAAGCATCATTGACGAGGCCTACCCGGGCGACATCGTCGGCTTGCCGGACACTGGCAACTTCAAGATCGGCGACTCGGTGTCTGAGGGGGAGAACATCCACTTCCGCGGATTGCCGAGCTTCTCGCCCGAGCTGTTCCGTTACATTGAGAACGACGACCCGATGAAAGCCAAGCAGTTGGCCAAGGGCATCGACCAGCTCATGGACGAGGGCGTGGCCCAGTTGTTCATCCACCAGTTCAACGGCCGCAAGATTATCGGCACAGTGGGCGCGTTGCAGTTCGAGGTCATCGAGTACCGCCTCCTCCACGAGTATGGCGCCAAGTGCCGCTACGAGGGCATATCGCTCTACAAGGCGTGCTGGATTGAGAGCGACGACCAGAAAGAGTTGGATGAGTTCAAGAAGCGCAAGCAGCAGTACATGGCCAAGGACAAAGACGGCCGCGACGTGTTCCTCGCCGAGAGCAACTTCATGCTCCAGATGGCGCAGCAGGACTTCAAGAACATCCGCTTCCACTTCTCAAGCGAATTTTAAAAGAGAGACAAAAACTACCCTATCCAACAAAGGAAAAATATGTATAGGACTCACACATGCGGTGAACTCCGCATAGCCGACGCCGGCAAGCAGGTGACCCTCTCCGGCTGGGTTCAGCGCTCACGCAAGATGGGCGGCATGACGTTCGTTGACATTCGCGACCGTTATGGCATCACACAGATCGTCTTCAACTCGGAGTCCGACTCCGCCCTCAACGACGCGGCAGCCAAACTCGGCCGTGAATACGTCATTCAGGTGACCGGCACAGTCCGCGAGCGCGAGAGCAAGAACAAGAACATCGCAACTGGCGAGATCGAGATTATCGCCTCGGCCCTTGTCGTGCTGAACGAGAGCGCCACCCCACCCTTCACCATCGAGGATGACACCGATGGCGGTGACGACCTCCGCATGCGCTACCGCTACTTGGACCTTCGCCGCGCCGCCGTCCGCAAGAACCTCGAGCTGCGCCATGACATCTGCCAAAAGATCCGCTCATACCTCTCCGGCCTCAAGTTCTTAGAGGTTGAGACCCCCGTCCTCATCGGCTCAACCCCCGAGGGCGCGCGCGACTTCGTCGTGCCGAGCCGCATGACCCCCGGTCAGTTCTACGCATTGCCACAGAGTCCCCAGACCCTCAAGCAGTTGCTCATGGTCGCAGGCTTCGACCGCTACTTCCAGATTGTCAAGTGCTTCCGCGACGAGGACCTCCGCGCTGACCGTCAGCCCGAGTTCACCCAGATAGACTGCGAGATGAGCTTCATTGAGCAGGAGGACATCTTGAATGTCTTCGAGGGTCTGATGAAGACACTCTTCAGCGAGGTCAAGGGTATCGACTTCAAGGAGCCGTTCCTCCGCATGACTTGGCAGGACGCAATGAAATATTATGGCTCGGACAAGCCAGACCTCCGTTTCGGCATGAAATTCGTCGAGATCAAGGACATCATGCAGGGACACGGCTTCTCCGTCTTTGACGGTGCCGAGTACATTGGAGCCATCTGCGCAAAGGGAGCCGCAAGCTACACCCGCAAGCAGATAGACGCCCTCACCGAGTTCGTCAAGCGCCCGCAGATTGGCGCAAAGGGTCTCGTCTACGCCCGCGTGGAGGCCGACGGCAGCGTCAAGAGCTCAGTTGACAAGTTCTATGACCAGGCCACGCTCCAGTCGCTCAAGGAGCGCATGGAGGCGGAGGCAGGCGACCTTATCCTCATCATCAGCGGGCCAGACGTCATGAAGGCGCGCAAGCAGCTTTGCGAGCTTCGCCTTGAGATGGGCAACCAGCTTGGCCTGCGCGACAAGAACAACTACGCGTGCCTCTGGGTTATCGACTTCCCGATGTATGAGTGGAGCGACGAGGAGCAGCGCCTCATGGCCATGCACCACCCCTTCACCAGCCCCAAGCCAGAGGACTACGCCCTCTTGGACACAGACCCTGCTTCAGTCCGCGCCAACGCCTACGACATGGTCATCAACGGTGTCGAGGTTGGCGGCGGCTCCATCCGTATCCACGACGCCGTCCTTCAGGCCAAGATATTCAAGATTCTCGGCTTCACACCCGAGAAGGCTCAGCAGCAGTTCGGCTTCCTGATGAACGCGTTCAAGTTTGGCGCGCCCCCTCATGGCGGCCTCGCATTTGGTTTGGACCGCCTCGTGTCACTCTTCGCAGGCCTCGACTCCATCCGCGACTGCATCGCTTTCCCCAAGAACAACGCAGGCCGCGACGTCATGCTCGACGCCCCCGCCCCACTCGACCAGAAGCAACTTGACGAGCTTGCGCTCGCAGTCCTCGCCACTGACAAGAAGTAGCAGTAGCGGACCACTCATCCCTTTTACGCGAGGGATGCGGCACACATAAAAACCTGGACGGGTCTCGGATGCTCATTATCCGGGACCCGCCTCTTTTGTTAGAGTGATTATACATGGGAAGTGGAACTTGCGTATATTTAAGATTTAAGGCATCGCGGACAACATACTTAGGATAATTTTTACTATCTTGCATATCGACTGAAAAACAAATTTACCAATCAATAGAATCCGACAATGGAACTCTACATCCCTATTGCCATTCTGGTGGGCATAATCCTGCTGTTGGCAGTCTTTTTCTACTACGTGCCGCTGCTGCTATGGGTCTCCGCCCTTGTGTCTGGCGTGCACATCTCGCTCATCCAGCTGGTTCTCATGCGCATCCGCAAAGTTCCACCCTCGGTCATCGTCCAGGCTCTCATTGAGGCTCACAAGGCTGGCTTGAAAGACATCAGGCGCGACGAGCTTGAGGCTCACTATCTTGCCGGTGGACACGTCCAGAAGGTGGTCCATGCCCTTGTCTCGGCCAACAAAGCCAACATCAACCTGACTTTCCAAATGGCCACCGCCATTGACTTGGCAGGCCGCGACGTCTTCAACGCCGTCCAGATGTCAGTCAACCCCAAAGTCATAGACACCCCACCCGTCACGGCAGTCGCTAAGAACGGCATCCAGCTCATAGCCAAAGCGCGCGTGACAGTCCGCGCCAACATACGCCAGCTTGTAGGCGGCGCAGGCGAGGAGACAGTGCTCGCCCGCGTCGGCGAGGGCATCGTATCTTCCATCGGCTCGTCAGAGAGCCACGAGCGAGTGCTTGAGAACCCCGACAGCATATCGAAACTGGTGTTGGCAAAGGGTCTTGACTCAGGCACTGCCTTTGAGATACTCTCCATAGACATAGCAGACATTGACGTGGGCAAAAACATTGGCGCCGCCCTCCAGATGGATCAGGCCAACGCAGACAAGAACATAGCCCAGGCCAAGGCAGAGGAGCGTCGCGCCATGGCAGTAGCCCTTGAGCAGGAGATGAAAGCCAAGGCTCAAGAGGCCCGCGCACGGGTTATCGAGGCTGAGGCTGAAGTTCCGCGCGCCATGGCTGAGGCATTCCGCAACGGCAACCTTGGCATCATGGACTACGTCCGCTACAAGAACGTGGAGGCCGACACAACCATGAGGCAGTCAATCGCCGGCACTGGCGCACCCAAGCCAAGCAATAAGTAAGCATACTCAAGCAATGAGCCTAATCTCAGGCTCTACGCTCTGACAAACACAGACAAGCCGCCCGAACGAGAAGTTCAGGGCGGCTTGTCTGTGTTTAAGATATAAGCGCTTGTCAGCGGCTACCGGATATTCCGGACATCACTCATTGACGCGTCAGGTTTACGCGCTAAGCGTCAATTGGGAATGAATCAGCCTATTCGGCAAGAAACCTCTCAGCGTCGAGAGCGGCACGGCAGCCGGAGGCAGCGGCATTGACCGCCTGACGGTAGATGGGGTCGCAGACATCGCCTGCGGCGAAAACACCGGGGATATTTGTGGATTGAGTCGGGCTCGCGACTTTAATGTAGCCCTGCTCATCCTTGTCAACCTCGGGGAACGCGATCGTGTTTGGCGTATGGCCAATGGCAAGGAAGAAGCCGGAGACATTGATAGTCTCTTCCGCGCCCGTCGCCTTATTGCGCAAAACGGCACGCTCAAGCTTACCCTCCCCCTCCAATCGGATGGTCTCATGCTCAAAAAGGATAGAGATGTTCTCCTTGGCCATAAGCCTTTGCTGCATAACGCTGCTGGCGCGAAGCACGTCACGCCTCACGATGAGGTAGACCTTGCCGCAGAGTCCAGAAAGGTAGAGAGCCTCCTCAGCGGCTGTGTCACCACCGCCAACGACAGCCACATCCTTGCCGCGGTAGAAAAAGCCATCGCAAGTGGCGCATGCGGAGACACCAGCCCCTGCGTACTTGGCCTCGTCTGGCAAACCGAGATAACGGGCTGAGGCTCCCGTGGCAATGACTATGGCATCGGCCTCAATCTCAGACGCATCATCGATCGTGACCTTGAACGGACGCTTGGAAAGATCGGACTTGACGACCTCACCAAAGCGCATATCGGTGCCAAGCTGCTCGGCCTGAGTGCGCATATCGGTCATAAGATCAAAGCCTGTGCGTCCTTCGGGGAAGCCCGGGTAATTCTCAATGACAGTGGTCTGAGTAAGCTGTCCACCCTGTAAAAGCCCGTCAATCAGCACAGGCTTGAGATTGGCGCGAGAGGCATAGATGGCGGCAGTGTAGCCAGCCGGGCCGGAACCCACAATGAGAAGTTTGACGTGTTCCACTATGTGATGTTTGTGCGTTAAATAAATGTGCGGGGCGAATTGCCGGAGGAGAACAGGCTCCTATAAAATCAATTGACACCCGTAGGCAAAGTTACGAAAAAGGAGAGATATAGGCTTGTGCCGTCTTTGTGGTATTTGCCACTTGGAGAAACGACAGACATCCTCATTGAGGCGGATATCCAACCACAGCTCACAAAAAAGGCGGCTCCACCCTCTCGGAAAAGAGTGGAGCCGCCTCAATTTTTTATTCTTCTTCCCTATTTGCGGAAAGCGGCAAAAGCCACCGCAATGGCGGGGGAAGCTCGGATTAGCCGATAAGTCCTACAAGGATAGTCTTCTCAAACCAGTACCAGAGGATGCCGGCAGCGTAGCCAGACAAAGCGAGGAGAGAGAAATGCTTAAGGTACCAGATAAAATCAATCTTCTCAAGGCCCATGACGACTACGCCAGCCGCAGAGCCGATGATGAGAAGGCTGCCGCCAGTGCCGGCGCAGAAAGCGAGAAGCTCCCAGAAGAGGCCATCCTGGACATAGGGCAGCATGTCGGGGGCGCAAGAGGCTGCGTCAGCGATAGGATACATACCCATGGCAGAAGCTACAAGAGGCACATTGTCCACTACAGATGAGAAGACACCGATGATAGAGTCAACAACATAAATGTTGCCGACATTGGTGTTGAGCCATTGACCGAGCGCGCTGAGCGAACCTGTGGCAGCCACAGCGTCGACAGCGACGAGGATGCCGAGGAAGAAGAGAATGGTGCTCATGTCAATGCGGCTAATGATGTGCGAGATACGCGCCTTCTCATACTCCTCCTGACCATGATGGCAGATGCCGATGACAGCCTCGGTAGCGATCCAGAGCAGCGCAAGGACGAGCAAGACACCCATAAAGGGAGGCAGACCTGTGAGGTTGTGGAAGAAAGGCACGAAGATGAGTCCACCCACGCCAAGGACGAAGATGAGGTTGCGGCCGAAACTGCTGAAGAGCACGCGGTCGTCGCTACCATTCTCACCATCGGAGGGAGCTGTGACTTTCTCCTTGAGGGTGAACATGATGATGAGCGCGGGGATGACCATGCACAGGAGGGACGGGATGAAGATGCCTGTGATGATGCCAGTCGTTGAGACGCAACCCTTGATCCAAAGCATGATGGTGGTGACATCGCCAATGGGCGAGAACGCGCCGCCCGCATTGGCCGCGATGATGACCATGCCGGCGAACTTCATTCGCATCGCCTTGTCACTGATGAGATTCTTGAGGACCATGACCATGACAATGGAGGTCGTCATGTTGTCAAGGGTGGCAGAGAGTACGAAAGTCATGCAGCATACTTTCCAGAGCAAAGCCTTTGGATTAGAAGTGTAGAGCGCAGACTTGACGAAACTGAAACCGCCGTGACGGTCGACAGTCTCAACCACGGTCATGGCGCCCATAAGGAAGAGGATGGTCTGGCAGACCTCGCTCAAATACTCTGAGAAGCACTCGGTGCTGAGATAGTTGGCATAATTCTCGGCCACCTCTTTCGCGTGCTGATCGGAGATAAGCCCGTTCGCAATGAGATTGTCCACAATGGCGGGACCATATTCGGCTGCCCCGATGATAAGGAGCACCCAGCAGACGATGCCCATGAAAAGGGCAACACCCGCCTTATTAACTCTCGTCAGCCCCTCGAGCGCGATGCACAAGTAGCCAATGACGAATACTGTGATAATGGCAGTTGTCATTTTTTACAGTTAAAAGTGTTTAAGAACCCGTGCTGACAGCGAGTTTTCCGAGTGCGCCTCAGCCACAGGCCGTTGTTTTGTTGATAGGTTTTTACACAGCCCGCCCAGACTGGCGCGACGTGCGCCAAGAGCCTGCCACGGGTCAAAATCTCTCAGAGGACGAAGTTAAGAAATTATAATGAACGGCACGCCGTGTGATTGTTTATTTTTAAGAACGATTTCAAAGAAGTATAAACACAATGCGGTTACAAAGACGTTATCCTGATTGAGGGAGAGCCACGAAAAGAAATCATTTGCTCAGCTAAATCAAATTCTCTAATTTTGCCCAGTTAGTCACGTCGGGGGACGGCACGTCCACCAAACGAGGGCTGCAAAGAGTAATAAATTAACTATTTAACTAAGTCCGCAAAATGCAGGTAGTAGGAAAGATTGAGGAGATTCATGAAACCATGAAGCGTACAGAGACGTTTTCGGTGAGGGAGTTCGTTTTAGAGATTACAAGCCAGAACAGCCAGTACTCGGAGCACGTGCTCTTCCAGTTGACCAACACGCGCACCAACTTGATAGACCAGTACCAGATTGGCCAGGATGTCGTTGTCGACTTTGACCTTCAGGGCAGGAAGTGGACCAACCCGGAGGGGCGCGTGGTCTTCTTCAACCGCCTGAACGCATGGCGCATCAGCCCATACAACCCACAGGCCATGGGTGGATATCAGCAGCAGCCTATGGGGGGATTTCAACAACAGCCCATGGGTGGATTCCAGCAACAGCCAGCGGGTGGATTCCAGCAGCAGCCCATGGGAGGATTCCAGCAGCAGCCGGCAGGCGGTTTCCAGCAGCAGCCCGCGGGTGGATTCCAACAGCCACAGGCCCCGGCCCCACAGACACCCGCCGCAGGTGGTGGAGATGAAGACCTCCCATTCTAAAATGGCAGGCAGAAACCGAGCTGAAAAATAACGAGACAAGGCGACACCCGTTTAATCCGAACAAGAAGGATTGAGGGTGCCGCCTCTTTTTATCGAATATGACGGGAAACAGGAAGATGAAGGAGAAGACAGACATGGAGAGGCTGCTATCAAGGCATGGCATCAAGCCGACCGCCAACAGGCTTATGGTTGTCGAAGCAATAGCCGGAGCTGACAGGCCGCTATGCCTCGCCGACATCGAGGTATTGCTCGACACCGTGGACAGGAGCAACATATTCAGAGCCTTGACATTATTCAGGGAGAACAACTTAGTTCACACCATAGAGGACGAGACCGGGTCGCTGCACTACGAGTTGTGCCAAGGGCATTGCCACGAAGAGGGCGACGGGGCGTGCGACGCATGCGGCATTGACGACGACGAGGACCTGCACATCCATTTCTATTGCCGCTCATGCCACAAGATGACATGTCTGCCAGCGCTTCACATACCGGCAGTCGATTTGCCCGAAGGATACGAGGCTAAATCCGCCACATTTATAATCAAAGGGGTATGCCCTCAGTGCAAAGAGCAGTAAGGTCTCAGAAATAGCGGCTCGCGGCACATAGGGACGCGCATTTACCAATAACAAAAAACGTCAGAAATCAAATGACTTCTGACGCTAAGAGTGTGATACCGGAGGGATTCGAACCCCCAATCTTCTGGGCCGTAACCAGAGGCATTATCCAATTGTGCTACGGTACCAAACCTATTTACATTTCGGAAGATGTGAATGTTGCTCCCGAAAGCGATGCAAAGTTAGCTTTTTATTTGATACCATCCACCTCCAAGCGTCATTTTTTTGATTTTTATTTCCATCATATTTTAGAGTCCACACAGAAAACTCTATTGCACAAATTATTAGTAGTTTTGCGAACATCATCATCAAAAATAAGCAATAAGACCACAACAATGAGACTGAAATTTGCGGCAATAGCCATGCTCATGAGCGTCAGCGCATCACAAGCCCAAGAGCTGTCGGCATACGACATGAACAAGCCATGGGGCTGGTGCAACTGCTCATCAAACAGCCAAGGTGACCATATATCGGTAACACAACAGCCAACACATTGAGCGTTGACGACGTCCCGGCCGAGGTCAGCGATAACTCGGGAGCCACGCTTAGCAACAAAACAGCCATTGGCGCAAACACAGCCACGGCAGCCAAGGAAGTTAATGCGGATGAGACCGTAAGCACCGAATACTATACACTATCCGGAACCCAGTCAAACAGGCCGGGCAAAGGACTGAGCATCAAAGTAGAGCGCGGAGCCAAAAGAGCTAACAGCAAGGCAAGCCTCGTCATCAGAAAATAAAAGCCGAAGCGCAAACGGCAGAGAGCCTCGCCCCGAGACAACGGGCGGGGCTTTTTTTCTTTCACACGCACAAAAGGGTGCGCAACCCACGCATTGGGTCTGAAGGAGACGAGCAAGAAGCCGACAGGTGGCGCGCGTGTGTTAGGTAAACAGAAATGGCTATAAAAAAAGTCGCAAGCTCATTAAGAACCTGCGACTGAAGTGTGATACCGGAGGGATTCGAACCCCCAATCTTCTGGGCCGTAACCAGAGGCATTATCCAATTGTGCTACGGTACCAAACCATAATGCAATCCGCCTAATGCTTCCATCTTCCTGATTGCGGTGCAAAGGTAGGCATATTTTTGCGAACTGCAAGCGTTTGGGTGCAAAAATATGCGTTTGGGTTTGAATAATCCTATGTTCCCGCCCACCTTCACATGCGTAACTTTCTTGAAAGCAAAGATTTTAAGTCAAGCGCCACCCCGATGTTTGCCGCAAAAATGCTATTTTCGCCCAAGTAACAACATATACCACAACGAAATGAGAGCATTATTAACCTTAGGGGCGTTGGCAGTCACGACAGTCGCGTTAGCGGACAGCGATGTCACCGAAGAGAAGGCCGTAGCCACCAGCTCATTCCCCACAGAATGGGAGGGAGTGGAAGACGCCAGAGCCGTAGACCTGCCTGTGATACCCGAAATCACAAGCGCCAACACATTCAACATAACCGCATATGGCGCCAAACGCACGTCGAAGAACAACACCACGGCCATCCAAGCGGCCCTTGACGCAGTTCCAGACGAGGGCGGCATGGTGGTCATCCCGGCTGGCGAGTGGCTGTGCGGGCCGATAGAGGTCAAGTCAAAGACCGTCCTCCACTTAGCCAAAGGTGCGACACTGAAACTTTTGCCATTCGGCGGATATAAGGTCACCGTAGCCGAGGGTGGCGAGTACTACCCCACCACAGACGGCGCCACATACAGCAACTTCATACGCGGCAAAGGCAACAACAGCGTGACCGACATCATCATAGAGGGCGAGAGCCGGACATACTCCGTGATTGACGGCCAAGGCGCGCCATGGTGGAAGAGCGTGGAGGACAACGACAAGCAGCCTGGGACACGCCCCGCACTCATCCGCTTCGAGAAAGGAGCGCGTTTCCTGTTCCGCAACATGCGCCTGCAGAACTCGCCGGGCACTAACCTGACACTCGGCAAGGGTGGCAAAGCCAAAGACTTCACGGTGCACGACATAACAATCAAAAACCCGGCATCGACACTCGGAGCGGGCAAGGCGAGCCACAACACAGACGGCATACCAATGTGGGGGCCGTATATCAACATATACAACTGCAACATTGACACGGGTGACGACAACATCGTGACCGACTCCAACGCTTGCTTTGTCCATGCGTGGAACTTGAACATGGGAGCTGGTCATGGCGCATCTATGGGTTCTTACACCACCAACATGCACCACATAATCTTCGAGAAGATGACCTTCAACGGCACCGAGACAGCACTGCGCGTGAAGACGAACAAAGACCGCAGTGGCGAGGTGTACGGCATCATATACCGCAACATCGTCATAAAAGACTGCTCGGAGTGCCCCATCTTCATCACGTGCGACTATGACAACTTCACCACCCCGTCTGAGATGGCGACAAGCGAAGTAATTAGCACAACGCCCGTGTTCCACGATTTCCTTTTCCAGGACATCACAGGCAACTGCACTTATGGCGCGAACTCAAAGGCCAACAAGCGAGGCAACAGCATCTTCATCTATGGCCGTCCCGAGTCATACGTCAAGAACGTGACCTTCGACAATGTCAAAATTTCAGCCAACAACGGCATGCTCTTGGCTTTCTGTGAGGGCGTCGAGTTCAAGAACGGCTGCCAAATAACCAACGTGGCAGACGCAAGCAAGACATTCTCAGCGCAGTATAACGCCACATATAGCGGTGAATATAACGACGCGTCGGCAGTGTCTCCAACGGGGACCGCGCCCATTGACCAAACAACATACAAAAGTTCGTCGGAAGACACCTACACATGGAACTTCAGCAACGGCTTCTCGATAAGCAACAGCGCCAGCAAAGCTTACGCCAAAGGACAGGGCAGCAAAATCAAACTTTCAGCCACTGAATATACAGTGACAATCCCGGACGGAATAGCAGTGACCGGGATTAAATTTGACGGATATGGCAATGCTGACGGCGACGCATACATAAAGAGCGTAAACGGTGTTACGTACGAGACGACAGACTACGTATTCGCAAAGAGAGAAAGCGACGGAAACGAAGGCTACACATACACCAGCTCGTCGTATGACATAGAGCTTGCATCGGCAGCCACCGGCACCATGAAATTCGCCATCGGCAGCAAGCAAATCGGAGCTACTATTACACTCTCAACCGCATCGACTTCAGACGAGACGAGCAACACCCCGACAGGCTGCGACTCGGATGCCATCGAGCCGGACGAGGAGGCTCCCGAAATTCCGGAAGACGACACGACAGCCGTCACCGAGATAAAGAAAGACTCCGACAAGAGTGACGCGACATACAACCTTGCCGGCAGACTTGTGCGCAACAACGCAAAGGGCCTGTTGATTCGCAAGGGCCGCGCATTCATCAGGAAATAGGCACGGGAGAGATAGCCTCTCGCAATAGTCAAAAATCAACAATCCCCGGACTCAGCTCAACATGGCTGAATCCGGGGATTGCCTTTATTATATTCTGTGATTACTTCGGGAAAAACCTCATAGGCGATGAAGGGAGTCAGAACAGACGCCACTTCGTCGCGCTAATGGACTCAGAACAGAGTGGGCTGCTCCGGCTCATCATCCGCAGCCTCATCGGCAAGAGCGGGGCCGTCAGACGCTTCGGCATCTTCGCGGACCGTCGGGATGACAGGTTCCAGCTCCTTTATTTTGCCAACCTGCCATTTGGCTAACTGCTTACCCTTGGCCTTGATGCTCTTCTCGCCGATGAACTCGAAAGCGTCAATTTGCTCAGCTGGACGCCATTTGTCATCCCCGCCATAGGTAACTTGGAACAGCGGATGGTCCTCATCACTGACACATATGAGTTTGCTCTTCGGGTGCTCACCGATGAAATTGACAGGCTTGAGAGAGACGCCCATCTTGAAACGCTTGATATAGTAGAGCCCAGTCTCGCCATCAATATATATGGCGGTCCAAGTCTTACGGATGTCAAACTTCTCAATCCGCACCATATTGTCATCAAAGTGCTGCTCGAAGCCCGTGCCTGTGGTCACCATCTCACCATTATTAGTGATGATGAGAATCTTGTCATCAGCACCGAACTCACCAAGCAACTCACCGCGGCCGTCGGGATTGAGACGCAGGGTCTCACGCTCAAACCAAATCTGCCTACCGCCAAGAGTACTCTCGCCCTTTCGTTTGAGGACAATCTTGTGGACATCATTCTTTGTCACCACATTACCCTTAGAGGCTCGGCCCTTGACAGCCAAAGTTGCGAAATCGAAATCAATCACCACATTGCGCAGTTTAGCCCTTGGGCGAAGGAGAACCTTCACAACCTCCGCCTCGCCATTGGCATTGGCACTGAAATAGCGCAACTTAGTGCCTTTGGTGCCGCTTGTGATATCATACTCGCGGTCGCGTGTGATGCCAGTTACACTAAAGCGCTTGGCGAAAGTGACGCCCGTCTCGCCATCAGTATAAATGGCGTTATAGACAGTGCGCGCGTCATTCTTTTTGAAAATGGCAATGTGCATGACGCCTGTTCCGACGTCGACCTTCTCATCCACCTTTTTGACGACATAGCGACCATCGGTATAGAAGATAATGACATCGTCGAGGTCAGAGCAATCGGCCACATAGTCGCCCTTCTTGAGACCGAAGCCCATAAAGCCGTCCTCTCGGTTGACATAGAGCTTCTTGTTGCGGTCAGCGACCTTTGTAGCCTCAATGTTATCGAAAGAGCGTATCTCGGTCAGCCTCTGCTTGCCTGCCCCGTACTGTTTCTTGAGTCGGCGGAAATGCGCGATGGCAAAGTCAATGATATGCTCAATGTTGTCCTTAGTCTTTGCCATGTCATCGCGCAAAGCGACAAGCTTGTCCTCGGCCGCCTTGCTGTTGAACTTGAGGATGCGCGCCATCTTTATTTCCAAGAGATGGAGAATATCGTCACGCGTCACATCCCGCATCAGCTTGACATTGTTAGCGACAAAATAGGCTTTTAGGCGGCCATCGATGTGGGCAACAGCCGCATCAATATTCTCAGCCTCCTCGAAATCCTTGTCTTTATAAATCCGCTCCTCGATAAAAATCTTCTCAAGCGAGAGTATGTGCCACTGCTGGGCCAACTCGTCAAGCTGGATTTGCAGTTCCTGACGAAGCAGATTGACAGTACGGTCTGTGCTATGGCGCAAGATGTCGCTCACACCCATGAAATGCGGCTTGCGGTCCATGACAACGCAGGCGTTCGGTGAGATGGAGACCTCACAATCCGTGAATGCGTAGAGAGCGTCGATGGTCTTATCGGGCGAGACGCCAGCAGGGAGGTGAATAATAATCTCAGCATGAGCCGCCGTGAGATCCTCAATCTTCTTTATCTTGAACTTCTTCTCGTTTACCTTGAGAATGGAGTCGATGACCGCCGACGTTGTTTTGGAAAACGGGATCTCGGTGATGGCGAGCGTCTTGGCATCGCGCTTCTCAATTTTTGCACGAATGCGGACCGAGCCGCCACGCAAGCCATCATTATATTTGGAGACATCGATGAGGCCACCTGTCGGGAAATCAGGATAAAGCGTGAAAGGCTTGTTCTCAAGATATGCTATCGAGGCGTCAAGCAGCTCATTGAAGTTGTGAGGCAGTATTTTAGAGGCGAGACCGACCGCAATGCCCTCGACACCCTGAGCGAGCAGGAGCGGGAACTTGACAGGCAGAGTGACAGGCTCCTCATTGCGTCCGTCATAGCTCTCCTTCCAAACAGTAACCTTGGGGCTGAAAACGACATCGAGAGCGAACTTGGTGAGACGCGCCTCAATGTAACGGGGTGCGGCAGCGCCATCGCCAGTGAGAATGTTGCCCCAGTTACCCTGTGTGTCAATCAGCAGACCTTTTTGTCCAAGTTGGACAAGGGCGTCGCCAATAGAGGCGTCGCCATGTGGGTGGAAGTGCATGGTGTCACCCACAATGCCGGCCACCTTGTTATAGAGTCCGTTCTCATCCTTGCGCATGGTGTGAAGGATGCGTCGCTGCACAGGTTTGAGTCCGTCGTCGATGTGAGGCACGGCGCGTTCCAAGATGACATAGCTGGCGTAGTCGAGGAACCACAGGCGGTACATGCCGTGGAGTCGGCTTCGCTTGACAGCGTCAGAATCCCAAGCGGGAGCGTCGCCAGCAGGCTCAGCGTCGACCATATCGGCAGCGTCGTCATTGCCCTCCGAGCCTTCAACTCCGGCATCAGCGCCTTCGCTGCCGTCAAGGCCTCCCTCTCTCGGGAGCTCGTCATCCATCATCTGGTCGTCGTCGTTATTATCGTTGGTCATAATGTGTTGCTGCTAAAGAAAAACTTAATCCTCCTCACCTGACAGGATTTGGAGATCCTTATCGACAAGGTCCTCCTCAATGACGAGGTTGTCAATGATGAAATTTTGGCGGCTGGACGTGTTCTTGCCCATATAGAAATCGAGAAGCTCATGCACGCCGTCCGAGCTCTTGAGGGTCACAGCGTCAAGACGAATGCCCGAGCCGATAAACTCCTTGAACTCGCCAGGGCTAATCTCACCGAGACCTTTGAATCGGGTAATCTCACGAGTCGCTCCGAGTTTGGCCGCAGCCTTGTCGCGCTCCTCCTCACTATAGCAATAGAGAGTCTGCTTCTTGTTGCGCACACGGAAGAGGGGAGTCTGAAGGACAAAGAGGTGTCCGTTCTTGATGACCTCGGGGAAATATTGGAGGAAGAAAGTAATCATGAGCAGGCGGATGTGCATGCCATCGACATCGGCATCGGTCGCTATGATTATCTTATTGTAGCGCAAACCGTCAATGCCATCCTCAATATTCAACGCGCTTTGCAGCAGGAAGAACTCCTCATTCTTGTATATCGTGTCGCGGCGGAGGCCGAAAGTGTTAAGCGGCTTACCACGAAGACTGAACACAGCCTGCGTCTTGGCGTCGCGCGTGGTGGTGAGCGAACCTGAGGCGGAGTCACCCTCGGTGATGAAGATGGAGCTCTCCTCGCGCCGGTCATTGTTGGCGTCCGTCAAGTGGATGGTGCAGTCGCGTAGTTTGCGGTTATGCAAGTTTGCCTTCTTGGCTTTCTCGCGTGCCTCCTTCTGGATGCCGCTGATGGCCTTTCGCTCCTTTTCGCTGTCGACAATCTTCTTATTTATAATCTCGGCAGTGTCAAGGTTTCGGCGGAGATAATTATCAAGATGCTCGGAGAGGAAATCACCCACATAAGAGCGGATGGACACGCCATCCTTGGGGCTCATGTCCTTGCTGCCGAGTTTTGTCTTAGTCTGGCTCTCGAAGACAGGCTCCTGAACGCGGATTGCTACCACGGCGGTGAGGCCAGAGCGGATGTCACCAGTGTCATAATTCTTGCCATAGTAGTCACGAAGCGTCTTGACCACAGCCTCCTTGAAGGCATTGAGGTGCGTGCCGCCCTGCGTTGTATGCTGACCATTGACGAAACTGTAATACTCCTCGCCATAATGGTCACAGTGGGTCATGGCTATCTCGAGATCCTTAGTCTCAAGGTGGATAATGGGATAGAGGCTCTCCTCAGTCATATTATCCATAAGCAGGTCAACCACGCCATTCTCGCTCTTGAACTTCTCACCATTATAAGAGAGGGTGAGACCTTTGTTGAGATAAGAGTAGTTCTTAAGCATCTGGATGACAAACTCATCACGATATGCGTAATTCTCAAAAATCTCAACATCCGGGGTAAACTCCACGAGAGTTCCGTTCTTCTCCGTCGTCTCCTCAATGGGATGCTCCTTGACGACAAGGCCCTTGGCGAACTCTACCCTCTTCATTTGGCCGTCTCGCACAGCAGTCACCACGAACCTTGTGGAGAGCGCATTGACGGCCTTGATGCCGACGCCATTCAGACCAATAGACTTCTGGAAGGCGGCACTGTCATACTTGCCACCCGTATTCATCTTGCTGGCCACGTCGACAACCTTGTTCAAGGGGATGCCTCGGCCGAAATCGCGCACAGTCACCTCACCGAGCGGAGAGACCGTCACATCGATGCGTTTGCCGAAGCCCATCATAAACTCGTCAATGGAGTTATCGATGACCTCCTTAATAAGGACATAAATGCCATCATCGGCATAAGTGCCGTCACCGAGCTTACCTATGTACATGCCCGGGCGGCGCCGGATATGCTCATGCCACTCAAGAGTTTTGATGGCGTCATCGCCATAATCGGCAGATGCGTTGTTTTTCTGTTCCTCCTCGTCGTTCATCGACTACTATATCTTAGAGTTGTTCTTACTGTTTAGTTGATGTTCCCAGATAGAATAAAAGAGAGTCATCGACCTGAAAAGACTTTGCGAAAATACCTCTTTGGTGTTTCATATTATGAGACAAGACGAGGTGTCACACGCACTTTGGCAAAGCCGTTTTCTGCAAAGATAACCTATTTTTAGCGGAATTTGAGAAAGGAATTTAGAAGTGGGCAGAAACGAGACGCATAACAATCTAACACTGTGCACTTTACAACCTAAGCAGGTTAATTCAAAACGGTATGAGGAATAAACGTTTCACACATGTAAACAATTGACTCAGGGTTGGCTATAATGCCACTCTTGTATGGATTGTTAATGACATACAGCATTCACATTAAAAGAGACTTAGCGGTGGTATTAGATTGGTGGCTATGGAGAATATTATTTGGACTGTTGGCGCCAAAGACAAACGGGGCTGTGATATAAAAACTCCATCACAAGTCAGCAAAAGCTAAGACGAGTGATGGAGTTTTTGAGTAAGCTATGATAGAAAACGGAAGTCTACTATTCTGCGGGAGGGCAAACGGCACGGACAGAGAAAACATTGCACCTACTGGTTGCGTATTCAACATCGTATCCATCCGAATCGAAATAGAAGCATATAGCATCAACGGAGAACATGGGGCAAAGCTCTGCCAACCAGTAGCAACCGACTGGTCCCTCTTCAATAAGGTCCTCCGAGTCCTCGTCCCACGGGAAACAAGCAGCGGGCAGGAAAAGAACAGCACCATCATACCCTGCCCTCCTGCTCTTGACGACATAGCCTCTGTTACCAGACCCATTATAATTGTCTGTCCACGTCCACTCACAATTTTCTAAATTAAAGAGTTCAGAAAATTCAGCCTGTGTTGGCATGCGCCACTTGTCACCCCAATTGGCGGTAGCGGCATCATCAGTGGTTTCCAGTTTCGACTTACCATCAACATCATTATATTTAGACATTATAGGCTGAGCATCAATCTCTGTGTCACGATAATAGTCACACCAATAATATCCATACCAATTACGATCCCAGATGTTCTTGGGTGAGACTTCGCCCCAAGCAAAATACTCTCCATAGTCAGAGGGTTGGCTTGCGCCAATATTCCATGGCGCCCATTTGACAGAGAGACCAAGGTCTATGGCTTCAGACTCTTTGGGCACACTGCCGCCCACTTTGTTCTGACCTAAAGAGGTTACAGTGCATACGACAGATAGCGCAATGGCCAAAAGCGGCGCAG
>CAVKRQ010000021.1:0-48041 GCA_963658925.1 bacterium
GGGGGGAAGGGAGGGAAGAGGGGGGGGAAAGGGGCAAATTTCTTGCGCGCCGTTATTCGCGATTTGGGGCTTCTCAAGCGCGAATTCGGGTGTCTTATTCGCGATTTGGGGTGTCTCAAGCGCGATTCGGGGTGTCTCATTCGCGATTCGGGTGCTCTCATTCGCGATTCGGGTGCTCTCATTCGCGATTTGGGGTCTCTCAAGCGCGATTCGGGTGCTCTCATTCGCGATTCCGCGCTTGGCAGCCGTCTCATTCGCGTTTTTGGGTCTCTCATTCGCGATTTGGGTGCCGTCATTCGCGATTCTGCGCTTGACAGACGTCTCATTCGCGGTTTCTGGTCTCTCATTCGCGGTTCTCGCCCTCGTTATCTTGATTGTTTTCACAATCTCGGTCGGTCGCTCGGTTGCCACAGGCTCAGCCGCCTCCTCGATGTGGAGCGCGATGCCGGGCGGTATGTCGGCACGGCGGCGGGCGCGGCGGCACCGCTCGCAATAGTCCTGCTGCATTTCGGCGTTGGTCAGGACTGTCTCGCGCTCAAAGACGCTCTTGTTCCACAGTCCCACCATGAGGCAGAACGCCACGACTTCGGCGACGGTCTGCTCGTCCGTCCCCCAGTACTCGGCGATGTCGAGTGCCAAGTCGGCATTCCACTCCACCCATGCGCCGCGCACCCGGGCAGCCTCCATGCTGATGTAGTCATAGACGGCATAGCCCAGCGCGCCGTGCTGGCGGCGAAGCTTGCGGATCCGCGTGTCGCTGAAAATGTCGGTTGGGCGTTCAGCCCTCCGTAGCGCGTTTTGAGTGTTCCTCATACCATCATTTGTTTTTGAGGTTCTTTGCCAAAAGGGATATAAGGGCGGTCGCCCCGTCGCCTATCTTCTTTTGAATGTAGGCTACAACCGCCTCGTCCTGCAAGAGTGTTTGCAGCATTTCGGGCATGACCGGTCTTGCGCCCGCCCGCCGCTCGCTTGTCTGTTTCCGGGCTTGCGGGTGGCGTATCTCGCTGATGCGCCTGTCAGCCTCGGCTTTGCAGTTTGCCATGAGAGTGGGGTCTCCACCCCTGTCGGGGTGCAGAAGCTTGGCGAGGGCGCGAAGTCGTGTCTTAACGTCCTGCTCGGTGGCGCACCGCTCAAAACCGTATGCGTAGGGCTGCTGTTCAGTCATTTCGTTCAAGTTCTTGCTCGGTCATGGGATAGCCGAAATATTTGCAGATGATGCGAAACTCAAGCGGCGAGAGAGTGCGGCTGTATTTGTTGTAGCCGACTCTTTCGAGTGCCATGAGGCAGTCAAGGTTCTGGTGCACCTTGCGCCAGAAGCTTGCCGGGCGGTAGCCGTATTTCCGCGCCATGTCGGCTTTAAATAAGATCTCCTCACTCATTGGCTCTTCTCCGCTCTGTCCCTCTAAATCTCGCAGAACTTGACGGTGTGTTGCAGCCCCGTCTCGTCCACATAGCGGAACGCGAAGTCGCTCAGGGTCTCGAAGGTCTCGCCATAGCAATCCTCCGCAGCCTCCTGCAACTTGAAGAAGCGGCGCAACGCCTGACTCCTGTTGCCGTGCATTGCCGTTATGCTGTGGTCGAAGCTTAGCGGGTCATTGATTATTTTCAGTACGGTAGCCATTTTCTTGAGTCTTTTTGGGGTTAATGTGGAGTCCCGGGGAGTCGAACCCCGGCGCGGCATATCCTTACTTTTTGCACGCGGCTGTCCTTTGCGGCTCCTTCGGGCGGGGCGGCTGTCTCCTACGCTTTTTGTATTGATACAATACCTGTCACCGCCGCCCCGCCATATAGCTCGCCTCACTATGCCGTCAGGCGCAGATCGGCTCTCTTTGTCTCTTGTCTCTCCAGTCGGGTCAGGACGCCGTCCACGCTGCTAAGGGTCGGCAGGTCGAGAGTCCAGACCGTCCCGGGGTCATCGGCAGCCCAGAGGCGGCTCGCCCCGGTCACGATGTCTTGCAGTAGCGTCCACCGCCCCACCGTCCACCGCGCCATGCGCTCGGCTGTCATGTACTCCACTTCGCGCTCAGCGGCGCGGCACTCTTGTTCCATAATCGTTTTCATAGTCAATTCTGTTTTTTAGTCAGTTAGTAGTTGCTTGTCTGTTCTGGTCGGTCAGCCCGTCAGTTAAGCGCGGACCATCCCAGTTGCGCGCGCAGTGGCGCGTTGAGAAGCCAGTCCTGCAAATCCTTGGCGCGGATCCTGTACCTGTGGCAGCCGGGCGGCATGAAGAACGGCGCTCCTTGACGTTTGCGAGCGTACTCCACCGCCCTCTGGCTCTTGAACGGTGCGCTCTCGCCCTCCCAGAGGCGGGGGTCGTTAGCCTCAATGCACTCGTTCTCGTGGAAAATGCCCAGCACCTTGCCCGGCAGGCGGCTCTCCACTATCACGCCGCTCTTCTCGAAGGCGCGGCGTTGGATTTGCAACTCAAGTTGAAGGTCCGCGATCTGCTCAATCAGGGTAGCCAGAATTTGGGGCATCTCCTCAAAGGTTGGTTTCTCTTTCATATCATCTCAGTTTTTAAGGTTCGGTTATTCAGTTTTCTCTGCTGTGGTCGCCTCGGTCGGTTCCACGTCCTCAGGCTCAACAACGGCGTAGGTTATGAGTTGGAGCTTTGCGCCCAGCTCATACGCCCGCGCTATTATGCGGTCACTCATTCGGCTGCGCCGCTCGCCGTTTACTGCGTAATACACAGCCTGCTGCGTGCAGCCGAACTCCTTGGCTAAGGTCTTTACCATGGGTGCCGTGACCCCCACCCTTCTTCTTATCACTTTTTCCATATCTTTGGTTTGTTGTGTTTCAACACTGCAAAAGTATTGATTTTTCAATATACACAAAACAAAAATCAATATTTATGTTCAACTTTTTCATAACTATATGATTAACAGACTAAAAGAGTACATCGCAGCCAAATACGATGGCAACAACTTGAGATTTAGCAAGGTTATCGGCATTCCACAGCCAACTTTAGCCGGCTATTTACTGGGAAACCAGAAGCTCTCTCTCAAAGTCATCACAGCCACTCTCGACTCAGACCCCTCCCTCTCCGCCGAATGGCTAATGCGCGGTTGCGGCTCCATGTTCGCCCAACAGGGCGACCCGGACCAGGCCATGCTCATCGACTACCTCAAAAAGTCACTTGCGGACGAGAGGCGCAAGAACGAGGACTTGTCTCGCAGACTGGGAGAGGCGGGGGACAATCAAAAAACTGGCATTTCTGGATTATCCCCAAAGGCAGCTGTTAAAAGCCACAGTTTCGCCTGATTGCACCGTTGTTGACTTTCAACGGTGCAATATTATAGCAAATTATCTAATATAGCAAATTATCTACCAATAATCATGACTACCATTACCGAACGAATTGAGACTTTTTGCCACGAGAAAGAGTTAACTTATGCTAAATTAGAGCGGTGCATAAACGCAAGCAACGCCGTTATCTCACGTGCAGTCAAGTCAAAAACAGACATACAAGCCAAATGGGTTGCAGCCATCGCCACCACCTTTCCCGACCTATCCGCCGAGTGGCTACTAAGGGGCAAAGAACCCATGCTACTGACCGACAAGCCCCAAGAGGATGCAAAGAAAGAGACCGCCCCAGCCAGACCCGCCGCCCCGCAACAAGCCCCCGCTCCATCGCCCGAGCCACTCATCGAATACCTCAAGACAGAGCTTGACGCCGCGCACGACAGGATAAGCGAGCTGAACATCGAGATAGGACGACTGACAGCCGCGCTGAAGAAAGCCGGGATAGAGCCGGAAGTGACCACACACGCCGCCACAAGAGCCTGAAACCACCCCGCACGCAGCCCAAACAGCTCATCACAGACAACCGCGACCTCATCACACCCACAATCACGCCACAAACAGACACTCGCAGACACCACACGACCACCGCAAAACACCACACAGCCACCCGCCACCACAGCGCAGCCACACCCACCCCACCCGACCGCACGACATAAAAAAACACCGCCCCGAAAGGCAGTGTTTTGCTACAAAAACGCTAACCGCTTTTGTAAGTTGCTATAAATCAGCGACTATTATTTTTTGAACATGAAATAAACCGCTAATATGAGAAACACAAACGCTATGAGGTGGTTCGTGCGGAACTGCTCATTTTGGAAGAAGACAAGCGTGAAGACGGTAAACACCGTGAGAGAAATCACCTCCTGAATAACCTTCAGCTGAACAAGGGAGAAGGGGCCACCGTTCCCCACGAACCCTATGCGGTTAGCCGGGACCTGGCAACAGTACTCAAAAAGGGCTATGCCCCAACTGATGAGTATGATTGCCAAAAGAGGGAGACCACTGCCCCACTTTGTCTGTGAGAATTTGAGATGGCCATACCAAGCCATGGTCATGAAACTGTTTGACACTACAAGCAAAAGAATGGTCCAAAGTGCTTTCATCGTCTTGAATTATTTTGATAGTCTATTTCACCAGATAAAAGAAAAGCAGCACCCACAGGGCCGCTCGTATAAAGGAGCGCTGCCCGTGGGTGCTTTTACTGGAAATATCGCGGCAAACGAGCGAAGGATCACCCGTCATGCCGCACTGGTATTTTAATATGAGATTGCAAAGAGAACCCTCTGATGGCTTGGCTTGCCAGTGAGGATACATTTGCCCTCCTCTTGAGGGTTGTCAAAAGGAATGCAACGGATGGTAGCCTTCGTCTCCTCCTTGATACGGACCTCAGTCTCCGTCGTGCCGTCCCAGTGAGCAAGGACAAAGCCGCCCTTGTTCTTGAGTACATCCTTGAACTCATCGTAGGTGTCGACCTTGGTGATGTGCTGGTCGCGATAGTCAAGAGCCTTCTTATAGATGTTCTTCTGCATCTCGTCAAGCAGCTCAGCCAAACGATCCTCGATTCCGTCAAGGCTCATCTGCATCTTCTCCATGGTGTCACGGCGGTGCACCTCGCCCTCATTCTTTTCGAGGTCGCGGGGACCGAGGGCAATGCGGATTGGGAAGCCCTTGAGCTCATACTCAGCGAACTTCCAACCTGGCTTCTTCTTGTCATTGTCATCATAGAGAACAGAGATTCCCTTGGACTTTAGCTTGGCAACAATCTCGGCAGCCTTGGCAGAGATGGCGGCACGCTCCTCCTCCTTCTTATAGACAGGGACGATAACGACCTGCGTAGGCGCGAGTTTCGGAGGCAAGACAAGTCCATTGTCATCAGAATGAGCCATGATGAGCGCACCCATGAGACGCGTCGAGACACCCCAAGATGTAGCCCAAACATAATCGCTCTTTCCCTCACGATTCATGAAAGTCACATCAAAAGCCTTTGCGAAGTTCTGGCCGAGGAAGTGGCTCGTTCCACTTTGAAGAGCCTTGCCGTCTTGCATGAGAGCCTCGATAGTGTAGGTGTTAAGCGCGCCGGCGAACCGCTCGTTGGCAGTCTTGACTCCCTTGATGACTGGCACAGCCATCCAATTCTCGGCAAAGTCAGCATAGACGCGAAGCATGGTCTGGGCTTCAGTCTCGGCCTCCTCCGCTGTCTCGTGAGCCGTGTGGCCCTCCTGCCAAAGGAACTCGGCAGTGCGGAGGAAAAGGCGGGTACGCATCTCCCAACGAACCACATTGGCCCACTGGTTGCACTTAATAGGGAGGTCGCGATAGCTCTGAATCCAGTTCTTATATGTGTTCCATATAATGGTCTCCGAGGTAGGGCGAACGATGAGTTCCTCCTCAAGTTTTGCGTTAGGGTCTACCTCAACACCAGTACCCTCCTCATTCGTGCGGAGACGATAGTGCGTTACGACAGCGCACTCTTTGGCGAAACCTTTAACGTGGTCGGCCTCTCGGCTGAAGAAAGACTTAGGGATGAAAAGAGGGAAATAAGCATTGACGTGACCAGTCTCCTTAAACATGTCATCGAGCGCCCTCTGCATCTTCTCCCAGATAGCGTAACCGTATGGCTTAATCACCATGCAGCCACGGACAGCCGACGTCTCAGCCAAGTCGGCCTTGACGACCAGATCGTTGTACCACTGCGAATAGTTCTCGCTACGTGGTGTCAGTTCCTTTGCCATTCTATTTTTGCTTGTTATTTAGCTATTTAATAATGAGTGCAAAGATAGATATTTTTCTTGTTCGGTGACCGATGACGTGACAAATGGGCGATGCGGACTACAATACGGCAATATTTTGGTGATATTATATTTATAATAGTAAACATACGTTGCAAAATAGCGCAAAAGGTCTATATTTGCGCTCTGTAAGGCGTGTTTCGACTTACGTGCGGAACAGCAAGTCCCGAAAGACAGAAAAAAACAACTCAAAAAAGGAAATATGAACAAGACCCAATTGATTGACAAGATTGCGGAGAAGGCTGGCCTCACCAAGGCCGACGCAAAGAAGGCCCTCGATGCGTTCATCGAAGCCACAAGCGACGCCCTCAAAGATAGCAACGACGGCAAAGTGGCCCTCATCGGCTTCGGAACATTCAGCGTAAGCGAGCGTGGCGAGCGTCAGGGCATCAACCCGCAGACCAAACAGGCTATCACCATCCCTGCCAAGAAAATCGTCAAGTTCAAGGCTGGCAGCGAACTCGAGTTCTAAAAAAACAAACCGGTTCGGCAGTCTCAAAAGCCTTTACTCATAAAGGCCACAAGACATGACACAAGATCCGCCTGTCGGGCTAAGCAGCCTGAGGGCGGATTTCTCTTTAAAACCCGAGCCGGCAAGATTTGCAGACACCTCACAAAAAATAAATTTCAAGCAAAAGCCTTGTCCGTAGAAGTTTCTTTACCAAACAAGCAGCAGATGGAAGCGTTCCTTTCGCTCACACCCAGCGAGCGGATAAACCTTTTGCTGCCCTTCGTCAACGACAACAGAGTCGAGACACTACGCAAAGTTCTGTCCAACCGGACAAGACATGTCACAGTAGCCCTCGAAAACATTTTCCACAGCCAAAACGCAAGCGCAGTGGTCCGTTCTTGCGAATGTTTCGGAATCCAGGACTTAACCGTCATAGAGAACTCGAGTCCATTTTTGGCAAGCAACGGTGTGGCGCGTGGAGCCTCCAAATGGCTCACCTACCACAGGTTCAGCTCTCAAAAGTTCAACACGCCCGAGGCTTACACCTACCTGCGCCAACAGGGCTACAAAATAATAGCCGCCTCACCTCACCCAGGTCACGACATCAGCCTCTACGACATTGACGTCACCCAAGGCCCCGTGGCTGTAGTCTTCGGAGCCGAGAAGGTCGGACTATCAGAATGGGCCATGGAAAACGCCGACATGCGCATGGCAATCCCGATGTACGGACTAACAGAAAGCCTGAACATCTCAGCAAGCGCAGCGATAACCATGAGCCACTTGAGACGCGAAGTCGATGAAAAGTTGACAGCAGAGCAGCGGATGCTTCCAGAGAGCGAGCGCCACGAGATATATTCACATTGGCTATTGGCGTCAATCCGCGACGCTCACGATGTGCTTGAGCGAATTCTTTAATGATATCATCAAACGACAACATAAAAAAACAATGAAATACACAGCATTAAGCATTGCCGCGCTAACATTAGCCATGACAGCCTGCCAAAACGGAGGCAAGACGTCAGAAAACGAGGCCACGATAACAGTTAGCGGACAAAACATATCAGAGGGGGACACCCTTGTCCTTGCCACAGCATCAATGGACCTGCTTCCTCTTGACACGGCCATCGTGACGGACGGAGTGGGCATTATCAGTAGCGAAGCCAACGAGCATGGAACACTCGCTGTCGTCCTGACGATAAAAAACGGCGAACCCGTGGCTGGCAGCACTGTACTCCTGACCCCAGGCATGTCAATGAGCATGGAATTGCCGACATCGCCTGACCAGCCTGCCAAGATTAAAGGCAGCAAGGACAATGAGTTGTGGAACGAGGTACAAGGCAAACTTGCCGAATACATGAACGCAGCACGTCCATACATAATCGCCATGAACACCAACACCGGCGACGTGGAAGAGGCAAAAGCCATAATCGAGCAGATGGGCAAGGACATGGAGAGACTGTACGCCTCATACATCATTGACAACGCCCCCTCCATCTTTAGCGACATCATGCTGGGCCAAACATTCCAAAGTTTCGAGGACTCAACCCTGACGCAAATCATGGATGCGCTGAGCAAATTCGAGGCTGACTCGATGCCTAATTACATAGCTGTCAAAGAAGTCATTGCCAACCGCGTTGTCATCAGCGAGGGGCAGCAATTCATCGACTTCACCCTCCCGACAATAGACGGCGGCTCGCTCCATCTTGCCGATGTTGTCAAAGCTAACAAACTGACGCTTGTAGATTTCTGGGCATCATGGTGTGGCCCATGCCGCAACGAGATGCCATACGTCGCCAAAGCTTATAACACATATAAAAGCAAGGGATTTACTGTCGTCGGCGTGTCATTAGATGGCAATAGTGACGAATGGAAGGCGGCAGTTGAGCAACTCGGCATGAATTGGCCGCAGGTTGGAGAGATTAGCGGTTGGGACGGCACAGCGTCACGCTCCTACGGAGTGGACGCAATCCCGGCTTCATTCCTCATCAACTCCGATGGCGTCATTGTGGCCAAGGGGCTTCGCGGCGACGAGCTCTCTACCAAGATCGCAGAACTGCTCAAATAGTTGTCAGCAATGGTGCGCAACTTTATTGTGGTTGATGGAGGCTCAACAAAATGCGCTTGGGCTGGCGAACGCCTGTCGTTCACCACGACAGGCGTTAACCCGCTCCAACTTAAAGAGGGCGAGATTATCGACATTTGGCGCAAAGACCTCAGCAATGTCGCGGCAAGCCAATCGCAAATAGCATTCTATGACGTAGACACGGTGTTCTATTACGGAGCTGGATGCACAGGTGGCGACGCTAACAAGAGAATCGCCAACGCCATCGGCAAGTTGACCGGGATTAAGAACATAATCGTCAACACAGACATGCTTGGTGCGGCACGCGCCGTTCTTGGCAATAGGACAGGAGTGGCGTGCATTCTCGGAACGGGATGCAACTCTTGCCTCTATGACGGAGAGAGGATAACGGACAATGTCAGGCCTCTCGGTTACGTCATTGGCGATGAGGGCAGCGGAGCGGACATTGGCAAACGCATTGTGGCAGATGCGTTAAGAGGCATATTCCCACAAGACCTGTGCGACCTTTTTCTCCGTTTCACTGGCGAGGGGTATGCTGATATTATCAGACACATATACTCCGAACCTCGCGCAAACGCCTATTTGGCGAACTTCACGCACTTTGCAGCCGAGCACATAAACAGGCCAGAGATTGTGTCGATATTACGCGACCGATTTGACGCCTTCATAAAACGCAACGTCATGCTCTACCCCAAAGAGGTGGTGCAAAATCACGGAATCGGTTTTGTTGGCAGTGTTGCCGTCCATTTCTCGGATATATTGAAAGGTGTATGCATTGAGAACGGAATTAGCCGCGTGACCATCATGTCAGACCCAATAGAGGGGATGCTGAGATACCACGAATCCAACCGCTAATGTCGGTACGCAAGACATTCGCCCCCGCAACACATTATTTGGTGTTGCGGGGGCGTCGTTTTTAGTCTACCACGGTGAACTACACTTACGCGCTACAAAGAGATTCCATCTTCGGCCCAAATATTTCTTTTTACTTTCCAGTGAATAGGCCTGGTATTCAAACCATGGGAATAGGAACCTGACATGACTCATTTCAAGTGTGAAACAATCTGGCGACCGCGGGACAACCAGCAAACAGACACCTCACCAACAAAAAAAGGCGACAAACACGCTTTTCTACGTATTTATCGCCTTGTGGGAGGTGAAGGATTCGAACCTACGAAGCCGAAGCAACAGATTTACAGTCTGCCCCATTTGACCGCTCTGGAAACCTCCCTTGCCTTCCGAGTCAGACACAAGTGTCACTCCCCGTTTGCGAGTGCAAAGTTCGCATTAATTTTTCATTTTAGCAAGAGGAAACTCCAATTTCACAGGGCATCACAGAAAAAAATAAGCCCTCCGCAGAAATCCGTGGAGGGCCTATTTATATAGATTGGCTTCACCTACTCGCCGAGACAAGCGTCAAGATCAGCCTTAATCTTCTTTTTGTCAAGATTTTGGCCAATTATGCACAACTTGATCATACGGTCACCGTAGAGGTCATCCCAATCGGCCTCAATCTGTGGATTTTCCTGTAACAACTTCTCCATTTCTGCCTTAGGAGCCGAGGCAATCCACTTGCCCGTCACCTGAAGTTGAACCTGCTGACCGCTGGTCTCAAAAAGGAGTGCCATGTCACGGTCATCCTCAAACCACATGATTCCCTTGCAACGTATGATGTTGCGCGGCCACTTGCGGACGTAGTAGTCCAACTTATTGCGGTCGAAGGGGGCGCGGGCGTAGTAAATCATCGTGCCGATGCCATACTCGTCCTCCTCCTCGCCCTCGTGGCGATGCTCATGGTGGTGATGTTCATGCCCATCATGGTCATCATCATCATGGTCATCATGATGGTGCTCATGGTGGTGACCATGCTCCTCCTCATCATCGTCGTCGTCATCATCATGATGGTCATGGTCATCCTCCTCAAGCGCTTTGCACCAGCCTGCGGAAGAATAGACCTCAGCGAAGTTGAAACTGTCAGTGGCAAGAATTTGAGCCACATCAACCTTGCCATGGTCTGTCTCAATGATATTAACGTTGGGATGTATCGCGTTGATGACTGCACGAACCTTACGAAACTGCTCCTCAGAGACCAAATCCTTCTTGTTAATGACAAGGGTCGAGCAGAACTCAATCTGCTGCACAAGGAGGCTCTCGATGTCCTCTTCGTCCTTGTCCTTGAGAAGAGCCTCGCCTGATGCGAACTCGTCAACAAGACGCTTGGCATCGACCACGCCTACCACATTGTCAAGGTGACCATTCTTGATTGTCTCAAGCTCCTGAGCTATAGGCATGGGCTCACACACGCCACTGGCCTCGATGAGGATGTAGTCATATTTGCCAGACTCAATAATGTCCTCGATATTTTGAGCCATCTGGGTCTTAAGTGTGCAACAGATGCAGCCATTTGTCAGAGGCACGATGCTGCTTGTGTCAGTGATATTCGCACCTTTGGCAATCAGCTTCTCGTCCACATTGACTTCGCCTATGTCATTGACGATGACGGCGACCTTGAATCCCTTCTGGTTGTTGAGGACCTGATTGAGAAGGGTCGTTTTTCCTGCACCAAGATAACCACAAAGCAGGGTTATCGGAGTCGTTTTTTTCTGGGACATTGTTATGTATATAACTTTGTTGTATTTCAACGAGGTTTAGAGGAATGTTGTCATACGCCTGCGCCTGGGGCAAAAGCCGTGACAGGTGCTGCGACATTCCCTATTTGCATGGCAAATATAGCCAAATATCAAAGAAAATGAGCGGAAGCGATTAATCCGCCTCCGCCCATCTTTACTTATTGAATAGCGAACTGACTCGCTTATTTCCTGAGGTTAGCGAGGCTTTCCTCAAGTTGTGCGATCTTCTGCGTCGCGTCAGCCTCTTTCTTGCGCTCCATCTCGACGACTTGCTGAGGAGCGCCTGCAACAAACTTCTCATTAGAGAGCTTTTTGCGCACGCCAGCCAAGAAGCCCTGAAGGCGCTTAATCTCAGCCTCGTTCTTAGCGATCTCGGCATCCTTGTCAATAAGGTCGCCAATGGGCACAGCGAACTCAGTTGTCCCGACCATGAATGACACTGCGCTTGCAGGCTTCTCGTTTACGACCTTAACGCCAGAGACAAAGCCGAGCCACTTGATGAGGCCCTCCATGTCGCTGACTGGGTTCTGTCCGAGAGCGACGACGTCAAGCTCCTTCTTTGGCGGGAAGTTGCGCTGATTTCGCACAGAACGGACACCAGCCACGACGGCCTTCATCGCCTCAAACTTAGCAATGAGGGCGTCGTCGCCCGACAGGGCCTCGGGTGTCGCGACCTGAGCCACCATGATACTCTCGCCAGCCTTGCGCTCAAATATATTCTGCCACAACTCCTCAGTGATGAACGGCATGAAGGGGTGGAGAAGGAGCAGAAGCTGCTCGAAGAAATCGAGAGTCGCTTTGAGTGTCTTAGAGTCGATGGGCTTACCATACTCAGGCTTGACCATCTCAAGATACCAGGCCGAGAACTCGTCCCAGAAGAGCTTATAGACAGCCATAAGAGCCTCGCTCAGACGATATTTAGAGAAGAGGTCGGCAACCTCAATCTGAGTCTTGCGGAGAACGGCGGCGAACCACTCAATAGCCTGAGCGCATTCCTTAGGCTGCTCAAAATCAGCCACCTGCCAACCCTTGACGAGTCGGAAAGCGTTCCAGATCTTATTATTGAAATTGCGTCCCTGCTCACAGAGCGAATCATCAAAAAGGATATCGTTGCCAGCGGGGGCGGAGAGCATCATACCCATGCGGACGCCATCTGCACCATATTTGGCGATGAGTTCCAACGGGTCAGGCGAGTTGCCGAGCTGCTTACTCATCTTACGACCGAGCTTATCGCGAACAATGCCAGTGAAGTAGACATTCTTGAATGGCATCTTGCCCTCGTACTCGTAGCCAGCCATAATCATACGGGCGACCCAGAAGAAGATGATGTCAGGGCCAGTGACAAGGTCAGAGGTCGGGTAATAATACTTAATCTCCTCGTTTCCAGGGTTATTGATGCCGTCAAAGAGAGAGATGGGCCAGAGCCAAGAAGAGAACCAGGTGTCAAGGCAATCCTCATCCTGTCGGAGGTCAGCCTCAGTGACAGGATAATCGACCTTAGCCTGAGCCAGTTTGAGAGCCTCATCCTTATTCTCGGCCACGACGTAACCTCCCTTGGGCAGATAGTAGGCCGGGATGCGGTGTCCCCACCAGAGCTGGCGGCTTATGCACCAGTCCTTGATGTTCTCCATCCAATAACGGTAGGTGTTCTTATACTTGGCGGGATAGAACTTGATGTCGTCATTCATGACAGCCTCAAGCGCGGGCTTAGCGAGGTGCTCCATCTTGAGGAACCACTGCATTGACAGCTTAGGCTCAATGGGCACGCCAGTGCGCTCTGAGCAACCGACTTTGTTGGTGTAATCCTCGACCTTCTCGAGCAAGCCGGCATTTTGGAGATCGACCTCAATCTGCTTGCGGACATCAAAGCGGTCCTGACCTACATAGATGCCTGCCGCCTGGCTGATGGTACCATTGTCGTTGAAAATGTCGATTGTCTCCAGGTTATACTTCTCACCGAGCATATAGTCGTTCACATCGTGAGCAGGTGTCACCTTGAGGCAACCGGTACCGAACTCAATGTCAACATACTCATCCTCAATGACAGGGATGATGCGGCCCACGAGAGGAACTATAACCTTTTTGCCCTTGAGCCAAGTGTTCTTTGGGTCATTGGGGTTGATACACATGGCGGTATCACCCATGATGGTCTCAGGGCGGGTTGTAGCGACAACCGCATATTTGCCAGGCTCACCCTCAACCATATAACGGAGGTAGTAGAGCTTACCCTGATGCTCCTGATAGACAACTTCCTCGTCAGAGAGCGCGGTAAGAGCCTTGGGATCCCAGTTGACCATGCGGACACCGCGATAGATAAGTCCCTTGTTGAAGAGGTCGCAGAAAACCTTTATGACACTCTTGGAGCGAGTCTCGTCCATGGTGAACGCGGTGCGATCCCAATCACATGATGCTCCGAGTTTGCGAAGCTGTTTGAGAATGATTCCGCCGTGCTCATTGGTCCAATCCCAAACATGACCGAGGAACTCCTCGCGGGTCAAGTCAGTCTTCTTGATTCCCTGCTGCGCCAATTTGTTAACCACCTTGGCCTCGGTGGCAATGGAAGCGTGATCGGTTCCCGGCACCCACAGAGCGTTGTAACCCGTCATGCGCGCGCGGCGCACCAGAATGTCCTGGATAGTGTTGTTGAGCATGTGTCCCATGTGGAGGACGCCAGTGACATTGGGGGGCGGAATGACCACCGTGAAGGGTTTGCGCCCGTCGGGCTTAGACTTGAAGAGGCCGTTGTCCAGCCAATACTGATACCAGCGCGCCTCAATCTCGTCGGGGCTGTACTTTGCCGATAGTTCCATATATGTTAGAAATACTCTGTTTTTGCTTGTTTTAAGGCTACAAAAGTAGCTATTTTTTTCTTGAGAGTGAAACGAGAGAGAAAAATCCCCCGCAGTGGAGAGCCGGGCTCACCATTGCGGGGGATAATTTGCTTGAACTAAATCGGTTACGCGCCACGCTGCAGGGGCGTGCCCCATAGGCTACTTTGTAACCGTACGCACATCCTTGTCACTCGGCGTGAAGACGAGGCCAGTGCACTTCTTGGCTTGTGCCTTGTAAGTCTTGAGAACCATCTTGTCCCATTTAATCTCGGCAGTGGACTGAGCTACCGGCACCTGCGGGATTATGCTGCCGTCACGGACAAGAATGACACAAGGTATTTTGCCTGCCTTAATGGTCTGGTAACCGCCATCATAGACCTTGCCGGTCTGATAGTCAATCCATTTACCCTTCGGCAGATAACAAAGTCGTTCATCGCCACTTTCAAGCAATGGGGCAACAAGAATTTGCGAGCCAAACATATACTCATCCTCCACATTCCAAGCCCCGGGGTCATCGGGGAACTCCACAAAGAGGGCGCGCACCATCGGCAGTCCCCTGTTGGAGCAATCCTTGGCCTGAGCATAGACGTAGGGCATGAGCTTATATTTCATCTCCGCACACTCGCGGAAAGCGTCCGTGAACTCCTTGCTTATGAGCCAAGGCTCGGTGGGAGGGGCGCCATGCGCACGACTGTGGGACGAGAGGAAGCCGAATGGCAGCCAACGGCGATAGATATCCTCGGGGCTTGCCGTAACGAAGCCTCCAATGTCATGGCTCCAGAAAGAGAAGCCGGAGAGACCGAGAGACAGGCCGCCACGGAGGTCTCCCAGCATGCCTGTGTTAGTGGTCGCCGCATCGCCACCCCAATGGAGGGCATAACGCTGCGACCCCGCCCATGCGGAGCGCGCCCAGATGATACCCTCGCCAGTCTCCCGGGCTATGACCTCCCACAATGCCTTGTTATAGCGCAAAGGATAGAGATTATGCTCATAGAGGCCAGTGCGCCCGCTATGATAAAGTCCACCAAGAGGCGCAGCCTCTCCAAAGTCGCACTTAATGGTTGACACACCCTCTGAAAGGAGGTGCGCAATGTGACCTTGATACCACTTGACGGCCTCAGGGTTCGAGAAGTCAAGGACAGCATCCTCATAAGGCATGCCGCCAAGCCCATTCCTCACATTCAGCCCCTTGTCTATGATCTCTTTGAAGAGCGCGTTCTTCGGTGTGAAATACGGCAACTGCCAGAGGCACGTGTGGAAATGTTGCTCCTTGAGCCTCTTAAGCATATCAACAGGATCTGCGAAACGCTCCTTGCTGAACTCATAGTCGCACTGCCAGTCGACGCCGAACCAGCCGGTATCGAAGTGAATCACATCTGCGGGGATTTTATTTTCCCTAAGTTTTTGCGCGACATCAAGCCCTTCATCCTGAGTAAAGTAAGAGATACGGCTCATCCATGTGCCGAAGCTCCACAATGGAAGCATGGGGCTCTTGCCGGTTATGTTGGTATACTCGTCGAGAATATCCTTTGGGTCGCCAAGGAAGAAGAAGAAATCCATGCGCTCATCATCCATGAAAATGCGGTCGGCACCGATATACGATGCGCCGAAATCGCACGTCACGGGCGCGCTCGTGTGCATGAATACACCATAGCCTTTGTTGCTCATGAAGAACGGCACGGGCTTATACATCTGGTCGGTCTCGGGCCCCTGAGGATCAGTTACTGTGAGATGCACCTTTTGACCAACCTTGTTGAGCGAAGTGAACGATTCTCCGCAGCCAAAGATCTTCTCGCCAGGAGCAAGCGTAAAGACAGGGTTCACGGATCGCGAGTTGTCTTGCCCACGCTTAATGAAGCTAAACGGCAACAGCTTGACTTGGCTTGAGTCATTGTCGGCTATGTGCCGCGTCTGGGTCAAAATTTTGCCCTTTGCATCCTTAATGACAAGTCTCCATGGATATTTCTGAATTTCGACCTGTCCATATTGGCTCTTGTAGGTTATGGCATTGGCCGACTCGCTGCATGCCCAGCTTGAATTGTCGGTTGGCGGGACGGCGGCGAACATGGGATCCGTAGCGTCATCGTCAGGCATCTCGACTGGCGTTGTAAGCATTGTCACCCTCACCGTTCGGGGAGAGACGAAACGGACTTGCAGTTTGAGAGCCGGGTCATTGTCATAGGCCGCATCGGGGAAGTCGAGCATCTGCAGGCGGACAGGCCATGTACCGTTGAGGTTGAAGGCCTGTCGAGGCGAGAGCCGGTAACGCTTCCAGACGACCTGGCCAGAAGCAGAGGCGGCGTCAAAAGAGCTTAGACTGTCGGCAAGAAAATAAGTGTGGGACAGATCAGCGAAATCAGAGGAAACGTCAATTGCCTGACTTTGCAGATTTGGCACGTGGCCAAAACTCTGCGGCTGCGCCCACGAGGCTGTGGCTGCGGCCGAGCAGAGCATTAGAGTGATTAAACAATGTCGCATATTCTTTGTTGTAATCGGTTTGTCTTAAGTAAGATAAATAAAGGGTGACAGAGGCTACCACCAGTTCATCAGGGTGCGCAAAAAGGCTGTCAGCTCGGCCGCCATCTTCTCGTGCTGCCAACGACTCGGATGCCAATCGGCGCCATATTGCAGGTCTCCGTTCTGTGGAGTGAAGTCTAAACGGAAAACGTTTGCGTCACCCGACTTATTAGCCTCAGCCACAACCTCATTAAGAACTTTCTTGGCGATTTCAAGCTCCTTGCCATTGAGCATAGAGCCGCACAAATAGACTATTTTGGCTTGAGGGTTATGTGAGCGGACTGTCTGAAGGAAAGATTTATAGGCAGCCTTGAGCCTCTTCACGTCATAATTATTGGTAGACAAGTCATTAGTGCCAAGATTTATACAGACCACATCGGGTGTGTAGCGAGAGAAATCCCATTTTTCCGATTTGTCGTTATAGAGCGTATACTCGTATTGAGAGGGCATATTAAGGTCAGGCGTGCCCTCTTTTGGCCCACCATAGTTTCTGTAGACGCCTATTCCGCTGCGCGCCACCACGTAGGCCTGAGCACCAAGCGCACGCGTGGTTATCTGGGCAAAGCCTATATAATGGTTTTCCGTCTCGAAACTAAAATGCTCCTCAGGGTTCACACTCTCACTGCCATAACCGCACGTTATGCTGTTGCCAATGAACTCTATGCGCCTTTCAGGCAGCGGCGCAGGCGTTAGCATCTTGCCGCCCTTGTCTAAAACAAGACCACGGAACTCAGGAAGGAACTCATACCCCTCAATTGAGTACATGGCGCGAAGTTCATGCCTCCCCTTAGGGAGAGCGGTCGCCACCTGAACAAGAGAGTCACGCTCACCCATAAAAGCGACCTTGAAAGGCTCAGCGTTATCAACCTGCACCATAAAGTAGCCGGAGCGAGGCTTGCAATGCATCTTGACTCCAGTTCCGTCAAAGGCGGCTACGATAGTTGTCCCTGGGTATGAGAACCTGTAGCTCGCAGTGTCTGCTTTTACAATTCGCCCGATGTAAAGAATATCGGGACAAGAGGGAAGAATATTCTCTTGAGCCGTCACGGATGACACAGTGGCAATGGCAGCCACCATGAAAAATGATTTTATATTGGCCATTTGTTGTTAAATTTCATTTCTTGACATGGAGACAAGCCCCATTAATGCAAATTTAGGGCAAAAAGCGTCAACACATCCGTCTGTTTTGTTAACAAACAACGTACCTAAAGTTTTATTCACAGATGGGGGAAGAGTGCAATGCTCATTTAAAAAATTGGCATACGAAATGTCACGCGCAGCATTGCTGGCAATGCATTGACAAACGAAAAGAGACACTTGCGCCATGAAATGAAACAAGTCCATAGTAAATTAGCAGAGTCGCTAAAAGATAGGGAGATTTAATTCACAAAAAAGGCAGAAACGGGAAATGCACGAATGACGACAAGGAGAAAGTAACAACTTAATTTTAAAACAAATATGGCATCAAAAGAAACAAGTCTGGCATTTCTTCTCGGATTGGCAGGGGGAGTGTTTACGGCGGCCACCGAGTGCGCCATGAAGAATGTGCAGAAAAAGAGACGCCGCTACAATAGGCAGGTAAGGTCAATGAGAGCCGACAGACTGTTAAACGGGGCAGAAGATGACGCAATAATAGAAGACACAGTGATAAGGACGTGTCTGTGCAAAGCGGAGGACCACTCATTGGGCATGACCAAACAGTCCACATCACACCAATGGTGGGTAAACAAAATATGTAACAGCATATTGCGTTTCTTCCCCGGATTGGAGAACAGGGTGACATCAGACTCCATAGTACGCACGGGAAATGGCACAAAAGCGTACAGGGCGCCGGACATAAGCATCTATGACAAAGGGTTGACGAACTTTTACGAGATTGATTACTGCGACGGCTTGCGGTTCGCCATTGAAGTTGTGAACAGCAGGCGAAACTTCAGATATTCGCAACGAAGCATCGAGGAGGTGGCTTTAGACAATCCTTCTCTGACAGAGGCGTTCATATTCGATTTTTCGCAAGGGGCTAAGTCTCGATGGACAAGATTCGACCCCGACGAGAGGGCGTGGACAAAGAGTTCACTATCGACATTCCTCAAGATAGACCTCGAAGAGACAACGATGTTGAGACAAACTTATGCGGCAGACACGGATGAGTATATCCGACGGATGGCAGAGGAACGAAAAAGGGACGACAAGTAAGCGCCTAAACCACATACTTTTAGTCACTGCGTAATTCCGCAAAAACGGGGACTCCCCGCAAGACTCTTTATAGTCTTGCGGGGAGTCCTGTTTTGGGTTCTTTGTGTGAGATAGTCCCTACCCTACCATGGGTATGTTCCTTCCTCAGCGCCCTTCATGAGGCCATCAATGGCATATTGGGTAATGACAGCGCCTGAACTTCTGTTAATCTCGGTTCCAGTCTCCCAATAGAAAGGGGCGCAACCGTTGTTCTTGGCCACGCAAGTCACAACCTCATTGAAATAGGCGCGGCTCTTTTGGTGAAGATCCTGATCTATGGCCTCAGAGGAGTCACATCCGGTGTTTTGGATACGGGAGCTGAACTCACCAATAATCACAGGGATGCCGTTATCAACGAATTGAGTCTTCATATAGCCGAACTGCTGAGAGACCCAGCTCTCCTCACCCCAGGTCGGGTTGTGGCTTGAGCCGCTCTTGTGGTTGTCCTTGCCCCAGTAGTAGAAGACCTTGCCCCAACTTGCATCATTCTCCATGAGAGCCCACTGATAAGGCTCGTAGTAGTGAACCTCGGCAATGAGACGACCATCAACCGCGTCAGTCGGATAGGTTTTCATGTATTTGTAGGTATTGGCGATGTCAGTGCCAAGGCCTTGGAAGACAAGACAACGGAGAGCGTTGCGTCCGCCAGTTGCGCGCACAGCGTCAATGAATGTCTGCTCATACTCCACAAGACGGGTAATAGCGCTTGCGTCACTCTCCCAAGACTTGCCGCCCGAGCTTGTCTCATTCATGCCGGGCTCATTGCAACCTGCGAAAATGAGATGCTCGTCATAATCCTTGAAAGCTGTGGCTATTTGCGTCCAGATGGCTTTCTGCTCTGCCACAATGTTCTTCTCCTGGGCTGAGGCGAAAATGTTATCCTCAAGCCAACCAGTATCCCAGTGACTGTTGAGCACGACGTACATGCCGTTGGCTACGCAATAATCAACAACCTCCTTGACTCTCGCCATCCAAGTGGCGTCAATCTCATAGGTTGTGCTGCCGGACTTGATGTAAGAGTGCCAAGCGCAAGGTATGCGAACGGCGTTAAAACCAGCGGCTTTGAGGCCAGCTATATATGCCGAGTTGACTTTATATCCGGACCATGCGCCCTCGCCACTGGGACATTCCATCGTGTTGCCGATGTTGATGCCGACATTTATCTTGGCAATAAGGGCCTTGGCGTCACTTGGCATGTCACTATCGTCGGAAGAAGTGCCAGCAGCCTGATTTACAGCAACTGTGACTTCACCGCCCGTATTCGAGACAGTCAGAGTGGCGGAGCGGGCGGATGTCGTAAGGTTCTGAGCGACAACAGCCGCAAAAGTGTAGACACCGTTAGACTCTGTTGCCTCGGGTGAGGTGACCCACCAATCGGAGGACTTGATGGTAGGCTTCTCATTGGCACTTACTACAATATTAAACGTGCCTCCGTCAGCCGTCGCAGTGATTTCAGCGTCAGAGACAAGTGCGAGGACAGAGCCACCCTTACGGATTACGCTCACCTCGCCAGTGTAACCGGTGGCAGTGATGGTAATCTTGGCAGTCGATGCGAGACCGTCAGCACTGGGCTCACAGACAACATTAAACTTGCGCATCTTAGCAGAAGTCGACTGCACAGACTCGACAGTCAGCCAGGTCTCAGACGGGGTGGCAGTCAAATCGACATTACTTTGGATTACGAGAGGCTGCTCACCTCCGCTTGTCTCAAAAGTCAGGGTCTGGTAAGCCTCGGGAATGACAACCTCGGCTGTGGGAGTGTCGCTCCCGCCATCATCCGAGCATGCCACAAAGGACGTGGCGCAGAAAGCTCCGATGAGGAGATTGAGCCACTTGCTTCTAAATGGGTTCATATAAAAAATTTGTTATATCAATTAATAGGGTGGCAATTACGCCAACAATTGTTATTCAGAGATATAGCTCTCGATTGTCTTGTTATATACACTTTCGAGAGTATAGGCGTCGTCCGTGTTCTCGTAGGCATTGACCATCAAGTCCACAATCTCCTTGCCGTTGTTGATGTAGGCACCGGTCGCATGATTGATGAGGCCAGACTGCTCATTGCCAGTGCCTGTGCCGCCATTGTCCCAAAAGATTACAGGCAGACCGTAGACACGGGCGGCTTTGCAGACATACTCAAGGTAGTATTTGCGGAAGGCCTCATCACGCGCCTCAGAGCGGTGGACACAGCCAATCTCGCCAATGTAGACAGCCACGCCATTGTCTATGAACTTAGCCTTGAGTTTGCCAAAGATGGACTTGACGTTGCTCTCATCGCCCCAACCGGCGGACTTGCCACTTGCGGCGTTATGTCCCCACTCTGAATATTTGGCAGTCAGAGTGTACTCATTAGGGTCATAGAAATGGACAGTAACGAGGAGGTGATTTGCGGCGTCAGTCGGAAGCACGAGGTTATTGATGGTCAAGTCGGGGTTCATCACGTAGCCGGGGACACCGATCCAACGGGTCGAGTTATTGCCTCCTGTGGCACGAATGGCATCTACGCACACCTGAAGCCAACCGTTAAGAGTCTTATACTGTGCGCCGCCATCTGTTCGATTAGCCCCCCAGCCCCATCCGCCGTCATGAATCTCGTTCATGAGCTCGAAGATAAGGAAGTTACCCTTGTTGGCGAACTTATTGGCAATTTGCGTCCACATGGCCTTAAGCTGCGCCTCAATAGCCGCGTTAGTGGTCGAATTAGTAGCCGCTTCTTTGATGTTGAGCCAGTACTGGCTGTCAGCTCCGTCATGGTGGATATTGATAATCGCATTCAAACCGGCGTTTTCAGCGTAGCCGACCACCTCGGCCACACGGTTCAGCCAATCGGAGTCGATGGTATAGTCGGGAGCTGAGCCAACCTTGCCAAGCCAAGTTACAGGGATGCGCACAGTGCGGAAACCGGCGGCACGTATGGCATCCATTGTGGCCTGAGTGCAAGCGCCGTTGCCCCAACCGGTCTCAGTCGCCACACCATTGTTATGCGAATCAAGCTGATTGCCGAGATTCCAACCTACGCCCATATATGTTGCCACAAGTGAAGCGTCGTCTGGCATGCCGGAGATTGAGGTTGAAGTTCCAGCCGCCTGAGTCACCTTAAGTGATGCAGAAGAGCTACCACAGGTTACAACGATAGTAGCCTCTCGTGAATCCGACGAATAGTTTTTATAAGCTGTCGCGACAATACTATACGAGCCATCGTCATTTTTCTGCGCCTTGGCAAATGTGAGCCAAGAGTCGGCAGATGACGCAGTGGGCTCTGACGTCGCATTGACTATGATGGCGAAAGAGTCACCATCGCCCGCAATGGGATCTGACGGCACACTGACGAAAGAGACGACATCGCCAGCGGACTGCGTAACAGATATAGCACCGCTGAAATCGGGAGCATCAACAACTATCTCTGCATCACGCGATGCAGCGGTCGTATTGGCAGCGCACGCCACGGCGTACTTATGGATTGTCTTGGATGTTGAGGTCTGCTCATCGATGGTAAGCCAATCAACCGAGGTGGAGAGGGAGGGAGATGAGGAGCATTGGATGACAACATCATAGGAGCCGCCCGAGGCCTCGAAAGAGATGGACGAGTTTGTCACAATCTTAGTCTCGACCTGCGGCACATCATCTTTCGATTCCGAGCAAGCAGAAGTAAGTACAGCCGGAATGATGAGAGGGACGGCACTAAGCAGACGCCATATATTCATCTTCATATTGTGTCAAATATTGCTTTAAAAAACAGATTGATATGTGAACACAAAAATACAAAAATGGGACTTTAGTCAAGATATGGTTTGATTTTGTTAACGGCACTATTTGTTATAAAAAGGAAAAGAGCCAGCACCGCGACACATTGTCACAGTGCAGGCTCAGTCATTTAATGTATATCCTCTGAATACAGGGACTTTCTGTCCCCGTGTTTCTTGGAAATCGAGTTAGCAGAAATATATGGGACTACTCGAAAGAGGGCACCGCAAAGAGGGAATGGAAAGTTGCAGTGAGTTCCATCTTCTCCTTGAAGGCGAGTTCCTTGATTACACCATCAGTAGGAGTACCGAAGGCACACCCGCTTGAAACGGTGGCACCGTACTGATTCCACAACTCGAGACGATATTTAGGAGACTCATTAGCATCGAGAACCTTGGTCTTGTCGTATGTGAGAGCCGTGCCGTCTATGCTGATGGCATCGAGAGTAGCGTGCATAGTTGGGAAATAAGCATAAATATCATCAATCTGGAAGAAGGTCATAATAGAGCCTTCAGAGAAATTGCCAGTCGGACAATCGGCTCCATCATAACTCATATTGACTTCTGTAGGATTCATGACATACTTGAAGTTCTCCTTTGTAACATCAAGGCTTGTACCCGTTGCAGAACCCCATGAAGACTGCCAATTTGGGCCGACCGTGACAAAATTAACAGGATACGTGCCGGTACCATCAGATGTGACACTTGCCACAGTGAAGTCCACCTTAAATGTCGAGTTGAAAGCAAGCGCAGTCTCACCTTTAACCTCACCACCATTCTTGCGGAAAGGAGAATCAATAAGACCACTCCAGTCACTATTGTGACCACAGCCCCATTTATTAGCCAACTCTACACGATAGTTGCCCTTACCCTCGGTGTCACCATAATAGAACTTGTTAGCATCGAAAGGCACATCCTTGCCATCCGCCGTAATCTTATTGATGCGGACAAGCGCTTTGGGGAATGCTGTTGCGAAACCTTCAATATCAAGAACATAAACATCACCTTGCGTACGAGCGTTGGTGGTAGAGAAGGTTACGGAGTAGTCTCCACAAACCTTGCTTGGGTCTGCAGGAATCTTGATTACGGCAGAAGACCATCCATCATCACAATCGTCAACATCGCTGTAGCAAGTCAACTTAACATTGAAGCCATATTTCTTGAGAGTGGTGACATAGTTGAAGCCCAGAAGCTGTCCATCACTACTGCGGAAGACACCAAGTTGGAGGGTTTCCTCTGTGAGAGAAAGTATACGGACGTCTGTGGCAGAACCTGTGAGACTACCCTCGTAATTGGCAGGGTAGAGAACATCAAGAGGCTCGCCGCTTTCATCCACAAGCGAGATAGTCTTGTTCTCAGCATCAACGGTATAGGTGCCTGTTTGCGTGGTCGCGATGCCATCGGCGTCATAACGAACGACAGTTACGACCTTATTACCATTCTCATCAACAGAGAAAGTCATCTGACCCTTGACATTGGAAGCTTTGCCACCAATAACCCATGAATTGCCTGCGAAATCAGCAGCCCAAGACCAATGGTCGCCATCAACAGTCGGCTCGTTGTTGGTGATTGTAGCCCAGCTGTCATCTTTACCATAGAAATAAACAGGGCCTGCGAAAGTTGTGTAAGAGCCATCCTCAGCAAGGTCGAACTCCCATGTGTTGTTGAGTAGTGCCTCATCCAACGTGACATTCTTAGCCACAGTCACAGCGCGGACAGAGAGAGCCTGATAACGAGGGGTGGTAGACTTTGCGCTCACGCCACTTGCGAAGTCATAGCTGATCGCGAAGTCGCTGCTTGTGGGGTTGACAGAGCCAGTGAGGTAGAGACCCTCAGAGCCCTCGCCACTGATGGTGCTGCCCTTGCGGCTGCCGGCAGCAGGGAGGAAGATGGAGTTGCCATTGGGGCCGGTGAATTTGCAGCCCTTCACGCCATTAACCTCAGTCCACTCAGAAGTACATTTCTGGATAAGCTCCTCGAACTCATCAGCTGAAGGCATGGTAGCCTTGCCGTCATAAACCTTATAGGCAATGTCATTGGCGGTCTTGTAGATATCGGAAGTAACAGTGTAGTCGGCGATATCCTTTGACGCGTTGAGACCAGTCATGTCGCCAAAGGCGAAAAGGCCACCGAATTCCTCCGGCTCGGCAGCGCCAATGTTACACTTGGCCCACTTGGTTGAGAGACCAAGGTCAACGAAAAGGTCATTGACATCGAACGTGTACTCCTTTGTCTCGAACTCCTTGACATCGCCATAGACAACGCCAGTGCCGAGGTCGAGATACGCGGCGTAATAATAGGTTGCGCCAGGGAGAAGACCATCCTTGGTTACAGAGATGGTGGTTATGTCATCCGACTGGACACGCAGACCTGCGCGAACGGTCTCAACGTCGCTGCTTGCGGCAAGGACGACACCCGCTGTTGCGTTGGAGGGAGCATCTGTGGACGAGCCACCGACAGTAGCTGAGAAGATATCGACATTGGAGGCCTCGGATGTAACGACCTTGGCGTCGGTCGTGATGAGGCTCTTGACCTCACCTTTGTAGGTCACAGTCTTTTGGAGAGTGACATAGGCCTGATAATAGAGGGTCGTGTTGGCAGTGAGGCTGGAAATCTCGGCGGAGATGGCCTCACCATCAAGAGTGCCGTCAACTGACTTTGTGAGAGCCTCGGCTGAGTTGCCATAGTAGAAACCGACGGCATAGGAAGAGGAGGAAAGAGAGCTGAGCCCCTTGACCGTGCCATTAAGCTTGGCAGAAGTGGCGGTGACATCGCTCGAGCCCGTCACGATGGACTGGACAACCTCGCCAGTGGCAGGCGAATAGTCATCATCGTCTGAGCAGGACACGGCGGTGAAGCCGAGCGCCAAGGCCATGATGCCAGCAAATATCTTTGTTTTCATATTGAATTCGTCTTATAATCCGGTCTCCCGTGGGCCGCCGGCGGGGGCTGCAATGAACACCCGCCGGGGCTTGTGGGAAAACTTAGGAAGTTACGTACTACTCAATTGTAATATTGACCTCACCAGTTATGGCTGGGTTACCTTCATCGTCCGTCGCTATTTCGCAGAGGTCGTGAGCGGTGCTGTATTTAGAGTCAATCTGGAGGACAATCTGAACAGAGCCTGATGAGAAGTCGGCCGTTGAACCAGTGTTGTTGGTGAGCGAGATGGTGGTAAAGCCATCCTTGTTGACCTTGACAACATCAGCCTCAGAGAAATCGTCCCACTTAGAACCAACGCCAAGGCCATCAACATTGTGGCGAAGCATGGCGAGAGGCTGAGCATCAGTATTCCAAGTGATACCGCTTGTAACCTTGAAAGAGACATTAAGAGTCTTGCCCTTCTTCAGTTTCATCTTGCTGATGTCAACGGCGTCCGTCGGGCCAGACCATGTGTTGTAAATGGTTATGCGCACAGCCTTGCCGCCAGTGTCACCGAAGCCCCAATTGATCTTAGACTGATCGACCTTGACCTCGACAGGGCCAGTCGTGCCACCGCCACCGACAGACTTCTGGGTGAGGTTGACATACTTGTACTTGGTAACCTGATTGGTAGAGTTGGTCTCATTGACAATAGAGAAGTTGAACTCATTGTCGGTAGAGTTGGCCTTGGTCACAATCAGCTCATCGGTAGTGAAATCATCACCACCAGCAGAGAAGAAGGTGACAGGGGCGCTGAACTTAAGAGTGTTGCCACTGATTTTGAAAGTACCCTTGTTGCCAGAAGCCTCCTCCTCAAAAGCGTAGGTTCCATCGCTCTTCTTGGTCAAGATAAGGGCGAAATCCTCGACGGGAGTAACTGTGGGATACCAGGCCTGCTTGCCATAGTCATCCTCTGAAGAGGCTTCCCAAGCCGCGCTACCGCCATTCCACCAGTAGAAGCCGTAGGGAGTTTCAGCGATATTGTAGGTCACAGAGCTGAGGTTTGCTGTGACACCGTCAATATCCTGCTGGAAGAGAGTCTCGGCGAGGTTGAGGTCATCGATGGCTACGACATCAGTAGCAGTTATATCCTGGGCCTCAGTCGGGATAACGACATCGCCTGTCTGAACATCCTTAGCGATGAAGTTCCAGATGAGCCACCAAGCACCCTCACTGTTGGTACGCATAGTGGCGAGCTGGAGGATGTAGGGAGTGAGGCGGACAATCTTGATATCCTTGGTATAGTTGTCGCAGACAGCGTCAAAACCGGTATTGTGGAGAGCATAGGTCCCGCCGTTGAAAGAGATGACGGGGTGCTTAGCGTCATTGAGGTTGAGGCTGAAAGTACCAGAAATCTCAGTACCGGTTGAAGAACCCTTTTCGCCTGACTCGCCGCGGTACATTTGGAGAGTACAGCCGTTCGTGGCATCGAGTCCGAACGTCATGTAAGAGTCCATGTAGGCGTCTGTCGCAGGGATGAGCCAGTCTTGGAAACCAGGGTCATAGTTAGGCTTGAAATTGTCTAAGCCTATGTTGGTCGAGCCTGAGCCATCATTGAGTACATCATCGGGGTTGCAATACATAACAGGACCGGTGCAGCTGCCTACGCCATAGTCCTTATCGACAGGCACCCAAGTCTTAGTCTTGCCTACACCGCCAGCGAGATAGCCCCAGAGGTCATCGCTAAGCATGGTAAAGTCGTTGCTCACAATAGTGAACTTATAAGGCTCACCATAGATGACACCAGCCGAGGTTGAGACACCGAAAGTGACAGAATACTCACCTGCGAACGGGAGGTTGAGGTCGACCGAGCTCTTCTGGCTTGTGGATCCGTCAGTAAGAATCCAGACGGGGGTCACACCCGTGACAGTGGTCGTGAGGTGGATAATATTAGGGTTCTCGGCATCAGGCTTGACAGAGTAGTTGAGACCCTGCTGAAGGTCGTCAACAGTATACTGCGAGCTGCCAAGGCTGTACTCATCGGGCTGGCATGAGGACAAGCCAATGAGCGCCGCCGAGATGGCAATGCTTAAATATTTCAGTTTCATTGTTCTATTCCTTTAAAGAATTAGACATCTACCGATGACGGGACTACCAGCCAGCGTTCTGAGAGAGCGTGTTGCCGGAGAGCGTGATCTCAGTGTTGGGAATCTGGAAGAGGCCAGCCTTAGATGTGAAGTTGCTTGCGTCGAAAGACTCGGTAGCCTCGACACCCGCATTCTTGACAGAGACGCCAGCCTGCATCTCGGCAATCTTCTGAGCGGCATATGAGCCACCCTTGCCGTAGCGGAGGAGATCCCAGTAACGGATGCCCTCGAAAGCAAGCTCCTGGGCACGCTCATTGCGGAGAGCCTCCTCAGAGTAGGCGGTAGCCACCTTGCCAGCGCGGACCTGGACCTTGTTGAGACCCGTGGCATCGCCAGTCAGCTCACTCTGCATGAGGAGGACGTCTGCGTAACGGACAATGGTCCAGTCGTTGTAGTAGGTGATATTGGTGTGCTTCTCGCCAAGCTCAAAGGCAACAGCCTCGCGAACATCATCAGAGAAGCAGAGAGGAGAGTACTTCCTAATGCCATAGCCGGTGTACTCATACGTGTCGCTGAGGCACTTGTCAGAGAAACCGCTCTTGCTCTCAAGACCAGACTCTGAGTACTTGACCACACTGTACTTCATGCGAGGGTTGTCATAATCCTCAACGAAGCGGGGGTTCGGCACGCAGATGCCCCAGCCACTCGCATAGGGTGCGCAGCCGATATTTCGGCTACCGAGGAAGACAATGAACGTGTTGCCGCCCGAGTTGCCATTATAGTCCTGAGTGGTGTTGCACTTGAGGTTGAGGACGAACTCCTTAGAGAGGCCACTCTGACCAGCATGCCAGCCGTCGGCGTTGTAATACTTGCCGGCGTAAGTCGTATTCCATGCGTAGCTGCCAGAGCCGACACCAGCCTCGGTGGTGCAGGCGGGCATCCAGAGATCCTCAAAATTCTTCTCAAGCTCATAGCCGCCATTCTCAACAACATCGTTGATGGCGTCGATGGCCTCCTGCTTGGTGCAAGCCTCGCTCTCCTCGCCATAATAGCCGGTGTAGAAGAGGTATGCGCGGGCTAAGAGAGACTCGGCTGCGTATTTTGACATACGGCCGTCATTGGTATCAAGATTGGTACCATTGTAGGCTGAGCCGGGGATATTGGCTGCGGCATACTTGAAATCCTCAAAGATGAGCTTGAAGACCTCCTTGGCGTCAGTACGCGGCAGGTTGTCACTCGTGGGGACAGTGATAAGAGGCACATCGCCAAAGAGACGGACAATATCGAAGTAGAGGAGACCGCGGAGACCACGAGCCTCGCCAATGATGCGTCCGTGAGCCGTCTCGTCGCCACCCCAGTTGATGAGTTCCTCGGAAGAGATGAGGCTGTTGCAACGGAAGATGGCCGCATAGTAGTTCTTCCAGTCGGTCTGCCAGAGGTCATAATAGCCAGCGGCAGCGCTCATGTCAAAACGGTCAATGATGGAGTAGTTGCGCGCATCGCCCACGCCACCGCCGGCAAAGCACTCATCGGAAGCAATCTCAGAGGTGAGGAACATGCCGATGCCCTCATCACCAAGAGTACGCTGCCAGCCGTTGTAGCAACCCACGAGAGCCATTTCGGCAGTCTCGACGTTGCTGTACGCAGTGTTGCTGTCGAGGTCGGTCTTGCTCGACGTCTCGAAGAAATCGTCCGAGCAGGAAGCCAAGCCGAGAGCCAAAGAAGCCACTGCTATATATAAAGCTTTCTGTTTCATATCAATATCGTTTTTAATCGCCAATCGTCAGATTACGAATTGTCAATTAGAACTTGAGGTTAAGACCTACGAGAATGGTGCGCGGGTGCGGGTAGTAGCCCATATCGACACCAGAGACCCAAGCCTGTGACGAGTTGCCATCATTGCCGTTGTAGGAGCCGATTTCAGGATCCATGCCGTCGTACTTGGTGAAAGTGGCAAGGTTCTGAACCTGGACATAGAGACGGCACTGGCTGAGGTACTTCCAGCTGATGAGAGTCTTGAAGTCGTAGCCGAGGGTGACGTTCTGGATGCGGAAGTAGTCGCCATCCTGGACATAGAGGTCAGAGAAGTTGCTCCAGTTGCCATTGTCGCCATAGAGGACGCGAGGAATCTTGTTGCTTGTGCCCTCACCGGTCCAGCGATCAAGGATACGCTTAGAGTAGTTGTTCTGCGCACCGGACGGGCTGCGGTAAGACTGGACGATTTGGAAATCAGCGGCGCCAGAGGCTACAGCGCTCAAATCCCAGCCCTTCCAGCCGATGCTGAAGTTGACACCGAAAGTGTACTGCGGGATGCCGCAGCCGAGGTCTACGCGGTCGCTCTCGTCAATGACGCCATCATGGTTGACATCGACGAACTTGACATCGCCAGGGGCGACCGAAGACTGAGCTATGCCGTTGCCTGCAGCGATCCACTCGTTAATCTCCTGCTGGTTCTGGAAGATTCCGGCGGTCTTGAGGCCCCAGAAATAACCGATGGCGTGACCATTCTGCGCACGGTAGAACTCAGGAGCGCTATCGAAAATCTGCTGAGTGTCGCCATGGATTATACCATCCTTGGTAGGAATCTCACCGACCTCATTCTTGTTATACGCCATGTTGGCGCCGACAGAGTACTTGATGCCGTTAGAGAGGGTGTCGTTCCAGTTGAGAGAAATCTCAATACCTGTGTTCTTGACATCACCACCATTGATGTATGGCGCGCCAGTGCCGGCGGTTGAGAGGATAGGAGCCTGGACGAGCCAATCCTTAGTAGTCTTGCGATACCAGTCGATGGTCGCGCTCAAACGGCTCTCAAGCAGACGGAGGTCGAGACCGATGTTGAGCTGCTCAGAGGTCTCCCACTTGACATCAGCGTTAGCGAGGCGAGAGGTGTAAGAACCTGTGGTCCAAGCTGACTGACCGCCGCCTGAACCGAAGTTATAGGTCGTGTTGTCCGTTGAGACAGGAGCGAGATACTGGTAGCAGTTGATGTTAGCGTTACCAACCTGACCCCAGCTGAGACGCAACTTGGCGAAGTCGAGAACCGAGCGGGTGGCATCCATGAAGCTCTCCTCAGAGAAAGTCCAACCAGCTGACACTGAGGGGAAGAAGCCGAAGCGGCTGTCCTTGGCGAACTTGCTGCTGCCATCAGCACGGAAAGTAGCGTTGAGCATGTACTTCTCGTTCCAGTTCCATCCGAGACGAGCGAAATAAGATGCGCCGCGGGTGCTGTCATAAGGAGCGCCAGAGACAGTCTTGTTCTCAGTGCCCTCGGTGTTTGAGAGGTAAGCGTGGCTCCAGTCATTGAAACCGGTGATGAGGTCGGTGTTGCTGCCGCCGTTGCTGCCGCCGTCGTACTTGCTCATCTCAGTACCGATGAGGACGTTGATGTCATGCTCGTCAGCGATAGTGAAGTCATAGCTGGCGGTGTTCTGCCAAACCTGGCTGATGCCGTTGCCACGGCTCTCGCTGACCTTAGAGCTTGTCATGGACTGGCTCGTCATAGAGAAACCATGGTAGCCGTCCTTGCTGGTGTAGATAGGAGTGTAGGAGCGGTACTCGCTGCCGCCGTAGCTGATGCCGTAGACAGTCTTGATCTTGAGGTTCTTGATAGGCTCAATCTGAGCGTAGACGTTAGCGTCAACAGAGAAATTCTTAGTGCGGTTGAAGCGGTTGAGCATCATGGTGCCGACAGGGTTGCCGTCATTGACATTCCAGCTCTCGCTCGCGGCTGAGAAATAGTTGCCATCCTCGTCATAGACAGGGGTGAGAGGTGAAGTGACATAGGCTCCGCGGATGTTATTGTTGTAGATGTTGCCAGTGCCCATGCCGCGCTGCTCCTTCCAAACAATGCCGACATGCTCGCCCACGGTGAGGAAGCCGTCATAGAGCTTAGCCTCCGAGTTGATACGGAAGTTGAAGCGGTCATAGTTAGAGACCTGCGAGCCGCCAATGACACCCTCCTGACCCATGTAGCCGAGCGACATGGCGTAGTTGGTAGTCTTGGAGCCTCCGGTGATGGAGAGGTTGTGGCTCTGCGTGATAGCGTTGCTTGAGATAATCTCATCGAGCCAGTTGGTGTCGTACTTTGAAGTGCCGTCCTCATTGATGAGGTCAGAGTACTTAGAGTCGAGCCAATCAATGCCGGAAGCACCGCTGTTGAGAGAGGCCTCGTTCATGATGGCCATGTACTCGGCAGCGTTGAGGGCGGGGTTCTTGCGATAGACATTCTGGATGCCATAGTAGCCGTCATAAGCAACGACACCCTTGCCCTCTTTGCCGCTCTTGGTCGTGACAAGCACAACGCCGTTAGCAGCCTGCGCACCATAGATGGCGGCCGAGGCGGCATCCTTGAGGACGTCGATGCTCTCAATATCAGCGGGGTTAAGAGTCGTGATGTCACCACCGATACCATCGATAAGGTAGAGAGGCTGGCTGTTGCCGACAGTGCCGAGACCACGAATAGAGACATTCATAGCCGAGCCGGGCTGGCCAGAGGTAGACTGGATGGTCACACCAGGGGTCTGTCCCTGAAGAGCCTGAAGGGCGTTGTTGGTGTTGAGCTTCTGGACATCGTCACCTTTGACCTGAACTGTAGCGCCAGTGACGAGTTTCTTCTTCTGAACACCGTAGCCGACGACGACCACATCCTCAAGGTCAGTGGACTCCTCGTCAAGGACGACATTCATCGGAGCACCCGTGAAAACATTCTCCTGAGTCTTGAAACCGAGGAAAGAGAACACGAGAGTGACACCGTTGTCAGCCTGAAGATTGAACTTGCCGTCGAAATCAGTTATAGTACCAATAGTGGTACCCTTAACCAACACGGCGACGCCAGGCAACGGCTGGCCGTCCGACTTAGAGACGACAGTGCCAGTTGCCGACTGCGACTGCGCGAAGGCAGCCGAGCCGACCATGCCTTGCCCCAAGGAGAAGAGCAAAGCCAGCAGCCACACCAAAATAGCGCGCCTGCCGTTAATCTTGATTCTGCTGTTTGTTAACATAAGACATGTTATTGATTTGAGATCAATTTTGAATGATATATGCTCACAGTTCTTGTCTGTTCGTAAATATCACAGCGGCAAAGTTAAGAGATGTTTATTGGGACACAAGGGGAGTTTTGATGTTTTTTAAGGTATAGAATGTTTAATTTCGGTATTACGATTTTATACCTACGAACAGATAGCTTATTATCACTTAAGATATTACAATAGGTACACCGAACATTCAAAACAATCCGTTCGTGTAAACGTTTGAACAAGCGATATGGACAATTTTATGACGAAGTTCCTAAATGTTGTAACATGTCATCCACCTTGCCCGACAATGCGAACGGGCATGATTTTGCACACACAAGTGGACAGAAATGGAAATTGGACACCACCGCAAAAGACGATTCAACACTACGAGGAAAGCCGGACTAAAACAACATTTAACATTAGGCAACAGCAGACAGAACATTATGTAATATTGCGAGCTAACAAATCATTCATAATCCAAAAGACAACGCAACACAAAAAGACAAACGCACGTATAACGACACACAGGCTCAAACAAAAGACAAATCTGCAGCCTAACCTAACAGCGACACGCACATGAAACGACAAGCCACATATATCCTATCCGCCATAGCGACATTCGCCACGGCCATGTGGGTTTACGCCCCCCACTCTAACGCTCAAATTGCACAAGCCAATGCGGAGAACACGCTGACAGGGTATTGTTATAGCACAGACAATAAATTCTCTTGTTACGCTGACGCAGACACCATGTATATAACAGGTTACAACACCACCCTGATTAGCGGGACCGTAACCATCCCAGCAGAGATAAGCGTCGGCACCATAACATACCCTGTCCACGGGTTGATGAGTTACAACTATGGATTTAACAATTTGGGAAGCTATAGCACTGACTTGACGACCTTGATTATAGAGGCCGAGGATGTGGTAATTGGCGAAGGGACATTTCAAGATAACACAACCTTGAAAGAAGTCACTCTTTCAGGCAATGGCAGCATATCCGAAATTGGTGTAAATGCTTTCCGCGGGGATTCGGCCTTGGAAACGATAGATTTGAATGGTGTTACAAGCATAGGGCCGAAAGCCTTCAGCGGATGCAAGGCATTGACCACCCTCACTTTACACTCAACCTTGAAAAGCGTCGGGACGTCCGCCTTTACGGACTGCTCCGGGCTTGAGACAGCCTTCCTTCCTGCCGGCTTTCACATTAGCGACGGCATGTTCAGCGGCTGCACCTCTCTGAAGAACGTCTACATGGAGGGGTGTGAATTAGTCATAAAGTCTGATGGGCTAAAGACGGAAATCACAAGCTGCCGCGACATAGGCGCAAAAGCTTTTTACGAATGCACAAGTCTTGAGAGTTTGACAATTCCGGAGGGTGTCTACAACATTTATGACGAGGCGTTTTCAGGTTGCACGAATTTGCAGACACTGTCAATCCCGAGCACGGCAAATTTCGCATATACCAGTAGCAGCATAATTGACGGCTGCAACAAACTGACGACTGTAAAATATTACGGGAACTTGAGTTCCAATCTGGCAAGTTATGTGGACACTCTCAACCAATCAGGCACAAAAGAGGGCGAGGCGACGTTATACGTCATAGACCCAACCGTTTACACCGAGTACAAACACCTTAAAACAGACAACCTGTTCCCCTTTGAGACGGGCTCAGAAAAGTCTGATACAACCATAACCATTACTGGCGCGGATGGGCTGAAAGACCTCTTTGCCGCATTGAGCAACGGACACGAGGACTGCAATGTGGAAATCTCGGACACCATAAGGTTTGAGGAGACCTCACTTGACCTCGATGCGCTGTCGGCCGACAACATTTTCGCCTACGTGGACAAACTGCCGACAATATCACAATATAACGGCACAATGAACGCCTCGCCCATCGAGAATATGACAATGCGCTGCTCCGGGCTCTTTGGCGCTATTGGCGAGGCGGCGCACATCAACAACCTGACTTTCAGCAATGCGCAGATATACGTAGACCCGACGGACAGCAAATATAAAAGCGATGCGGAGAATGTGTACATTCCCATCTTGGCAGACACAATCTACGGCTCGGTGAGCAACTTCAGCTTTGACGGCAGCATGATCGTGGACGAGGACAGGGCAAGCGACAAGGACATAGTCATCTGCTTGGCTAATGCCGCAAGCGACGACGCGGAGATTAACGGCTTCATACACCTCGGTGATTTGCAGACCGCAGGAGACGGAGACAACAAGCGATGCATCATAATCAAGCAGAACCTCGGACTCCGCAACGGCACAGGCAGCACCAAGGGCAAAGTGGCAACTTCAAAATCGATGTCATCAGGCAAATCACTTGAGGTTGACGACCTTGACTATTTCGAGGAGCGAGCCTTCACAGACGAGGAGTTTGCCAACGGCGAGGTCGCATACTGGCTCAACTATAGCGGTAAAGGATACACTGGCAACTATACAGCCCGATGGTCGCAAGGAAAAACCGTCCCCATTGTCGCCACCACGAAAGACGGCAAGAGCAACGCCCTCTATAAGGTGAACTATGGCACAACGGACATGAGCAAGATAAGCGCACCCACGTATGCCAACGGAGGCTCCACCATCACAGTGACCTATGGTCAGCAGCCAACAGCGCTCACCATAGGCGGCGAGGCTCACTCATTTGGAGCAGCAAGCACAGACATCGAGTTCGACCCCGCAAAAGCCATAGAGTTCTCTTTCCCGACGAGCGAGACCGCATTGGATGAGACAGAGGCCGCAAGTGTCAAAGTGAGCGTCAGTGGCAAAACAATTTACATATATGGCGCGGATGGCGAGAGGAAAGACCTCTTTGCTTTGTCTGGCGCATTGATTGCCACAACGACCTCAAACAGCATGACGGCGCCAGCTGACGGCATATACGTGCTGCGCACAGGTGACAAAGTTTTTAAAGTCTGCGCAAAATAGCAGAAGACTCTGCACATATTAATTTTTAGCGAAAGCCACACTGAGGACAGGATACTCAGTGTGGCTTTTTTCGGCCTGCTACACTTTGGTGAGTTCAAGTGCCCAGAAAAGGGGGAATAATTTATGTAACCTATTGATTTTGACACGATATAGTTGGCACTGCCAAAATGATTTACTATATTCGCATTATGCTGACTTCGTAATGGTTAGCCCGCTAAAAATTAACGAATACCTCACTCTCACTAATTATGAAAAGAATCAAACACATCATTTTTGCACTTGCGGCCATCATGATGACCGCATTTCAATCCGCGGCGCAAACTCGCTTCGCGGCCATGGCCGCTGACGAGACTACTGAACGTGACGACACTGCCAGTGGCGCCAAGTACACCATCAACAAGACACAAGGATACGCCACGTTGACAGGGGTAGGCGACAATGGGCTCTCCTCTACCGATCTGATAGTGCCTGAGACTGTCGAGGGGTATCCGGTTGTGGAAATTGGCAAAGAAGCCTTTAAGGATAATACGCAACTAACCAAGGTCACCATCAATTCCAAAGGCAAAGATGGCGAGGGTCTGCTTATTAACAATTACGCATTCTATCGGTGCACAAGCCTCACAGACGTTGTCATAAACGGCTGCGTGTCATTTATCGGCAAATCTGCATTCAACGGGTGCAGCAGTTTGACGAGCATCAACTTGCCAGAGGGACTGACAGTATTGGGTGACTGTGCTCTACTCAAATGCGCCATAAAAGAACTTACGACACCATCGACCTTGGTGTCAATCCGGTATCAAGCATTACAAGAATGCGCCAACTTGACCACTCTTGATTTGAGCAACGGATTGGACACAATATGCGAGCAGGCTTTTTACAAGGATCCAAAACTCAACAAACTCATTTTGCCAATAACGCTCAAGTACATAGGCAAGAATGCCTTTCTCGGCAACAACGGGATAAAAGAGTTGACCATTCCCAAGAGCGTCAGCTCAATAGGGTCTTTTTGCTTTTTTGACTGCTATGGTATAGAGAAAATATCATTCGAGGGCGGAGCTTTGAAATATATAAACGACCATGCGTTTGCCAACTGCGAGGAGCTGAAAGAACTCATCTTGGGCGATGGGATTGAATACATAGACGAGTACGCATTCTCCGGATGCGATAATTTGGAGAGCATAACGCTGCCCAAATCAGTCATTTACTTAAGCAAAAACCTTTTCGAAGGGTGTGATAAACTCAGCACAGTGAAGATTTATAAGGAAGATGGCAATTATGACAAAGAATCCAACGAGGGCATTTATACTTCCTCAGAAACCTTCAGCTACATCACAAAGAAAGGCTTAAGCGTAAAACTGTTAGTGCCCGTGCCCGACAAGTATAGCGACTTCGCAAATTACTTCACAGCGGGCATTGAGAAACTGTTCACATTCGCCGAGACCACAGACAGTGAAAAACAGCCGACAACAGCCACCACGACTGACGCCCAATCGACCATTGACGCCTTCGACGCCCTCTCCAACGCCGATGGCAGCTTCGCTGACATAGACGTGACAATAGGCGAAGACGTCACCTTTACTAAGCCCGACCTCGATTTGGAGTCACTTTCGGCAAAGAACATCTTCTCCGTCATAGACAAACTGCCGACCATTGACGAGTACAACGGCACTTTGCAAGGCGCGACATTGACAAACCTCGCCGTGAGGTCTGAAGGAATCTTTAACCACATTGGAGAGTCCGCCGTCATCAACAACTTGGCTTTTGACAACGCGACCATATATGTTGACCCGACATCGGAGAACTACTACACGAGCGGTGACACAGTCTACGTATACCTGCTCGCCAAGCGCAACAGCGGGCAAGTGAACTGCTTCACCTTCTCGGGCAACGTCATTGTGGACGAGGATTTGGCAAAAGACAAAGAGATTGTCGTGTGCCTTGTGGACACCAATGACGACGACGCCACATTGACCGGCATCCTGCGATTGGACGACATCGTATCCACAGGCACAGGCAAGAGGTGCATCATCATCAAGCAGAACCTCGGTCTGCGCAGCGGCACTGGCAGCAAGACCAAAGTGGCGAAGTCTCGCACAAGTGGCAACACAAAGGCTCTCAGTCTCGACGATAGCGACAACTCAGGCTACGAGCGCGAGTTCACCGACGAGCAGTTCGCCAACGGCGAGGCGGCCTACTGGCTCAACTGGGACGGACCCGACTTCACCGGCAACTACACGGCGCGCTGGTCGCAAGGCAAGACACTGCCTGTTTCCGCAAAAACCATAAACGGAGTGAGCAACGCGCTGCATAAAGTGGACTACGGCACAACCGACTTCAGCCACATAACCAGCTGCGCAACCTACGCCAACGGAGGCAGCTCATTCACCATCGGGTATGACGAGAAGCCAGAGTCTGTCACCGTGGGAGGCACATCAGTCACGAGTTTCGGAGCGTCAGGCGTAACGATAACCGACTTCGACCCCGCGAAGCAGATTGTCATAACATTCGCCGCAAAAACGACAGACCCGACTGCCATAAGGCAGACCGCGAGCCTCGGCATCACCACTTCGGGACGTGACATCATAGTGTCCGGCGCAGAGGGTGAGCAAAAGACGCTCTACAGCCTGACAGGGCTTCGCATCGCTACCACCACCGGCAACACACTCAGCACACCATGCGCCGGGATATATGTGGTTCGCATCGGTGGCAAGACAATCAAAATCGGCGTCAAATAGGAAATCGGGAATGTATATATACATCCCAACGATGCATATTGACGAATAAATTATCAGGCGGCACGAGACAAACGATGTCATCGCGCCGCCTGATTGTTTTAGCAAAAAGCAACGATTTTTATTCGTAATTTCGCGAAGTTGCTCGGAACAATGCGCACGTTTTGGACGTATTAAAGGCAGCGGCGTAGCGCAGAGTACGCCCCGAGCACTACCTTTTATCGCAAAGCGAAACGTAATTAATATGCAAAGAATACTGGCAGCAGCCATTTTTGCCACTACAATCTCAACCTACAGCGCGGCCCAGTCATCAGGCACGACTTTTTATGTTGACGGCGTGGCCTACGAGGTGACCGACGCAAACCGCGGTTACGTAAGCGTGACTGGTTTAGGCACATCGGCGAGCGAGACCGTGACAATTCCCCAAACCGTCGAGAACGACGGCACGACATACACCGTCACGGGAATCGCCTCGCACGCGTTCCAATCTACAGGGACGACAATCACCAGCCTAATTGTAAACAGCAGCGGTGCTAATGGAGAGGGTTTTTTCATAGGTGACAGCGTTTGCTATGCAGGCTCAAGCACAACCACTCTCGCTACACTTGAACTAAATGGTCGCATTGCAAGCATTGGCGTTAACGCTTTTCGTTTTTGCCCGCTTACCAAGTTGACCATGCCCAAGGGTGTTGGGCATATATACAATGGCGCTTTTCAGAATTGCACAGTTTTGACGAGTGTAGACATTGTGGCCGACACCATAGGAGAGAGCGCATTTGCTCACGGAGCATTAGCCCAAGTCACCCTCAAGGACGTTAAAGTTATTGAGAACGACGCATTTTACAACGACAACAACATAACGGAGATAGCCATTCCGAGGACAACAAAGGTCATCAAGAACAATGTTTTCAGAACTTGTCACAAACTTGCGATGGTCACAATACCCAAAGGAGTCATTGAGATTGGCAACTATGCTTTTGCGGAATCTGGAATTGTCCATGCATACATTGAAGGCAACAGCAAATTGACATCATTAGGCGAAGGCACATTTTACGATAGTCCAATTGACTCTTTTGTTGTCCCCGAGGGCGTCGAGACAATCAAGCCCAACACCTTTTACAAATGCGTTGGACTGCATACAATTACGCTTCCAAGCTCATTAATGTCCATAGAAGAGGACGCATTTGAGGGAACGACCTCACTAAAGGAAGTCAGACTTCATGCGCAAATCGTCCCGGACACTGTCACAAATTCATTTAACGGAATAGGAGAAAGCACCGGAGTAAAGCTTTTAGTCCCCACCCCGTCAAAGTATGAAGGTTGGAGCTCAATCTTCAAGGGAGGCATATCTGAGCTCTACACATTCGACAAGGAGGCGACGAGCCTTGATGCGACGACAGCTCGGGGCTTCAGCGACGCGATGACCGCGCTCGCAGTGCAGGATGGAGATTTCACAGACAAGAACGTTAACATAGCTGGCCCTGTCTCTTTCGACCCGACGTCTCCAGACCTTGGCATCTTGTCGGCCGACAACGTGTTCGTGTACATTGACGGGCTCCGAACGGTCGAGTCCTACAATGGCAAGATGGAGGCATCAATCGTAAGCAATCTGACGGTGCGCAACTCGGGCTTCTTTGGCACTATCGGCAGCGAGGCGGAGGTCAACAACCTCTATTTGGACAACGCGATTATCTACATCGACCCGACTGACGAGAAGTATTACACTGACGGCAAGACAGTCTACATTCCCATCTTAGCAAAAGACCTCCAGGGCAAGGCGTCCAACTTCGGCTTCAATGGACAAATCATTGTGGACAGCGAGAACGCCAAGGACAAGGAGATTGTGATGACCATTGTCGATGACGCCGGTGACGAGGCTGAGCTCAGCGGATTTATGCACCTTGGCGACGTCCTGACCACGAGCGACGAGAAGCGATGCATCATCATCAAGCAGAACCTCGGCCTGCGAAACGGCCCGGGCAAGAAGGTGAAGGTTGCCATGCAGAGAAACTCAGGCGGCAAGACGACTAAGAACAAGTCAATAAGCATCCCCGAGTATGACGATGATGAGTTTATGCAGTCGATACGCTACTTCACAGAAGAGGAGTTCGCAAGTGGCGTAGTAGCCTATTGGCTCAACTTCAGCGAGGTCGGCTATACGGGAGAATATACCGGGCGCTGGTCACAGGGTAAGACAGTCCCAGTGCCAGCCACCACAAAAGATGGTGTAAGCAACTCAACCTACAAAGTGGACTATGGCAAGACGGACCTCCAAAAAGTAAATGGCCCGGTCTTCGCCAACAACGGCAGCAAGATAACCGTCACTTATAGCGAGAAGCCTGTCTCTGTGACAATGGGCGGCGCAGCCTGCTCTTTCGGAGCAAACAGCGTTGAGGTCACATTCGACCACAGCAAGCCAATCGAGATACTCTTCGCAAACGGTACGGAGACAGGCATTGACACGCCTAAGGAGAATGTCGTATCAATTGCCACAGACGGCAGAAACATCAGCATAACAGGTGCGGCAGGTGAGAGCAAGGCTCTCTTCAACTTGGCTGGCATTAGGGTAGCAGCCACGACAGGCGACGCGATGACAGCACCTACTTCGGGCATCTATATCATACGCATCGGCAACAAGGCGCAGCGTATCGCCGTCAGGTAGCTAGAGCGGTAAGCAAGCAACACACAATAGAGAAACGACTCCGACCAGAATCCTTAATTCTGGTCGGAGTCGATTTTTTTATTTTGAGGATAGCCACAAAGAAATATGGTCAAGGAAAATATGGCTATTTCATTGTATTCATTTCCCGAAAGGAGGGGTAAAGGTCAAGAAAAAGTTTGGCTGGTCCAATGAATAATTATATTTTTGCGTCGACAGTTCCCACCACGCTTCCCGAAGAACAGCGAACCAGGGTGGGGCTTTTGCTTTTATATAATGTGAAGTACACCAAACAACCGCTATATTATACCGACATCATTGCGATGTTGAAGGAACGTGGTCTCATTATCCGTGATGATGATAAGGCCATCAGTTGCTTGAGAGTGACCAGTTATTTCCGCTTGGCCAACTACTTCCATCCTATGGAGGCAGACAAGGTAAACCACATATTCAAGCCCAACAGCCTTTTTGATAATGCTGTCGACTTGTATGAGTTCGACAGCGAACTGCGCAGTTTGATATTCGCGGCAATACAAGTTGTGGAGATTGCCTTGCGCTCAAAGATGATACACCACATCTCACTTGCTTATGGCCCATTTTGGTTCGCTGACGAAACTCTTTTCCGCAATACTGACATTTTCAGCGGTTGCATACAACATATCAGACAGGAAGTAGATAGAAGCCGTGAGGATTTCATAGTTGACCACTACAACCGATACACAGAGCCAGACTTGCCGCCAGCATGGAAGACGCTTGAAGTAACCACCTTTGGAACTTTGTCGAAGTTATTCTGCAACTTCAAAGACAATACCATCAAGAAGCGCATTGCCAGAGAGTTCAACATTCCCCAACACATCATCCTTGAGAGTTGGGTAAAGTGCGCTGTGGTCATGCGCAACTACTTGGCTCACCACTCCCGTGTTTGGAATCGCAGTTTCCCGATTATACCTCAGACAAATGCACGGTTCCGCGGAAAATGGATTACCCATCGAGTGGAAAACGACAGCAAACTCTACCTTCACCTCTGTTACTTAAAGTATATGCTGGATAGCATTAAGCCTGATAACCACTTCGCGGCAGACTTGAAGGAATTACTTCTCAAACACCCGAATGTGGATATCCTCGCCATAGGGTTCCCCTCCAATTGGCAGGAAGAAGCATTGTGGAAGTAACCGAAAACACTTATCCCGCTATAAATTATGTGATGCCGACGTGGGGACAACTAAGCACAAAAGAACAACAACCATATTTAATATCAACAACTTATACTATCAATAGGGGTTTTTGTGCTGTGACTCACAATTTATTTACTTTGCGCCCTCTTATGGGCAGCCGCCCTCACAAAAGACTCGAAAATCCATTTTTGCTCGGGCGCTTCGGGCATAAACTCAGGATGCCATTGCACGGCAAGCATAAAAGTCTTACCCCTGTTCTCAAGAGACTCGACCAAGCCATCAGAGGCGACGGCAGAGACAGTCAATCCCGCCCCTACCCTCTTGACACCTTGATGATGGTAACTATTCACACCGATGGTGTCACGCCCCAAGATGTCATGCAAAAGAGTTCCAGAGGTGACAGACACATCATGCACACGGCGGTCATAAGGCGGCGTCATGCGATGAGAAGTTTCAGAGGATGACTCAGATGGCAGGTCCTGATAGAGAGAGCCGCCAAAGAAAACATTCATGATTTGCAGACCGCGGCAAATGCCGAGCAAAGGGATGTCGCGCTGGTCAGCCGCCGCAAGCAGATGAGTCTCCAGTTTGTCCCTCACTTCACATGGCGCGCCACAGAGAGGGCGTGGGGACTCATCGTAGAGCAAAGGAGACACATCAGGGCCTCCAGTGATGAGAATGCCATCAGATATGCTAATAAGGTGGTCAAGGTAGTCGGCAGAGCTGTCGAGATTTAAGACAATGGGGTCCGCGCCAGCCTTACGCAGGCCGTCAAGATAGCCGGGGATCATCCATAGACTCTGCAATTTGTCATCCCAGAGAGGTGAGACGATGATAAGAGGTCGGGGGAAAAGAGGTTTAGCGTTCATGGTGATTGTTGTTTTGATAATCTAATTTACAAAAATAAAGCGCAAGGTATAACAAGATTAAACTTACAGACGCATAAAAGTTGCGATTGGGAAGTAAGCGGCAATTTATACAGCCAGTGACAGAAGCCCCCCTAAATAATTAAAGAAATATTTCCGTATTTCACCTAACTATGCTATTTTTGTGATGCACTTAGAAGTTAAGAAGAAACCTAAATTCAATACAGAAATGGCTAAAGTAACAGTTGTAGGCGCCGGTAACGTAGGCGCTACAGTAGCAGACGTTCTCGCATACCGCGAGGTCGCTAACGAGGTAGTCCTTATCGACATCAAAGAGGGCGTAGCTGAGGGCAAGGCACTCGACATCTACGAGAAGTCCCCCATCACCCTCTATGACACCAAGACTGTTGGCGCGACCAACGACTACAGCAAGACCGCTAACTCTGACGTAGTAGTCATCACCTCAGGTCTTCCCCGCAAGCCGGGCATGACCCGTGACGACCTCATCGGCATCAACTCAGGCATCGTCAAGAGCGTCACTGAGCAGGTTGTTGCAGCAAGCCCCAACGCCATCATCATCATCGTCTCCAACCCACTCGACGTGATGACCTATCAGGCTCACATCACCAGCAAGTTCCCCCGCGCACGCGTCATGGGTATGGCTGGCGTCCTCGACTGCGCACGCTACAAGGCATTCATTGCTGAGGAGCTTGGCGTATCAGTCAAGGAGGTTCAGGGCCTCCTCCTCGGTGGTCATGGCGACACCATGGTTCCACTGCCACGCTTCACCACTGTTGCCGGCATCCCCGTTCTCGACCTCATCAGCAAGGATAAGATTGACGCTATCGTTAAGCGCACCCAGAATGGTGGCGGCGAGCTCGTCAAGCTCATGGGCACCTCAGCATGGTATGCTCCCGGCGCATCAGCAGCTCAGATGGTAGAGGCTATCGTCAAGGATCAGAAGCGCGTATTCCCCGTATGCTGCAAGCTCGAGGGTGAGTATGGCATCAACGACTGCTACCTCGGTGTTCCTGTCGTCCTCGGCAAGAACGGTATCGAGAAGGTCATCGAGCTCAACCTCAATGACGAGGAGAAGGCTCTCCTTGAGACCAGCCGCCAGCACGTCCTGGAGGTCATGGGCGCACTTGACAAGCTCAACGCTGCCAAGTAAGCTAAGCTACACAACGTAGACTGACAATAAAAGACTGCCGTGTCCCGAAGTTCTTTCGGGACACGGCTTTTTTGTATATAGCCGACAGATTTTCACGATTAAGTCAATAAAGGGATGGGGGATGAGGAAATGAACTATAAATGCGAGGACGGTGTTGAGGATAGGACAAGATATAACAAACGGGAAACGGGATGCACCTGATGAGGCGCATCCCGTTTCCCGATTATGACTTTTTCTTCGATCCTGAAGCGTAACAAGAAATTATCCCTACTTGACAATCACCTTGCGGGCTTTGCCTGTCGTGGTGTTAACAATAATATTGACACCACGTGACGGTGCGGCAATGCGTTGTCCACCAAGGTTGAAATAGACGAAGTTGTCATCGTCATCGACAACGATATGCTTGTCGGATGTCGTGTTATCGTCATTATCGCTTGGCGCATTGGCCGTGCGGAACTTGGCAGTGATGGCTTGACCAGCCACCTCACCCATGTCAAGATCGAGGTACATGTCATTATGGTCGGCACTCATCAGGCCGGTCAACTTGACTGTGACAGTGAAGGGCACAAAACCAAGCTTGATGGAGATCTTCTCCTCAGCTGTGAGCTTGACAGTACCATTGTGCTGAACCTCGGCGATGACGCTTGTCAACTCAATGTCGCCAAGGTTAAGAGAGCCGTATGAGAAGTTCTTGATGGACATGGAGCAAGTGCCAGTGGCTGCATCGGTCAGTGTGACGTGCACTGTGTTCTGCGTCGGGTCGCCAGCCTCACCACTTATGATGACAGTGAGTTCGCCATCATAGTCCTGGTCAAGCTCATCGAGGGTAGGATTGTCAGAAGAGTGTGACGAGAACGTCGCGGCAATCTGCTGACCTGCCACCTTGCCCATGTCGAGATTGAGGTCGATGTCCTTTGTGTCGTTGGAAATCTCGCCCTCAAGGTTGACAGTCACAGTGACCGGGATGACAGAGAGAGAGATTGATATATCCTCCGTGGCAGTGAGCTTGATATTGCCATTGGTCTGGCTCTCGCCCTTGACACTTGTAAGCTTGATGTCGCCAAGGTTGAGCGAGCCATAAGAGAAGTTCTTGATGGACATGGAGTATGTGCCAGTGGCCTTGTCAGTAAGGGTGACATTGACGACATTGGTTGTCGGGTCGCCAGCTGTGCCGTTGATGTAGACAGTCAGGTCGCCCTCATAGCTCTTGTCAAAATCAGGAATCAAGACGCGGGGAGATGCACCCGTAGTGAAGTTGAGGAGCATCTGGAGGCCATCAGAGATTTCGCCAAAATCGACATCGAGGTCAAGGTCCTTGCAATTGGGAGTGATGAGTCCCGTCAGTTTGACAGTCAGACCAATAACGCCGCCAAGGCTGAACTCCTCTCCCTCGTCAACAAGCTCAATGTAGCCGTCGTCAGCCACTGTTGCTTTGACGTTGACAAGTTCGACAGTGCCGACATTGAGCACACCGTAGGTCACATTGGGGATGGTGACAGTGTAAGTGTAGGGCGACACAGAAGAGTCAGTGCACTTGACGGAGATGGTGTTCTTACCCTCGAACTTAGTGAGGTCAGAGACGACTGAGTTCATATAGACAGTCTGATCGCCAGTGTACTGCATGTCAAGCGAATAGGGATGGGGCGGCACGGGGCTTTGGAAAGTGACGTTAACCGACTTCTTCCAGATAAAGCCGACATTGCCCATATCCATGACGAGGGTCATCTCCGTCTGATCAGCCGAGATGGTGCCAGAGAGCTTAATCTCAACACTATAAGCTATGAGTGTATACTTGACCTTTATGGTCTCATCGGCCTGAAGAACGACCGAGCCATCCTCTTTCTCAGTGCCATAGACAGAGCTGAGCGTTATGTCGCCAAGGTCAACACCCGAGAAAGAGAAGTTCTTGATGGAGAGGTTATAGACACCCGTCAGGTTGCCAAGTCGAGTTAGCTGGACGTCATTGACCGTCGGGTCCTGCGCATCGCCGTCGAGGTAGATGACAAGCTCGCCCTCGTAGGTCTTGCCGTAGCTGCCGCATGAGAATGTGGCGGAGATAGCACCAGCCTCCTGCTCACCGAAGTCAAACGTGATATTCACACCCTCGCTGTCGGAGGTGATGGTGCCACTGACACGGACATTGGCCGCGCCCGATGATGCTATGGCTGTGGGGACAGAGACCTCCTCATAGCCGCTAAGGACAAGGCTGCCATCGGACTGCGACTCGGCATGGACGCTGTTCAAGTCGAGGTCGAGGGACGTGCCGTTGATGGAGACATCGCTCATGGAGACGGCATAGGTCGATGTGGCGTAATCGACACGCTCAAGATGGAGAGTCTTGACGGCGAAAGCGAGGCTGCCAGCAACATTGGAGACGAATGAGCCGCTGTAGTCCTTGGTGTATACGGCAGAGAACCTGAGGGCGTAGGTCTTTTCTCCGCCAATGAAAAAGTTTCCCATTTTCTCACCGAAATCGACATAGAGGCTTAAGTCCTTGGAGTCAGGAGACAGAGAACCTGAGACAGTCGCAGTGCGTACGTAGCCCTTTGCTAAAGCACTCAACGCAATGGTGACAGACCCAGACCCCGACAGTTTGACCGAACCATCCGCCTGTTTTTCTCCACTCAGTGTGAAGTTGAAATCATTTGACGAAGAGTAGAGCACCACCGACTTGAGCAAAAGCGCATAGGTGCCGTCGCCATTGTCTGTTAGCGATACGTTTTTCTGAGAGGTTGAGCCGTCGGCACCGTTGACCACGACGGTCATGTCGCCCGTGTAATCAGTTGCCCAAGATGAGACCACGGCAACATAGGCGAGAAGGAAAAAAGTGAATAGTTTCTTCATTAGATAGGGTGCAATGATAACACCGCGGCAAATATAGTTCATATTTATTTAACTCCGTGTCCTAAAAAGGACAAACAAGAGGAATAAAAGAACAATGGGGAGGGAGGAGAAGATTGCCAATCGCTAATAACATCGGCGCAATTTGTTCGTAATGAAAACCGTCTTAATCCGTTTCATCGGCACACACGCCGAGTATGACAAGATTGACGCAAAAAGCATATAGCACTATGGCAAAGATTCAAGACAAGACAGCATACGATGCGGCAATGGCCAGAATAGAGGAGCTGCTGCCGCAGGTGAATGACGAGACGCCAAAGACCGACAGGAACTTGCTGGAGCTTGACCTCTTGGCGGAGCTTGTCTCCGAGTATGAGGATGAGCATTATCCCATCAAGATGCCGACCCTGACTGACACCTTGAAACTCAGGATGTATGAGATGGGGCTGAACCAGGCTAAGCTCTCCAAACTCTTGGGTGTCAGCCCATCGCGGATCAGCGACTACCTTTCGGGCCGATGTGAGCCTACGCTGAATGTGGCACGTAAGATGAGCCGCGAGCTGGGCATTGACGCTAATATCATCCTTGGGGTCTGAGGAGCTAAAGGCCCGCCTCGATGAGGTCGAGCTGGGAGAAGAGGGATTCGATTTTCGCGACGATGCGGCGCTGTTCGGGGAGAGGGGGGAGGGGAATTAATCCTTTACAAGCATCTGTCGTACTCAAACGAGGCATCTTTACTCCGTATCCGCATTGCTGTGTATAGTCAAGAAAATATTGCGAACGTAAAACTTGGCAAATATAACTGTTCAACAAACCGCCATAAGTGGTGAATGACATTATCTCCGTAGTACAATATCCATCATCAGAAGCTACTAACACTTTGTTTAGATACGTGCGTAACTTAGAATAAAGAATATCTCCCTTTCTGAATTTATGACGGACACCATTTATTTGCCGTTCTTCTTTATTGAACTGCTTGACTATAAAACCCGTATCTTTTTCTATATCTTCAAGTTCCAATACCCATTCTTTGTCGCCAATGTCATTGACAGGAACATTGACGCTCTTTCCATAATCGCTAATTTCTCCCAGCGTCGTCCAC
>CAVKRQ010000022.1:0-47001 GCA_963658925.1 bacterium
CTTTTAAAACTATGAATCTGAGAAAAATCGTTCGCCCTTTGTCGGTGATGGTTTTGGCGTGTCTCGCACTCTCGTCTTGCTCGAAGGAGAAGAGTGCGGATGTTGAGTATTTCGGATACGTGTCAGGAAATGGTATGTGGGGAATGCTCTCACCGGATGGCAAGATCCTGTTTGAGGATGAGTTCAAGGCTGCCCCATCGGTGGCCCGTGACGGCCGTTTCTTTGTAAGAACCTCAGACGGCGTGCTGGACGGGGTTTGGGAAATGTATACCGCTTCCGAGCATCCCAAGAAGGTGGGTTCTGAGTATGTTTATGCCACAGCTTTCCGTAATGGCAGGGCTTTGGTCGCAGAGAAGAACCAACCTGTCACCATCATTGACGTTGACGGAAAGGTCGTCAAGAAGCTTGACAAGATCGAGGGCAAGGAAGTGGCTGAGGTCAAACCTTTCAACAGCAACGGGTACGCTATGTTCAAAACTAATGACCATATGTTCGGGTTCATTGACAAAGACGGTAATTGCGTTCTGAAGCCTATATACGAAGAACTGGTCAGTGGAGGAGAAGGTATGTTTATTGGAGTGAATAAAAAGTTAAACGAACAAGCTAAGAAGGCTAAAGAAAGTGGAATCAAAAAGTATATTATTCCTATCATTAACGAAACCGGAAAGGTTTTGTATGAATTACCTGCAGACGGGAAAAAATATGAGGATGCTGACTTTGAAAAGTGGAACGAAGGCAAACTACCGGTATTGGCAAATATTGATGGAGAAGATGCCTGGGGTCTTATTGACTTAACTGGTGAGGTCCTTGTGAAACCGACTGTGAAAATTCAAAGAATCGGTGAGATTAAAGGCGACCTGTTCACTTTTGAAAAACAATATGGAGAATGGGGTATCATGAACATGAAGGGTGAGACCCTGATACGGCCTAAATACGAAGAACTAAAACTTGATTCTGATGGCAAGATTTGGGCGCGCTTTGATAATGGCAAATCAAGGAAGTGGAAACTCATCGACTCAAATGACAATCAAATAGGTGAGGAAACCTATGAGGATTTTGAGCCGTTCTCTGCCATAGACGGTAAGCATGCTGTTGTCAAATTGGGTAAAAACGACTACGCCATCATTGACCAAAACGGAAAGATATTGGATGCGGAACTCCCTGGTCGCATTGATTATATACTATTCCATGAATGTGACAGCAAGGTGCGTTTTGGCATTCGTAATTCTTGGGAATAACGTCTGGCCGAAGGTCACATTAACAATCGAATTGTTTCCGCTTCCATGCCTCGCTTGTGGTTGGAGTCCTGATAAAATCAGGGACGTGCGGAACTAATCTATCATTCCCCTCATTGGTGGGCGGCGCACTTGCGCCGCCCGCCATTTTTTTATTGCCGTTCAGCATAAACACTTGTGGGCACAAATAAGATTGGCTGGCTTTTTGCCGCAAGTCTCATTGCCTCAATGACAAAATAATTTCCTCTTTCACTTGCATTTATCGCAGAAAAGCATCAATTTTGCATCCAGTTTTTAACCATTAAAATCTAACATCAAGAAATGATCGTAGTTCCCATCAAGGAGGGCGAGAACATCGAGCGCGCCCTCAAGAAGTTCAAGAGGAAGTTTGAGAAGACCGGCATCATGCGTGAGCTCCGCTCTCGTCAGGCTTACACCAAGCAGTCTATCATCCGCCGCGACAAGATGGCCAAGGCTATCTACGTCCAGAAGATGCACCGCGACGAGGAGATTTAATCTCTCTGCCTTGCGAACTGACCTAAGGCTACAAGGATATTGAGCGTGACGTGATGTCCGCCAAGGAAACTTAGGCCCAACGAAACAAAGCAAAACTCAGACTATCCAAAGGAGGTGAGTCTTTAAGATATAAAAAGCGCCTGTGGCTACAGTCACGGGCGCTTTTTTTGTTATATTGGTGCTGTTAAATCATATATGCAGCCTGATGTCAGCCCAGCAGTCCTCTTTTTTTTCTTACCTGCTATATGTAAGGCGCTATTCTCCCCTTACTGTCAAGTCCTATAAGACGGACCTTGACATTTTTTCTGCATTCCTTGAACGCCACTCACTCGGCTGTGTGGAGGAGGCCACGCAGAGAAATGTCCGGCGTTGGATGATGGATTTGCTCCAATCTGGCCGCTCGCCAGCCACTGTCAACAGAAAAATCGCTGCCTTGCGCAGTTTTTACCGTTTCCTGTGCTCTACAGGCAGCCTCACCGTTAACCCTACCCGCGCCATCGAGAGCATAAAGGTCCCTAAGCGGCTGCCCGTCTTCCTTCATGAGGGTGAGATGAATCTGATGCTTGAGCCTGAGTTTTTCCCAGATACATTCGAGGGCCATCGCGATCGCGCCATCTTGCAAACTTTCTACCTCACGGGCATGCGCGTGTCTGAACTTTGCAACCTTTCTGTAAATCAGGTCGATTTGTCCGTTAACCAAATTGTTGTTAACGGAAAGCGCAATAAACAGCGAATAATTCCCATTACGAAGGCGCTACATTCTATAATTTTTTCGTATCTTCACATTCGAGAAGCCGAGTTCGGTGAGGCTCTTCCTGGCGAAAGACTCTTCCTCACTGCCAAAGGTGGACCTGTGTATCAGACCCTCATATACAACATCGTCCACAGGCACATTGAGGCTGTGTCCAACGTCTCTAAGAAAAGCCCCCACGTCCTTCGCCACACGTTCGCGACCGTGCTCCTAAACAACGGGGCGGATCTCATGGCCATCAAGGAACTTCTCGGCCACTCAAGCTTAGCCGCTACGCAAGTCTATGCGCACAGCGACTTCGAGCAGTTATCCAAAATCTACAAACTCGCCCACCCAAGGGCGGACAACTAAAAAAGGAGGACAGTACTATGAAACTTACTATCCAGTCCCTGCATTTCGATGCATCTCAGCAGCTTAAGGACTTCGCTAACCAGAAGGTGTCCAAGCTCGACCTCTTTTTCGATGGCATCATCTCCGCCGAAGTCGTCCTCAGCCTCGACAAGGCTGACAACACTGAGAACAAAGTATCCAAGATATCGCTCGCCGTGCCCAACGGCAACCTGATCGCAGAGAAACAGTGCAAGTCTTTTGAGGAGGGCATCGACCTCGCCTGTGAGGCTCTCCGTAAGCAATTACTCAAATATAAGGAGCAAAAATAACAAGTTGTTTACTCTCGTCGCCGCTCGTAACTGACGGCAACTGAGATACCACTATAGAATGCGCCCTTTGGAACAAGATGTTCCAAAGGGCGCATTCTTGTTTTGAGGCCAAAGGCATATATATGTCTCTTTCCATATCTCGGTGGTAAATTCTGATTTTGGGGCGTCTGCTAAATTTTTGGGGTGTTTGCTGCTATTAACCCTGTTATTTATGGTGGTTTATCTCAGAAAAATGTAAAATTTCAGACTTTGACCCCTAAAAATATGGGGGTATCGTAATAATTAACGCTTTTGTACTTTTAGTTTACAAGCAAAAGGACTACCTTAGCTATGTAAATGAAAGTTGAGACCAAAAAGCGATATCAAAATGACAGATGATTCCATTTATGCTCGTCTGCTACTTCAAAAAGATGCTGTAAACAAATGGATGGAGCGTTTCGGCGTCCGTTTCGGAATTTATAAGAACGGCAATTTCAAAGAGCAGATTTTCCCTTTTGACGCAATACCGCGCGTCATTTCAGCCTCCGACTGGACCCACCTATCCACCGGCTTGGCTCAGCGTGTCAAAGCTCTCAATGCTTTCCTCAAAGATATCTATACCGAGAGGGCTATTATCCGCGATGGCATCGTTCCCGAGGATTTCGTCTATTCATCAAAGGGCTATCTGCCGCAGTGTGAGGGGATAATCCCTGCCGCTGGCATTTTCTCCCACATCTCCGGCATCGATCTCGTGCAGGCCGATGACGGCACGTGGTATGTCCTCGAGGATAACCTGAGAGTCCCGTCTGGCGCCTCCTACCCGCTAATTGCGAGAGATCTCACGAGAAAAGTGTCCCCTGAGACGTTCGCGGATACCGAGGTCCTCGACAATCGCAACTATCCGGCTCTCCTGCGACAGATGATGGATGACGTGAATGTCACTGGCGGCCTTGAGGTTGTCCTCACTCCAGGACGTTACAATTCGGCTTTCTTCGAGCATTCCTATCTTGCGGAGAAAGCCGGCGTGCTGCTCGCTTTCCCCGATGACCTGTTTGTCGAGGATGATGTCGTCTATTACAAAGGCCTGTTCAACAAGAAGGAGAGGGTAGGGGTCATCTACCGCCGAATCTCCGATGAGTTCATGGATCCCATGACTTTCGAGCAGACCAGTCTCCTTGGCATACCTAATGTGTTCTCCGCATACAGGAAAGGAAATGTGTCAATTGTCAACGCGTTTGGCAATGGCGTGGCGGATGACAAGGGCATATACTATTTTGTGCCTAAGATGGTCAAGTATTACCTCGGCGAGGAACCTATCCTGCGCAACGCTCCGACCTATCTGCCCATGTTCCCCGACGACTATAAATATGTGATTGACAAACTGCCAACTCTCGTCATCAAGGATGTGGCCGAGGCAGGAGGATATGGTGTTATGTTCGGGCGCGATATGTCTCCCGAGAGGCTGGCCGAGGTCCGCGCGATGATTGAGAAGGACCCGAGGCGGTGGATTGCGCAGGAGGTCATTAATTTCATTGACCTCGACATTATGGATGGCGATACCACGGTGAAACGCAAGAGCGACTTCCGCGCCTTTGTCCTCTCAGGCAAGGAGACTACTGTTTGGCCAAGCGGACTGACTCGCTTCACCCGCGACCCTAAGTCTTTTGTCGTCAACTCGTCACAGGGCGGCGGCTTCAAGGATACTTGGGTCCTCGCCAAATAGCTGCCACGCAACTCTCCGCTAACCCTTAATTCCCAAAATCATCTTATAACCTCCAGATTTTAACCTAACCAAAACAATGTCCATGAAAAACCTTAATCTTGCAATCTCGCCCGCCAAGGCGGATCGACTCTATTGGCTCGGCCGCTACACCGAGCGCGCCATTCTCGCCCTCCATCTGCTCCGTAAGTATTGCAACGTCAACATTGACGCTCAGCACGAGAAGCCGCTCCAGACTTTCGCTACACTCATGGGTGTCCCTACTGTAGCTCTCGCGTCGGGCAACTTTGTCTACGATTTCCTCTATTCTGATGACAACCCCTGCTCTGTCGCCAATATGCTCGCCGCCGCCAAGAACAACGCTATGCTCGAGCGAAATGACATCAGGACCGAGACTCTCGCCTATGTCGAGCTCGCTGTCAACATTCTGGCCAAGGCCAAGGCTAACAGCTGCGGAGTCTTCGCCCTCCAGCCCGTGTCCGACTACCTGATGTCTTTCTGGGGCGCCGCCGATGAGAATATCCGCTCGCGCTCAGTCAGGAATATTCTCGCCATTGGCCGCTACATTGAGCGGCTCGACATTATGATCCGCTTTGGTTATGAGCCGGATCGCGTCGCCGATGTCCTTGCTCGCCTTGAGTCTATTGACAGCGCCGAGCTCGCCCTCTGCGACACCCAGTCGCTCTCTCTCATCAGGTCGCAAGTCTATGGCTCTTGCTCCATGGAGACCCTGGCGAAACTCAATTCTCTTTTCGCGGCCTGAAATTCCCATCCACCCTCAACCAGAGTGCTCTTGTGTTCCTCCGTTATTCTTACACGACGCTCATAACTTTCTCGGCCAAGGTGACCGACCACGCTTTCGCCATGCGCTGCGTACCCGTGCAGGGCTCGGGGCAACGGGTCGTCTGGCAGAGGCTCACGGTTCTGCCGTCTTGCCAGCTCACCTCGTCGTCCGACGCGTTCGGAAACATAGTTACCTCTGGCTACCTCGGGCGGAGGCATGACCTTTTCGCCTACGAGGCCGCCGGCGTGGTCGAAACTTCCGGAGGCCTGTGTGCCGATGTGCCCGACCCCGTCTACTCCTACCCGTCCCCCCTGACCATGCCAGACGTGGCTCTCGCCCAGTTGGCTGCGAGGCTCGGCTCTCCGCGGTCAGATGTCCTCCAGTGGGTTCGCGGTCTCATGGATGCCCTGGCTTCGCAAATCTCTTATGCCCCCGGGACTACGTCGGTCGACACCACGGCCGCGCAGGCTCTTGGCCTACATCAGGGTGTTTGTCAGGATTTCGCCCATGTGGCTGTCTCTGTTTGCCGACTCGCTGGCCTGCCTGCGCGCTATGTCTGCGGATTAATGGAGGGCGAGGGCGCGACGCATGCTTGGGTCGAGGTCTTCGCCGGGACGCACTGGCTCCCGTTTGACCCCACGAACAACCGCTTTGTCGGTCGACAATATGTCAAGATGGCGCATGGACGCGACTTCGCCGACTGCTCCATCTCCCGCGGCGTGTTCCGCGGGGTGGCTACGCAAAATGTCTCGGTCTCCGTCGATGTCTGGAAAGTCTCACCAGAGGAGGCTCTCATCCACGTCTGACTCTGACGCTTTCGCTCCACTTTTTAAACTTGAGATTACACTACTACATTAACCAAAATGAACTCATCTGTCAAAACCGTCGTCTCCGAAGACCTTCCCGTGGCGGAGAGACTTATGGTCAAAAAGCTGGTCATTGGCAATGGCAAAGGGCCAAGGGTCTGCGTCATAACTGGAATCCACGGTGACGAGCTTGAGGGGCAGTACGTCTGTTTCGAGTTGGCGCGCCTCCTTAAGTCCGAATCCGACAAGGTGTGCGGCACCGTCGAGATATGGCCGGCCATCAATCCCCTCGGCGTCGACTCCGTCTGCCGCGGAATTCCCACCTTCGACCTTGACATGAACCGCATTTTCCCAGGCTCTGACGATGGCCATATGGTTGAGCATGTCGCTCATCAGGTTGTCGAGGATTTGAGGGGGGCGGATATGGTTGTGGACATCCATTCGTCCAATGTCTTTCTCTATGAGATGCCTCAGGCGCGCATCAGCCGCATGACTTCCGAGAAGCTGATCCCTTATGCCAAGCTGCTCAATCTCGACTTCATATGGATTCACGAGGCGGCAACGGTCCTCCAATCCACCATAGCGCATTCTCTCAATTCAATAGGGACTCCGACTCTCGTCGTCGAGATGGGTATCGGAATGAGGATAACTCAGGAGTATGGCGACAGGCTTGTCAAAGGCCTCTTAAATCTTTTGTACGGAATGGGTGTCTGGCGGGGAGCTAAGCCTGCCGACGTCAGGATGCCACTCATCTCTCTCGATGGCGAGGTGACTATGATTAACTCTCCTTTCTCGGGTGTGGTTGTCAATGCCGCCCCCCATTCGTCTTGGGTGCGCAAGGGAGATCGCCTCTGTCAGGTCGTCTCTTCCCTTACGGGCGACGTCCTCGCCGATGTGGTTTCGCCAGTCGATGGCCTCCTGTTCACCCAACGCGGCTACCCTATTGTCTACGAGGGGTCTCTTATCGCACGCATCTACTCACCATCTAAGGGATGAACAATTCAATTAAGAAAGGACTTTTATGAAACGTATTGAGATCCTTCGCATGAAGTCGCCTTTCCGTGACGATTTTGTCATTGAGGGCTTCCATTTCGGCGGAGAGAAAAATACTGTTGCCATAGTCGGCTCAATGCGAGGCGATGAGGTGCAGCAGCTTTTTGTGGCTTCGCAGGTCGTCAAGAACCTCTGCCAACTCGATGCCGAGGGAAAGGTTAACCCCGACATGGGTATTCTTGTAATCCCGACTGTCAACGCATTCTCGCTCAATGTCCAGAAACGCTTCTGGGCAATGGATAACACTGATGTCAACCGAATGTTCCCGGGCTACGACCAGGGCGAGACGACCCAACGGATTGCGGCCGCGCTTTTCGAGGCGGTCAAGAAATACGAATGGGGAATTCAGCTGGCGTCTTACTATATGAATGGTAATTTCACGCCCCATGTCCGTATTATGAGGACCGGCTATGAGGATATAGCCGCGGCTGAGGCTTTCGGTCTTCCTTTTATATGTCGCTACGAGCCGGCGCCCTTTGATACGGTCGTGCTCAACTATAATTGGCAAATCTTCGGGACCAAGGCCTACTCGCTATACTCGGGCTCCACCGATGTCCTTTCCCATGACATGGCCAAGCAGTCATGGCAGGCCATCCTGCGTTTCCTCGGCTCGCTCGGCGCAATATCTGTCTCGCTCCACCCGGGCTCGCGGTCGCTCATCTTTGACGCTGACGAACTCGTGACTGTCTCCTCTCTAAACTCCGGATTGCTCTATCCGCGCGTCTCCGTTGGCCAATATGTGCGCCTTGGCGACACGCTGGCGTCTATCCTGCACCCCTTCACTGGCGAGACGCTTCAATTAATCACATCCCCGTCTGACGGCGTTGTCTTTTTTGCGCATACAAAGCCGCTCGTCCACCAGCATTCGCGCATATACCAAATCCTTAAGCTCTGATATAACCACCTGAAACGGGCGAGCCGCAGGAGTGACTTGTGTTGTGTCACGCCTGCGGCTCGCCTGTCTTTGTGGTGTGACCTTATTAATCGGCCCGCCTATTCACATTTAGTCATTAGTTTCAGCACTTCAATGAGTGAGTCCAGCCGGATGCTCAGCCCGGGAATGAGCTCCTCTTTCGCGCCATTGCACAGAAGCCTCTCCACCTGCGTCTTGGGAATTGAGCTCGCCGTCTCCTCAAGTCTGCGCCCCTGCTCGGTCAGCCTGACTATCACTTGCCGTTGGTCATCTTGGTCCTTAAATCGTGTCACCAACCCAACCGCCTCCATGCGCTTCAGCAACGGGGTCACCGTGTTCGTCTGTAATAATAAGGTCTTGGCCAAGTCGTTCACGCGCATCTCGTCATGCTCCCACAGGACCATCATTACCAGATACTGCGGGTACGTCAACCCCAGCTTGGCGAGTAATGGCGTGTAGCTCTTGACTATCAGATGACTGGCGCTATATAACCTGAAACATAATTGGTTCCCCAGTAAAAGATCCGCGTGCTTCTTTTCGCTTGACATTTATTCTGAATGGATTAGGAGGCTTCGCTATGCGCCCTCGTTTATACGAGCCGGTGGCCTTTTTGTTCCGGTTTTGTACACCTTTCGGTATGTAAGTACCTGCTAATTAATTAATTTGTATTATTTCACACAAAAAAAGCGCACCCCGTTGCCGCTTTCACGCAAAAAGTATTAACTTTGCGACTGAATTTCATGCCAAGGTGGATAGTTGTGTCCGTTCCTTTGGCTGTCTTTCGAACAATTCTTTCTTAGAAAAGTAACCTAATTGTCTAATAATTCGAATTATGGCTAAAGAAACTTTCCAAAGAACTAAGCCACACGTAAACATCGGCACCATCGGTCACGTCGATCACGGCAAGACCACCCTGACTGCCGCTATCACCACCGTCCTCTCTAAGAGGTTCCCCTCTGCGGTTAACCAGGTCAAGTCTTTCGACTCTATCGATAGCGCACCTGAGGAGAAGGAGCGTGGTATCACCATCAACACCGCTCACGTCGAGTATGAGACCGAGAAGCGTCACTACGCTCACGTCGACTGCCCGGGCCACGCTGACTACGTCAAGAACATGGTCACTGGTGCTGCTCAGATGGACGGTGCTATCCTCGTCTGCGCCGCAACTGACGGTCCTATGCCTCAGACCCGCGAGCACATCCTTCTCGCCCGTCAGGTAAACGTTCCTCGTATCGTCGTCTTCATGAACAAGGTTGACCTTGTTGATGACGCAGAGATGCTTGACCTCGTTGAGATGGAGCTCCGCGAGCTCCTCACCTTCTACGAGTTCGATGGCGACAACAGCCCTGTTATCCGTGGCTCTGCTCTTGGCGCTCTCAACGGCGAGGCTCAGTGGGAGGATAAGGTTATGGAGCTCATGAACGCTGTTGATGAGTGGATTCCTACCCCTGTCCGTGACACCGATAAGCCTTTCTTGATGCCTGTCGAGGACGCTATGACCATCACTGGTCGTGGTACCGTCGCTACCGGCCGTATCGAGACTGGTGTTGTCCACATCGGCGACGAGCTCCAGATTGTCGGTCTCGACTCTGAGGGCAAGAAGACCACCTGCACCGGTGTCGAGATGTTCCGCAAGACCCTCGACGAGGGTGAGGCTGGTGACAACGTAGGTCTCCTCCTCCGCGGCATCGAGAAGTCTGAGATGAAGCGTGGTATGGTTCTCTGCAAGCCCGGCTCTATCACTCCTCACACCAAGTTCAAGGCTCAGATCTACGTCTTGAAGAAGGAAGAGGGTGGCCGTCACACTCCATTCAAGAACAAGTATCGTCCTCAGTTCTACCTCCGCACTCTCGACATCACTGGCGAGATCAAGCTGCCCGAGGGAACCGAGATCGTTATGCCTGGCGACCACGTCAACATCGAGGTCGACCTCATCTACCCTGTTGCTCTTAACGTCGGTCTCCGCTTCGCTATCCGCGAGGGTGGCCGCACCGTCGGCGCAGGTCAGGTAACCGAGATTGTCGAGTAATACCGGCGTCTCGCCTTATCAGGCTAAGATAACTCAAGTCTTATCCGGGGCGGAAGCCCCGCCCCGGTAAGACTTTAATAATACGGGTGTAGTTCAGTTGGTAGAGCATCGGTCTCCAAAACCGAGTGTCGGGCGTTCGAGTCGCTCCACCCGTGCAATATCCTTTATAAAATGAATAAGGTATCAACATATCTCTCTGACGTTTATAACGAGCTGGTGGTCAAGACTACGTGGCCTACTTGGGGTGAGCTTTTCTCAAGCGCGCGTATCGTGATGATTGCTTCTGTAATCATCGCTGTCGTCATCCTCGTGATGGATCTCATCTTCAAATACGGTCTCTCCGCCATTTATAACCTTCTCGGCTAATACCTCGCAACTTCATAACTTATGGCTATTAAGAAAGAAGCGTCTGATGTCCTTAAGTCAAAGAACGGCAAGAAGTACGTTATCGTAGAGGGCGAGGATGGCAAGAAGTTGCTCAAGTCCGCTAACGGCGAGAAGACAATTGTCCGCCGCTGGTACGTCATCCGTGCCATTGCGAGCAAGGAGCTTAAGGCTAAGGAGGCTATCGAGGACGAGGTTCAGAAACGCGAGCTCGGCGACCTCATTACGCAGGTCGTTGTGCCTGTCGAGAAGGTCTATCAGCAGCGAAACGGCAAGAAGGTGATGAAGGAGCATATCCTTTACTCTGGCTATGTCTTTGTCGAGTGCATTCTTACTGACGAGGTACAGTCGGTCCTTCTCAGCGCGGCGAATGTCCTTGGATTCCTAAGCGCCCAGCGCAACGGGACTGTGCCCATGCCTATGAGCGATGCTGAGGCTGACCGCATGATTGGCCGTCAGGACAAGGTAGCCGACGTCACCGAGGAGGAAGAGGTCCCTTATATCGTTGGTGAGACGGTTAAGGTCATCGACGGTTCGTTCCAAGGTTTCTCAGGCAAGATTGAGGATATTGACGAGGAGAAGAAGAAACTTTCTGTCATGATTAAGATCTTCGGTCGTGAGACCCCGCTTGAGCTCGCCTACTATCAGGTCGAGAAAGAGGCCTAAAGAGAAACACGCCTCTGTGAAGAGGCATCTAATATAAGACAACCAAATCAAGAATAGTCCTGGCAGTCAAGTATCGAATGCTTCCATCTGGCAACGGCCGGAATTATACGGGCTGCCGAAACTATATTTACTTTTAATATCGAATTGCTACAATGGCTAAAGAAGTAGAAGCCTTTATCAAACTTCAAGTTAAAGGTGGTGCTGCGAATCCTTCACCCCCAATCGGTCCGGCTCTCGGCTCCAAGGGCGTGAACATCATGGATTTCTGTAAGCAGTTCAACGCTCGTACGCAAGATAAGGCTGGCAAAATCCTGCCTGTCGTCATAACGGTCTACAATGACAAGTCTTTTGAGTTCATCATCAAGACTCCCCCTGCAGCAGTGCAGATCAAGGAGGTCGCTAAGCTCAAGAGCGGTTCAGCGGAGCCTAACCGTAAGAAGGTAGCCTCTATCACCTGGGATCAGGTCAAGGCTATCGCGACTGACAAGATGCCAGACCTCAACTGCTTCACCGTTGAGTCTGCCATGAAGATGATCGCTGGTACCGCAAGGTCTATGGGTGTCACCGTCTCTGGTGAGTTCCCCGGCAATAAATAATCGTAATACCTATTTGCAACAATGACGAAACTAACTAAAAACCGTAAGTTGGCGTTGTCAAAGATAGAGGACGGTAAGCTCTACTCCCTCGACGAGGCTGCTGCTCTTGTCAAGGAGATGACCACCACCAAGTTCGATGCCTCTGTCGATGTGGACGTACGTCTCGGCGTCGATCCGCGCAAGGCCAACCAGATGGTGAGAGGCGTCTGCACGCTCCCTCACGGTTCCGGCAAACAGGTACGAGTACTCGTCCTCTGCACTCCCGACAAGGAGAATGAGGCGAAAGAAGCCGGTGCTGACTATGTCGGACTCGATGAGTACATCGATAAGATCAAGGGCGGATGGACTGACGTTGATGTCATCATCACCATGCCCTCCATCATGGCTAAAGTAGGTGCACTCGGCCGTGTCCTCGGTCCCCGTGGCCTCATGCCAAACCCCAAGAGTGGCACTGTCACCATGGACGTCGCTAAGGCTGTCAAGGAGGTTAAGGCTGGTAAAATCGACTTCAAGGTCGACAAGACCGGTATCGTTCACGCCTCCATCGGCAAGGTCTCTTTCGACGCCCAGAAGATCGCTGAGAACGCAAAGGAGTTCCTCTCCGTTATCGTGCGTCTCAAGCCCTCTACTGCTAAGGGTACCTACGTCAAGAGTGTCTATCTTTCCAGCACCATGAGCCCGGGTGTCCATGTCGACTTCAAGGTCGGCGGCGAGGCCTAAGTATTGTTTAACTACTTCAAAACGGAATCATGAGAAAAGAAGATAAAGCCACTCTCATTGAGCAGCTCGTCGAGACAGTCAAGAGCTACAGCCACTTCTACCTCGTTGACATCGAAGGCCTCAACGCCGAGAAGACCAGTGCTCTCCGCAAGGTCTGCTTCGAGAAGGAGATTAAGCTCCAGGTTGTCAAGAACACCCTGCTCAAGAAGGCCATCAACACCGTCGATGGTGAACTCACTGACCTCGACAGCTGCTTCAGCGGCAACACCGCGGTCATGTTCACCAACGTTGGCAACGCTCCCGCTAAGGTCATCAAGGAGTTCAGCGCTTCCAATGAGAAGCCTGTCCTCAAGGGCGCTTACGTCGAGCAGTCTGTCTACGGTGCTAACGACCTCGAGGCGCTCGTGGCTATCAAGAGCAAAGAGGAGCTCATCGCCGACATCGTCGCTCTCCTCCAGTCTCCCGCCAAGAACGTCATCAGCGCGCTCCAGGGCAGCGCTGGCAACAAGATACACGGTATCTTGGAAACACTTTCCAACAAATAAATTTCATCTTAAACAGAACCCTTTTTAATTTTCGATAAAATGGCAGATATCAAGAAACTTGCTGAGGACCTCGTTAACCTCACTGTCAAGGAAGTCAACGAACTCGCTACCGTCCTCAAGGACGAGTACGGCATCGAGCCCGCAGCTGCTGCTGTAGCTGTCGCTGCTCCCGCTGCTGGTGGCGCTGCTGCCGCTGCTGAGCAGACCGAGTTCGACGTTGTTCTCAAGAGCGCTGGCGCTGCCAAGCTCGCAGTCGTTAAGGCTGTCAAGGAGAACACCGGCCTCGGCCTTAAGGAGGCTAAGGAGATCGTCGACAAGGCTCCCGCTACCGTCAAGGAGAAGCTCTCTAAGGCTGACGCTGAGGCTCTCAAGGCTAAACTCGAAGAGGCTGGTGCTGAGGTTGAACTTAAGTAATAACAGCTCTTCCTGCTAAGGAATTGGTTTGGAACCCGTGGTGTGCTCCGCGGGCTCCAAACCTCTTTTTCTCTGTTATTAAGTTCAATAAATCTTCTCGATTCATGAATCCAATCAAAGCCGACAGGATTAGTTTCTCTTCCGTGAAGCATCCGTTGGACTACAACGACTTCCTGGAAGTTCAGTTAAAATCATTCAAGGAGCTTTTCCAACTTGGGTCTACTCCCGAACAACGCAAAGATGAAGCCCTATACAGGGTCTTCCAAGAAAATTTCCCCATCTCTGACACGAGGAATAATTTCATCCTTGAGTTCCTGGACTATTGCGTCGACCCTCCTCGCTACACCATCCAAGAGTGTCTTGAGCAGGGTCTGTCCTATCAGGTGCCGCTGAAGGCTAAGCTCCGCCTGTCCTGCAATGACCCTGAGCACGAGGAATTTGAGTCCACCGTGCAAGAGGTCTATCTCGGCATGATTCCTTATATGACCGAGAAGGGCAGTTTCGTTATCAATGGCGCTGAGCGTGTCGTGGTCTCACAGCTCCACCGCTCGCCAGGCGTTTTCTTCGGCCAGTCTGTCCATGCCAATGGTACCAAGCTCTATTCGGCTCGTATCATTCCTTTCAAGGGTTCATGGATTGAGTTCGCCACCGACATTAACAATGTCATGTACGCATACATCGACCGCAAGAAGAAGCTTCCGGTCACCACTATGTTGCGTGCAATCGGTTTCGAGGCCGATAAGGATATCCTCGAGATTTTCGGCCTTGCCGATGAGGTCAAGGTCAACAAGAGTCTCAATAAGTGCGTGGGCCGTAGGCTCGCTGCACGCGTCCTCCGTTCCTGGGTCGAGGATTTCGTCGACGAGGATACCAACGAGGTCGTATCTATTGAGCGTAATGAAGTCGTAGTTGAGCGTGAGTCCGTCCTCTCTGAGGAGGATGTCGAGAAGATTATCGACTCGGGCGCGAAGACCATCCTCCTCCACAAGGAGTCTACTGATCTCGCCGATTTCGCCATCATCTACAATACTCTCCAGAAAGACCCCTGCAACTCCGAAAAGGAGGCCGTAGTCTACATATACCGTCAGCTCCGCAACGCCGAGCCACCCGACGAGGCAACCGCGCGCGACGCCATCGACAAGCTTTTCTTCTCTGATAAGCGCTATGACCTTGGCGACGTCGGCCGTTACCGCCTTAACCAGAAGCTCGGGCTGAAGACTGACATGAGCGTCCGCACGCTCACCAAGGAGGATATGATTGAGATTATCAAGCATCTCATCGAGCTCCTCAACTCAAAGGCCGATGTCGATGATATCGACCACCTCTCCAACCGTCGCGTCCGCACCGTTGGCGAGCAGCTCGCCAACCAGTTCTCTGTCGGTCTGGCACGCATGGCTCGTACCATCAAGGAGCGCATGAATGTCCGTGACAATGAGACGTTCACTCCCACCGACCTCATCAACAGCAAGACGCTGGCGTCTGTCGTTACGAGTTTCTTCGCGACCAACGCGCTCTCGCAGTTCATGGACCAGACTAACCCTCTGGCTGAGGTCACCCACAAGCGCCGTCTCTCCGCCCTCGGTCCCGGTGGTCTTTCACGTGACCGCGCAGGTTTCGAGGTCCGTGACGTCCACTACACCCACTACGGCCGTCTCTGCCCAATTGAGACCCCTGAGGGACCGAACATCGGTCTTATCTCTTCTTTGACAATCTACGCCAAGATTGACAAGCTCGGCTTCCTTGAGACCCCTTACCGCATCGTTCGCGACGGCAAGGTCGATTTCTCTGAGAACGGTTTCAAGTATGTCACTGCCGAGGACGAGGAGCACAAGATTATCGCTGCCGCTCTCTCTCCTCTCGATGACGAGGGTAACTTCACTGAGGACCACGTCAAGGCGCGTCAGGATTCTGACTTCCCTGTCGTTGACAAGTCTGAGGTCGAGTATATCGACGTCGCTGCAAACCAGATCGCGTCTGTCGCTTCGTCGCTCATCCCATTCCTCGAGCATGATGACGCCCACCGCGCACTCATGGGATCCAACATGATGCGCCAGGCTGTACCTCTGCTTCGCACCGAGTCTCCAATTGTCGGGACAGGTCTTGAGGAGCCTGTCATCCGTTTCTCCCGCACTCAGGTTACTGCCGAGAAGGATGGTGTTATCGATTACGTAGACGCCGACAAGATTATTGTCCGCTACGATCGCTCTGAGGACGAGCGTTTCGTTTCGTTCGACCCCGACACCAAGGAGTATCCTCTCTCCAAGTTCCAAAAGACTAACCAGAGCACCTGTATTGACATCCGCCCGATTGTTAAGCCCGGTCAGAGGGTCGTCAAGGGTGAGATTCTCACTGAGGGTTACTCTACCTCAAATGGCGAGCTCGCTCTCGGCCGTAACCTCAAGGTCGCTTTCATGCCTTGGAAGGGTTACAACTTCGAGGACGCTATCGTCATCTCTGAGAGGGTTGTCCGCGAGGATATTTTCACTTCTGTACACGTGGATGAGTACTCCCTTGAGGTCCGCGACACCAAGCGCGGCATGGAGGAACTCACTTCTGATATACCTAACGTAGCCGAGGAGGCCACTAAGGACCTCGATGAGAATGGTATCATCCGCATTGGCGCTCATGTCAAGCCTGGTGACATTCTCATTGGCAAGATTACGCCTAAGGGCGAGAGCGACCCGACTCCGGAGGAGAAACTTCTCCGCGCCATCTTCGGCGACCGCGCTGGTGATGTCAAGGATGCGTCTCTCAAGGCCAATCCTTCTCTCAGCGGTGTCGTCATCGGTCGCAACCTCTACTCGCGTGTCGTCAAGGATCGCCGCTCACGCGCAGCTGAGAAGGCTAAGGTCAACAGCATCGAGGAGGAGTTCCAGGTCAATGTTGATGAGCTTCGCAACCGTCTCATCACCAAGCTCTTCTCTAAGCTCGAGGGCAAGGTCTCTAATGGTGTGAAGGACTATGATGGCGTTGACGTCATCTCTAAGGGTGTTAAGTTCACCCGCACAGTCCTCACTGATGTAGACTATCAGACTGTCGACCCGTCCAACTGGTCTGGCGATGAGGCCATCGACGCGCTCATCTATCGCACCATCCACAACTTCCGCATGAAGTACAAGGAGTTCGAGGCCGAGACCAAGCGTAAGACTTATAATGAGACCATTGGCGACGAGCTCCCACAGGGCATCATGCAGATCGCTAAGATCTACATCGCCAAGAAGCGTAAGATTCGTGTAGGTGACAAGATGGCAGGCCGCCACGGCAACAAGGGTATCGTATCCAACATTGTCCGCCTCGAGGATATGCCTTTCCTCCCGGATGGCTCTCCTGTCGATATCGTACTGAATCCTCTGGGTGTGCCTTCCCGTATGAACCTTGGTCAGATTTACGAGACTGTCCTTGGTTGGGCTGGTAAGGAGCTCGGTGTCAAGTTCGCTACGCCTGTATTCGATGGCGCCTCTCTTGACCAGATTACTGAGCTCACACGCAAAGCCGGTGTGCCTGACGTAGGTAAGATTTACCTCTATGATGGCGGCACGGGTGAGCGTTTCCACCAGCCGGCTACCGTGGGTGTGGTCTACATGCTTAAGCTCGGCCACATGGTCGATGACAAGATGCACGCCCGCTCCATCGGTCCGTACTCTCTCATCACTCAGCAGCCTCTCGGCGGTAAAGCGCAGTTCGGTGGTCAGCGTTTCGGTGAGATGGAGGTTTGGGCGCTCGAGGGTTTCGGCGCCGCAAACGTACTTCAGGAGATCCTTACCGTCAAGTCAGATGACGTCGTCGGCCGTGCCAAGGCTTATGAGGCCATCGTCAAGGGCGACAACCTCCCGACCCCGGGCATCCCGGAGTCACTCAATGTCCTCCTCCACGAGATGAGGGGTCTCGGCCTCTCCATCGCGTTTGAGTAGACCTCTGCCGCCGCAGCTCCAAATGCTGCGGAAACCAATAAGTTAATGTTTCAGGGTGCCGGAGAGATTCCGGCACCCCACAAACAAAAAATATAGAGACAAGCCCTATGCCGAGGGGTTCCCTGCGGACCCCGCAATCAGGCTCCCGGCTTTCTAATCCTATTAACAATGGCTTTTAGAAGAGATCAAAAAAAGACCAACTTTTCAAAGATAACCATCGGGCTCGCATCGCCCGAGGAGATCCTTGAAATGTCGAGCGGCGAGGTCCTCAAACCCGAGACCATTAACTACCGCACCTACAAGCCCGAGCGTGACGGCCTTTTCTGCGAGCGCATTTTCGGTCCCGTAAAGGACTATGAGTGCCATTGCGGTAAGTATAAGCGCATCCGCTACAAGGGCATCGTCTGCGACCGTTGCGGTGTCGAGGTCACTGAGAAGAAGGTGCGCCGCGAGCGTATGGGACACATCTCGCTTGTCGTCCCAATCGCCCACATCTGGTATTTCAGATCCCTGCCCAACAAGATTGGCAGCCTTCTCGGCATCCCCACCAAGAAGGTCGATTCTATCGTTTATTACGAGCGCTACGTAGTCATCCAGAAGGGTGCCTCCTCCCGCGAGGAGCTTGAGCTTCTCTCTGAGGATGAGTACATGGAGGTCCTCGCTGAGCTCCCTGAGGGCAATCAGCGTCTTGATGACAACGACCCCAACAAGTTCATCGCCAAGATGGGCGCAGAGGCTCTCTACATCCTTCTCCAGAAGGTTGAGCTTGACACTCTCGCCGGCAAACTTCGTGACCAGGCGCACCGCGAGACCTCACAGGCGCGCAAGGCTGAGGCCCTCAAGCGTCTCCAGGTTGTGGAGTGGTTCCGCGCCTCTAAGGGTCGCAATAAGCCCGAGTGGATGATTATGACTGTCATCCCCGTCATTCCGCCTGATTTGCGTCCGCTCGTGCCCCTCGACGGTGGCCGTTTCGCCACTTCTGACCTCAACGAGCTCTATCGTCGAGTCATCATCCGTAACAACCGTCTTAAGAGGCTTCTTGAGATTAAGGCTCCTGAGGTTATTCTTCGCAATGAGAAGCGTATGCTTCAGGAGGCTGTTGACTCTCTCTTCGACAACACTCGCCGCTCTACGGCTGTCAAGTCTGATGCCAACCGTCCTCTCAAGTCTCTCTCTGACTCACTCAAGGGCAAGCAGGGCCGCTTCCGTCAGAACCTTCTCGGTAAGCGTGTAGACTACTCCGCCCGTTCCGTCATCGTCATCGGCCCTGAGCTCCGTATGCACGAGTGCGGCCTGCCTAAGGACATGGCTGCCGAGCTTTTCAAGCCGTTTGTCATCCGCAAGCTCATTGAGCGCGGCATTGTCAAGACTGTCAAGTCCGCAAAGAAGATTGTCGACAAGAAGTCTGCCGTTGTTTGGGACATTCTTGAGAATGTGATGAAGAACCACCCGGTTCTCCTCAACCGAGCCCCGACCCTCCACCGTCTCGGCATTCAGGCTTTCCAGCCCCGAATGATCGAGGGCAAGGCTATCCAGCTCCACCCGCTCGCATGTACTGCTTTCAACGCCGACTTCGACGGTGACCAGATGGCTGTCCACCTCCCACTCGGCAATGCTGCGGTTCTTGAGGCTCAGCTCCTCATGCTAGCGTCGCTCAACGTCCTCAACCCTGCCAACGGCGCCCCTATCACCGTTCCTTCGCAGGATATGGTTCTTGGTCTTTACTACATCACCAAGGAGCGCCCGGGCGCTCTCGGCGAGGGACTTGTATTCTACTCTCCGGCCGAGGCTGAGATTGCCTACAATGAGCAGAAGGTTGACCTCCACGCTAAAGTCAAGGTTCGCACCTACGACCTTAATGCTGAGGGCAAGCCTGAACTCCAGCTCATTGAGACGACAATGGGACGTATCCTCTTCAATAATATCGTCCCCCGTGAGGTCGGCTATATCAACTGCCTCATCTCTAAGAAGTCTCTCCGCGGCATCATTGCCAAGGTTCAGAAGGCCTGCGGTATCCCCCGCACCGCCGACTTCCTTGACGATATCAAGAACATGGGTTACCGCATGTCTTTCGTCGCAGGTCTGTCGTTCAACCTTTCCGATGTCCTCATCCCGAAGGAGAAGGACGAGCTTATCAAGAAGGGCTACGCTGATGTCGATGAGGTCATGATGAGCTACTCAATGGGTGCCATCACGAACAACGAGCGTTACAACCAGGTTATTGACATCTGGACACATGTCAACGCTGAGCTTACAGGCATCCTCATGAAGCAGCTGAGCTCTGACCAGCAGGGCTTCAACTCTGTCTACATGATGCTCGACTCTGGCGCCCGTGGTTCTAAGGACCAGATTAAGCAGCTCTGCGGTATGCGTGGTCTTATGGCTAAGCCTCAAAAGGCTGGTGCCGAGGGCCCACAGATTATTGAGAACCCTGTCATCGCAAACCTTAAGGAGGGTCTCTCCGTCCAGGAGTACTTCATCTCCTCTCACGGCGCTCGTAAGGGTCTTTCTGATACCGCTCTTAAGACTGCCGACGCAGGATACCTTACCCGCCGTCTTGTTGACGTCTCTAACGATGTCATCATCACCGATGAGGATTGCGGCACGCTCCGCGGCCTCACTTGCACGGCCATCAAGAATAACGATGATGTCATCGCCACTCTCTATGAGCGCATCCTTGGCCGCGTAGCTGTCAACGATGTCATAAACCCGCTCAACAACGAGGTTATCGTTGCCGCAGGTGAGGAGATTAACGAGGCTAAGGCTCAGGCTATCGAGGACTCTCCAATTGAGAGCGTTGAGATCCGCTCAGTTCTCACTTGCGAGTCTAAGAAGGGTGTCTGCGCCAAGTGCTACGGCCGTAACCTTGCCACCAGCCGTCTTGTTCACAAGGGCGAGGCTGTCGGTGTCATCGCTGCTCAGTCAATTGGTGAGCCTGGTACTCAGCTTACCCTCCGTACCTTCCACCAGGGTGGTGTCGCAGGAGGTAGCGCCGCACAGAGCGAGCTCGTCTCTAAGTACGACGGTATTGTCGAGCTTCAGGATGAGCGCACTGTCCCCTACACTGAGGATAATGGCACTACTTGCGATGTCGTCGTTTCGCGTCTTGCAGAGCTCCGCATCATCGACAAGAACACTGGCAACGAGCTTGTCCGCCACGAACTCCACTACGCCTCTAAGCTTTACGTCAAGGCTGGCCAGGAGGTTGCTAAGGGTGATAAGCTCTTCGATTGGGACCCCTTCAACGCTCCTATCATCACCGAGTACTCCGGTGTTGTCGAGTTTGAGAATATGGAGGAGGGTGTCAATTACAAGGTCGAGAATGACGAGGCCACAGGCTTTAACGAGATGGTCATCATCGAGAGCCACGACCGCCTCAAGTCTCCCACCATCCGCATCGTCAATGGCGATGATGAGGAGCACACATATAACCTGCCAGTAGGCGCTCACGTCTCCGTCAAGAAGGGTGACACCGTCCAGCAGGGTTCTGCCCTCGCCAAGATGCCACGCGCTGTCGGCAAGGCTGGTGATATCACCGGTGGTCTGCCACGCGTCACCGAGCTCTTCGAGGCACGTAACCCGAGCAGCCCTGCCGTCGTCTCTGAGATTGATGGCGAGGTCTCATTCGGCAAGATTAAGCATGGTAACCGTGAGGTTATCGTCACTGCTCCCACGGGCGAGGTTAAGACTTACCTTGTTCCGCTCTCCAAGCAGATTCTCGTCCAGCCTAAGGATCCCGTCCATGCTGGCACGGCACTCTCTGACGGCGCCATCACCCCGGTTGACATCCTTTCTATCCTTGGCCCGACCAAGGTTCAGGAGTACATCGTCAACGAGGTTCAGGATGTCTATCGTCTGCAGGGTGTAAACATCAACGACAAGCACTTTGAGGTTATCGTCCGTCAGATGATGCGTAAGGTTGAGATTCAGGATCCGGGTGACACTATCTTCCTCGAGCGTGAGGCTGTCGATAAGATTGACTTCCAGGAGGAGAATGACCGAATCTGGGGCAAGCTGGTCGTTACCGATCCAGGCGACTCAACCGCGGTTCACCTTGGTGAGATTATCACGGCTCGCCGTCTCCGCGACGAGAACTCCCAGCTCAAGCGCCGTGACCTCAAGGGCATCACTGTCCGCGACGCTGTCCCTGCCACTGCCAACCAGATTCTCCAGGGCATCACGCGTGCAGCTCTCCATACGAAGAGCTTCATGTCGGCCGCTTCCTTCCAGGAGACGACCAAGGTGCTCAACGAGAGCGCGATCCAGGGCAAGGTTGATTACCTTGAGGGACTTAAGGAGAACGTCATTTGCGGTCACCTTATCCCTGCCGGTACCGGCACACGCGGACTTGGCGACGACCTCGTCGGCTCGCGTGAGGAACTTGAAGTCCTTGAGAGCCAAGAGGCTTAATAGGAGCTGCTTCAGATTTTAGACTGAAATTATATCGTCACCCCGTCGCCCATTAGGGCGGCGGGGTGACTTCTTTTTGTCTTGTCTCGGTCCGCCCCTCCATTTTTTGAATTATCTTTGCGCATATAGAGACAACAACCAGATTTAATTAGATGTATCGCAAATTTGTTGGCCTTCTGGCCATGCTCCTTTTTATCTCTTTGGCTTCCTCTGCGCAAAACCAGTCTCTTTGGATGACGCTGAGGCCCTTTGCGACGAAGACCATTGAGGTGGCTGATTCTGTCATATCAGGGGGCGATACTATTTTTTTGCGTCTGTGCGTGCCTGACTCGACTCGGCGTGCGCCCGCTTTGAACTGCGACTCGATTGTCAAGCCGGTTAATACGCTGAGTTATTATTTGTCTTACAAGCCGCTATCTCTGTCTCTTGACCACAGCTCGCAATATTCACCCGAGGCTCGACGGGACTCTTTCTTGCTGAGGAGGCAGAACCCGCTTGGCGTCAATTTTAATGGCGACCTCAACACGAATGGCCTTTCGCTGATTGACAAGGCGCGTACGGATTACATGGTGGCGCATCCAGACCAGATAAAATATGTCTGGGATGAGATTCCCGACCCCGAGAAGGACATCCGTGAGGGAAGGCAAATCCATAACTCAGGCAGTGAGCATCGCGAGATTGCCAAACTATTCCGCCCTGACGAGGAGATTTTCTCTGATAATTTGATTGAGAAGCCCAAGGAAAAGGAGAGTCCGTGGAAGTTGTCTGGCGAGGAGAATATGCAGTTCTCACAGCTCTTTGTGAATAACTGGATTAAAGGTGGTGAGAACTCAGCATCCCTTCTTCATGATTTCCGCTGGAAGGCTGTCTATGCGCAAGGCCGCTCGCAGTGGGAGACCTCTTTGACCAGCAAACTCGGCCTGACATATACGTCTACTCTCAAGGGCCGCGTCTCTGATGACCTTTTTGACCTCAGCTCGAAATATGGCTTTAACGCGGTCAACACCTGGTACTACTCTTTCCTTGCCACCTTCAAGACGCAGCTGTTCAGAAACTACTCCAGCAGTGACATAAACAAGGAGAATGTCAAGTCGACCCTTCTCTCCCCGGCCTACATCCAGCTCATCTTCGGTATGGATTATAAGAAGGAGAACCTGTCTGTGCTTCTCTCCCCTTACACCGGCATCATAACGGTGGTGGCGGACACGGCAAAAGTCGACCCTACGTCCTACGGCATCGATGAGGGCAAAAGGGCGGATTTCGTCAATGGTTTCTCTGTCACGGCCAACTGGAAGAAGACTATTGTCTATGGAATTTACTACACCACTAAGCTTGAGCTGTTCTACGAGTATTTCAAAAAGGACGGTAATAAGCGTTTTGACTGGGAGAATATAATAGATGTCCAGATCAACAGGTTTCTCTCAACACGTCTTCTTGTCGAGTTGCGCTACTTTGACAATGAGAGCGACCGTTTCCAGATTAAGGAGAATTTCTCTATCGCGTTCAAGTATAAGTTCTGACACCAGCCTGTTAGGCTCTCTCTCATGTCGGAGTCTCTCATTGAACTGAAAACAAAAGCCCGGAACTCGAAATTCCGGGCTTTTGTTTTTTGTCCTGAGTAATGGGAAGAGGTGGCTTAGCCTATTTCCACCTCCATGTCGAGGTGAGGCTGCCCCTCATGCATGTAAGGCTCAGAGATGGCCGCGAAGCCCAGTTTCTCATAGAATCCCCGGGCCTGTTGCTGAGCTTGAATCTTGATCCTCTTGGCTCCCAGCCTCTCTTTGGCCACATCTAATGCTTTGCGCACCAGCTCAAGTCCCAGACCCTTGCCGCGCTCGGTGGTTATGATGCGCCCTATTGAGTCCTCGTCCAAGTGCTTGCCAGCCGGGGTCACACGCGCCATGGCCACAATCTTGTCTCCGTCTGTTTTCCACAGATGGATGGCGCTTTGGTCGTCATTGTCCAAATCCTGATAGACGCTGTTCTGCTCAACAATGAATACTTGGCTGCGGACGCGTAGGAGGGCGTACAGCTCGTCTGTGCTCAGTTCCTGAAATGTCTTAACGTGCCACATGATTCTCTTTGTTTATGTCGTTGTGTGGTTGCTTGTTTGTCTGTTTTTTCAACGTGTAAGGAAGTTGCGCTTCAGTTTGCCTGTGGCAGTCCTCGGTATCTCTGTCATGGTCATTATCTTGCGCGGAGCCCAATGCTTTGGTAAAACAGAGTGGCAAATGTCAGAGATTGCCTCGGTGTCGATTGCTCCGTCCGCTGCCTCTATGACGAGTGTGACGGCCTGGCCGAGTTTTTCGTCTGGCTCCCACGTCACCACATATGGCTCTTTGATATATGGCTCCAGCGTCCGCTCAACCTGCTCGGCCTGGACTTTGATGCCTCCCGAGCAGATGACGTTGTCAGCACGCCCTGTTATCTTGAAACGCGAGCCGTCTGTATCAAATTCCACGATGTCGTTTGTGACAAGTGGCGCCGCGCAGACGGCCGGGGCGTCAATGATGAGGCATCCGCGCTCATCGGCTGTGAGGTTGACGCCGTCGAATGGCGTGTACCATTCGCTCGCCCCGTCACCGCTGAGTCTTCGCAATGCGATGTGTGACAATGTCTCTGTCATGCCGTATGTGCTCCAGACTGCGTTAGGGAACTGCTTGAGCTCTGTGGCCATTTCTGCGCTGATGGCCCCGCCGCCTATGATGAGTTGGCGCACGCCCATCAGCATCCGTTTTTCCCTCTCCACTTTCATGGTCTCAAACACCTGCATCGGCGTCAGGGCCGCAAAGTCTGTTGGGCTGTCAAGCATGGCGAAGGGGTGGGCTGATGGCTTGACGGAGACGAGTCTCAGTCCTCTGACCTCTGCCCTCACCACGACCATCTTGCCCGCTATGTAGTCCAACGGCATGCAAAGCAGCGCGCTGTCGCCCGCATGCAGCCCAAGAAAGTCGCACGTCATGCTTGCGCTGGCTCTCATGCGGGCTTTCTCCACATTCATTGGCTTGGGCTCACCTGTCGACCCGCTTGTGCGAACTGACACTGTGGGACTGGCGGACCTCCATTCCGACAGAAACTCGTCAAGTTCCATAGACTTCCTCCTGTCAGACTATCCCCTCTTGAATCTCGAGTAGAGCCTCTCCCCCTCGATGTGGATGGGCATCGGGATGTTCTCGTCAAATAGTTGCCCCGTGCCGAGACCTTGCGGCATCTTGATGTCCGGACCGTAGGTCTCAGCTGCGAAGTGCGCGATGGCGTTCAGTCCCACATTGCTCTCAAGCGCGCTGGTGACCCAACTGCCGATGCCTCGTTCGCAAGCCATGTTTATCCACTCCCTCGCTCCGCTCAGACCGCCGTGCAGGGTCGGCTTGAGGATTATGTATTGCGGTTTGATGGTGTCGAGCATGGCTGCTTTTCGCTCCGCGTCGTTAATCCCAATCAACTCCTCGTCCAAGGCTATGGGGATGGGCGTTTCTGCGCACAGTCCCGCCATTTGCTCCCATTGCCCTTGGCGTATGGGCTGCTCTATTGAGTGAATGTCATATTTTGACAGGGCTTCAAGCTTGCGCATGGCGTCGGTTGTCGAGAAGGCGCCATTGGCGTCGAGCCTCAGCTCTATCCGCTCTTTACCGAAGCAGCTGCGTAGGGCTTGCACCATCTGCAGCTCGTGGCTGAAGTCTATGCCGCCAATTTTCAGTTTGACGCAATGGAAGCCGGCTTGCACTTTCTCGTTCATCCGCGCCATCATCTGGTCAAACGAGCCCATCCAGACCAGCCCGTTTATGGGGATGCCAATCTCGCCGCGTGCAAACGGAGTGTCTGAGAGGAAAGGCGAGCCTCCGCGCTCCAACTGCCACATGGCGCTCTCTAAGGCGAAGAGGATGGACGGGTAGGGGCGCAAAGCCTCGCGGTCTATTTCGCCCGTCTCGCACAGGTCTTCGCACACGGCTATTATGAGAAGGTCGAAGTCTGCCGAGTCCATGGCGTCGCACGAGAGGTCGGGCAGCGGCGAGCATTCTCCGACACCCTCCACGCCCGGCCGGTCGTCATCGGTCAGGTGAATGAGGCATATCGTGCGCGTCTTATAGGTGCCGCGGCTCGTTGTCGCCGGCGTCTTGAAGAGCAGGTCTCTGCGCTCTATGGTTGTGTGTAACATTGGCTTTGAGGAGATTTTATTGGGGTGCCGGGGCTTTTAAGGGAACTGTGGGTATTTGTCGAAGTCTGGTTTCCTCTTTTCGAGGAAGGCGTGTCCACCCTCCTGGGCCTCGTCCATGGTGTAGTAGAGCATGGTGGCGTCACCCGCCAATTCCTGGATGCCAGCCTGCCCGTCAAGCTCGGCATTGAGTCCCGCCTTGATCATCCTGAGTGCGAGCGGCGAGTGCTCCATCATGCGCTCGGCCCATGCCACGCACGTGTCCTCCAATTGCTCTTGCGGCACAACTTTGTTGACCAGCCCCATCTCGAGGGCCTCGGCGGCTGTGTATTTATTGCAGAGGAACCAGATCTCTCGGGCCTTTTTCTGTCCCACTATGCGTGCGAGGTAAGACGCTCCAAAGCCGGCGTCGAAGCTGCCCACTCGCGGTCCGGTCTGACCAAAGATGGCATTGTCGCTGGCAATGCTGAGGTCGCACATGATGTGGAGCACGTGGCCGCCACCTATGGCGAAACCATTCACCATGGCGATGACTGGCTTGGGCAGTCGGCGAATCTGCATCTGCACGTCGAGCACGTTGAGGCGCGGCACCCCGTCTGAGCCCACATAACCGCCGCGGCCTTTGACGTTCATGTCGCCGCCCGCGCAGAAAGCCACCTTGCCGGCTCCGGTGAGTATGACCACGCGTATGTCCTGACATTCGCGGCAGTAGGCGAAGGCCTGGCTCATCTCCCACGTCGTGAGGGGAGTGAAGGCGTTGCGCCAGCGCTCGCGGTTGATGGTTATCTTGGCTATGTGGTTATATTTCTCGAAGAGTATCTCTTTGAAGTTGAACCCCTCAATGCTTTGCCACTCCCTCGCGGTGGTCTCCTTATTGTTTGTCATATGTGGTAACTATGTTGTCATAATATTCTTTCATGGCGCTGGCGTCCATATCCATGTCTGTGAATACTTCGAGCAGACGCGGCCTGCCAGTCTCCGAATTCTCGCTTGTGAGCCAAATTCTGCCCTCTGCCAATTCGTCCATGCTGCTCGCCGTGCGATATTCCACGTTGTTCTGCTCGCATAAGCCTCGCGCCGAGGTGTGGTGCTTGGCCATGACAATGTCGTCTTTGGCCCGGCTCCCTTTGAGCCCTGCGAAGCGGCTGAATATCCCGCCGCCACCATTATTGAGCAGGAGGATGCGCAGCCGCCCGTCTATGTTCGTGTTCCACAGCGCATTCTGGTCGTAGAAGAAACTGAGGTCGCCAATGACGCACAGCTTGAGGATCCCCGAAGCATCGGCTGCCGAGAACCCGGCTGCCGTGGATAGGCTGCCGTCTATTCCGTTTATGCCTCGGTTGCAGTATACGATGTCAAACTTCCTTTTGCCTGTTTTGGGGTCAATGGCGCTGACGCTCTTTATTGTGGCGTCGGCAATCCGGATTGATGTGCTGTTGGCAATCTGGGCTTTATTCAGGCAGGAAGCGAAAAATTCAAAGACAGCCAACTGTGTCATTTGCGTCTCGGGCGGAATGTCGTCATGCCTGGTATTGTGCGCAAGCGCATCCATCCTGCTGAACAGTCCATTCCAATTTGCGCTGAACTCTTTGTCCACATTTGGTCGCGCCAAGGCTGCCGCCTCGTCCACAAACGCCTTTATGGTGCATGGGGCCACGAGTGTCGTGTTCTGAAACACGTCATGCAGCTCGCCATCGGGACTGATGAGTATGGTCTCGGCGTGTGTGCATGAGCGCAAGAATTGTTTGGCCTCTTTGCTTACGAGAGTGCCTCCGGCATAGACTATGAGGTCTGGGCGAAAATCGTCCGCGTTGAGGCTCTTTGCGTTGCGGAGAATGTGTATGGCAGGGTCGAGTTGCCCCCGCACGCCAGACAGCGCCTCCCCAAGCACGGGGAATAGCCCGCGGTGGCGTTTCTCGAATTCTTGCGCGGTGGCATAGTCGTGTGTCTGGCCGAAGATGACCATCGGCCGGCGGGCTTTGCCGAGTTTATCGGCTACGACCTTTGCCGCGTCGCGCCCCTCGCTTTCAATCCGTTTGCAGACTCTTGCCTTGGGTAGGCTCTCGGTGTGGAACTCGTATAATGGCTCGGAGAGCGGCACGTTGATTAGCACCGGTCCGCGCACCGGTCCCTTGGCATCCATCAGCGCCTCGTTGATGAGACGGTTGGCGTGCCATAGCTCCTCGCTGGTGTTGCCGGCGGGCAGAGATACGGCCTTTCTCGCCATTTTGCCAAAAGCCTCGGTTTGTGGCATGGTCTGGCCGTCGAGCTGCCCAATCCATGCGGCAGGCCTGTCGGCGGCTATGACTATTATCGGTATCTGCTGGTAATAGGCTTCGGCTACGGCTGGCGCCACATCGAGTATCGCGGATCCGCTTGTGACGCAGACGACAACAGGTGACAGCCCTGTGGCTTGGCTCACTCCAATGGCGAAGAAACCTGCCGAGCGCTCGTCTGTCACAGGGTAGCATTTGATTAGCCCCGACTCTTTGATGTTGTGGCAAATCGGCGCATTTCTGCTTCCCGGACACAAGACGGCGTGGCGCACTCCATGCTCAATGATGAGTGATGTCAGAATGTTGATAACCTTGTTGTCGCTATACATGGCGCATGTGTTTTATTGTTGGCCGGTTTCTGGGCGAAGCAATTTCCTCATCGCCTCCATTTTCGCCTCTGTCTCGTCCCACTCGTCACTCGCGACGCTGCCGGGCATCAGTCCACCTCCGGCATAGAGGGTGGCAGTCCCGTCCGTCATCTTCATGCACCTGAGTGTGACAAAGAGCCGCGACGTCCCGCCTGTGTTGACTGGTCCGCAATATCCGCTGAAGTATTCACGGTCATAGCCCTCATTGGCCACTATGGCTTTTAGAGCCCTGTCTTGCGGAAAACCGCATACGGCAGGTGTGGGGTGGAGCTTGCTTGCCAATTGGCCAATACTCACGCCATTCTCGATGGTGAATGTGAATGTGCTGCGCAGGTGGCAGACGTTGCCGGCTCTCACTGTCTTAGGGGCTGTCTCGTTGACTTTTGCTGTCGTCTCCTCAATCCGCTCTCTGACGTATTGAGCCACAACCCGCTGCTCGTCCCTGTTCTTGCCGTCCCATGCGACCGCACAGTCTCCTGCTGCCTGTTTTGTGCCGGCTAATGCCATTGTGCGGCCTGTCGCTCCGTTGACTTCAACCAGCAACTCGGGCGTGGCGCACAGCCATGTGCCGTTGCTCGGTGTGCGCACCATGGCCACGAAGGCGTCGGGATGCAGTGCGCACGCACGGAGAAATATATCTTCCGGGGCGATTTTTCTGACTTTGACTTCAGATTTTCTGGAGAGTACGACCTTGCCCAAATCTTTGTTCGCCACCATGCCATGCAATGCGGCAAAGGCTTTGGTATACCTCTCCTTGTCCGCCGTCTCGTCTTTCTCGGTGCAGACTGTGGTTGGTGTGCCCTCATTCTCTGTCGGTGTAGCTGTCGCTTCTGCTGGCTCGTGAGCCTCTGCGCGGCCCTCGAAAAGGAGTATTGGGCATTTGCCGCCATTTGTGTCGAAAGGCGCAAACACGAATCCCGAGTGACTCGCCAATTCGTTGGCGTCGCTTATTTCTCGGGGCTTGCAGCCTAATGTGTGGTATGTGCGCTGGCCGGGCAGTCGGTACATTACTGTGTGACTTGAAGGCTCGTCATTATGCTTTCCTTGCATGGTAGTGCAAAAATAGCCATAATAGCTTACTTATGCCACAATTGTTCTCGTGCCAGGATTGCAAACCACGTCTGGTGGGGAGTTTTCGGGGGCGCATGACATAGCATTATGACAAATGGGGATTTAGTCGAGAAGCATAGGGTTGAACTCCAAGAACCCATTGAGGAAGAATGAAAGTGTGGTGTGGAGGATAAGGCTAAATATGTGATTATTGCGTAGGGGCGCAGTGCGTCGAAGAGCGGGAAATGTAGTGTGGCGAAGGGGGAATATGTTGCCGAGCCCGGTTTCGTTGGTGAGTGTTGGGCTAAGGGTAGACGGATATAGGGCATAAAAAAAAGCGTCAGACTTTTGCGAAGTCTGACGCTTTAAGTGGAATTTAGTCGGGGTGACTGGATTCGAACCAGCGACAACACGCCCCCCAGACGTGTACTCTAACCGGGCTGAGCTACACCCCGAATTGTTTCCTTGTCCTTAAGACGATGCAAAGTTAGCTCTTTTTTCAATATGTGCAATCGGAAGCGGGTATTTTTTCTCCGAAAAACGTTGTGGCATCGCCCTGACGCAGGTTTTGGGGTGCGGCGTGACAGATAAAAAAAATCGGCCCGGCATGACAATCAATGTCATGCCGGGCCGACATATATCCCTAATTGCTTAATGCGCAGTTAAGAGGGGTGAGGCTTACATCATGCCGCCCATGCCACCCATGCCGGGAGCGCCGGCTGGAGCCTCGGGCTTGTTCTCCTTCTCCTCGACAATGATGCACTCGGTGGTGAGGAACATGCCTGCGATAGAGGCCGCATTCTCCAAAGCCACGCGGGTTACCTTGGCGGGGTCGATGACGCCAGCCTCCAAAAGGTTCTCGTAGGTGTCGGTGCGGGCGTTGTAGCCGAAGTCGCCCTTGCCCTCCTTGATCTTCTGGACAATGACAGCGCCCTCTTTGCCGCCGTTGAAGACAATCTGGCGGAGAGGCTCCTCGATGGCGCGGCGTACAATCTCGATGCCGGTGGTCTCGTCCTCATTCTCGCCCTTCATGCCCTCAAGAGCCTGAGTTGCGCGGATGTAGGTGACACCGCCGCCAGGGACTATACCCTCCTCGACAGCTGCGCGGGTTGCGCACAAAGCATCGTCAACGCGGTCTTTCTTCTCCTTCATCTCGACCTCGGTGGCTGCGCCTACATAGAGGACAGCTACGCCGCCTGCGAGTTTTGCGAGGCGCTCCTGAAGCTTCTCGCGGTCGTAGTCGCTCTTGGTGTTGGCAATCTGAGCCTTGATCTGAGCGGTGCGGTCTGCGATTGCGGCCTTGTCGCCCTGACCATTGACAATGGTGGTAGCGTCTTTGGTGATGGTCACCTTCTCAGCGACGCCGAGCATTGGCAGCTCTGCGTTCTCGAGCTTGAGGCCGGTCTCCTCGCTGATGACTGTGCCGCCAGTGAGGATGGCGATGTCCTGAAGCATCTCCTTGCGACGGTCGCCGAAGCCTGGGGCCTTGACAGCCGCGACTTTGAGAGAGCCGCGGAGACGGTTGACAACGAGGGTTGCGAGTGCCTCGCCATCAACATCCTCAGCAATGATGAGGAGTGGACGACCGGTCTGTGCAGCCTTCTCGAGGACGGGGAGAAGGTCCTTCATCGTGGAGATCTTCTTGTCGTAGATGAGGATGAAAGGAGAGTCGAGGTCTGCCTCCATCTTCTCAGTGTTGGTGACGAAGTACGGAGAGATGTATCCGCGGTCGAATTGCATGCCCTCGACGACGTCAACGTGGGTCTCGGTGCCCTTGGCCTCCTCAACAGTGATGACGCCCTCTTTGCCTACCTTCTTCATGGCCTCGGCTATGAGCTTGCCAATCTCGTTGTCGTTGTTGGCGGAGATGGTCGCAACCTGCTCAATCTTGGCGTTTGAGTTGTCAATCTCTTGAGCCTGAGCCTTGATGCTCTCGACTACCTTTGCAACAGCCTTGTCGATGCCTCGCTTGAGGTCCATGGGGTTGGCGCCAGCGGTGACATTCTTGATGCCGGTGTTGACGATGGCCTGGGCGAGGACGGTGGCTGTGGTGGTGCCATCACCTGCGTCGTCGCCGGTCTTAGAGGCTACCTCTTTCACCATCTGCGCGCCAAGGTTTGCGTATGGGTCAGAGAGCTCGACCTCCTTGGCTACGGAAACGCCGTCCTTGGTGATGTGGGGGGCGCCAAACTTGCGCTCGATGACGACATTGCGACCCTTCGGGCCGAGGGTTACCTTCACAGCGTCGGCCAGCTGGTCTACGCCCTGCTTGAGAAGCTCGCGTGCTTCGGTATTGAATTTGATGGACTTTGCCATTTCTTTAGCTTTTTATGGTGTTGTGTGTAAGAGTGGCCGCCTTGACGTGTGTGGGAGTGGTGGCCTGTGTCTCCCATGCGTCTGCTACTCGACGTAGAGTACGTCAGACTGGTTGATGAGGAGGTAGTCCTCGCCATCAATGTGGAGCTCTGTGCCGGAGTACTTGCCGTAGAGGACCACGTCGCCAACTTTGACCTCGACAGCCTCGTCTTTCTTGGCTGCGCCCACCAGCACGATGGTGCCCTTCAGGGGCTTCTCCTTGGCGGAGTCGGGGATGATGATGCCGCTAACAGTCTTAGTCTCGGCGGGGACGGGCTTCACCAGCGCTTTGCCGGCGAGTACTTTACCTTTCAGTTCTGCCATTGTTGTATATTTTTATTTTTTAATCTGTTTTTGAGCGCCGCCCGCAGCCTCTCGGGGGCTTCGCGTGCGACTGCCAACCATGTTGCATTTTCTGTGCCAAATGCCGTGTCGCGACATTTTGGCAGAGCGAGCGCGGCTTTTGGCAGATGGTGTCAGTGCGGTGTCTGCTTTTTTGTCACACGCGGGGTCAGAAGTCACATTCCTTGTGGCTGACGTAGTGTCTCCAGAGCATGCTATATCTCTTGACTTCCGGCACCAGTTTCCTGCCGCGTCCTTTTTTCAGGTCGCGGCGTTTGCTTAGCGTGTCGCCCAGCCGTCCGAAGAAGGCCCAGTGTGCCCGCGCTATGGCCCAGCAGAATGCAGCCTTGCCTTTGATGATGAATTGCGCGCCAGCCACGCCGTCTAATATGAGGCGGAGGAGGATGACCGCCCACCAAAGGCGGCTATTGTAATTCTTGACCATCATGGTCAAGTTGTTGCGGAAGTTGAGGTATGTCTTGCGCGGATTTGTCTGACTGAGTGTCGCTCCGCCAAGGTGGTAGACTTTTGACCCGCTGCCGCAGCACGAGACTATGCGCCATCCCTTGTTTCTTAGTCTCCAGCACAGGTCAATCTCCTCCATGTGGGCGAAGAAGCTGGAGTCCATGCCGCCCGACTCGACATATAGCTGCCGGCGAACCATGAGGGCCGCGCCGCTAACCCATAGCGAGTCTATGTCGCTGTCGTACTGGCCATTGTCCACCTCAACCTCGTCCATGACCCTGCCCCGGCAAAAGGGGTAGCCGAGCCAGTCGATGAAGCCGCCCGCTGCCCCGGCATACTCAAACTGGCTGTGGTCTTTGTCGTCCATCAGTTTTGGGGCGCAGGCTCCCACGCTCGCGTCGTTTTCCATCAGGCTCACCAAAGGCTCAAGCCATCCTGCCGCCGGCGCGACGTCGGAGTTCAATAGGACCACGTAGTCATGCCCCAACTGCTCCAGGACTCTGTTGTATCCCTCGGCGAAACCATAGTTGCGGTCAAGTCTGATGACTTGCACGTCGGGAAATTCGGCGGTCAGCATTTCGAGGCTCCCGTCGGTCGACGCGTTGTCCGCCACGATGACGTCTGCTCCCAAGTCCGACTGTGTGTTGGCCAAGACTTGCGGCAGGTATTTGCGCATCAGTTCGCGGCCGTTCCAGTTGAGGATGACTACGGCTGTCTTTTTCATCTCTTGTGCTATGACTGTGTCTTATTTGTTGAATGTCAGGATGTCGCGGAATGATGTGGCGCAAGCCCCGTTGGTGGCCACCATCTCGCGGCCGAAGATGTAGTCGTCACCGCCCTTGAAGTCGCTTAGCTTTCCGCCCGCCTCGGTGACAAGGAGGCAGCCGGCCGCCACGTCATAGGGCTTCAGGTCATATTCAAAGAAGGCCTCATAGCGTCCGCACGCCACATAGGCCATGTCGGTGGCTGCCGACCCGAGGCGCCGGACTCCGGCCGTCGTCTCCATCACTTTGGTCAGAGAGGCGAGATAGGGCTGCAGCCTGCTGAAATCGGAGTAGGGGAAGCCTGTGGCCACAAGGGCTGAGTCTATGCATGTGGAGCTGACGTGTATCGGCTCTCCGTTCAGCGTGGCGCCCTCGCCAAGTGCCGCCGAGAACAACTCGTCGCGGCTCATCTCGTAGACCACTCCGACGACGATGACCCCGTCTTCCATGAGGGCTATGCTTATGGCGAACGGCGGCTGGGCGTGGATGAAGTTGGTCGTCCCGTCTATCGGGTCTACAATCCAGTCCAAGTGGGCTCCGCGGTCGGTGCGGGTCTTCTCCTCCGCGATGAAGCCAGCCTCGGGCGCTATCTCTGTCAGCTCGGCCACAAGGAGGCTCTCGCTCAGCTTGTCCATCTGGGTCACGAAGTCGTGACGTCCCTTGACTTCAATCTTGACGTCCTCGCGCTGGCGTAGTCCCCAAATATGACAGCCCACTCGGCGCGCCAAGTCGGACACCTCGCGGCGTATTCGTCGCAGTTCGCTCTTTTCCATCAGTAGTCTTTGTTTTTGTCTTGTCAAAGATAGTCTTTATTATTCTGTTTCCGCCATTCGGACGCGGCTCATGCTTCGTGGCGGGCTTGCCATCCGTGTCGATTCATTTTAGTATCTTCGCATGAGAGGCGGGGCAATGGTCGCTCTGCCCTCACCAATTAATATATCAGAAGAAAAATGGAAGAGAAAAAAAGTCTCAATTTCTCCATCTCGAACGAGGTGGCTCAGGGGATATACTCAAACCTCTCGGTCGTAGCACATTCCGAGAATGAGTTCGTTGTGGATTTCTTGCGGATGCTGCCTGGCATGCAGTCGCCAAACGTGGCGTCGCGCATAATACTGACCCCTGCCTGCGCCAAACTCCTTGTCAAGGCTTTGTCTGAGAACATTGACAGTTACGAGAGCCAGTTCGGCCCCATTGCCGATCGCGGCCAGTCGCGTGTGTCCATCCGCGTAAAGGGTGCTCAAGGCGAGGCATAAGTCTTAGGCTTGAGTCTCTGGCCTAAGGCTTTTTCAACTCAATGACCCGGTCGGCCATGGCGAGCGTCTCTTCAAGGTGGGAGACTATGATGATGGTCTTACCTGCCTTGCGGAGCCGCGAAATGTTGTTTCTCAGCGTGGCGCGGGCCCGGGGGTCGAGTGCGCTTGCCGCCTCGTCAAATACCATGACGTCGGCTTGCGAATAAACCACGCGCGCCATGGCCATGCGCTGCCACTCGCCTCGGCTGAACATCTCCGAGCCTGTGAAGTAGGCTCCGAGCGTGGTGTCATACCCGTCAGGCAGGCTGGTCAGCAGTTGGTCGATGTCAGCGTCGGTCGCGGCTTGGCGCATGCGGCCGCGGTCCAACTCGTGGCTCATGTCGCCAAAGCGGATGTTGTCCGCTGCGCTGACGTTGTATGTGCAGAAGTCCTGAAAGACGGTGGCTATGTGCGCGGTCACCTCACCGCGGCTCATGTCGGCAATCTCCACGCCATCAACTGACACGCTGCCCTCGTCGGGGCGCAAGAGGCCGCTGAGCATCTTGACGATGGTTGACTTGCCGCTGCCGTTGCCGCCCGCTATGCCAACCACCTCGCCGCGCTTGATTGTTATGTTGACTCCGCTTATCGCCTGACGCTCCGATCCCGGATATGCGAACGAGGCGTCTTTTATCTCAATATTTTGGAAATCGGTTGGGAATTTAAGCTCCTCCCCCCTGTCCTCCCTGACGTCAAGGAAGTCGAACAGTGACCTTATATACAGGCCTTGCCTATGGAGTGCCACGGTGCGCTTGGCCACGATGGTTGCCGCTGCCTCGGCTCTGCGTATGGCCATGAGGTACATTGCCAATGATCCGACACTCAGGCCTCCGCCAATGGTCATGAAAATGACGATGACGAACACCGCGACGACCGCCACGCTCTGCAGTGTTATGGTGATAATCTGGTGGAACACGTTGCGCCGCTCAAGCGCCAACCGCTCACCTGCTATTTTGTGGTGGGCCGCGTCATAGAGGCTGCTGAAGAAATCCCATAGCCCGAAGAGCCTTATCTCTGGCGAGTAGCGCGGCTGCGTCAGCACCCTGTTGTAATATTGGGCTTTGCGCTCGTCCTCTGACTGCCCCATGTATAGCTTGTAAGACTTGCTGAGGTCGCGCATGTTGACCGCCACCACAGGCAGACCTGCCAAGATGACTATGAGAGGCAGCCACCAGCAGACGCGGGTGAGCCAGACGCTCATGGCGCAAAAAGTTATCGTGGCCTCAGTAAGGCTCAGTGTGTTGAGGAATATGTTGACGGGCCTCTGAGTTGAGCCGGATATGGCGCGAAACGCCTCTGTCTGAAATTTTGGGCTCTGCATGGTCTGAAAGCTCACGCGGCTCATCTGTGCGTGTGTCATGGAACTCACGCGACCCCTGATTCTCTCTCCGAGCTCGTCGCCACACCAGTCGGACAGGACTCCCACTATGTAGCCTCCCCACAACGCAAGACCGAAAATGGCTAACGACGGAGCTATGCCACGCAGCCCTTGCCACACGTCGCCATCCTCCCACATGCCACTGCCCAGGACGTCGTCAACGACACGGCCCATGGCCCACAGGAGCAGGACTGGCATTGTGGCCGATAAGACCACGCACACCCCGTTGGCAACAGCCCATCGGGGCGACGACTGCCACACAATGCCAAGCGCACGCCAAATTACTCCGTTCCGTCCGCTCATGCCTTCGCTATTTCTCTTCTTCTTCTCAGCCCCAGCCTCTTGAGAAGGATGTTCACTCCCTGCGCCACTCGGGCCAGAGTATGGTTAATCCGGTGCGACACTGGTGATGCGCGCAACATCCATTTTGACCATAGGCCATGGCCGTCATTCACGTGCCATGCGAAGTGAAATCGACTGCTCTCGACTTTTGTCATTATGCCAACAACCTGCTCCGGTTGGTGCGGCGCGTCATCCATCATGTTTGAGTCTCCGCGGGTTATAACGACATCTCCGTCCACTTTTACCACGCGGTGCAAAATAAATCTGTCCCGTTTGTCAGTCTCTGTCACGGTGACGGCTCCGACTTCTGGCCTTTCTCCCTCCTTGAGTGGGCGAAACGTCACCATGTCGCCCGGCCATATGTATGGGAACATGCTCGTCCCTCTCGCCCCTATGCGGACGTTCAAGCCCTGCTTGATGGCTTGGCGTGTCAGGCTGACTATGACTTGACTTCCCATGGGCCCTTGGTCGTTACTTGGTGGGGATGATGTGGCTATAATCCGCTAATGAGCGAGATGATGTCTTTGTCTGGTTTGAAGCCTAATCTGTAAGTGGGAATGTCGCCGAGGCAACGCGCCACATTGTCAATGGGGGTTAGGGCGTTGGCCGCGTCAAACGGCTGCTGGATGACGTTTGAGGCCAAGTCGGCCACTGCCACGGCTCCGCTGACCCTCTGAGCCTTGTTGTCCGGGCTTTGGTAAATGAGGAAAAGCTTGTGGAGAGGGGTGGATGTGGGCATCTGCACGTAGCGCCGCATGGGCAGGTTGTAGGCTGTGGCTCCCTCGGCTGTGGGCATTATCAGGTTCATGTCGTCATTGACAATTCTGCCTCCGGCGCTGCTGAAAATCCTCGCCATGGTGCTCTTCCCTGTGCCAGATACGGCGGTGAAAAGGTATCCGTTGCCGTCAGCGGCCCTCACGACGGACGAGTGTATCATGAAACCGCCGCGCCGTTGCGCCTGCCTCGACAGGAAGACGCTGAAGAGCGGCGACACGAGCGGGTCTACCACGCCCCCCGAGGGTGACGCTGTGCTTATCAGCATCTCGCCCTCTGATCCGCGCACGCTAAGCCGCGCCATCCGTATGTTCTCCTCCTCGCCGCACTCCTGTGTTATGGCCTCAGTGCCGTCTGGCAGCACGGCGATGTTCCACTTGGTGTAGAAGCACTCGTCGTTCGGCTCATTTTCGGCGGTGAACCGCACAAACTCTTTGTCAATGGGGGAAATGTCGTCAGTCAGACGGACTTTGATGTGAATCTGCGCTTTAGGGTTGTTGGGCGCTGACAGCGATCCGAAGCCTTGAAACACGGTGTCGGAAAATGAGCATCCGCACGGGGCGAACTCGAAACACATGCCAGCCACGCTGACGACTATGGAGGGCGGGGTCATTGAGCTTCTTGATTTTTTGTTGAAAGACTTGTGGACGCGATGAACTGCCCGAAAGCCAGTCCGCTGTTATGACACAGTGACCACTCCAGCCTTGAGCATCTTGTTGATGAACGCCGTGGCGTCCTGCTCCACAATTTGGCGGTCGGCCACTCCGTAGAGCATCATAATCTTGTTCACGACTCCATCAAAACCGAGCCCCTCGCGGATGCCTTCCAGAATGTCGGCTCCCGTGGGGTTGATGGCCGTCAGCTTGCCCAAGTCGGCCGTCGAGCCGGAGATGGGGGCTATGACTGTCTCGGCTCCGACATGACTCATCACGAAGTTGTCTGTCAGTTCTATCTTTTTGTTCTTGAACTCACTCATTAATTGCAAAACAGTTGAATTGTGTATTTTCTGCGATGCTGCGCCTCCTTATACCACGGTGCGTGAGAACGGGGCGGCGTCCATTGTGGTGAAGATGCCGCGCTGGAACTTCCTGTATCCAGCCGAGGCGACCATGGCGGCGTTGTCTGTGGTGTAGGAGAACTTGGGGACGAAGACTTTCCATCCGCGAGACGTGTGCAGCTTCTCGAACGCGTCTCTCAACCCGCTGTTGGCCGACACTCCGCCCGCCACGGCGACCGTGGTGATGCCTAAGTCCTTGGCCGCGCGGATCAGGTTCTTCATCAGGATGTCAATCACTGTCGACTGGAGCGAGGCGCACAGGTCGGCCTTGTTCTTCTCGATGAAGTCCGGGTCCTCCTTCAACGCGTCGCGCAGCGTGTAGAGGAAGGATGTCTTCAGACCGCTGAAACTGTAGTCGTAGCCGCCAATGTGGGGCTTCGCGAAGCTGAACGCCTTGGGGTTGCCCTCGTTGGCCAACTTGTTGATGACCGGGCCGCCGGGATAGCCTAAGCCCATCACCTTGGCGCACTTGTCAAAGGCCTCGCCCGCCGCGTCGTCTATGGTTTGACCTATTATCTCCATGTCCATATAGTCTTTCACCAGCAGAATCTGGCTGTTGCCTCCCGAGACGAGAAGGCAGAGGAACGGGAATTGTGGGATGTCCTTGCCGTCCTCGACAATGAAGTGGGCGGACACGTGAGCCTGCAGATGGTTGACCTCAATAATCGGTTTGTCAAGCGCAAGGGCGAACCCCTTGGCAAACGAGACGCCGACAAGCAGCGAGCCCATCAGACCCGGACCGCGGGTGAACGCGACAGCGCTTAAATCTTCCGCCTTGATGCCTGCATCTCCCAACGCCTTGTCTACCACCGGTATGATGTTCTGCTCGTGAGCTCGGCTCGCCAACTCGGGCACCACGCCACCGTAACGCAAATGGACAGCCTGGCTGGCCGTCACGTTGGATAGGACCTTGCCGTCGCAAAGGACTGCCGCCGACGTGTCGTCGCACGACGACTCTATCCCTAATATGAACGTAGACATTCTTTTCTCTTCATTTCGCCAGACGCGCCGCGGCCTGTCAGTTTTTTAACTATTTTTGCCGACGCATGCCTGTCTGGCCTCGTTTTAATGAGCAAATATATAAAAAAAATCGTCACGGCGTTATGGGCGACCCTGTTAGTGGCCATGTTTGTGCTGCTGCTCGCCTTCTGCCTGACGCAAATGCCGCCTGTCCGCCGATGGGCGGCTCGCTCAGTGTCATCGTCCCTCTCGCAGTCTCTCGGCCTCCCCGTCAGTGTCGGCAGCCTCCGCTATTTCCCTTTCACCACAGTTGAGATAGGTGATGTCTGCATCTCGGATGCCGACTCTTTGCCCATGATCTCTGTGACGCGCGCCAAGGTCGATGTCGACCTCTCCATCCTCTTCGGCGATGTGGCTGCTCTCAACGTGGTCGAGGCCGACAGCATGGCTGTCAACGTCCGTCAAAGGGCGGATGGAGGTCTTAATCTCTATGACTTGTCGTCGGGTGATGACTCTCCACTGCCCGACATCTTCATTGGCGTGGTCAAGGCGCGTCATTGCATTGTCAGCTATTCCGCGCTGGGGCGTGAGCCTCTCGATTTCAGTAACTTCTCTTTGGATGTCGGCTCTCTGCGTGTCGGCGGTGACGGTGCGGGGGCTTATGTCTCCGACATCTCGTTCGACGAGCCGGGTTCTCTCGCGCGCTTGTCGGCTGGCGGCCGTATCGTTGCGGCGGGTGATACGCTTTCGCTCAGCTCGGGGCGCCTGTCTTTGGGCGGTTGCGTCATGAAGGTGGACAGCATAGGGGCCGTAATCGACTCGTCGGGCGTGCGCAGCGCGGTGGTCGACGTCCCGAGCGCGAGGTTCACCGGCGAGGTGGTTAGCCGTATGCTCGGGTGGGGTGTGCCTCAATTCGGTTTTGCGGTGCGCGCCAACCTCTCGGGCGACGATGTACGGGTCGACTTCTTGAGGGCTTCGCTTGGCGAGTCGTCCAATGTGAGCGCGTCGGGCTCCGCCAAGCTAAGGCAGCCTCTCGGACCTGGTTGCATAAACTTGGCGAATGTCTCTTTTTCGGGTTGGCTGAAGCCATCCGACGTGGCTGAGCTTCTTGGCCATCCCAACGGCTATGATGCCTATCCCGCTTTCCCGTTTGACGGGTCTGCCTCTGTCAAGCAGGGACAGGCTTCCGCCAACGTCAATGTCAATTCGGTCTTTGGGCGGATGAACGCCTATGCCGATGCGTCTACTCAGAATGACTGGGCGCTGGCCGACTTCTCTTTGCAACTTGCGGCCGATTTGCTCCCCTCCAAGTTGACTAATGGCTTGGTGACAAGGGTTGAGGCTAACGTCAAAACGGATGGCCGCCTGAATATCCGCCCCGAAAAGAACCAGTACCAGACTGACGAGTTGCTCCGCTACGCCATCTTCAGCGGCACAGTGGACAGGCTTGACGCCATGGGCCTCTCTGTCGGCGGGATTGACTATGACGGCACTCTCTCGAGCGACGGCCTCAACGGGCGAATCGACATGGCCGACCCCATCGGACTGCTGACCCTCTTTTTCGAATGCAAACAGGACGGCGTCACGCCTTTCGTCTCCTTGACCATGGCTGCCGACTCGCTCCAGATGGATGCCCTGGCTCCGTCGGTGTTCAAAAGCCCGTATCGTCTGGGGCTCAGGTCGCGCTTTGAGACTCAGGGGCTTGACCCGCGGTCCGCAAAGGCCGACCTCCAAATAAAAGATCTCATCCTGAGGTCTGACACGGACACCGTGGCCATCCCGAGCCTTGACGCCTCCCTCGGCACTGGCGATGACGGGCTGCGCGTCCTCTCAGTCTCGTCAGGCATGATAAGCGCGTCGGCCTCAGGCAGTTTCGATGTCGGAGGCCTATCCCGTGAGTTTCTGCGGCAGATCCATTCGGCGTTGCCGTCATTGGTGCCAGCCCCGCAGTCTGCCGCCGTGCGCCATTCGGGCCACGCGTCCACTCAGACTGCCGAGTTTGATGTAGTCTTGGCGGGAGCTGACCGTTTAGTCAAGATTTTTGCCCCATCCCTCTCTCTGCCGGACAGTGTCTCATTCCGCGGCAGTGTCGATTCTGACAGCCATTTCTCGTGGGCCCGGTTGCGCGTCCCGAGGGTGGCCTATGGAGGCGTGTCGGTTGACAGCCTCGGCGCCTCGTTTGTCAGCAACGATGGTAACATGAGCCTCAGTCTGCGCTCATCCTCGCTCTCCGCGCCTTTTGCGGGTGTCATCAAAAACCTGTCGGTTGACACGGATGTGAGCGGCGACGCTGCGACTGTTGACCTCGCATGGGGTGGTAAACACCGCAAGATGTTGTGGAACAATCGTATGGCGGTGCGTGACGGGGCAACTGATGATGGCGGCTTTTTGAGCCTCGACGCCGTCTTTGAGCGCGAGCCCGCCACCTCGCAGCCTCTGTGCCGCATTGGCATCGACAGGTCGCGGCTGCCAATGGGCGAGTCCGTCTGGGCGTTAGACACTTGCCGCTTTGTCTTGGCCCATGACTATGTGAGTGTGGGCAATTTTAACGCCTCGTCTGGCGAACACTCCATTTCGGCGCGTGGCACGGCTTCTTCAAGTGAGAATGACACCATTCGCCTGTGGCTCAATAAGATTGTGCTTGAGGATATCCTTGAGACTGACGAGAGCTCCAAGTATAGCTTAGCGGGCGACTTGTCTCTCATGGCTGAGGCGAGTGCTGCTTTCGCGCATGGCTCGGTCGGCGTCTCCGCCTACATTGACCGCCTGATGGTTGATGGCGACAACCTGGAGCATATGGACCTCTCGGCGTCTTATGGGGCCGGGCGCGACTCTGTCGACCTCGGGGTGAGCATTGTGACGGGGGGCGTCCCGCGCGCCTACGGCCGTGGATATTGCGACTTGAAAAACCAAAGTCTCTACCTCCCATTGACCATTGACAGCCTGTCGACCGGCTTCCTCAATTTCTATCTCGACAACTGCATTGACCAATGGCGGGGGACAACCAGTGGCTGGCTTACATTGCATGGGCCTCTGTCTGACATCGCGCTCGATTCTCATCTCAACATGAACGAGGGCAACTCATTCCGTGTCATGCAGACCGACGTGCGCTACACACTTGTGGGCAATGATTCGCTTGTGCTCTCCCCCACCATAATGGACTTCCGCAAGATTCGTTTCGCCGACGCCAACGGCAAGCGAGGCGTCTTTGACGGGTATATCAAGCACTCGATGTTCTCTGACCTCGACATGGGGCTGGACTTCACAGTTGATAACATGCTGCTGCTCTCCACGACTGCCAAGGAGAGCCCATCTTACTACGGAACGGTCTATGGCTCCGGCCTGATGCGCATAACAGGCCCCACAAGCAATGTGGACATATTCATTGAGGCTAAGACGGACAAGGGTTCTACTTTCACCGTCGACCCCAACGCCAAGACTGACGTGGTGAGCGCCGATTTCGTCCATGATGGCGATAAGGCTGCTAAGTTGAGTTTGGCCGAGTCTCTCGGCACTGGCACAACTGCCACTCTCAAGCTGAGGGTAACCCCCGAGGCCCGGTTGTCGGTGGTCATTGGCGAGCAGTTGGGCAAATTGTCCGGCACAGGTCATGGTGACCTTAATATAGGCATAGGGCGAGTGGGCGAGCTCACCATGCATGGCGGCTACACCATAGACAAGGGTGAGTATGACCTCTCCTTCGGTGTCTTCGACAAACAGTTCACCATTGACAATGGCGGCACACTGTCGTGGAACGGTGGGCCTTATGACGTCATTCTGGATCTCGCCGCAACTTATCAGGTGAGGGCTTCCATCTATAGTCTGGTCAGCGGAACATCCTATGCCAACAATGCCGATCTGAAGAAGCGTGTCCCCATAAACTGCAAAATCTTCCTGAATGGCCGACTGACTAAGCCGGACATCCGTTTCGGCATCGTCATTCCCTCTTCGCAAAACTTCAACCAGTATGCGTTTGACCAGTATGTCAACACTCAAGACGAGGTGAGCCGCCAGGTGTTCTCGCTCCTCGCGTCGGGGCAATTCTATGCTGTTCAAGATGTCAGCTCGCAGTCAAGCCAAAGCCAGTCATACCTCAGCTCGGCGGCGTCCGAGCTTTTCAGCAATAAGCTCAGCAGCCTCATATCGCAAAATGACAAGAATATAGGCGTGGGCGTCAACTACCGCCCGGGCGATGACATGACCAATGAGGAGTATGAGCTGTCCATGTCCACACAAGTGTTTGATAATAAAGTCCTGCTGAGTGGAAACATAGGCTACGGGCGCGATGCCACAAGCGCTGCGTCTGACGGCGGCTCGCTTATTGGCGATTTTGATGTCGAGGTCAAACTGAACAAGAAGGGCAATATCCGGGCCAAGGCCTACACGCACTCCAACAATGATGTCATATATGAGACGTCGCCTACCACTCAGGGCATAGGCCTCTCTTATCAAGAGGAGTTTGATTCTTTCATTGACCTTTTCCGCTCCTATTGGCATAAGATTTTTAAGCGAAAGCGTGGCCAGTCACATTCCAAGTTTGCCAACACCAACAATGCCAATGCTGGGTCTTCCGAGCCTGCGAAAGCGGATACGGCAGCCGTCCCCGGCCATAATGGCATAACGGTGTCCGAGGCGGACAGTCTGCGTGTGGACAGCTTGGACACCGTCCGACAAGAAAGCAATTAGCTGGTGTCTCGTTTGCTTGATTTCCGAATCCGATTTTAGAATTTAAATTCCAAAGCAGTTCTGTCCTGATGACCTGTTGATGACAAAAAAAGCGGGTGCAAAGACGTCGTAGTCTTTGCACCCGCGGTACTTTTTTATGGGTTTAGCCCAGTCTTTGGCTTACAGGCTGACCGAGCGGAACAGGTCCTTGAGCGAGTTGTAGGTCTTGTTAGCCTCTTCGCCCATGCACTTGCGGCTCACCCAGCGCGCGTTGGTGATGCCCTCGTCGGCCTCTGGGGTCAACTTGGGGCGGCCAGGCACTGACATTGAGAACCAGACGGTCTCCTTGAGAACCATCTTGCCGTCAATGTAGTAGGTGTGGTAGGTCTCGCCAATGCGGTCGATGACGTTCATGCCGACAAGGCCGGTCTCTTCCATCACTTCGCGCATGGCGGTGTCCACCGCGCCCTCGCCAGCCTCGGCCTTGCCTTTGGGCAGGTCGCTGTAGCCTTTGCGGTCAATAACGAGATACTCATCGTCTCCGTCATGAATCACGCCGCCTGCGGCATGGATGACAGGGAAGAGTGACATGAAGGCCTTGGTCAGCTCGCTCAGGTCCTCGGCAAGGATGCAGGTGTCGGGCTGCGTCTCGTCGGCTACGAACATCTCTACGAACTCGCGCAGTTTGTCGGCGTCTGTGTAGTACTCCACACGCTGGTAGCCGACAGTTGCGAAACTCATGACATCGAGTTTGATGTGCCTGTCGTTAAAGAATATCTTCATCTTGATGTGTCTTGTTGTTTTTCTGATTGGGGAGTGAGGCGGCGGCGAGGTTAGAACTCAGCGCGGCCTGGGGTGCGTGGGAACGGGATGACGTCGCGGATGTTGGCCATGCCCGTCACGAAGAGGATGAGGCGCTCGAAGCCCAGTCCGAAGCCGGAGTGGGGGCAGGAGCCGTATTTGCGCGTGTCGAGATACCACCACATGTCCTTCATCGGGATGTGGAGCTCCTCGATGCGGTCCATGAGCTTGTTATAGTCGGCCTCGCGCTCCGAGCCGCCGATAATCTCGCCGATGCGGGGGAAGAGGACGTCCATGGCGCGGACGGTCTTGCCATCCTCGTTCTGCTTCATGTAGAACGCCTTGATCTCCTTCGGGTAGTCCGTCAAGATGACTGGCTTCTTGAAATGCTCCTCGACAAGGAAACGCTCGTGCTCCGAGGCCAAGTCGGCGCCCCAGAAGACGGGGAACTCAAACTTGTGGCCTTTGGCAACGGCCTCCTCGAGAATCTTGATGCCCTCGGTGTAAGGCAGGCGGACGAAGTCATGGGTGGTGACAAACTTGAGCCGCTCAATGAGCTCGTTGTCAATCATCTTGTTGAGGAACTCAAGGTCGTCCATGCAGTTGTCAAGTGCCCACTGGACGCAATACTTGATGAACTCCTCGGCAAGGTCCATGTTGTCCTTGATGTCGTAGAAGGCCATCTCGGGCTCAATCATCCAGAACTCAGCCAAGTGGCGCGGCGTGTTGGAGTTCTCAGCGCGGAACGTCGGGCCGAAGGTGTAGATGGCTCCGAGCGCAGTGGCGGCAAGCTCACCCTCCAGCTGGCCGGAGACGGTGAGGCTGGTGCGGCGTCCGAAGAAGTCCTGCGTGTAGTCCACCTTGCCGTCCTCGCCCTTGGGCAGGTTCTCCAAGTCCAAGGTCGTCACCTGGAACATCTGGCCGGCGCCCTCGCAGTCCGAGCTGGTGATGAGCGGAGTGTGGAAATAGACGAAGCCCTTGTCGTGGAAGAACTTATGAATGGCGTAGGCCATCTGGTTGCGGATGCGGAAGATGGCTCCGAATGTGTTGGTGCGCGGGCGGAGGTGGGCCGTGTCACGGAGGAACTCCCATGTGTGGCCTTTCTTCTGGAGGGGGTAGGTGGCGTCTGCGTCACCAAGCACCTCGATGCTCTCGGCCTGGATCTCGACGCTCTGTCCCTTGCCTTGGCTCGCCACGAGCTGGCCTGTGACACTGAGGCATGCGCCCGTCGTGATGCGCTTCAGGGTCTCCTCGTCGGTGTTGGCAGGGTTGACCACGATCTGGAGATTGGCTATTGTCGAGCCGTCATTCATGGCGACGAAGCTGACTTGTTTGCTATCTCGGCGGGTGCGAACCCAGCCCTTGACCGTGACCTGCGTGCCTGTGGCGGCCTCGCGCATGATCTCTATGATTCTCTTTGGACGCATGATTAAGGTTATGTGGCACCGTCGGCCGGTGCTGTTGTTTTTTTTGTATTACCTCTTAATATTAAAGGTGGTATGTCCTATTCGGACAACCTATTTTTCCGCAAATATAGTGATAAGCTATGACAAAAACCTCGTCCTGCTCTTATAATTCACGTCAAAAGGGGGCTTTGGCGGTTAAAGTTTTTTAAAGGTGTGGGGCGCTCGCGCCGTCTTTCACCAAGCCTGATTTGTAGTGTCTGCGCTTGTCTCATGATGGGCTCAAGCCTTTTTTCAGGTGCATATGTTAAAATGCGCACCCCTGTGATGTTAAAAGTCAGGCGTAGAGTTTGACAAGCCGGAAGATGAAGAAGTTGCGGTCCCTGACGCCCCTCATCTGACTGCGGAAAATCTTGACTTTGGAGTTGAAAGCCTCGGCAGACGCATTGGTGGCGCGGCGGATGA
>CAVKRQ010000023.1:0-42997 GCA_963658925.1 bacterium
TCATCCGCCGCGCCACCAATGCGTCTGCCGAGGCTTTCAACTCCAAAGTCAAGATATTCCGCAGTCAGATGAGGGGCGTCAGGGACCACAACTTCTTCATCTTCCGGCTTGTCAAACTCTACGCTTGACTTTTAACATCACAAGGGTGCGCATTTTAACATATGCACCTGAAAAAAGGCTTGAGCCATAAACAGTGCATTGTGAGCACAAGGCTTACGATTATATTCGCCTATGTAACGCGGAAGAAAAATAATAATCCGCAGATAAGGTAAAGATTTAGTATGCAGGTAGAACGTAAGACTCCGGGTCGAATTTCACGGACCACTAAGATACGGCGTATTCTATGGAACGTAACGGCAGCATTATTATTCCGCCCTTTCATAACTCCAATATTTCGCACATGGAGAATTGCACTTCTTCGGGCTTTTGGAGCAAAAATAGAATGGGATGCGAACGTCTACGCCTCAGCTAAAGTCTGGGCACCATGGAATCTCAAAATGGGCCACAGGGCATGTTTGGGTCCCGGGGTGATATGCTATAATCAGGATCTAATCCAGCTTGACGATGACGCTATCGTGTCGCAATACTCTTACCTTTGCACAGCAGGACATGACATCAATATGGAAAACACTGCGGACAAGTCCCTTATCACCGCCCCAATCATACTCCGCACAAAGTCATGGGTCGGAGCACGAGCATACATTGGCATGGGTGTTGAAATAGGGACAGGAGCGATTGTAGGAGCCACAGCATCAGTATATAAAAATGTTGAGCCGTGGATGGTAGTTGGAGGAAATCCGGCAAGACAGATAAAAAGAAGATTTTTGGAAAATTCCTCCCTTTAGACTTTTGTTATAGAAGCCCCTTTTTCCTCATTGAAAATATAAAATGCATTCATGGTAAAACTTTATGACCTTGAAAGAAAGAATAAGGCTATTGTCATATTCAAATTCCTCGCTGCGCTACTTATAACATACTCTCACATGGGACTATTGTTTCCCAGATTTGGGAATCTCGTCACGGGAGGGGCCATTGGAGACGGGTTGTTTTTCTTTTGCTCTGGATTTACATTACAACTTGGACGAGACGGGGGATTTTTCAATTGGTACAAACGTAGGGTAAGTCGCATTTATCCATCCATAATCATGTGGGCAATATTGTCTTCTGTTGTGTTCGCCTGGTCATGGAATGTTTTAGACCTTATCACAACCCCACGATATTGGTTCTTGCCATGCATAATGGTATATTATGCAATATTTTATGTGATTCGACGTTTTGGGGCAAGACATGTGGGATTGGTGTTCGTTTGCTCCTTTTTGATTATAACGCTTCTGAGTTTCTTCATTCTTGACATGAATAATTCAGTTATGTACGCGCAAGTTTCATTCATGCGTATTTATTATTTCATGTTCATGCTCATGGGCGCTATCATGGCGATAGATTTAAAATCAGAACAAGGCAGAATGATTTTTGGCAAACTGTGGAGTTTTGCGACTGACGGGGGGAAAAATTAACACATCGAAGTCTTTCTGTTTGTTTTTCGCCTCAATTATACTCTACTATTTTTGTATGGCTTTATACAAGGTAAATCCGTTCTACTGCCATTTTCAAATAGTGTCACTAATCCCACTACTGCTGGGAATTTACTATCTTTTCATGTTTTGTAGTTCGGACAAATTGGTTAAGCTGTTTGACCATCCTATGATAGGGAATGTGGTTTACATAATTTCAGCATTGACTCTTGAAATCTATTTAGTCCAATATGCTTTGTTCACAGACAAACTGAACTTTTTGTTTCCTCTGAATATATTAGCCATATATTTGCTGATATTTATCTTTGCTTACATACTAAAAAACCTATCACAACTGTTCTCGCATGTATTCAAAGAGTCCGAAATGAAAATTTCAGATATTTTCAAACTATAAATTTTCCAATGTGACTATTTGAAATTCAACATAAAAATTAGGTTACTCCCATCTACTAACGAGTCAAACCCAGAGGAATAGTGGGCGATAAAAAATTAGATATTAATATGAGTAGTTCCATTGCAGCCCTTATCCTTACTAAGGACGAGGAGAAGCACATTGCTCGTTGCATACAATCATTAAAAGGCATATGCGAGGAGATTTTTGTCATAGACTGCTACAGTTCAGACAAAACAAAAAGCGTGGCAGAAGCATTAGGTGCGCAAGTATACGAGCATCCTTGGAAAAATTACGCCACACAATTCAACTGGGGACTTCAAAACTGCCCAATAACCGCCGACTGGGTGTGGCGCATAGATGCTGACGAATATTTAGACAAAGGATTGGGAGAAAATGTAAAGAAGGCGATATCAGATTGTCCAGATGATGTGAATGGCATATATGTGCGCAAGCGCATCGACTTTATGGGACGCCCGCTACTTCACGGAGGATGGTATCCCAGTTATCATTTAAAAGTATGGCGAAGAGGTCACGGAGAATGCGAAAACAGGTGGATGGATGAGCATATACGTATTTTTGACGGCAAGACTATCACAATAGAGCAAGGAGACCAGGTTGACGCAAACCTCAACGACCTTACGTGGTGGATGAACAAGCACAATGGATACGCAACTCGTGAGATGGTGGACATGTTGATGATGGAATACGGACTCGATGCTTCAGCCCAAGAAGTTGAGCCGAAATTCTTCGGAACAGAGGAGCAACGTAAACGCTGGCTTAAAGTAAAGTATATAAAAGCCCCCCTTTTCCTAAGGCCCTTCATCAATTTCACCTTACGCTATTTCCTTAAAGCAGGCTTCCTTGACGGCAAAGAGGGATTTATTTGGCATTTTCTTCAGGGCTTCTCTTACAGGTTCTTGGTGGATGCAAAAATATTCGAGTTGAAAAAACGTTTTAATTTCGATGATGAACTTATAAAAAAGTACCTCATTGACACTTACTGCGATGCCATAAATAGCAAATGAAATGTAGTAAACATACGCTACATAGCAGTTTCCCACATCAGCAATCCTTCACACGCAAACACACATCTCCCATGCAATCCTTCGAAAGCAAAGCGTGGCTTCTGCCACAGCCGGTGCTCATCATCGGCACGTATGACAAAAACGGCAAACCCAACGCAATGAACGCGGCCTGGGCTGGACAGTGGGACGCTCACGAGATTATGATATCCATGGGCAAGCATGCCACAACAGACAACCTCAACGCCTGTGGGGACTTCACCGTGGCGTTTGCGACCAAAGAGACACTCGTGGCGGCGGACTACGTAGGCATTGTGAGCGCAAAAAACGAGCCGAGCAAGATCGAGAAGACTCATTGGACAGTTGTTAAGGCAGAGAATGTCAACGCACCTGTGTTCACTGATTTCCCAATGACGCTGGAGTGCAGGATTAAGCGTAAGATTGACGAGAGCGAGACTGGTTATTACATCATTGCCGAGATTGTCAACATTGTCTGCAATGACGAGTATATCGGGAGTGACGGCAAGCCCGACATTGAGAAGATGCATCTCATCACGTTCGACCCCATGCGCATGGGCTATATCCAGCTCGGCAGCCGTGTGGGCAACGCTTTCTCGGATGGCAAACAACTGAAATAATGGAGACTTTCAATGACGTCATAGCGGGCGACAAGCTCGTGCTGGTCGATTTCTTCGCCACATGGTGTCAGCCTTGCAAAATGATGCACCCCGTTTTGGAAGAGGTAAAGCACATCCTCGGCGACAAGATTCGCATCATCAAAGTTGATGTTGACAAATATGGCGACACGGCGGCGCAGTATCAGGTGCAGTCTGTGCCGACACTTATGCTCTTTCGCAATGGTGAGATGCTCCATCGTCAAAGCGGGGCAATATCAAGGTCTGAGCTAATGGCACTTTTGGACCCGTTTATGAAATAAAGGCTTGCCTTGACATGGCATCCCAAAGCTCCAGTCTTGGAATAACGGGAGCAGGGCTTTGAGGCTATCGAAAAGAATCAGCGAGGCCGCCAACATTTGTGGAAATGTTGGCGGCCTCGCTCTTTTCTTTTATGGAACTCTCAATTAATCCCTACGGAAAATATCGCGTGTGTAGACCTTATCCTTCACATCGTCAAGGCAGGCGTCATAGCGATTGGCAATGACGGCCTGGCTCTGCGCCTTGAAGTCGGCAAGGTTGTTCACAACTCGGCTGCCGAAGAAGGTGGAGCCATCCTCGAGAGTTGGCTCGTAGATGATTACCTCAGCTCCCTTGGCCTTGATGCGCTTCATGATGCCTTGAATTGCGCTCTGACGGAAATTATCAGAGTTGGACTTCATTGTAAGTCGATAAACACCAATGACGCACGGATGCTCGCGAGACGAGTCGTAAGTGCTGTTCTCATTATAATAACCAGCCTTGCGAAGCACAGCGTCGGCAATATAATCCTTGCGCGTGCGATTGCTCTCCACAATAGCCTCAATGAGGTTTTCCGGCACATCGGCATAATTAGCCAAGAGCTGCTTGGTGTCCTTGGGCAGGCAATAGCCGCCATAGCCGAAAGAAGGGTTGTTGTAGTGCGTCCCGATGCGCGGATCGAGACCGACGCCCTCTATTATCGCCTTAGTGTCGAGACCCTTGACCTCAGCATAGGTATCCAACTCGTTAAAGTAGGAGACACGCAGGGCCAAATAGGTGTTTGCGAAAAGTTTGACAGCCTCAGCCTCCTTCATGCCCATAAAGAGTGTGTCGATGTCTGGCTTGATAGCCCCCTCCTGCAACAATGCGGCAAAGGTGTGTGCGGCCTCCTTCATCTTGTCGACGTCGGTCACTTTCCTTATAGCCTCATCCTCCTCCTCAAAACCCGGGAGACCTATAAACTTAGGATAGCCGACAATTATTCGGCTTGGGTAAAGGTTATCATAGAGAGCCTTGCTCTCTCGCAGGAACTCGGGCGAGAAGAGCAGGTTGAACTCCTTGACGCCTTTCTGGGCATACTTGAGATAGAGGCCACGGGTATAGCCGACCGGGATGGTGCTCTTGATGACCATCACAGCCTTGGGATTAACCTCAAGAACGAGGTCTATAACCTCCTCCACATGACTCGTGTCAAAATAGTTCTTGACGGGGTCGTAGTTTGTAGGGGCAGCAATGACCACAAAATCAGCATCGGCATAAGCCGTCCTGCCATCGAGAGTTGCGGTGAGATGCAAATCCTTTTCCGCCAAGTACTTCTCAATATACTCGTCCTGAATGGGCGAGATTCGGTTGTTAATCTTGTCAACCTTCTCTGGAATGACATCAACAGCCGTCACCTGATGTTTTTGAGACAGCAGGGTCGCTATGCTAAGTCCTACGTAGCCAGTTCCGGCCACGGCTACCTTGATATTCTTGTCAGTGTTCATTTATAATCCGCCTAATCGCAGAGGCTTTTAGTAACTTAGGAGCGAATATAAGGAATTTTCCGCAGCCTGATAGCCAAGCGCCGCTATTGAAAGGCTATTTTTTGCGCCACAGAGTTGAATTGAGTTACGTAAATTCGCAAAACTGTACATTTAATCCAGTCAAGGCGGTGAACGTTTCTGTTTTCTTGCTATATTTAAACATAAATTACACGTCTGCACAATTGTCGTGGTACAGACAAAATGAGCATGATAAAAAACGTCCACTTTATGGCAATGAAAAAGATAGCACTATTATTCTCTCTCACAATTCTGTCCGCATTCTCGTATGCCCAGGAAAAACTCATAGCACTCAGTTTTGACGACGGGCCAAACACCACAACGACCGCCCACATGCTTGATGTGCTGAAAAAGCACAATGTAAAGGCGTCATTCTTCGTCATAGGGAACAACATCACAGATGAGAGCGCAAAGGTGATGAAGCGCGCCCACGCTGAGGGACATGACATTGAGAATCACAGCCTGACGCATAGCGCCATGTCGCAACTCACAGCCGACTCGATTCAAAAAGAGATAGCAGCGACATCAGCCTTGATTGACAGCCTCGTAAGCGAGGCCCCCGTTTTCTTCCGTCCGCCATACATCAATGTCAACCAGACCATGTATGACACCATCAGCCTCGGCTTCATCTGCGGATTGGGCTGCGAGGACTGGGAAGAATCAGTCACTGAGGATATGCGAGTGGAGCGGATTGTCGCCGGAGCCAAGGACGGGCGGATATTCCTGCTGCATGATTTTGCGGGCAATGAGGCTACCGTTGGCGCAGTGAACCGCGTCATCCCGATTCTTAAAGCGCAAGGCTACCGCTTTGTCACTGTCAGGGAGCTGTTCGCGGCAAAAGGCGTCAAACCACAGCGGAACGTCATATACACTGATGTCGAGAACCCGACGCATCTCATTCAGTAGTCGCCACAGTAGCAGACTGCGTTATCCGAATGAAAATTAGGCGACCTCAATAATAGACAGACATCCCTACCCTTTTGACACAAGGCGAGTGGGGAGTGAGGCACAATTAATAACATGAAAATAAGATTCTTGTGAATAACAGCAAAGAAAGTAGTCAAGGATACGTCTACATACTGACAAACCCGAGTTTCAGGGAGGATTGGGTGAAAATAGGCAAGAGCAGCCGGCCAGTCGATGTGCGTTCCAAGGAGTTGGACAACACGGCAGTCCCTCTGCCATTTGAGATATACGCCACGCTCAAGACGGACAAATACAGCATGGTTGAGAAGAACATCCACAAGCAAATCGACCGATTGACCGACCTCCGCATACGCCAGAACCGCGAGTTTTTCAACATAGCCCCGTCAGTGGCTCTCGACCTCATGCGCGACACGGCGGCACTCCTTGATGACGCAGAATTAGCTGTGTATGTGGACGGCAAACCAGTAATCAGCAAGAGCAAGGAGGAAGACCATGGCTTAACCGCCACAAACGAGAAGAAGAAGCGGGAGAAGCAGAAAGCCAGCTTCAAGTTCCACATGATCGGACTCAATGTGGGAGACACCATTGTGTTTGACGCGCTCAACCTCCCCGTGAAGGTAGCTACCGACAATAAGATAGAATACGAGGACCGACTTTGGTCACTGTCCGCATTCACAGCGGAATTCCTGCCCGCTGAATTGCAAAACTCTTCAGGAGCATATCAGGGACCTAAATATTTCTCTTTTGAAGGAAAGGTCTTGAACGATTTGAGATTGGAGGCGGAGAAAGAGGGGGACGAATAGCGTTGCACGACTTCCCGTATTGATTTGAAAAACACACTCATCGCCTCTTGCGGACTGTTTTCGCAAGAGGCGATGAGTGCGTTCATGTGGCAGACTTCGCTAATCTACAATAGCTTATACCAGCATGTCGCAAGTCATTGACGAAGGAGGCGTAGGCGTGTAATAATTTTATTAGTAATAAGTTTGTTACATACACAAACACCTGTCTAAGAGTCAAATATCACAAAGAGTAAGCCTTTTATTGAAGGTAGTAAGGCCCCCAATGGAGTTGGCAAAGTGGTAAAGACAACCGGTATTCGCTCATAGGCTGAGACTTACTTTCCTATGCAGAAATGCGCGAAGATGTTGTTCAGCACGTCCTGACTCGTCACCTGACCCGTGATGGACGCCAAAGCGTCGGTCGCCTCGCGCACGTCGAGTGACAGGATCTCCCCACCCATGCCGGAGTCAAGTCCGGACTGCACTCTGAGCAGTGCCTCGCGCGCCGTGGTGAGAGCCTCATAATGCCTGGCGTTGGTCACGACAACATCCTCGCCCACCACGCTGCCGCCATCATTCACCGCTGTCACCATGGCAGAGGAGAGCGTGTCCACCCCCACCCCGTCGCGAGCCGACATGCAAACCACGGCATGAGCCGCCACCGAGCGCCTCCAGTCATCATTGGCCCAGCCCGCCGCCGCGGCGTCATTCTTGTTGACGCACACAATGAGGCTCTGGTCATTCTGGCGCATCAAGCGATGAATTTCAGATACGGACTTCGTGGCGGCCTCCTCACCCTCCTGGGCATCAACCATAAGGATGACAATCATGGCCTTGGCCACTGCCGCCTGACTGCGCTTGACGCCCTCGGCCTCAATGACATCCGTCGTGTCGCGGATGCCAGCCGTATCAATCAGACGGAACGAGAGGTCACCAATGGAGAGAGTCTCCTCGACTGTGTCCCGCGTGGTGCCCATGATGTCCGACACAATGGAGCGGTCCTCACACAGCAGGGCGTTGAGCAGAGTGCTCTTGCCCACGTTGGGCGCACCCACTATGGCGGTCGGGATGCCCTGCTTGATGGCGTTGCCTAAGCGGAACGAGTCCGCCAAACGGGTTATGACGCCAAGAATATGCCCCACAAGGTCCGAGAACTTCTGTCGGTCGGCAAACTCGACATCCTCATCGCTGAAATCAAGCTCAAGCTCAATGAGCGACGTGAACTGCAGCAGCTGCTCCCTGAGGTCAGCCAACTGGCGCGAGAACCCGCCGCGCAGCTGGTCATAAGCCACACGACGCGCAGCCTCGCTATCTGACGCAATCATATCAGCCACAGCCTCGGCCTGACTCAGATCCATCTTGCCCTCAACAAAAGCCCGTTTGGTGAACTCACCCGCCGTGGCCATGCGCGCGCCGGCATCAATGAGAGCCTGCAAAGCCTGACGCTGGATGAGTGTAGAGCCATGGCACGAGAACTCGACGGTGTCCTCGCCCGTGAAGGAGTGCGGAGCTCGGAAAAGAGCCACCACCACATCATCAATCGCGTCGCCGGACTGGTTTCGCAACGTGCCATAGTGCAATGTCATGGCCTTCTGGTCGGCAAGGCGTTTGCCCTGTTTGGGCGAGGCGAACACCTTGTCGGCAATGGCTATGGCATCGGGCCCGGAGAGCCTCAATGTGGCAATGGCGCCTCGGCCGGGAGGTGTGCAGATGGCGCAAATAGTGTCTTTCAGGTTCATGTGTCGATATGGATGTAGGTGCAAAGATACTCTATAATTTAATAATACGTGTTTATGTTAAAATATGCGCGGCATTTTAGAGCTACGCATACTATATTAGCGAGACGAAAACAACTAAAACCACACCTATGAACAAACAAAAACGAACAGCGGCAGGGCCAAAGACTTTAGTGTCGGGCCTGACACTCGCCACGGCGCTGTGCGCAGGATTGGCGGCCAACGCCCAAATAATATATATTGACGACTCGGGCCGCGGCAACGACCCCTACGCCTCAGCAGGTCATTTCAATTACGTTGGCGAGGCGCAGCACAAACTGATGCCGATGGACCCGACATCCATACGCCTCGGGGCAGGACTTTTCCGCGACCGATTTAACCTCAACTTGGCCTATCTGATGTATTTGGAGCCCACCAAACTATTGCAGAACTTCTACGCCGAGGCGGGGCTCAACAAGGAGTTCATGGTGGGCAAGGAGGCCAAATTAGACGATTTCTACTGGGGCTGGGAGAGCCTCAGCGGTCAATTGCGAGGGCATTTTCTGGGTCATTACCTCTCGGGCTGCGCCTACACATGGGCGGAGACGGGCGACGCCGCCATGCTCAGCCGCACTCAATTCATTGTAAGCGAGTTGGCGCGGTGTCAGGAGCTGAATGGCGGCGAGTGGGTAGGCTCCATCCCCGAGAAATATATGCGCCTGATGGCCGAGGGCAAGCCCATGTGGTCGCCGCAGTACACTCTCCACAAGACCCTCATGGGACTGTATGACGTGTATGCCGTCACGGGCAATGAGCAGGCTCTGCACGTGCTTGACAAATTCGCCGACTGGTTCCACAAGTGGACCGACCAGATGATTGCCGAGGGTAACGCAAGCGCCATCATGGGTGGCGAGACGAGCGGCATGCTCGAGATTTGGGCGGATATGTACGGATTGGCCCGCGAGAAGAAGGAGCTCGGCCTCAATGAAAATAAGTATCGCGACCTGATGGAGCGATATGGCAACCCGTGGATTTTCACGCAGCTGATGAAGGGCGAGGACGCTCTGAGTTTCGACCACGCCAACGCTTCCATCCCTTGGTCGCATGGTGCAGCCCGCTGTTATGAGGTGACGGGCGACAAATATTGGCTCGATGTGGCCAAAGCGTTCTGGCGGTGCGCGGTGCATGAGCGCGAGAGTTACGCCACAGGAGGGCAGAACGCCGGTGAGCACTGGGTGGGCAAAGGCCACTTGGCCACCTTCGCAGGCGAGAACAACCAAGAGCATTGCACTGTCTATAACATGATGCGCACAGCCGATTATCTTCTCCGCCTGACAGGCGACGTGGAGTACGCCGACTACATTGAGCGGAACCTCTATAACGGCATCCTCGCACAGCAGCACCCGCAGACAGGCATGGTCGCCTATTTCCTGCCCATGGCTACCGGATACACAAAGGGCGGTGAGAAGGGATGGGGTCATCCGACAATGGACTTCTACTGCTGCCACGGCTCGCTCGTCCAGGCGCACAACAGGTATCCGCAGTACATCTATTACCAGGATGGCTCACAAAACCTGACTATCAGTCAATACGTTCCCTCAACCCTCACATGGAATCGCAGTGGCAAAACAATAACCGTGGAGCAGGACTTTGAGGGCAACCAATGGAACAAGAGCTGGGACGCTGACCGATTCCGCATCCACATAAAAGTGAAGGCCGACGAGCAGACGCCATTCGGCATAACAGTGCGCCTGCCATGGTGGATTGACAAGAAAGCCCAAGTGACGATAGACGGGCAGGTGGTGGCAGTCAGCCAACTGCACGGCTATTTGACCATGAGCCGCGAGTGGAAGGACAATGAGATCATAGTGGACTTCCCCGACCGTCTGTGGACCGAGAAATTGCCTGGGTCTGAAAACATGTACGCCTTCATGGAAGGGCCTATCGTGTTGGCGTCAGAGGGCGGTGAGACCCCAATCAAGGGAGATGCGGCAAAGCCCACAGACTTCCTCCGCCGCGAGATTGACCAGCAATATCGCACAGTCCGCTGGACGCAGAGCCACTATCGCACCACAGGTCAGGAAACCTTGACGCGCCTCAAACCGCTCTACGAGATTGGCGATGAGAGCTACACCATATACTTCCCCGTGAAGAAGTAGGCGACGACGTGTCTATAAAATAATATGCCAAGAGCCGCAGCCCGAGACTGCGGCTCTTGGCATAAATTGTTTATATTCAAGAAACAATGAGTTCACAAGGCACAGGCTCTGTCCTGTCCAATTCATATATTTTGCCAAGGGATAACACCACCACTGCTTGTTGAAAAAGTCGTCTCACCACCATAAATCACATGACAAGACTCGGCAGACGCACCTGACATTTTTGCCCATTTAGTGATGTTCTTAAAATATTCAGGGTTGAACGTGGCACCCGACTTAATCTCATAGGCGTCAGGTTTCCCGCCGACATAGTTAAGCAAATCAACCTCTGTGCCAGCGCTATCGCGCCAAAATGACACTTCCGGGTTTTCCCCCGCATTGAAAGCCCCCTTAATAAACTCATTTATAACCATGTTTTCAAAGAGACCGCCACGGAGATAATGCGTAGCCACCTGACTTGCCGACTTAATCTCCAAAAGAGAGCAGGCCAATCCCGTGTCATAAAAATATAGTTTGGGAGTCTTAACAAGCCTCTTTGAGAAGTTGTTATAGTCCGGCCTCAATTGATAGCATATATAACTGGCCTCCAGCACCGACACCCATTCCGATATAGTAGAAACCGACACTCCGACCTCATTCGCTATTGATGACGCATTAAAAAGTTGACCTATTCGCCCAGCGCACAGCTTGATGAACTTGATAAACTTACCGAGGTCACCAATATTACGGATCAGACGCACATCCCTCTCCACATAAGTCTGAATGTAATAAGGGTAATAATCTGTCGGATTGATGCCCTTGTCGTAGAGACGCGGATACCCACCGTAAAAGATTTCCTCATCAATCGTCAGAGGCAGAACCTTTCCTCTTCTCATCTCCTTGTGCGAAAATGGCAGCAGCCTCAAGACAGCGGTCCTGCCTGCAAGAGACTGGTTTACGCTCTCCATCAACAGGAAATTATGTGAACCTGCCAAAGCATACATTCCTTCGCGGCCCTCCTTGTCAGTATGCGTCTGCAAATATGAGAACAAGGCGGGCACTCGCTGCGCCTCATCAATAATTGTTTTGTCATGGTACGTCGCAAGAAAGCCCCTCGGATCCTGCTCTGCCATCATTCGCATATCAGGATCTTCGAGCGAGACATACTGATACCCCTCAAGCGCATTACGCAACATTGTTGACTTTCCAGATTGGCGAGGGCCAGTCAATGTCACAATAGGATACTTGGCAAGCATAGCCAACATCTTGTCTTTCAGCTCTCTCTCTATCATAACCCTTATTTTCTTGCAAATTTACGATTAAAAACTAAATCTGCAAAACTTTTATGCAATCTTTCGATTAAAAACTAAATCTGCACAGAACGGCTTTACACGCATCACCAACAACAACTTAGAAGGGGCAAAATCTCGCTGCGACAAGTCTTGCTCAGACTACATGTTGTTGACATTTTCGTATTTCACGCCATGCCCCGATTGACGCGAACCTCATGAAACGCAAAAATCGAGCCGCGACTCACAGCCATGAGTCGCGGCTCGATTTGCTTATTTACCCTTGGTAGAGATCAAGGGCTTAGAGTGGCCTCTGGTTATTTGATTGCCACGTCAGTGATGAGCAGGTTGTCACCTGTCATGACGAGACCGCCGTTCGCGACAAGGTCATCAATAGCAGCCTGAGTGAGAGTGAACGTGATGGTGGTGGCATCGACATCGTCACCGACATCATACTGGTTGTTTCCTGACTCATTGACTGCGTCAACCAAAGCCCCCCAGTTGTCACCATGACGGAGAGAGAGGCAACCCCAAGAGCCTTTGTTGACTTTTTCTACGGTGAAATAGAGAGTCTGCCCGGCCTTGACAGAGGACCAGTCATATTTTCCCCATGCGAGGTCTTGATTGCCAGCCCAACTTGCATTGCTGAAAGAGCCGGACCAGATGGACTTGGGTGCGGAGTAGTCCTTTACCCAAGATATAGAAGACACAACCATGCCATCTCCTTGTAAGATAATCGAGTACCCCCAATCAGAATAAGGGAACAGAGCCGGGTCAAAATCTACATAACCATTAGCCAATTGAGAGGCAATATTATCGGCCGTCGTTCCATCATAAACAGCACCCCAATGTCCATCGAACACCTTCATTTGCGGAGCACTGCCGTTAACAGTAAAGTTGACACGGATTTTTGCATCAGATGGAACGCCAGAAAAATCAACCATAGTCTCAAAATTGGTTGACCAGCCCTCAAGGTTCAACGCTCCCACCCAAAGGACAGTCTCAACAAGACCAGCACCGACAACTTTTACCGTATAATCGACCTTTGTGTCACCAGAAACCAAAGTCATCTTGATGTCTCCAGTCTCGGTACCAACATTTACATACAACTTGGCGCCGGCCAAAAGGTACTGGGTTGAGACACCCTCAATAAGGACGTCTGTGAGGCTTTCGCTGTTCTTAACCTCACACTCCAACAGTTCTCCCATTGTCGTCTCTTCTGCGATAAACTTGTAGACGGCGCAGAAAGAATAAGAGTTCACTGTGAAGTTCTCGCAAGCGACAACCTCCTCGCCATTATCCATGACGTAGGTGACCTTGCCGCTCTCGGCTGTGAGAGGAACGGTGACAGAGAATGAGCCATCCTTTGCGGTGACGGCAGCCTCAATGTCACCAAACTTGATGGTGGTGACGCGGGTTGCGAGAGTAGACTCAATGTCGAGGACATCAAGAGGAGTAGCCGAGGCCGGGAAAGTGAAGACGGGCTTGGTGGTGACAAAGCCAGAGACCTTGATGCTGCTGCCGTTGGCAAGAGCGAGTGTTATGTCGCCACTCTTGGCAGCCGCAGGAACAGTAAGGACAAGGTTGCCATCGGTATCGCGAGTGTAGACCGCGCCCTCGTCAGTTGAAATGGCGGTAGCTGACGCCTCGCCATCGAACTGAGCGGAGGCGATGAGGTCAAGATTCTCGCCCTCGATGACTACGGACTCGCCAACGCCATAGGAGGCCTTGGCATCCTTGATTGCGCCGGTCGGCACGACAGTGGTTATGTCTCCTGCACTGACAGTGTTGCCAGAGAAGAGGGTGAGAGTCACCTCGCCATCCTGCGCAGCGGCAGGGAGAGAGACAATGATCTTCTCCACATCCTTAGTTGGATCCTCGGCTGCTACATCAATTGCGTCAACACCTTGGAATGTTACGCTCTTGACGAGGCGGAGCAGTTTACCGGTAATCTCGACATCATTGCCGGCCTTGACAGTAGTGTTGGTCAACTTGGCGTCGGAGGTCTCAATGACAGTGAGCTCAGTCTCGCTCTGGAGGAGAGTCTCGACAGTGTCCTTGCCATCAACTGAATAATAACCGAGGTTAAACTTGCCAGTCGAAGCGTCAACAGGGACTGTCACCTTGAACTCAGTGCGGCTTGCGGGCTCAACCTCCACATTCTCGCCAGTAGCGAACTGGACGAAAGAGATGTAGGTGAGGTATGTGCCCTTGATGGTGAGCTCGTCGCCAGCCGTCACACTCTCGGGAGTGAACGCGTCAAAAGTGATAGGCTCCGTGAAAGAGATCTCCTTTGTCTCCAACTCGCCGCCGTCATAGATGAGCTTGACAGTGCCGGGTTCAGCCTCCTCGGGAACGAGGCACTTGATGGTATACTCGTCAACAACCTCGGGAGTTGAAGAGACGCCGCCAGGGAATTGGATGCTCGTGACACGGTTAAGGTTGACGCCCTTGAAAGTCATGTAGGCTCCGCGGGTCACTTGGAGCGAGGCGGCAGTGAGCGTCACGCTGCCACTTGCGAACTGATTGGTGTCATAGTCGTCATCCTCATCACACGAAGTGACGAGAGCGCCGCTCGACAGAGCCAAGAGGCCTGCCATCAGTATGGCTATGTTTTTGTTATAAAGCTTCATATAAGTCATTTGCTTTATGAGTCTTACCATTAGGAAACGCCATATCTTCTCTGATTTCCCGCGCCCCAAAGGGCAGATAGGGAGGAAGAAGAAAGTGACGGGGGCGGGAGCGGAGGCTCTATGTCCCCCGTCACACGGCATATCCATTAATTCTCACTACTTGTAAGGCACCGCGCGAATATTGTCGATGCGGAAGATGGGGGCGCACTCAGTGCCTGAGATGCCACCATTGTAGGGCCACAGAACAAACGTGGCGAAGTCCTCGGGCTTAGAGAGAGCCACAGTACCCTTAGAGCCATCGCTGTTGTAGATGAACTCAGAGATGGGCACTGTCACAGTGATCCACTCATCGCCGGTATCGAAGCTGCCACTCTCTTCCCATGGGCGGTAGAGGCCGCGGCAGAGGCCGTAATCCTCACTGATGTAGCTGTTGTTCTGCCAACTCTCATTTGCAGTACCCAACTTCTTCTCGCAGACAGACTGGCTCGCGTTGGTGAAGACGAGCTGCATGGCGCCAGCGCTCCATGGGTTGGTCTTGGGAATGTAGAGCTCGAACTTGATTGCCATGTTGGCGAAGTCGGTGAAGTCGATGAGATTGCAGAAAGGCGTGCCTGCCTCACCGGGGGCGATGCTGTAAGGGTCGCCACCCCAGTTGCCAGCCCAGAAGGGGAGCTTGAAGTCCTCAATCCAGCCGCCGTCAGTAGTCTTGCTGCCATCACCGAGCTGGGCGTATTGACCGCAGCCCTCAAGGCCACCCTCAGATGAGTAGGTCGCCGAGATATTCCAGCCCTGAGGTGCTTTGCCATTGGAGCTTACACCGCCGCCAGCGTTGAAATCGGCCATGATGCCACGGTCGTCATTGAAGTTGAACTTCGTAGACTTGGTGGTGCCATATTTGGTTGTTATGGAGATTGCGCCGCTCTCTGTGCAGCCCTCCGGGACGACGAAAGAGACTGCGGTCTGGCTGAGGCTCTTGAAATCGGTGATCTCAGTGCCGTCAGGCATGGTGACCACCATCGGGTCGCTATCATAAGAGAGGAGATAGTCGCCATTGATAGTTGCCACATTGCCGGGAGCCACGTACTCACAGTTCATTGAAGTGAGGAGCGGCGCCGAGATGTCGACCGTGAACGGATACTCGGTGGTCACGCCGCTGTTGTTGACCATGTAGATCTTGTCCGTCGGGTTGGATGGCAGAGTCCTCGGGATGGTAACGAAGAGCGAATGGTCGGTGATGAGCGAGCTGTTGAGGACAGCCTCCTGATCATTGAAATAGAGCTTCGTGATGCTGCGGAGGTTGTTGCCAATGAGGACTACTCGATTGTTAGTGAAAGCCGAGGTGATGAGGGAGTCCTTATTGGTCGGCATGCAGACATAGATGACTTCTGGCGTGCCGTCGGCCACCTTATACTTGTCCGGCTCATCCTCGCAAGCCACGAGGCCAAGGGCCGCGAGCGAGCAGAGCGCCGTAGAGCGGACTATATGTTTGAGATTCATTTTCATCGCTTAGACAGTTTAGTAGTTGTACTGATTGATGTCCACATCGATAGGATCCTCGCTGAGGTGGGGGTTCATGGCGAGGTCGGTGTCAGGGAAGGGCAGCGTCAGCATGCTCTCAGTGACATTGGCGAGCTTGGATGAGGTCAAACCTACACTGCTGCTGCTGACACTCCACGTGGAGTAGCCGCTGTTGAACCAAGTCTTGTAGACATCCGAGAGGCCGTAGTAGGTGCCGCGCTCCTGGTTCATGAGCTCAGACTTGACAGCGTCGAAGTTGTAATAAGAGAGGCGGACGAAGTCATACCAGCGGTCGCCCTCGCAAGCGAGCTCGAGGCGGCGCTCATTCCAGACCTGCTCCCAGGTGATAGAGGTCTCCTCCTTCCAAGAGCAAGAGCGGTTGTGGACGGCGTTGAAGGCTGAGAGAGCGTCGGAGTTGGTGGTCGTGCCACCATCGATGAGAGTCTGAGCCTCGGCAAGGATGAGGTAGACATCCGCCAAACGGAGAATGTGGGTAGCGAGTGAGGTCGCCATGCGCTGCATGCCATAGCCTACGCCAGCAATGTGGTCGGCATTGTCGCCAACAAGATGCTTAACCTCCTGAGCGCCAGTAGCACTCTGGAACTCACCGCCACCAGTGAGGCCATCACGGTCGGTGACATCAGACTTGAAGTAGAAATCACAAATCTCAAAGCCACCCTTGGCGAAAGTAGAGGCGCGGTCTGTCCAGAAATAGTCATAGACATCACCAGCCATCATGCAGGTCGCCTTACGACGGGCGTCTGTGTTGGCGCGTGTCTGTGAGGTCGGGTCATCACCAAAAGCCTTGATGAGGTCTACAGACGGGCCGGCCCATCCACCCCAAGTTGCACCAGTCTCATCGAATCCGGACGGAGCGAGGTCACTCTGCAGCGTGTTCTGACGGGTCCAGTTGTTGCCGTCAGCCGTCCATCGCCAAGCGATGAGGCTCTCAGAGCAAGTGTTGTTGGCGAGGCGGAAGATGTCAGAGTAAGTCTCCATGAGCTCACGGCCTGAGTTATCCTTAACATCCTTGGCGTAGTCGACAGCCTTCTGGAGGTCCTCCTTGTTGAGAGTGCCGCTGAGGCCGGCCTTGGTTAGGTAGACCTTGGCGAGGAGGCCCTCGGCGCAGTAGTAGTCGATACGACCCGCATCTGCACTTTTAGGCAGCCACTCCATAGCCTTTTCGAGAGTCTTGACGATATACTCGTAGACATTCTCGGGCTTTGCGCGATAGACATCATTATAGGAGTTGTCTGCGATCATCGACGAGTTGTCGTGGATGATGGGCACACCGCCGAAGCTGCGGACGAGGTAGAAATAGGCGAGAGCCTTGAGAGTGAGACACTCACCCTTGGCTGCGAGTTTAGCCTTCTCGGTGCAGGCGGGTCCAGACTTCTCGTCGATATTCTTAATCTGCGTGTTGCAATAGGCGTTGACGCTCCAAAGCGAAGCCGACATGTTGACGAGGTCCTCATCGGTCGAGTTGACAGTGAGGGTCAGGTAAGGAGACGAGCCCCAGTAATAGTTGCCCGCCATGACCTCGCCGACCTTGAAGAAGCCGCGCTGGAAGTCATACCAAGGCGAGTTGTAGATGGGGTTGACAGCCTGATAGAGCTGCGCGTCGTCCTTATAGAAAGAGTCGACGTTGTAGCTGTCCTCTGTTGGGCGGTCAAGGAAGTCATCACAAGCCGTGAGCGAGAGCCCCGCCGCGGCCATCAGCGCGATGGCTTTCATATATTTCATTTTTCCGTATTTCATAGTTGCGAATCAGATTAGAACGTTACATTCAGACCGACAGAGTAGACGGTAGGAGAGGGATAGCGTCCGTTGTCGAGGCCGTAGACATTGGTGCTCTGCGTTGAGGCGCCAATCTCGGGGTCATAGCCAGAGTAGTGGGTGAAAGTGGCCACGTTCTGGAGGTTGACGTAAGCGCGTACGTTCTGCAAGCCCCAGCGGCTGATAAGGTCCTTCTTGAAGGTGTAGCCGAGGGTTATGTTCTTGATGCGGAGGTAAGAGCCGTCCTCGATGTAGCGATCGGAGATACGGTCATTGTCATTCGGGTCGGCAGTCGTAGCGCGTGGGATGCTGGTGTCGGCGTTCTCAACCTTGATGTTGGTGATATCGTCATACCAGTGCCAGATGCCGTCCTCGCCAGTGTAGACCTTATCAGGGTCGATGGCTACGAGGCGGGCGCGGTCGTTAGCCACCTTGGTCTGATTGGCCCATGCGCTGTTCATGTGCGTAAGGGTCTGAGCCAAGTAGTTGTAGACCTTGTTGCCGTAAGAGCCGTTGAGAAAGATGGAGAGGTCGAACTCTTTATAGGTGAAGGTGTTGGTCCAGCCGAAAGTGAACTTAGGCATAGGTGAGCCGATGTTGGTGCGGTCCTTCTCGTCGATGACACCATCGCCGTTGAGGTCCTTATACTTGATGTCACCGACCCAGACAGTGGTGCTGCGGTTGAACTTGCCGTCGGTGGGGTACTTGCTGCTCTTGGGCGAGTTCTGGATGTCGGCGAGGTCCTTGTAGACACCGTCGGTCACATAGCCGTAGAAGTTATAGAGGCTCTGGCCAATCTCGGTGCGTGAGACGACATCGCTCCACTGGCCGTAGCCCTCGATTGCGGATGAGGCCTGGCCGTCAAGCGCGACGAGTTTGTTCTTGTTCCAAGAGATTTGGAACTCAGAGTGCCAGTTGAGTCGGCCATTGTCAAACGGAGTGCCGCTGACGGTGAGCTCGAGACCCTTGTTCTCAATGGTGCCGTAGTTGCCCCATGGAGCTGCGAGAGCAGAAGAGGCGTTGCCGCGGGTTCCCATGTAAGAGGGGAGCTGAAGGCTCATGAGCATATCCTCAGAGGTCTTCTTGTAGAGGTCGGCGGTGATGGAGAGGCGGTCATTGAAGAAGCCGAGGTCGAGACCGAAGTTCCACTGCTCCTGAGTCTCCCACTTGATGCCGGTGTTGGGGATGTTAGACACGCGGTAGCCGGTGCCGAGGCCCGTCTCCATCTTAGAGATAGAAGAGCCCCACTTGTAGCCACCGATGCTGGAGTTACCAGTCTGACCCCAACCTACGCGGATCTTGCCATTCGAGAAGATGCTCTCGATGCCGAGGTTCTTGAAGAACTCCTCCTGGGTGAAGCGCCAAGAGACAGCGGCAGCGTGGAAACCAGCCCAACGGTTATCCTTACCGAAGTTGGACGACGCGTCGCGGCGGTAGGTGTAAGTCAAGTTGTAACGGTCAGAGTAGGCATAGGTCAGACGGCCGAAGACAGAGACCATGGAGCTGGAGCCGAAGCCGTAGCCGATGGTCGGAGTGCCAGTGCCGAGAGCCGGGTTATGAACCTCGTCAGAGGGCAGGTCGGTGTTCTCGATGGACTCATAGTTATACTTGCTCTCCCAAGCCTCATGGCCGACCATGACGGTGTAGCGATGCACGTCATTGATAGCGTCGCTCCAAGTGAGGTAGTTCTTGGTCTGCCAGAAAGTGTTAGAGTTCTTCTGACGGCGGGCGCGGTTCTGGTTGCGCTGATAGGTGCCCATGGAGACGATAGGCTCATAACGCTCCGCATCGCTCCAGCCGAGGTCGTAACCGAGCTCGGTGTGCCAAACGAGACGCTCTTTGAGAGCCGCACCGGGCTTAACCTCAGCGAAGATGTTGCCGCTGAGCTTCTGACGCTCAAGAAGGATGTCATTATAGAGAGCCATTGCGACAGGGTTCGGGTTGGTGTAACCCTCCTTAGAGACGCTGGAGTAGCTGCCGTCAATGTTATAGATAGGAATATCGGGGGTTGAGGTCAAGGCGTAGGTGATGACACCCTCGGATGAGTCGGCGAGAGTCATGCGCTCCTTGGTCTTTGAATACATGGCGGAGAGGCCAAGCTTGAGCCAGCTCTTAAGGTTGGCGTCGAGGTTGGAGCGGAGAGAGACGCGGCGGAACTTGGAGCCGATAATAGTACCCTCCTGGTTCATGAAGTTGCCAGAGACATAGTACTGAACCTTCTCAGAGCCGCCCTGAGCGGAAATCTGATGCTGGTGCTGGAAGGCGGTCTGGAAAATAGCGTCCTGCCAGTTGGTACCCTTGCCGAGGAGCTCGGGGTAGGTGTAATCCTCGTTGGCGGTGAGCTCGCCAGTCGATGCGAGGTCATTATAATAGCTTGCGAACTCGCGGAGGTCCATCATGTCGAGACGCTTGGTCTGACGGTTCCATGCGGCGAGGCCCTCATAGGTGAACTTGGCGTCGCCAGCCTTACCACGCTTGGTGGTGATGAGGACTACGCCGTTTGCGCCCTGCGCACCATAGATAGCAGTAGCTGACGCGTCCTTAAGAATCTCCATGGAGACGATATCGGACGGGTTGATGGTGGAGAGAGGTGAGATGGTAGAGGTTGAGCCATTGCCGAGAGCGTCACCGAGGCCGTAGTCGGCGCCTGAAGTACCTTGGCTCTGGACGATGACACCGTCAATGACATAGAGAGGCTCGGCGTTGGCGTTGATGGTAGCCTGGCCGCGCACGCGGATGGAGGTAGATGAACCAGGTGCGCCAGAGGTCGAGACAGAGGTCACACCAGCTGCGCGGCCCTGAAGACTCTGATCGAGGTTGGTGATGACAGAGCCCTTGAGAGCCTCCTCACCGACAGAGACAGACGAGCCCGAGAGGTCGCTCTTCTTCATGACACCGTAGCCGACGACAACGACATCGTCCAGCTCCTTGCTGTCACTCTTCATCTGGACGCTGATTGAAGAGCGCCCGTTGATAACCTCCTCGTGATTGGTGAAGCCGATGAACGAGAAGCTGAGCTTTTTCGCGTCACCAACGTTTAGCGAGTAGTTGCCCTCGAAGTCGGTCACCGTGCCAATCGTGGTCCCCGGGATGACGACAGCCACACCCGGCAGAGGCTGGTTGGTATCGTCAGTGACGGTACCCGTAATCACCCTCGACTGCGCCAAAGCCGTCACAGCTGACAGCATGAGGCACAAAGCCACAAGAATGAAACTTTTTGTTTTTTTCATAAGACATTTGTTGTACTTGGTTGTAATCGCCAGCTGATGACCTAAGCACGCCAATCATCCGGCCACTAAACTAAAGGCGGTTCTCACCACCAAAAATCCGTAAGACCCGATTAAGACTTCCTCGCGAAAAAAGCCCACCTATTGTCCACTTCTTTTCATTAGCAAATTTATAGGGTTGCCATCTCATGCAGTAATACTTTTTTATCATTGTATGGTACAATTTTCGCAAAATTAGTTTGTAACTTTTAACAGACGGCTCTATTCGACATTTGGGCTGCGCCCCCATCCTTCCAAGCGGACCGTGAAGAATAGCGAAATAGCACCGCAACGTTCGTCTCACCATTGTTAACAACTCGTCATATTGAGGCATTTAATAGTTTCAAAGATGGACACTTTGTTAAAGATTGCGCCATTACGAATAAAAAGACATTGTATGTTTATAACAATAATCCACAAAACATGAAACAATAGTCCACATCAGCACAAAGACAGGGGAAGCAACGTTTTGCAAACCTTTGTACCAAGTCTGGCTATCGAATATGTTAATATTTGAGTTTCGCCGATAGTGTTATTTTAGCATGACGACACCGCCCCTACCCCACCATACGACACACAAACATATAATTTTGGAGAGTTTTCTGACAAAAACGCACCACGGCAGACGGACATATACAAATAAAACATTGCCTCATGCTGCACCAGCCCAACAGTCATGACGAGGGAAAACATGGGTGAATGGGTACACCCCCAAAAAAGAAACCAGCGTGCGTATACGACAAAAAGGCAGCGGCCCGACATCACGTCGAGCCGCCGCCCACTTGAGGTAATGTACAAAATTACACTAACCAAAAACTTTAGCCGAAATGGCGAACAATATGAATATGGGTTAGGGACTTAAGTCCCTCTGATAGTTAATTAGTTGACGCGTGTTTGCAACGTTGACGCGTGTTTGGAAAATAGAAGTGATAAAAGAACCCCGGCCCGCTTGGGCGTGTCGCCTGTCGCGAACCGGGGTTTCATTTTTTGAGAGGTTAGCAAGTAACGATTGCAAAGGTAGGTTTAAGCGTTGTAGCAGCTCTCACCATGCTCATAGATGTCAAGACCTTCCTCCTCGACACGAGCGGGAACTCGGAGACCGTGGATCTTGTCAAGCACCTTGAAGATGATGAAGCCCATGGCAGCGGCCCAGCAGCCGACTACGACAACTCCAAGAACCTCAGCGCCGAGGAAGCCCCAGCCGTGACCGTAGCAGAGACCCTCAGAGGTTGAAAGGAAGCCGGTGAGGATGGTGCCGAGAGAACCGCAGACGCCGTGAACAGAGCTTGCGCCGACAGGGTCGTCAATGTGGAGCTTGGAGTCGATGAACTCGACAGCGAAAATCATGACCACGCCACAGATGAGGCCGATGATGACAGCGCCAGCGGGAGATACAACATCACAACCAGCGGTTACACCAACGAGGCCGGCAAGGATGCCGTTGAGAGTGAGGGAGAGTGAGGGCTTGCCATACTTGAACCAGCTGGTGACGATAGCGGCGAAACCGCCAGCGCAAGCAGCGAGGTTAGTGGTGAGGAAAACGTGAGAGATGGCCTCCTGATCATCGGGGGTAGAGGCTGCGAGCTGAGAGCCGGGGTTGAAACCGAACCAGCCGAACCAGAGGATAAAGACACCGAGAGCGGCGATAGTGAGGCTGTGACCCGGGATAGCCTTAGACTTGCCATCCTTGTGATACTTGCCAATGCGAGGACCGACGACAGCTGCGCCGACGAATGCGATCCAACCACCGACAGAGTGTACAACGGTTGAGCCTGCGAAGTCATGGAAAGTTGTTCCGAAGGTGTTCATCATGAACGAGCCCTCCTCACCATTGCAGAGCCAGCCGCCGCCCCATGTCCAGTGACCTGAGATAGGATAGATGAGAACAGAGATGAAAACGGTGTAGACCAAATACATAGAGAACTTGGTGCGCTCTGCCATAGCGCCAGAGACGATGGTGGCGGAAGTGGCGCAGAAAACAGTCTGGAAGACCAAGAAGCCCTCTTTGGGCAGTCCGTTGGGATCATGGAACATGCAGTCGAAGAAATGCGGCATGCCAACGAAACCACCGTCACCGAACATCAACCCGAAGCCGATGAACCAGAAAAGGAGCGAGCCGAGGGTGAAGTCGATGAAGTTCTTCATGAGGATGTTGGTGGTGTTCTTCACGCGGGTGAAGCCAGCCTCAACCATCGCGAAGCCAGGCTGCATGAAGAAGACGAGCATGGCGGCGAGGAGCATCCAGACGGTGTCAATGCCGCGGGCGAGGTCTCCGACAGGACTCGGCTCGGCAGGAGCCTCGGCAGTGGCCTCGACAACCACGGCCTCAACTGGCTCGGCCACAGCCTCGACAGCAGGTTCGGCGGCTGCGAGCGAATCCACCGCCTCTTGAGCCGTCAGAGACGGCGTCATGAACAGGGCGGCACAGGCTATGAGCACTGCCCCGATAAGATATTTGTGATAAAGTGTCTTCATGATAAGGATTGGTTAGAGTAGTGTGAAACTGTCGTTGTCTGTCAGGCTATTTGCTGGTGTAGAGAGTCTCATCGCCGTGTTTGCCTGTTCTGATCGAGACGGCGTCCTCGACAGGGATGACCCAGATGCGGCCATCACCAATCTCACCCGTCTGGGCTGCTGCGATGACAGCGTTGACAGTCTTCTCAACATTGCAGTCGCGGACGACGATGGAGAGGAGCGTACGCTCGATGCAACTCGTGTCATAGACCACGCCACGGTAGATGCGACCCTGACGAGCCTTGCCGATGCCTCGCACATCGTAGTACGAGAACCACTCGATGTCGGCGGCAAGGAGAGCGTCCCGCACCTCATCGAATTTGGTCTTCCTGATGATAGCTTCAATCTTTTTCATGACTATCGCTGTTTTAGGTTGTTGTTTCTTCTTAGTTAGTGCCAGATTTTCTTACGAATCCGAACCTCAAGTAATGTTATTCTTTTGATTTCGTTCTTCTGACATAACAAAACTAATCATTCATAAGCTATCTACGTCACTTTGCTTCCATTTTCTCACACCCTCACTATGTTTTTACGCATATCACCTACATAAAGAGATGGGGTGTAAAAGGATTTTTAGGGTGATTAACGAGATGTAATACCGGTTTTATAGGGGCATAAGCACACAAATAAATACAAAACAACAACAAACCCATCTCTAAATGGGGGGGGGCAAAAGAAAAGCAGTCAGAACACTTGCGTATCCTGACTGCCTAAAGTTGCGCTTGCTGTAAATATAGCTGCAAATACTATCACATTCCGGGTCCCCCGCCCATGCCACCCATGGGTGGGGGACCTCCATGACCACCTTCGCGTCCGCCACCAGGGCCGCCGAAACCAGGGCCTCCGCCACGTGGGCCGCGACGACGGTCATCTGACGCGCCACCGACATCCTTGAATTTATACGTGAAGGTCAGCATGGCGTAGCGCCCAATGACATCAGTTTGCGAGGTCGAAATATAGGCATCCTGGATAGAGCGGCTGGAGCTCTGAGCGCTGTTGAGTATGTCTGACACGCGGAGGCGAAGCTCTGCCTGTTTACGGCTGAGGAACTTGACGCCAAGAGCCGCGTTCCATGCGACATTGTTCTGGTCATACTGGTCGCCCATGCCACTCGAGAAATTATGAGCCACCGATGTAGCAAAGACAAAGCGCTGCTGGAAAAAGTATTGCGACAGGGTGGATCGCAGCGTGTGGCCGTAGTAGTTGTAGTTGGCCGAGGCGGTCTGCGAGCTCGACATGATGTTGTAGGACGGATTGTAGGATATGTTGACATCAGTGTTCTCACTGAAGCCCGTGCTAAGGTTTACACCACCCGTCAGCGTGTTGGAGTGGCTCTCGACCTGCTTGCCGTTGTAGAAGCCTGGGGTTCGGCTCACCCTTGCGCCGAGCGAGAGTCCGAGGTTGCAGCCGAGCCACTTGAGCGGCGTGGAGAAAGTGAGGTTGACATTACCGCTCATATATCCGTCGAGGTTGACAGGCTGCGAGAGCTGCGTGCCGGCTGGCAGAGTGATGCCATTGGAGAGGACAGAGTCCACCGTGGCCATGACTGACGACGAGGCTATATAGTCCTGCGTGAAAGTGAACGAGGACATCAGGAAGAGGAAGCGGCTCGTCGTGGGGTTGTTGAAGGCGCAATGCAGGCGGATTGAGTGACTTACGCTCTGGTTTAGGTCAGGGTTGCCCGCACTGTACTTGCGGACGTCAGAGACATCGACCACATCTTGCAACTGATTGATGCTCGGGGCGTTCGAGCTGCTGCGATACGAGAAGCGTACGTTAAACCTCCGCTCTATGTTGGCAGAGACCTCAGCCGACGGCATGAGCGAGAAGAAAGTTCGCCGCGTGGTGAACTCATAGGGGTAGGTCTGCTCGCCCTCAAGCCGCGCGTTTTGCACATCGAGCCCCACTGTTGCGCGGAACTTTTTGCCGTTCAAGAAATTAAGTCCGGCACCAGCACGATTGACGAAATAGCGGCTCTCCTTCTTGTTACTCAGTGTCGGCGAGAATCGGAAATCGGAGAAAGAGACATCGGCGAGTGACGAGTAAGAGAGGACGGTCACGGTGTCGGCGCTCACCGCCTTGTCGTTTGAGCTTATGGTGTAGGAGGGATGATAGTTGACCTGCAGCGCCACATGTTCGCCAAAGGGCTCGGTGTACATGAGCCTCGCCGAGTAACTTTGCGACGAGCTGGAGTTGTCGGTCAGCTGTGAGGTGACAGACACGGGCTGCGATTCTGTGTCCGGCTCATCGGGGGCGAGGTCGCCATCAGGTTTGTCGGGCGGCGTGGTGGAGTCATCAGTCGCGTCTGCCGAACCAGAGGTGTCGGAGTCCGCGCCATCAGCGGGCAAAGAACCGTCGGCAGGAGTATCTGCGGCAGACTGCTGCGACTCATCAGAGCGGAGATTGCGGCTGTCGCCGTCGGAGGTCGATTTGCGTCCCGAGGCAGAGAGGCTCAGTGATATGGTGCGCCGTGGCAGAGAGAACCTGTGCTTCCAAGTCATCTTGCCACCAATGCTCCAATTAGTCCCGGTCTTGTCAGAAGTCTGAGCCGTGGACTGGTACACCACAGAGTCGCGGAGGTCAGAGCCATAGGTTGAGCTGCCGTTGTCGCTGCCCGACCAGCTGAAAGTAGGCTCAAGCACAATGCGATCAGTCTCAGACAACGTCCAGTTGAGACGCAAATTGACACGATGCTCATTCTGCTTGTCGCGGCTGTCGCTTTGGCTCTGATAGGTGTGGATGGAGTCTGTATCCTCATCCTGAAAATACTCCTGCAGACTTGTGGAGGAAGACGTCCGCTTGGTGTGTCCGAAGAAATAGCTTGACTCTATCCTGATTTTATCCTCATTCTCAAGGCTATAGTTAAGGCCGGCCGAGCCCGTCGTGGTCAGTCCGCCTCGTCCGCCGCCCGCCGATATATCCGCCGAGCCGTCTTGCGAATAGTTCTGCTGATTGACATTATTGAGCATGCCGATGGCAGAGAAGCGATGCGCGCCGCGAAAGAAATTGGCATTGCCCCCCGCCTCATAATGGTTGCCGGTGCCATAGCCGCCATAGACACGTCCGAAGCGTCCGCTCTTAATGCCCATCTTGGTCAGGATGTTAATGGTCCGCTCCTCGTTGCCGTCAGAGAAACCTGTGAACTGCGCCTGCTCACTCTGCTTGTCGAAGACCTCAATCTTGTCCACCATGTCGGCATCTATATTCTTGAGAGCGATAGAGGGGTCGTCGCCAAAGAACTCCTTGCCGTCCACCAGCACCTTTTTCACCGTCTCGCCGCCATGGCTGACCGAGCCGTTTTTCACCTCCATGCCGGGGATTTTCCGGAGCAGGTCCTCTGTCGTTGCGTCGGGGTTGACCTTAAAAGCCGCCGCATTGAACACAGTGGTGTCGCCATGCTGCTCTTGGCGCACGACCGTCGACACCACTTGAACCTCGTCAATCATCTTGTCCTCCTCCTTCAACTTGACCACACCTATATAATAAGGTGTGCGTGGCTTGACCTTGATATCCTTCTGGAAAGAGACAAAGCCTACACTGGTCACGTTGAACGAATATGAGCCCGACAAGAGAGAGTCTATGACAAAAGCCCCATTTGCGTCAGAGACCGCGCCGCGCACCATCTTTTCTCCCTGACGCACAAAAACAGACGCGCCCGGGATGCCGTCACCTTTAACGTCCGTCACTTTGCCAGAGACTGGCGATTGCGCAATGGAGAGAGAGATGGAGGACACGAAGAGCAGGAGCGAGGCGGCGAGACGAAGCGCCCGGCGCGAGTGTGATGAGGTATTTTCCATTGCGATAAAGACGGAAATGCGGGTTACTATTAGAAAAAGAAGGAGGAGACCTGAGCTTCAGAACGGATAGCCGATGGCAAAATTCCAGTTAATCTTGCTCGGCTGGAAACGGCGCGTCACGACCCACTTCTCGTCCTGCTCGGCCGGGTCATGCAGTTTGTAGGCGGCATCGACACGGACAATAAAGTAGTTGAAATTAAGCCTGAGGCCCAAGCCGGCGCCCATGGCTATCTGCTTGTAGAAATCGCGGGAGAAGACGGCATCGGAGGCGTTGTGGCTACGGTTGAGCAGCCATATGTTGCCGGCATCGACAAAGACGGCGCCCTCAAGCACCGAGATGATATTGAATCGGTACTCGGCATTGGCCTCAAGGCGGATGTCGCCCGTCTGGTTATGGTAACGCAGAGCGGGGTCGGCGGCCTGCGAGCCTGGGCCCAAGCCCCTCACCGGCCATGCGCGGATGGAGTTGGCGCCCCCCACGAAATAGCTCTTCTCAAAAGGCAGCATGAGCGAGTTGCCGTACGGCACACCTATGCCGGCGAAGAGACGGGCCACATAACGGTTGTCCCACAGGTCGGACGTCTGATACCTGAGCTCGGCGTCGGTCCTCACATATTGGGCGAAACGGATTTCCCACACCTTCTTGAACTCATCCTCAGCGTTTTGCTTCTTGGTCAGGAGGTTTAGCACATTGCCTGCCGTCTCAATCCCGAAATGGAAATAGACGCCCCTCTGATTGCGGCGCACAGTCTGCTGATTAAAAGTAAACTGATAGCCGAGCGACATGATGAAGTGGTCGGTATAAGAGTATTGCAAGTAAGTGCCCTTGATATAGTCGGCGAAAATGCCGTCAATGGTAGGCATGCGGACTATGTTGAACTCAATGGGCGTGAGGCTATGCGAGGCGTAGTCCGACCCTCGCCAGGAGTAGGTCATGCGCGTGGCGAAGACGTTGCGCGTGAACTCGGGGCGGCGCTGATAGTCATAGGAGAAAGAGAAGAGCGTCTTGGGGTTATGCCGCTTATAGAAATGGAGAGAGTTCTTGGGGAACACCATGAAAGGGAACGTAAGCGTGGTCTCAATGCCAGTCTCGATGGTATAGAAATCCTCCATGCCGCCCACCGACGACTGATGCTGCGTAGCCAAGCGCGCCTTGACGGACAGAGACTCCGCGCCACGGAACACATTGGCGTGAGTGTAGCGCACATTGAAAGCCGCTCCGAGGTTGCCCGACGAGTTAGTGCCCTCTATGTCGCAGCCGAAACTCTGACGCGGCGCAGTCTCAAGCATCACCATGCACCTCAGGTGCGTGAGGGAATCGGATGCCGCCGACGCCGAGTCACTCTCAAAAAAAAGAATATTCGCCTGACGGAAAGCCTTGAGCGAAGACATGCGCGTGCGCATCAGGTCGACATCCGACAATCTGTAGGTGGCACCTGGCGTGACGAAGCACGAGCTGCGCATGAGCGTCGAGGTGAAGGGCTGCTTGTCACCAACATAGTGCATAGTGACAGCCGAGTCGACGGCCACATTAGCCGGCATGGCAACCTCCGCCCCCTTGCGGAGGTTGGCCGAGTCGAGTCCACTGATGACAGGCTCGACAAAATAGGCCACACTGTCCACAATCGCCTTACGGTGCGGCATCTCGGTCCTTGTGGCCCCGCCGCCCATGGCGTTGGCGACAACAAGGGTGCAGTTCACCGCATGGTCCAGGCCCTCCATCTTGCGCCAATAATAGACATAGTCCTTGCCGAAGGAGTAATAGCCGTTCTCACGCAAATTGGCGGTGATGCGCTCACGCTCCTTGTCGAGCATATTGGTGTCAAAAGGATCACCCGCTTTTATCACGGCATGCGCCGTGTCGGCCAAGACAAGCCGCCCCAGCTCGTCGTCCGGGGTTTGATAGTTCAGACTGTTAAGCCTGTAGACCTGCCCGGCAGCCACGCGGTAGGTGACCTCGCAGCGTTTAGCCTTGGTGCGGACGGTCGTGTCGGTCACCACAGCGTCATAATAGCCTTTCGAGACGAGCAGCCGTTGCAGCCGCTGCGATGTTGACGCCGTCGCCGTCGAATCCCAGAGGACTGGCTCCTGCCCCACCCTCTCCATCCAGCGACCGAAACGCGTCTCGGCAGAGTCGCCGACCGCCGAATAGAGACAGAGGCCGAGTCGCCACAAGCCAAGGAAACGTGAATTTGGCTGCTGCCGCGAATAGCTTTTCAGCTCGCTCGCCGCCACGCCGCCCATGTCGCCAGTCACATTGACATGGTCAAGCAACATCGCGCCATCTGGCACACGGCGTGTGACAGAGCACGAGGCAAGCGCCACCGCGGCAGACACAGCTGTCAGCCGAATGGCTCCACGCGAAAGGCGACGGGCGAAACACATATAGCGCAAAGATACTCAATTTTCAAGCAGGAGGGCGTTGCCAAGTGTGCCAAACGGCGTAACTTAGCGCGAGTAAAGAAAAACGAGACCACGCAGAATGATCAGCCAAAACAAACGAAAAGCCATACGCCTGCTTGAGCAGAAGAAAAGACGCGACACAGAGAGCCTCTTCGTGGCAGAGGGGCGCAAAGTGGTGGGCGACCTGCTGCGCGGCGGGATGCGCGCCACATACATAGCAGCCACCCCCGAGCGCATAGCCGAGTTGGGCCACCTGACGGCGGGTGTCGAGACCGTCGAGGCCACGACCGATGAGATTGCCGAGGTCTCCGCCCTCCAGACGCGCAGCGAGATTATCGCCATATTTCGAAAACCAGCCACAACAGTCCCCCAACCCTGGGGTGACAACCTCATAATAGCCCTTGACGGCATCCAGGACCCTGGCAACATGGGCACCATCATCCGCACGGCGGACTGGTTTGGCGTCACCAACATAGTATGCTCCACCGGCTGCGCCGACGCCTTCGGCCCTAAGACCGTCCAAGCCACCATGGGGGCGCTGGCGCGCGTCAGGGTGTCATACACCGACCTCGCCAAATGGCTGCTCGCCAACGCCGAGTCGGCATCACCGGCGCCTGTCTACGGCACATACCTTGAGGGAGACAATATATATAAGGTGTCACTCACATCATCGGGAGTTATACTCATGGGCAACGAGGGCCACGGCATAGACCCCAGACTAAGCGGATTTGTCAGCCAAAAGCTTTTCATCCCCAGTTTCCCCGCCGGCAGGCAGACCAGCGAATCACTCAACGTCGGCACGGCGACAGCCATAACACTCAGCGAGTTCAGAAGGCCGAGGTAGACAATGGCGCAAGGGCGGACGGAGGCATCGTCAGATATTTTGCCCGCAACGCTTGGCAATTGGCCACCGAAGACGTATATTTGCAGCCGCAATACCACGGAGCCCTGATGGTGGAATGGTAGACACGAGGGACTTAAAATCCCTTGGCCGCAAGGCCGTGCGGGTTCGAGTCCCGCTTGGGGCACAAGTCCCCGGCCGCTTCCCGAAGCATGGGAATTGAGGCGTTCAAGATATTGCGACAAGCGAGCGACCCTCCTATTATTCGTAATAGGAGGGTCGCTTTTTATATGTCCTTTTGACGACGAGCCCCCCTTTGGCGAGCGGGGGAGAGACAGAAGCCCCGCAATCATTCACAAATTCACGAATTCGAACATTGCGATTTAGCGGTCCTCGTCATCTTTTCGGGGCTTTTTGACATAAAAACGCTAAAAAAGCAGCTCATTTCGCTTCAAAACGTAAGTTTAAGACTTAAAATTCAAGAAAACAGCAATATTTTACCCGATTTTCTTGCAAATCATAATCCACCAACTTAAATTTGCCATGTCTAACAAAGAGAGGGTCAACCGAAACAAAAGCCTACTTTTCCGAGTGCACAACCCCAAAAAATAATGGGGTCATTCAGAAAAAAACGGCAAAACATCCCACTCTTTCATAAACAAGAAATTCAAAAGGACAAAATCAAATCCATAAACCATGGCAACACTCAGATTCCAAGCGCTGACTGACCTGATGAGGAAGCAGCCCCCCACGATCAAGTTCCCCGAGAAGCGCGTGTCCGAGCTCTATGGCGAACTCGTCTTCAATGACGAGGCCATGAAGAAGTATCTTCAGAGCTCTGTCTATAAGCAGGTGAAGAAGGCAATAGCCGAAGGCGCATTCATCAGCCGCGACTTGGCCGATGGCGTAGCGGCAGGCATGAAGGCGTGGGCCATTGACCACGGCGCAGTCCACTACACCCACTGGTTCCAGCCCCTCACCGACGGCACCGCCGAGAAGCATGACGGCTTCATCAACTATGGTCCCGACGGCAAGGTAATCGAGGAGTTTGCCGGCAAGCATCTGGCACAGCAGGAGCCTGACGCTTCATCCTTCCCCAATGGCGGCATCCGCGCCACCTTCGAGGCCCGCGGTTACACCGCATGGGATGTCACCAGCCCCGCGTTCATCGTAGACGCCACCCTCTGCATCCCGACCATCTTCATCGCCTACACCGGCGACGCGCTCGACTACAAGACCCCTCTGCTCAAGGCGCTCCACGCTGTTGACAAGGCCGCAGTCGATGTCTGCCAGTACTTTGACAAGAACGTCACCCGCGTCATCTCCAACCTCGGTTGGGAGCAGGAGTACTTCCTTATTGACCGCGGTCTCTATTTGGCCCGTCCGGACCTCGTCCTCACCGGCCGCACCCTCATGGGCCACTCTTCAGCCAAGAACCAGCAGCTTGAGGACCACTACTTCGGCTCAATCCCCGAGCGTGTATCCCTCTTCATGCGCGACCTTGAGGTTGAGTGCCACAAGCTCGGCATTCCCGCCAAGACCCGTCACAATGAGGTAGCCCCTGGCCAGTTCGAGCTCGCTCCTATCTATGAGGAGGTCAACGTGGCCAACGACCACAACCTCCTGCTGATGGACGTCATGCGCAAGTTGGCTAAGCACCACGGCTTTGAGGTCCTCCTCCATGAGAAGCCTTTCGCCGGCATCAACGGCAGCGGCAAGCACAACAACTGGAGCCTCTGCACCGACACCGGTGTCAACCTCTTCGCCCCCGGCAAGAATCCTAAGGGCAACATGCTTTTCCTCACCTTCCTCACTTGCGTCCTCGCAGCTGTTCACAAGGGTCAGGACATCCTCCGCGCACAGGTTCTCAACGCATCCAACAGTCATCGTCTCGGCGCCAACGAGGCACCCCCAGCCATCATGTCTGTCTTCCTTGGCACTCAGGTCTCAGCCATGCTCAACAGCATTGTCGAGAAGGTATCTGACGCCAAGATGACCCCCGAGGAGAAGACCGCCCTCAAGCTCGGTATCGGCCGTCTGCCCGAGATTCTCGTTGACAACACCGACCGTAACCGTACTTCCCCATTCGCTTTCACCGGCGACCGCTTCGAGTTCCGCGCTGTAGGCTCATCAGCCAACTGCGCCGGCGCTATGACCGCAGTCAACTCAATCGTAGCTGAGCAGCTCCGCGAGTTCAAGGCTGATGTTGACGCCCTCATTGAGAAGGGTGTTAAGAAGGACGAGGCTATCTTCCAGGAGATTCGCAAGCTCATCGTTGAGAGCGCACCCGTACACTTCGACGGCAACGGCTACTCAGACGAGTGGAAAGAGGAGGCCAAGAAGCGCGGCCTGACCAACATCACCAGTGTGCCCGAGAGCATCGACACCATGCTCTCTGACTGGAGCAAGAAGGTATACGTCGATGGCGGCGTCCTCTCAGAGCGCGAACTCAACGTCCGTCATGATGTCGAGATGGAGAAGTTCGTCAAGAAGGTACAGATTGAGGCACGCGTCATGGGCGACCTGGTTATCAACCACATCGTTCCGACCGCCCTCGCCTACCAGAACACCCTCATCCAGAATGTCAAGGGCATGAAGGAGATTATGGGTGCTGACGCTGACGCAATGACCGAGAACGAGCGCGAGCTCATCCGCAAGGTCTCTGACCACGTCAAGACCATCCGCTCTTCAGTCCAGGAGATGATTGACGCCCGCAAGGCAGCCAACAAGATCGAGGACGAGCGCGAGAAGGCTTACGCCTATGACGAGAAGGTTCGCCCGTATCTCGACAAGATCCGCTACCATGTTGACAAGCTGGAGCTCATCGTCGACAACGAGATGTGGCCTCTGCCTAAGTATCGCGAGATGCTCTTCATGTTCGACTAGTCCTTTTAGTCTGAAATATGTTTGCGCCCCCGTGGAGGAGAATGTCCTCCACGGGGGTGTTTTTCTTTTGCAACCCGGCCTCGTTCTCTCAGGCCTCATTGGCACTTGCCTGTTCGTTTGCCAGTGGGCAGTCAGAATGGAAAGGCGCACGGCGTTACACTTCGCAGAAAGGTGAATTCTTATAAAAATCGCTCAATTACAAGTGACATTTTAACAAAGAGGGGCAAGGGGTTTGCGGCTTTGCCTGAATTAACATAATTTTAAGGCGCGAAACAATTAAAGCGACAGCAAAAATGAAAATGATACGGACACTCATAATGCTCATCGCCCCGCTCTGCGTCATGGCATGCGGCGACGATGGCAATGACGACAACACCAAGGGCTCGGCGGCAACCTTGACAAGTTCAGTACCCGCCATAGGGGCGACCGGCGTGTCAGCCTCAACCACCGAGATGACCTTGACATTCAGCGAGGAGGTTAATTTCGTCTCAGGCGTGTCGGCCGATTTCAATGGCACGAGCGTGGGACTTATGGACTTCAGCAAGAGCGGCAACGTCATGACGCTCACTTTGCCCACAGCATTGGAGAAAAGCAAATCTTACACACTGAGCGTGCCAGACGGATTCTTCACCACCAAATCAAACGGGGCGAGCGTCGCCGCATTCAACATAACGTTCCAGACCGAGGAGAAAGTGGCGTATGACAAGAGTAACATATCCAAGAGCCTCGTGACCGAGAACCCCATGGCTGCCACAAAGAAAGTATACGACTACCTTCTCGAGTACTATGGCGAGAAGACCCTCTCGGCATCGATGGCCAACGTGGCGTGGAACCTCAACGAGGCCGAGCTCGTCTATGCGGCAACAGGCAAATATCCCGCCATCGCGACAATGGACTACATCCACATCTTCACCCAGCGCAGCGACTGGAACAGCTCATGGAAAGTCAAGTATGACGACATCACAGAGATTCAGAAGTGGGCGGACAACGGCGGCCTCGTGGCAGCAAGCTGGCACTGGATGGTACCCGTGACCAAGGGAGACATCCCCACAAGCGGCGACGGCAAGTTGGCCACCGACCTCACCACGGCATTCATGCCATCGAACATGTTCGTTGACGGCACATGGGAGAAAGAGATTCACGACACCGAGCTGCCAATCCTCGCAGCCGACATCAAGAAACTGCAAGACGCCGGCATAACGCTCATCTTCCGTCCGTTCCACGAGGCATCCGGCAATGTGCTGTCAGGAGGCCAGGCTTGGTTCTGGTGGGGACGCGAAGGAGCTGAGGTATATAAGAAGGTGTGGATTGACCTCTTCAACTACTTCAAAGAGCAGGGAATCAACAACATCATCTGGGTGTGGACCACACAGACCGGCTATGGGTGGGATGCGACAAAGGGTGTACTCTGCGACTCCGACTGGTATCCCGGCGACGAGTATGTTGACATCATAGGCCGCGACGCGTACACCAAGAGCGCGACGGACTTGGCGGCCGAGTATGAAGCCATGAGGGAGAACTTCCCCCACAAGATGGTCACGCTCTCAGAGTGTGGCAGCGTAGGCAAGATATCTGAGCAGATGGCCAAAGGCATCATGTGGAGCTGGTTCATGCCATGGTATCAGTATGACGCAACGACGTTAGACAACCACGAGCACGCCAACACAGAATGGTGGAAAGACGCGATGAGCAACGAGAACGTGGTCTCACGCGACCAGCTGCCCTCATTCAAATAAAGCCAGACGGGAAAGAGAATAAAAACGGACCGCCGCCAAGCCCGAGCAGAGGCATTGGCGGCGGTCTCTTTGTGCGCGAGCATGATAAAATAGTACCAAACAAATTGTGACCTTGTGTTAAAAAATCACTATCTTAGCAGAGCAAACCTCATCAAGAGGGGCATAACTCGGCCAAATTACAGAACAAATGAAGAACACGACAGTCAGCCGCGAGATAACGGCGCTAAATGACAAGAGTGACGCCATACTCATATTCGACCGACAGAAAAAGGACTTCAAATACCCGTTGCACTTCCACCCCGAGTATGAGCTCAACTACCTCTTCAACGCGGAGGGGGCTGAGCGCATTGTGGGCGACAGCATGGAACACATTGGCAGTCAGGAGCTGTGCCTCGTAGGGCCGAACCTGTACCACGCATGGAAAGCGGGCGAATGCGCAGCCGACACCAACAAGCGCGAGGTGACCATGCAGTTTCTCGCCAACCTCTTCCCCGAGCAGCTGACCAACAAAGAGATTTATAAAGACATAGCCGCCATGCTCAAGCGGAGCGAGAGCGGTCTCGTCTTCAGCCCCGAGACAGCCGAGGCAGCCGAGCCGATGCTGACAGCCGTCAGCCGGGCACAGGGCTTCGAGGCGTACATCGAGTTCCTCAAACTGATGCAGTTCTTAGCCAACTCGCCCGACCAGCGCACATTGGCCAGCAGCACATTCCAGAACACAACATCAGCATCGACCGACAACAGGATAGAGAAGATCCACGATTTCATCGTGTCGCACTACAAGGAGAAGATAACACTGACCGACGCCGCGTCAATCCTCAACATGAGCCCCGTCTCCGTGACCAGGCTCATCAAGCAGCGGACAGGCAAGAGCTTCATCGACTTCCTGAACGAGATCCGCATAGGCTTCGCAGCGCGCCAGATGGTGGACTCGGACCTCAGCATAAGCGAGATATGCTTCTCGAACGGTTTCAACAACATTTCCAACTTCAACCGCACATTCCGCAAAAAGCAGGGACTCACACCCACCGAGTTCCGCGCCAAATATCTCGGCAAGAAGAAAGTCCTGTAACAAAGACCGCGCTGCGCCGAGCCGATTTCAGCGAGCATAAACCCAACCAATACACAGCACACCCATGAACACACGAACCACACTTGGCGCCACACTGCGCATGGTGGCCTTAGGGGCTCTCGCCACAGCCGTGGCCTCATGCTCCGTCAGTCCCCGCCAGACAGTCAGCCTCGACGGCAAATGGCGCACCGAGCTTGGCCCCGTCACACTGCCCGGCACGACAGACGAGGCCAACATCGGTGACACGATAAGCAACCTCGCGGAAGACAGCCGCCTGAGCCGCAAACACAGCCTGTGCCGAGCATTGACATATGAGGGCGACATCATCATCCCGGCGTCAATGGATGGCAAGCACATCGAATTCTATATCGAGAAGACCAAGCCCTCCACCTTGTGGATTGACGGCGACAGCATAGGCTCGATAGGCGCTCTCCACACCCCGCACATATATGACATCAGCCGTTTTCGCGCAGGGCGTCACACAGTTCGTCTGCGCATAGACAACAGTTGGAAGGATGAGAACGGCAACGGCGGCCTCTTGCCACAGATTGGCGGCAGCCACGCCGTCACCGAGGCCACGCAGACCAACTGGAACGGAGCCTTGGGACTTTTCTGCCTCAGGTCAATGCCCAAGACCTACATCCAGAGCGTCACGACATACACGTTCATCGACACCACCCGCATCGGGTTTGATGAGGATGGCATCCAGACAACCGACTCGGCGTCAGTGAGGATAGACCTCGGACTCGTATCGTCAAAGGACATGCGCGTGACGGTAGACGCCAAGTGCCTACCCCACCCTATCTCGACCAGCGCGGCCATCAAACAGACTGCCACAACGGCCCAGTTCGACCTGAAGAAAGGCCCGAACAAGGTAAGCCTGACCCTCAGTTTAGAGGACGCCGCGCTGTGGAGCGAGTGGCAGCAGAGCCTCTACACCGTCTTCGTGACACTCGACAGTCCCGACGGCGTGGACAAGCAGGACTTGAACATAGGCTTCCGCACATTCGAGGCCCGCGGCACACAATTTGCCATCAACGGGCAGACTACATTCCTGCGCGGTAAGCATGACGCCTGCGTATTCCCACAGACAGGCTATGCGCCAATGGACAAGGATAGTTGGCTGAAAGTGTTCCGCACGGCCAAGGAGTATGGCATCAACCATTACCGTTTCCACTCATGGTGTCCGCCCGAGGCAGCTTTTGCCGCAGCCGACGAGGTGGGCATATACCTCCAGCCCGAGCTGCCATATTGGGGTGAGTTGCGCCCCAGCGGAGCGGACAACGACAGCCGCCTGCTTAACAACTTCCTCTACGAGGAGGGGCTTAACATAGTGCGCCAGTTTGGCAACCATCCGTCGTTCGTCATGATGAGCCTCGGCAATGAGCTGAGCGGCGACACGGCCGTGATGCGCCAGATGATTGACGGATTGCGCAAGACCGACCCGCGCCACCTCTATGCGGCCGGCAGCAACAACTTCCTGGGGTGGATGGGGACGACAAGCGGAGAGGACTTCTACGTCAGCTGCCGCTCAGGTTGGAGTCCAGAACCCTATGGCGCTCATCTGCGCGCGTCATTCTCACTTGCCGATGCCGACGAGTTCGGAATACTCAACGGCGTCTATCCAGACACTCGCGTCAATTTTGAGAAAGCCGCCGCCAAGATTAACGTGCCGATAATTGGCCACGAGACCGGACAATATCAGATTTACCCGGACTATGCTGAGATTGCCAAATACACAGGCGTTCTCCGCCCCCTTAACCTTGAAAACTTCCGTCGCGGACTGAAGAAAACACAACCGGATGCGGACGTTGACAGCCTCGCACGCATCTATCACAAAGCCTCGGGCGCACTCTCCGCACTGTGCTACAAAGCCGACATCGAGATGAACCTGCGCACACGCGGCTTTGGGGGCTTCCAGCTACTTGATTTGCAAGACTACCCCGGCCAAGGTGGCGCATTGGTGGGCATACTGGACCCGTTCATGGAGAGCAAAGGCATCATCACACCCGAGGAGTGGAGACGTTTCTGCTCAGACATTGTACCTCTCGCCATGATGGACAAGCTCACCTATACGACCAGCGAGACTCTCACTGCCGATGTGGCCATAGCCAACTACTCGCAGCGAGACATAGAGGGCGACAGCCTCACATGGACACTCACCACCAACAAATGCAAGAGTGTTGCCGAGGGCTCATTTAAGGCCTCAGCCAAAGCTGGCGCCCTATCCACCACAGGCAAAATCGTAGCCAAACTCGGCAGCCTTACCGAGCCTACGCAGATGACGCTCACAATAAGCGTCGGGAACGCCCAAAACACCTACAACATCTGGGCATACCCCGACAAAAATGCAGACAAACCGGCCGACATCATAAAATCTGCCACGCTCACCGACGCCATTTTGAAAAAAGTAGAGATGGGCGCGACGCTGCTGCTTACTCCCGACCACAGCAAGATTCTCAACCAGAGCGTTGGCGGAATGTTCATCCCCGACTACTGGAACTTCGCCATGTTCAAGACCATCAGCCAGAACAATGGCAAACCAGTGTCGCCAGGCACACTCGGCTACGTCATTGACACACGCAGCCACTTGGTGGACATCTTCCCCACGCAGAGCCATGCGGACTTCCAGTGGTGGGACATCATGCGGAACAGCCGCCCGCTCATCTTGGACGGCACGCCCGCGGCTCTCGCTCCCGAGGTTGAGGCGATAGACAACGTCAACCGCCACCATAAACTTGGCGTAGTCTTCGGTGTCAAAGTCGGATTGGGCAAAGTACTCGTCTGCACCACCAACCTGTCCGCCATCAAGAGCCACCCCGAGGGCAGGCAATGGGCAAGAGCCATCGAGGCATACGCCGCATCGACTCAATTCGCCCCGACATTCCGCATGTCTGCCGCCGAACTGAGAAACCTTCTGACGCGAAACATATCGGACGAGAATATCGTAGGCGTTGAAAACATATCGGACTACAAAGCCTTGGAGAAATAGAACTGACAAGAAGCGCAACCGCATAAACAAACGCTAACATCCCGCGGAAAGCATAAATCAGTTACCCCGCGCGGTCGCCCCCGGCAATTGACACGAGCAATTTGCCGGGGGCTTTTTGTGTGCGAAAAACCCAGCGCAAGAAGCAAAAACGCAAGCCACACTGCGCAAGAAGTGCGCAAACATTTGCACAACTTGTTCAAAAAGCAGGAATTTTGGGGTTAGAGCTTAAAATATGTGTTTTTTTTTATTAGATGTTAATTGACAAGTGTCTATATTTGCAAACGATTGGACACAAAACCTAATTACCACAAAAATGTTGAAGAGATACATGACATGCGGATTCGCCCTTTTGGCAAGCCTGATGGCCGAAGCCAAGGTAGCGATAACCGAGAGCGGCGGCTGGTTTGAGTCAGCCTACGTCAAATGGACTAATGACTTGACCACATACGCCGGATATAACGTATATTACAAGGCAGCGGGCGCAAGTTCGTATACACAGCTTGACAAAGAGCTGGTGCGCAACTACGTCAGCTACGGCCGCGCCGACGTGCTTGGCATAACCGCCGGCAACTACGTGATGAAAGTGGTGCCAGTTAAGAGCGACGGCACAGAGGACACGGTGGAAGCTGCCGAGACAGGCACGCTCGGTGTCACGGCGCATGATCGCACCGGCTTCGCTTTTAGCAGCCTGACCAACGGAACAAAGACAAAAGGCGGAGTGACTTTCGATTCCGCAGATGGCATCGGCGCATATAAGAATGACGGCACACTTAAAGACAACGCACGCGTCATCTATGTGACAGCGGACAATGCCAAGACCATTAGTCTCGGAGTGGTTGACGGCAAGAACGAGACAACGTACACAGGCATCCAGCAGATTGTCTATGGATATCAGAAGGGTTGCGACACTCGTCCACTCGACATCCGTATCATCGGCACCATCAAAGACTCTGATTGCGACAAGTTCCTGAGCAACGAGGGTATACAGATAAAAGGCGCTAACGCCTATATGCCAATTAACATAACCATTGAGGGCGTTGGCGATGATGCCACAGTATGGGGCTTCGGCTTCTTGCTTAGGAATGTATGCTCCGTTGAGCTTCGCAACTTCGGCATTATGCTCTGCATGGACGACTGCGTCTCAATTGACACAAAGAACGAGCATATATGGGTTCACAACCTTGACTTCTTCTACGGCAATACGGGTGGAGACTCAGATCAGGCCAAGGGCGACGGCACGATTGACCTGAAGGGCAACTCTCAATATCTGACCTTCAGCTACAACCACCTCTTCGACAGCGGCAAGGCCAGTCTCTGCGGCATGAAGAGTGAGAGCGGACCGAACTACATAACTTACCATCACAACTGGTTTGACCACTCGGACAGTCGTCACCCGCGCATCCGCACCATGAGCGTCCACGTCTACAACAACTACTTTGACGGCAACTCTAAATATGGCGTTGGCGTAACCACTGGTGCCTCAGCCTTTGTTGAGGCAAACTACTTCCGCAACTGCAAATACCCCATGCTCAGCTCTCAGCAGGGCACTGATGCCACTGGCGACGGCACATTCAGCGGTGAGAATGGCGGCGTCATCAAGGCCTACGCCAACTACATCAAGGGCGCCAAGGCGGTCAGCTATTACTCAAGCAGCAACACCGATGATTTTGATGCATATAAGGTTAGCAGCCGCACCGAGACCGTGCCAAATGACGTCAAGACAAAAGCCGGCGGCACGAGCTACGACAACTTCGACACCAACAGCAGCGTGATGTACACCTGCTCTCCCGATGACGCAGAGAGCGTTCCCGAAACCGTCACAGGTTGTCTCGGCGCGGGCCGCATAGGTCACGGCGACTTCAAATGGCAGTTCAATAACAAAGAGCAGGACGAGAACTACGATATCATAGAAGCCCTCAAGAGCGAGTTGCAAGCCTACAAGAGCAGCTTCTATAACTTCTATGGTGAGACCACAGCCAACAGCAACTACAACGACGGCACTTACACCGCCACTGGCGGTGACGCCGAGAAAAACGCCGACTACGAGCCGACATGGAGTGGCGTCGACACAAGCGATGACGACGACAGCTCGACCGAGGTTGTCAACAAATGGGTGTTCACCTCATGGAGCGAGGCATCACAAGCTATTCTGACCAGCGCAGATGGTGGATGGACGCAGAAAACAGACAAGACGAGCAGATATGAGAAGACCTTGACCGCAGAGCCTGCAAGCATCGGACTGACCGAGACCGAAGGCCTAACATTTAGCGGAGCAAACAAGAAAATCCTCGTCAGCTTCGACTCAGGCAAAGGACAGTACATTCAAGGAGCGATGACGTTCAACCTGACAGCGCAGGAGGGCGACGTTATCATGGTATCCTTCTCCCACACAAGCAAGGATAAAGGTTCACGCAACCTCCTGATTAATGATGAAATTGTTGCATCATCCTCTAACACGACTGCCACAACGGGTAGATATACGGTCCCTGCCGGCACGTCAGAGATAACCATTCGCGGTTCAGAAAGCCTCAACTTCTTCTCCATCACCATACTCCGTGAGAAAGACGGCGATGACGATGACGACGATGACACAACAGCCAAGCATGACACTACGGCAGCCAAAGAGGTTTCCGCTGTGGAGTATTACACACTCGGCGGCCAAAGAGTGTCAAGCCCCTCACGCGGCATCTGCATCGTTCGCACCATCTACACCGATGGGACAACATCCGCAAGCAAGAGACTTAGCGGCAAGTAGCAGAGACCGATAGGCATAACCACATTCCCGCCCATCGCACCCATTGGGGTAGCGGTGGGTGGGATTTTTTGTGTGTAGAATTTGGCAGCGAGGATTGACATGCGCGGGGAGGGAGCAGATAACCGCCCTCGCCAAGACCCTCAGCAGGGAGGTGGACGGCGAGGAGATGACGCTGCCGAGCGTGGACGCCGCCCTTGAGCGCATGTATCTCTCAAGGGCGTCAAAGATAGCTTTGCCGAGGTCGAGACTGTGGTGAATCCAGGCACTGGCGATATGTACCTTGTGCCAGAGGATGGCGATAAAGGAGGCTTCCTTGAGTATGTATACACAGGCTCAGCGTGGGAGTTGCTTGGTCGTAATTCTGGTAAGACGAGTGGGGTGCTGACTGTAAAGGAGGCAAGTTCGGAGGTGAGCTTTGATGGCACTGGCGATGTGAGCGTAGACTTGAGTGACTATATAAAAGATGGTGATATTGATTTAAGCAGCTACGTAAAAGAACGTGAGTTCGATGAAATATAATTCATTGTAAAACAATAAGATGGCGATATTTT
>CAVKRQ010000024.1:0-41142 GCA_963658925.1 bacterium
TTAGAACGGCTTATTACATTGGGTAATCTTGAAGATGATTCTATTGTCTTGGATTTCTTCTCAGGTAGTGCCTCGACCGCACATGCCTTGATGAAAGTCAATGCCGAGAAAGGAAAACATTGCCACTTCATTTTGATTCAGTTACCAGAACAAGTTAGCGACAAAAAGAAACAGCAAGGCTATAGAACTATCTGTGAAATTGGCAAGGAGCGAATCCGCCGAGCAGGAGCTAAGATTAATGAGGAATTAGAAAGAAGGAATGAGGAATTGAGAAAGAAGAATGAGCAATTAGGTTTGTTTGCCGACAATAATTCCTCATCTCCAATTCCTAATTCAAAAATTGACACAGGCTTCCGCGTTCTGAAACTTGACAGCACCAACATGGAGGACATTTACTACTCGCCAGCAGAGACTGTGCAAGGCAGACTGCTCAGTCTGGTGGAAAATGTGAAGCCAGGCCGCAGCGGCGAGGACCTGATCTTCCAAGTGATGCTGGAGCTCGGGGCGACGCTCGACAGCAAGATTGAGCGGACAACGGTTGCGGGCAAGACTATATACAACGTGGCGGACAACTATCTCGTGGCCTGTTTTGACAAGGACGTGACGGACGAGGTGGTGACGGCCATCGCCAAGATGCAGCCACAGTATGCGGTGCTGCGCGACACGAGCATGGATACGGACTCGACGATGGCAAACTTCGAGCAGATATTCAGGACGTATGCGCCTAATACGACAACAAGAATATTATAAACTTGATGACGATTATTTAATAACAACATATACAACTTGTACAACAATGACAACATTGTGAGTTTCCGACGCACGGGAAGGTTGTTTGAGTTGTATTGGTTGTACTGGTTGTTCTTTTGTAAACAACACATACAACTCATACAACAAATACAACTTTGGGCGGGGTTGGCGAACGGGAGGGGTGTTTTTGTTGTATCTGTTGTACTGGTTGTTCTTTTATAAACAACATATACAACCCATACAACAAATACAACGTTGGGCGTCCTTGACGCACGGGAAGGTTATTTTCTTGACAGCAAGAGCAACATAACACTTGGTTTGGCGTTTCACACTATGCACACCATAACAGGAAGCTGAATGATAGACATAAAACATCTGAAAACGCATTTGTATGACGTCATTGGCGCGATACATGAGGTACATCGTGAACTTGGCGCCGGCATTAACGAGTATTGTTACCAAGAAGGGTTGGAGATGGAGTTGAATGAGCGTGGCATACCTTATCAGCGCGAGGCATCCTTTCATCCTGTATATCACGGGAAGATTATGCTGGCGACATATCGTGTGGATTTTATCTGTAAGCAGGATATTGTCGTGGAATGTAAGTCTGTCAAACAACTATGCAACGACCATAGGGCACAATTGTTTAATTATATGCGATTACTTTCCGTCCCATGCGGCATCCTTGTGAACTTCACTCCCAGATTTGCTGAGATTGAGAGATACTTTTACGATAGCGAGTTGAAGAGGATAGTCACAACAGAAGGAAACCCGTTCAATTTTTAGCCTAAAAGGTTGTATATGTTGTACTTGTTGTTTCTAATAGAATAGAATTTGCGGTTTGATTAGATTAAAGGAATGAAGCTTAGATTCAAGATACAGAAATACCAGACGGATGCGGTGGAGAGCACCGTCGGCGTGTTCAAAGGGCAGCCTAACCTCGGTCTGACGCAGTATAAGAGGGGGAAGACCTTCAGGTCGGTGAAGAGCAAACACAATGAACAGAATGAAGGCATGCTTGACAACGAGGAGGGCAACGGGTATAAGAACGGCGCCATAGAGCTAAGTGAACAGCAGTTGCTTAACAACATCCACTACACGCAGGCAGCCAACAACATCCACCTGAGCAGCGAGGTGGTGAAGAAACTCGGCGCATGCCAGCTTGACATTGAGATGGAGACAGGTACAGGCAAGACGTACGTCTACATCAAGACCATGTTCGAGCTCAACAAACGCTACGGGTGGACCAAGTTCATCGTGGTGGTGCCGAGCATAGCCATACGCGAGGGCGTGAAGAAGAGCTTCGACATAACGCAAGACCACTTCATGGAGCAGTATGGCAAGAAAGCCCGCTACTTCATCTACAACAGCGACAACCTCAACCAGATAGACGCCTTCTCGCAGAATGGGGACATCAACGTGATGATTATCAACACGCAGGCTTTTAACACATCGCTGAAAGAGGGAGCGAGCAACAAGGCCGCGCGCATCATATATGACAAACGTGACGAGTTCATGTCGCGCCGCCCTATTGACGTGATAGCCGCCAACAACCCAATCATCATACTCGACGAGCCGCAAAAGATGGGCGGCGCAGCCACACAGAAGGCATTGGCGCGCTTCAAACCGCTCTTCACGCTCAACTACTCAGCCACTCACAAAGAGAGCCACAACCCTGTCTATGTCCTTGACGCGCTCGACGCCTACAAACAGAAGTTGGTGAAGAAAATAGAGGTGGTGGGCTTCGAGTTGAAGAACCTGAATGGCACGAACAGCTACATATACCTTGACGACATAATCCTGTCAAAAGACAAAGCACCGCAGGCGAAGGTGGAGATAGAGATCAAGACCAAGAGCGGCAACATCAAGCACGGCTACAAGAAAGTCAGTGAGGGTGACGACCTATACAGGATCTCGGGCGAGATGGAGCAATATCGCGGCTACGTGGTGACAGAGATATGCGTGGACACCATGAGTGACACGCAGAGCCACGTGGTGTTCGGCAATGGCACGACACTCTACCTCAAGGACGTGCAAGGCGACATAACGGCCGAACACAAGGCGCGCATCCAGATACGCGAGACCATCAAGGCGCATCTCAGCAAGGAGGAGGACTTATTCAGGCGCGGCATCAAGTGCCTATCACTCTTTTTTATAGACGAGGTGGCCAACTACCGTCAGTATGACGGAGACGGCAACCAGACGCTGGGGCGCTATGGCCAGATTTTTGAGGAGGAATATGAGAAAGAATTAGGAATGAGGAATGAGGAATTAGGAACTGGAGACCCATATTTGCGCTATTTGAATAGCATATCCGCCCATGCCACTCATGCCGGGTATTTCTCAATAGACAAGAAAGGTCGCTCGGTGAACAGCGAGGTGAAGCGCGGAACGGACCAGAGCGATGACACGTCGGCGTACGACCTCATCTTGAGAGACAAGGAGAGGTTGCTGAGCCTCAGCGAGCCTGTGCGTTTCATCTTCTCACACTCGGCGCTTCGCGAGGGGTGGGACAACCCTAACGTGTTCCAGATATGCTCATTGCGACAGAGCAACAGCGCGGCGCAGAAACGACAGGAGGTGGGCCGCGGATTGCGCCTTTGCGTGGATAGCCAAGGCGTGCGGCAGGACAATGACGCCATCCCGGACGAGGTGCAGAAAGTCAACAAGCTGACCATCATAGCCTCAGAGGGCTACGCATCATTTGTGGCGGACCTGCAGAAAGACATCAGGCAGGACCTCTACGAGCGTCCGACCAAGGCGGATGTGGATTTCTTCACAGGAAAGGATTTCAAGAATGAAGACGACTCACAGCATACTGTGAACAAGGAAGAGGCACAGGACATTTACTACCAGCTCCGCACAAATGATTACATCACCAAGGACGGCAAGGTAACAGAGAAATTCCGCAAAGACCTGGCGGAGAACAAGCTGAAACCAATGAAAGAAGAATTGACTCCGTTTACTGATCAGGTGTACAAGTTAGTGCAAAGCATCTTCGACCCGAAGGCTCTTGAAGAGATGATAAATAATGCGAGCAAGCCCCAAACGCCCGATAACAAACTGAACGACAACTTTGCCAAGAAAGAGTTCCAGGAGCTGTGGAAGCGCATCAACCACAGGTACGCCTACACCGTGGACTTCAACAGCGACGAGTTGGTGGGGAAAGCCGTGACGACCATAGACGATAAACTGAACGTCGCGAAATTGCGATATGTCAAGACAAGCGGTGTGCAAAAAGACGACATCTCCCTCGACAACATGAAAACCGGCTCTATGATGGTACAGGAAGAGATAAGCACTTACAAAGTAAGCAGCGACGAGGTGAGCAGCGTCAAGTATGACCTCTTGGGCAAAATAGGATCGGCCACCAAACTGACACGCAAGACCGTGGCCAAGATACTCACCGAGATAAAGCCCGACAAGTTTGACATGTATAAGGACAACCCCGAGGAGTTTATCCAGAAGGTGAGTCGCCTCATCTTGGAACAGAAGGCAGCCATGATTGTTGAGCACATCAGCTACAACAAGTTGAATGGCGGATATGACAGCGACATCTTCACGCCAGAGAGGCAAGTGGACATAAAACACGCATACCCGGGCAAGAAAAGCATAGTGGACTATGTGGTCACCGACAGTGGAGTTGAAAGAGAATTTGCGGAAAACATAGACACAGCGAAGGAGGTGGCCGTGTTTGCCAAACTGCCAAAAGGGTTCCACATTCCGACACCTGTGGGCAACTACTCGCCCGACTGGGCCATAGCGTTCCAAGAGGGTGCGGTGAAGCACATCTATTTCGTGGCAGAGACCAAGGGCAGCCTGTCGAGCATGGAGTTGCGCGATATCGAGAAAAGCAAGATAACGTGCGCCCAGAAGCTCTTCGAGCAACTATCGACAGACAGCGTGAAGTATGGCCAGATAAAGAATTACGAGGACCTGATGAACTTGGTCAATTAGGGGATAAACGGCATGAAAGAGGGCTGGCGCTTCTTGCGAGGCGTCAGCCCTTTTATGTTTTCCTTGTAAGGGCGAAATAAAACTTGTTGAAATGGAGGGAAGTGGCGGTTGATTATTTCCCCATTGGGGTTTCCCCAGCCTCACCCACCGGTATCAGCAGGGGGCGGATCTCAGGCATCTGGAGGGTGTCGGAGTTGACCGTCACGATGACATTGTAACCCATGTCGCGCAGTGGGGCGGCGATGAGCTCAAGACCGTCGGCGGCGCTCTCGGCGGCGTTTTTGAGGAGGCCCGAGTTGATGGCCACGGCCTGCATGCTGTCCTGATGAGCGGAGCAGAAAGACTGGAAGTCGGCAATCTTGATGGACGAGAAGAGGCCGTTGCTCTGGTTGATAATCTTGATGCTGGCGGGGTCCACGCTGTGGGAGAGCACCTTGGGCGCTGGGAGGGTGAAGATGACTGTCGTGTCGCGCACATCGATGGTCGCGTCGTGGAGATCCACGCCAGCCTTGATCACGCCGCTGTAGCGCAAGAGGATGGTACTGGTGGTCCCAGGAATATTATATCCCCAAAGTTTCTCAGTCTTTTTGTGGCTCGCGATGTCGGTGTAGTCGTAACTGACTGTAGCCAATTCGCTTATCTTGGCGAGGCGTTGCTGGAGGACGTTGACATCGATGGTTTGCAATTGCCTTTCATCCTCCTTCTCATCGGAAGAGGAGGACATTGAGCGGCCGAGGTTGAAGGCGAGGCATATAAGGACAATGACGGCAAGCCTGAGAGGGAGGGATTTTGCGATTGTGGCGTTAGATTGTTTAGAGGCCATGGGGATGATGAAGTAATTTTTCAGTGAAGTTTAATGGCGAATATACATCATTCTACGCATAGGGCGTCTTGTTTGTTTATCAGGAGACGCGACTTTCGCTCAAGGACACCATGAGGTTGGCAAAGAGGAGAGTATTTAATATCTTAGCGTATGCGTGTCCCCACTTGGTTTTTATACAGTGCGAAGGCGCGCACATAAAAGTCAGACACAACAACAAAAATATATCACAGGAATGACCAGAAAGACAATAATCTCGGCTCTCGCATTGGCGGCAGCGGTGACGTGCGCGCCAGCCCTGTCGCAGACGCGCCACACGCTGACTTATGACAAGCCGGCGGTCTGCTGGAACGAGGCGCTGCCCATCGGCAATGGCCGACTCGGGGCCATGGTGTTCGGCACACCGGGCGACGAGAAGATACAGCTGAACGAAGAGACCATATGGGCGGGCGGGCCCAACAGCAACGCCAATCATGACGCCCGGCGCTGGATGCCGGAGATGAGGAGGCTAATAGCCCAAGGCGACTATAAGAAGGCGCAGGAGATTGGCAACGCGCACATCAAGAGCCAGACCAACCAGGGTATGCCCTATCTGCCCTTCGGCAACTTGGATATTACGGATCGAGGCGTGACGGGCGACGCGGTCAATTACTACCGCGGACTGAGCGTGGACTCGGCAGTGGCAATGGCATCGTATAAGATTGGCGATGTGACATTCACCCGCGAATATATCGCGCCAATGGGTTCTGACGTCATCATGGTGAGGCTTAGCGCAGACAAGCCGGGGCAGATAAGCATAAGCGCCCGTCTCACATCAGAATTGCAAGATGTCATGACCGGCAGCCGCCCGGCACCCTACTTGACGTGCCGCACACCGGCCCACGAGGGGACAGATGGCAAAGTGAAGGTGGCGGCCATGATGAAAGCCGAGGTCCTGGGCGGCAAGGCGACATATGGCGACAACGAGATAACAACGGACAAGGCCGACGAGGTGACCCTTTTTGTGGCCATACGCACCAACGTGGTTAACTACCACGACCTGAGCGGCGATGCGAAGAGACTCGCGGCCAACGACCTGCACGAGACGCCCAAACGCTTCGCGCGGCTGAAGCAAGAGCATTATGACAAATACAAGAGTCAGTATGCCCCCGTGAAACTCAAGCTGACCAATGACGACACTTACGACCACCGCACGACAGACTGGCGCATAGCCCATTTTGCAAAGAATGCGGCAGACGGGGCGCCTGACCTTGGTTTAGTGGAGACCTACTTCCAATTCGGGCGTTACCTGCTCATCTGCTCATCGCAGCCGGGCGGGCAGCCCGCCAATCTGCAGGGCATCTGGAATGGCGACATGAGCCCGGCGTGGGATGCCAAGTACACCACTAACATCAACCTCGAGATGAACTACTGGCCAGCCGAGGCCACAGCCTTGGGAGGTCTCACAGAGCCGCTGTTCAGCCTCATCAAAGACCTCAGCGAGACAGGGCGAGAGACAGCCCGCGTGATGTATGGCTCTGACGGATGGGTTTTGCATCACAACACGGACATGTGGCGCGCCACGGGCGTGGTGGACGGAGTGCAATACGGATTGTGGCCCATGGGCGGCGCATGGCTATGCAGACATCTGTGGGAGCATTGGCTCTACAGCGGTGACAAGGCATTCTTAGAGCAAGCCATGCCGCTGATGGAGGAGTGCGCCCGATTCTTGAACCAGACAATGGTTCGCTCCACAAAAGACGGGGCGTGGGTCGTGTCGCCAAGCATGTCGCCAGAGAACTGGCACACAGGCGGATCGTCACTTGCCGAGGGTGTGACCATAGACAATGAGATTGCTGCCGAGCTCTTCGCCAACACCATCGCGGCGGCCAAGATACTGGGCAAAGAGGGCGAATTCACCGACAGCCTGAAAAACAAATTGGCCAACATGCCGCCGCTGCGCATTGGCAAGTGGGGACAGTTGCAAGAGTGGCAAGAGGATTGGGACGACCCGGCGGACAACCACAGGCACGTGTCGCACCTCTACGCCCTCTATCCGGGCAACGCCATCTCACCACTCCGCACACCACTTTTGACAACAGCCGCTCGCACATCGCTCACCCATCGCGGTGACGCATCCACAGGCTGGAGCATGGGCTGGAAAGTTTGCCTCTGGGCCCGCCTGCTTGACGGCGACCACGCCTTCAAACTCATAACCGACCAGTTGACATTGGTAGACGGCCACATCATTTGGCACAAGGGAACGACAGGAGGCACATATCCCAACCTGTTTGACGCTCACCCACCCTTCCAGATTGACGGCAACTTCGGCTGCACGGCCGGCATTGCCGAGATGCTATTGCAGAGCCAAGACGGAAGCGTGACCTTGTTGCCGGCTCTGCCGACAGCATGGAGCGAGGGGCAGGTGGACGGGCTGCGAGCCAGAGGCGGCTTCGTGGTGTCGGAGCGATGGCGAAATGGCGAGTTGACAGACGCCGTTATAATCTCACGACTTGGAGGCAACCTTCGCATAGCGTCATACACGCCACTTGAGACCGACGGGCTGACCGAGGCCACAGGCGAAAACCCTAACACATTCTTTGCCACGCCACAGAAACCTAAGACCGAGATTGCGGACGGAGTGAGCATAGAGCCAATGGCCACACGGAAATTATACGTCTATGACATCATGACACGGCCGGGGCAGATGGTAGAAGTCTGGGCCAAATAGGTTACGCATAAAGCGCCAAGGTAAGACGAGCCGGCTTGAGGGGGCATAACAGCCAAGTCAAGTCGGCTCGCTTTAATTTTATTTACCGCACATCTCACACCACTGACGCAAACACGCCCACACCAGTGTTTTTAAGAGATGTGACGTCAAAGACAGCAAAATAGATTGCAATTGCAAAGATGGTGGAGAGTGAGAACGAGTTTTAAACACGCAAAAAAAAGACAGCCCCGCGAGCATAAGCCGCGGGGCTGTCTTTTTTATTGAGATATAGGGCAATCAGCTTTGGACTAACCGCCGAAGTTGTCATACATGATGCTGCTCTCCTCGACGCCGAGGTCGGTAAGCATAGCCACGACGCTCTTGCTCATCGGGCCAGGTCCGCACATGTAGTACTCGATATCCTCGGGAGCGTCATGATCCTTGAGATATGTGTCATACATAACCTTGTGTACGAAGCCGGCGGTGTACTTGACGCCAGCGGCATCGGCAGCGGGATCGGGGCGGTCGAGAGCCAAGTGGAAGTGGAAGTTGGGATACTCCTTCTCAAGGTTGAGGAAGTCATCGAGATAGAAGACCTCGTTGAGTGCGCGTGCGCCATAGAAGTAATGGAGCTCGCGGTCCTTGGTGTGGAGAGTCTTGGTCATGTGCATGATCTGCGCACGGAGAGGAGCCATGCCGGCGCCACCACCTACCCAAATCATCTCCTTCTTGGAGTCGAAATGCGGGTGGAAATCGCCATAAGGACCACTCATATAGACCTTGTCGCCCGGTTTGAGCGAGAAGATGTAAGATGACGCGATGCCAGGGTTGACCTCCATGAAGCCAGAGCGATCGGGCTTGAAAGGCGGGGTGGCGATGCGCACGGTGAGCATGAAGACGTTACCCTCGGCAGGATAGTTGGCCATGGAGTAGGCACGGATGGTGTCCTCGGGGTTTTTGCAGACGAGGTCGAACATCTTGAACTTCTCCCAAGAGGGGAGGTACTCCTTGCCAATGAGTTCCTTGTCGAAGTCGGCGTAGCGGATGGCGTCGAACTTGGGGATGCGGATCTGAGAGTAAGAGCCCGGGAGGAAGTCCATGTGGGCGCCCTCCGGGAGCTGAACCTTGAACTCCTTGATGAACGTCGCGACGTTGGAGTTAGAGATGACGGTGCACTCATACTCCTTGACACCGAGGACAGACTCGGGCACCTTGATCTTGAGATCGCCCTTGACCTTAGTCTGGCAGCCGAGACGCCAGTGGTCAAGCTGCTGCTTGCGGGTGAAGTGGCCTTTCTCAGAGGGGAGGATGTCTCCGCCGCCCTCGAGGACCTGGCACTTGCACTGTCCGCAAGAACCCTTGCCACCGCAGGCAGAGGGGAGGAAAACGCCATTGGAGGTGAGCGTGGTGAGGAGCGAGCCGCCACTCTCGACTTCGAGGTTCGTCTTGTCATTGATGTTGATGGTCACATTGCCAGACGAGGTCAGGAAACGCTTAGCCACCAGCAGTATGACGACGAGCAGCATGATTATCACGAGGAATACCGCAATGCTCGCCAATATAAGAGAAGTATTCATACTGTTTTAAACTGTTTTATACCGGGATTAGATTTCGAGGCCCGAGAAGCACATGAAAGACATGGCCATGAGACCGACGGTTATAAAAGCGATGCCGAGACCCTTGAGAGCGGCGGGGACATTGCTGTAGGCCATCTTCTCGCGGATAGCCGCGAAAGAGACGATAGCCACGAGCCAGCCGATGCCGGAGCCGAGAGCGTAGACCACTGCAGAGCCGAGGCTGTAGATGGCCTTGGGGTCGGATGGTGCGAGACCTATGCGCTGCTGCATGAAGAGCGAGCCGCCCATGATGGCGCAGTTGACCGCGATGAGGGGGAGGAAGATGCCCAGCTGGTTGTAGAGCGAGGGGCTGAACTTCTCGATGACCATCTCGACGAGCTGAGTGATGCCGGCGATGACCGCGATGAAGAGGATGAAGCTCAGGAAAGTGAGATCCACACCCTCAACGAGAGCGTTAGCATCCAAGACAAGAGTCTGGAGGAGGTAGTTGATAGGCAGGGTGACGGTGAGCACGAAAGTGACCGCGACACCGAGACCGAGAGCCGTCTTCACGTCCTTGGACACGGCGAGGTAGGAGCACATGCCAAGGAAGGTCGCAAAGATCATGTTGTCCACGAAAACGGAGCGGACGAACAAGCTTATAAGACTATTTTCCATTATTTACGTTTTGGAGGTCAAGGGTAAAAACTCCGTGACCGGTAAAAAGGAGACTATTTTTCCTGAAGATCCTTGTTATGAGCCCTCTCCCACCAAATGATGCAGGCGATGACGATGAGCGCCATGGCGGGCATGATCATCATACCGTTGTTCTGGTAGCCGATGTCCTGAAGCCACTTGTGGTTGAGGATGTTGAAGCCGAGGAGCGTGCCGGAGCCGAGGAGCTCGCGGATGAACGCCACAATGACAAGAATCTTGGCGTAGCCGAGACCGTTGCCAAGGCCGTCAAGCAAAGAGGGCCAGGGCTTGTTGGTCATGGCGAAAGCCTCGAGGCGACCCATGAGGATACAGTTCGTGATGATGAGTCCGACGTAGACCGAGAGCGCCTTGGAGACATTGTAGGCGAAAGCCTGGAGAACCATGTTGACGATGGTCACGAGGGCAGCCACAACGACAAGCTGGACGATGATTCGGATACGCATAGGGATCGTGTTGCGAATGAGGGAGATGACCACATTCGAGAGAGCCACGATGACAGTAACGGCGAGACCCATGACAATAGCCGGCTCGAGCTGCACGGTGACAGCGAGGGCGGAGCAGATGCCGAGGACCTGTACGGTTACGGGGTTATTGAGAGCTAACGGGTGAACGAAAGCCTCTTTGTCTTGCTTTTTCATTCTATTTCCTCCTTGACTTATTTAAGGTAGTTGGAATATTCGTCGAGAGCCTTCTTGAGCATTTCGTTGACACCATTGGAGGTGAGGGTTGCGCCAGTGACAGCGTCAACCTGCTCCTGACCATCGGCATTCTTGCCTTTCTTCAGGACAGCCACGGAGACAATCTCGCCGGCGGCGTTCTTGATATGCTTGCCTTTGAACTGCTCAGTGAAGTAGTTGGCAGTGATCTCGGCGCCGAGACCCGGAGTCTCGCTCTCATGGGCGAAGAAGATGCCGTCAATGGTATTCTTGTCGCTCTTGAGGCCGACATAGCCGGAGATGCCACCCCAGAGGCCCTTGCCGCTCATAGGGATGATATACTTGGTCTCACCGTTATCCTCGCAGATGTAAATAGGAAGCTGGTCATTACCGGCCTGATTGTTGAAATCAACATCGAAGCCACCTTTCTCCTTGACCACCTGACCGTTAGCGTTGATGACGGCGTCGCTCTTGATGTACTTATTGAAAGCATCCTCGACATTGGGGTCGTTGACATTGATAGCAGCAAGAATCTGGGACTTCTTGTCCACCTGCTCATTAGCCACCTTCTTATCATTGAGGACAGAGGAGACGAACGAGAGGAGGAAAGCGACGATGACGACGAGTACCGCCGCATAAATCAGCGTGTAGGCGTTGCTGTTTGTAGACAAGCCTTTCTTTTGTTCGTTTGCCATTTTCGTCGATAATTATTTAGAAAGAGTTGCACGTTTCTTGCGGCGGCTGACATTGCTCTCGACGATGATGTAGTCGATGAGCGGAGCCAAGGTGTTCATGAGCAGGATGGCGAGCATCATGCCCTCGGGGTAGCCCGGGTTGAGGACACGGATGACGATGGCCATGAAGCCGATGAGCAAGCCGTAGATATATTTGCCACACTCGGTGCGGCATGAGGTGACAGGGTCGGTTGCCATGAAGACAGCGCCGAAGCAGAAGCCGCCATAGACGATGTGGTCATACCAGGGCAGCTGGGCGATGCCAGTCTCGGGGCCGAACTGGTTGAAGAGGAAAGCGGTGACCGCGCCGCCTACGAAGACGGAGATCATGGTCTTCCAGCTTGCCACGCCAGTGAGGAGGAGGAAGAGGCCGCCGACAAGGATGCAGAGAGCCGAGGTCTCGCCGATGGAGCCGGGGATGGTGCCGATGAAGGCGTCCATGAAGTCGGTGTATGAGCCGGTTGCTGCCTTAGAGAGAGCAGTAGCGCCAGTTGCGGCATCGACGTCGCCATAGTACCAGACGCTGTCGCCAGACATCTTGGTCGGATAGGCGAAGAAGAGGAACGCGCGGGCGATGAGGGCCGGGTTCCAGATGTTCATGCCCGTGCCGCCGAAGACCTCCTTGGCGAAGATGACAGAGAAGGCGGTGGCGATTGCAACCATCCAGAGGGGCACGCCAGCGGGGAGGACGAGCGGGATGAGGAGGCCGGTGGCGAGGAAACCCTCGTTGACCTGCTCGCCGCGGATCTGGGCGGTGGCGAACTCAATGCCGAGGCCGACGACATAGGAGACGATGACCATCGGGAGGAAGATGTAGAGGCCATGGAGGAAGCAGTCGAGAGTCGAGGCCTCCTGCCCTATGACATTGAAATACTGATATCCCGAGTTCCAGATGCCGAAGATCGTGGCAGGGATAAGCGCGAGGATGACCATAGAGATGACCCTCTTGAGGTCAACGCCGTCGCGCACGTGAACGCCGCCCTGGTTGGTGGTGGCAGGAGCAAACAAGAAACTCTCAAAGGCCTCGAAGGTCGAGTGGAACTTCTCGTATTTGCCGCCCTTCTCGAAGTTGGGCTTCACGTTATCTAAGTAATTACGTAACGCTTTCAAAATACAGATGAGTTAAATGGCGGGAACGGAGTCGCCGCCGTGGAAAAACTGTTTTAAGCTTTAACGAGGATGTTCGTTACCCTACCTCCTCCATCATGAGCGCGAGGCCGTTGCGGAGGATTTTCTGGACGGGGAGCTTGGATGTGGAGACGAACTCGCAGAGAGCCATATCCTCCTCGACGACCTCGTAGATGCCGAGGTTGATCATCTTGTCGATGTCCTTGGCGAGGATGGCCTTGATGAGGTGCTCGGGGTAGATGTCCATGGGGAACACGGACTCCATCTCACCGCTGACGACGATGGCGCGTGGCTCACCGTGGGTGTTGGTGTCGAGGGTGTACTCCTTGTTGGGCGTGAGCCAGGAGAAGAGGGTGCGGCTTGCCGAGAACTTGTTGAGGCTCGGGGTGATCCAGCCGAAGAACTCAGGCTTGTTGCCCTCGGGGATGACGGTCACCTGGCTGTCATAGTATCCGAGGAAGCCGTCCTTCTGGACCTGCTTGCCGGTGAGGACGTTGCCGGAGATGATGCGGGTGTTGTCCTCATTGATGTTGCCCTCGAGAATGGATGAGAGCTGCGCGCCGAGCGTGGTGCGGTAGTAGGCGGGCCTGCTGACCTCTGAGCCGTCGAGGACGATGACACGAGAGAAGTCGAGCTTGCCCTCGGCGAAGATCTTGCCGATGGCTACGACCTCCTGAGGCTGGATGGTGAGAACCGTCTCGCCAGCGTTAATGGGGCTGACGTGGTTGATCTGCACACCTACGCAGCCGGCCGGGTGCTTGCCTGCGAACATGGTGACGGTGGCGTTCTTGACGCCGGAAAAAGCCTTGGAAGCGCCCTTGGCGTTGACGCCGACAAAGACAGGGGCAATCTTGGCGAGAGCATTGACGCCGTCCTGAAAAGCCTGCTCGTTGCCGCGGATGATGTGGTCATAGTCCGGGGCGAGGGGAGCGGTGTCAAAAGTCGAGATGAAGATGGCCTTGTGGGCTGCAGCCGGGTTGGCCACGATGTTGTAGGGGCGCTGACGGAAATAGGTCCAAGCGCCGGTGGCGAGGAGCTTCTCGATGACCTGCTCGCGCGAGGCGGAGGCCACATCGAGTTTGCCGACCTCGACGGGAGCGGGGGCGGCTGAAGCCTTGACTACGACTGCCTGGATGGCACGCCTCTCGCCACGGACGACAGCTGAGAGCTCACCGGAGACAGGCGAGACGAATTTGATTTCGGGACACTGCTTGTCAAAGAAAAGCACATCCCCGGCCTGAACCTTGTCACCCTCCTTGACCGCCATCTTGGGCTTGAGACCCCAAAAGTCGGTAGGCTTGATGGCGTAAAGCTCGGGCTCCGACGCCTGGCCATACACCGTTTCGGCTTTACCCTTGAGGCGTATGTCGAGGCCGTTCCTCAGTTTGATTACGTCAGACATTTTAAAGAGATGAATGTTTGTTTTTACGGTTACAATATGCGGCGAGAGCCGACACCCGCGGCGCTGTGCCAAGGGGTGCGGCTCTCGGTTGGTTTGCCAAGTATATGGAGTGCGGACGCGTCAGAGGACAAGGGACAGGTGTTGCTTCCTATCCTTATAGTTCCTACATTTGTGATGCGCATCGCAATTGGTTTCATGTCTTTGAATGGCCAAGGCGCGATGGTTCGGACACGCCGGCCTGAGGTTCTGTTCGCATTGCAAAGAAAACGAATATTGGAATGAAAACCGAATATTTAAAGAAAAATTTCTTTAATTGGATGTTAAGTGCATTCATTATAAATATATGTGTCCCGGCAGCGGCTCTTGACGCCAGCAGCGAGCAGACATACAGGGCCTCGGGGGTCTACACGGTCGAGCTGAGGAGTCCAGGCGCGGAGGACAGGACTCAGACGACGGTGCCGGGGTGCGTCATCTGCCACTTGGGCAGCCCAGAGACACTCACGCTGTCATTCGACATAATGGGAGGCAACGTCAAGAGCCTGTATTACAGCTTCGTCCATTACAATGCCGACTGGCAGCGATCAGACCTCATGGAGATGGAGTTTGTGGACGGATTTAACAAGATATATGACGAGGACAGCTCCGAGCAGTCATTCAACACGACAGTGCCTTTCATCCACTACACGCTGAGCATCTCGACCGAGGTTCTCAAGGCGTCCGGCAACTACGCCATCGAGGTGCGCGACGCCATGGACGAGGCTCTCATCTTGCGCGAGCCGCTGTGGGTGACAGAGGACCTGTGCGGCATAGCCACACGCGTGGACAAATGCGAGGCCACGCAAGATGTCGAGGTCGCTGTGCGGTGGCCCAGTCATGGCATAGCGGCGCCCGAGAGTGAGCTGAGCGTCATGGTGTGGCAGAACCGCAGGACGGACGACATACGCGTGGCGGGGCTGCCGACATTCATACGTCCCGATGAGCTGACGTATCAGCACCAGGAATCTTTCTCGTTTTGCGGTGGCACCGAGTGGCGGTGGATGGACACGCGCAGCATAAGGCTCATGGGCATCTCGTCCACGCACGTCGACTACATGTCCACCATGTATCACTACACCATGGCTCCCGACCAGGCGTCGCGCACATACTCATATCATGAGGATTTCAACGGCGGCAGCTGGATTGAGACGCGCGACCGCCGCGACGGAGATGCCGAGGTCGTGGCGGACTATGGCATAGCCCACTACTCGTTCATGCCCGACGACGTCACGCTGCTTGACCGCTGCGACGTCTACGTGATTGGCGACGCCACGGGCTGGGAGCCTTCGGCCGGCAACAGGATGGAGCCGGACCACGAGACGATGACATTTGTGGGGCAGCACGTGATAAAACAGGGGCTGCACAACTATCTCTACGCGGCCCGCCCACGCGGACGAAAAGGAGACACCGCAGCCCCTCAGATGACGGAGACGGAGGGCTGCCACGGTGAGACAGAGAACGACTACTACATAGCTGTCTACGCACGCCGCCCCGGGCAAACGTACGACCACCTCGTCGCCATCAAGCGCCACAACACGCTCAAGACACGCAACGAGTTTATAATGTAAAGGGGAGGAGACAGAGAGAATGATATCAGACTAAGAATCCACCTCGCTCCAGGCGGTCAAGCCCTTGCCGAGTTCGTCGAGCTCAATGGCGACGCCAATGACTTTGCGACCCGCGCCTTGGAAGGGGTCGAGGTAGTGGTTGGCAGTTATTTGATTGACTGCGGCAGCGAGACCTCCGTTATTCCGGAGCTTCAGTTCAATGACATATATGAATTTTGATGAGCTTGCGACCATGTCTATGCGTCCCGTCGCCAGCATACGCTCCACCTCCACGCGCAGACCTATCGCATTGAGGATGGTGCTTATGATGAGTCGATAGCGTTCCTCCATGTTCATGCAGGCCAGTTTCACATTGCTGTATGGGACATCGGCGACCAGAGCCTTGAGCGCTGTCATAGCATCTGGCAGCTTGCCGTCCCTGAGATGTTTGAACAGCTGCGCTTGCGTAGAAGTCGATGTCGGCACGCCACTCCGCATTGTCAGAATCGGCAAAACGACCTTATAGAGGGCGACGCGCACCTCTGAGTTCGGAAAACCGAGAGTATAGATGTCGCCATCAAAACCTTTTATGGTCAGGTATCCCGACTGATAGAGAAAGATTTCAGGGCTGCCGCAAGTGACATCGGAGGACTCAAGCGTGAACGGGTCTATCTCGCAATTATCGAAATCGCCAAGTCGTATCTCCATATCGCTCACGAACTTGGGCAACATAGATGTGGCGCCAGATGAGACCCAGTAGTTGCCAACACTCTTCTCGCTGAAGGCACAGACGAGGCTAAAGGGGTTGTATATGTCTGCCGTACATCTCCGCGAGAAGTGGTAACCGTCATAACTCTCCTTAAGTTTACCAACAGTCACCTCCTCAGTCCAATCATTCTCTACCGCCATAGCCTTAATCTCAGGGGCGAAACAGTCAAGCATCTCCTGCTCACTGATGCCGCAGAGGCACTCATATTCAGGCTTAAAACTAATATTTACGAGATTATTGAGAGCCGAGAAGAGCGAGATTTGGGTGAACTTGGTGATGCCCGTCACGAAAGCGAAGCGGATGTCGGCATCGGCAGCCTTGAGAATGGTGAAGACTTCGCGATAGACAGAAGCGCATTTCTCATGCTCAGGGGTGCCCCATGTGTGCTGAAGCGGGTAATCGTACTCATCAATCAGAATGGCGACACGATGACCAGACTTCTTGTGAGCGGACGCTATGATATCACGCAGCCTTGTCTGGAAAGAATCGCCATCAGCCACAGAGACATCATATTTTTCCTCATACGCCTTGAATGTCCTGTCGAGATAATTGTTGAGTTTAGGCAAAGACTCCCCAGCCCCGCTCATGTCGAGCCTAATGACCGGTCGGACGCCCCACTCCATCTCCAAGCCCATGATCTTCAGTCCGTCAAACAGACCCTTCTGACCATCGAAATAGCAATTTAGCGTATCGACTAACAGAGACTTGCCAAAGCGGCGCGGGCGACTGAGGTAGTTATACTTACTGCCCTCGTTGACAAGCCTCCATATCAGCTCGGTCTTGTCGACATAGAGATACCCCTCCTTCCTGATTTCAGAGAAGGTTTGTATGCCTACGGGGAGGCGGCGCCTGTTTCCTGTTGCCTGCATAGAATACAAATTACCGATTTACACAAATACGCTCACCTTTCCTCACCTCCTCGACCTGATGTTCGGGGCGCTGTTGCCCCTACCCTTGTCAAACCACTGTGAGAACTTCGTGGAGCTCTTGTTTTTGCGTGAGCTCTGGCTGCTCTTGCCGCTCCAAGTGCCGGAAGAGCTGGATTTTGACGAGCGGGAGGATGATTTGGAGGAAGATTTTGAGGATGATTTTGAGGACGAGGGCTGCTGCGAGCCGACACTCACCGCCCTCTTGGACCGCCCCTGGTCGGGCATCTCGAAGTCGTCGGCCGCCGTGGAGACCTCGGGGTTGGGCTGCGCGCCGTCCGCCTCGGTCACCTGAATGTCAGTCTGGAAGAGCCAGCCATTGTCGGACAAGACGTAGGCGTCGTAGCTCAGGTCCGGGCCGTAGTACTCGGGGTGGCCGACCATGATCCGCTGCTGTGGCTCAAGGTGGTCCATGACAATGATTTGCGACTTCTCGTCATACTTGATTGTCATGCTGGCCTGGGCCGAGTATTGGAAGATGCGGCGGCGGTATGACATCTTGGGGTGGCGGAACACCTTCTCGCCAAAGAAGAGGTTGCCCACCTTGTCACGTCCGAGGACATCAATGACGCGGGTCTTGACCGTGGGCGAGGCGCTCTTGAAACCTACGAGTGCGTAATAATCTTTTTTCTCGTAGCGGAACTGTATAATGCTGGAGTACACGGCGCCATACCACGAGGCGGGGTTGAGCAAAGCCTGCTCTGGCTGCCCGATGACATCGGTGGCGTCAGTCAGTTCGACGGAGGTTGGCGCCCCGCGCTTGGGGCGCAGGACGATCCAGCCGCCGCAGTGTGACGAGAAGTCGTGATGTGCCACTATGTAGGTGATGGTTCGGATGGCATTATCCGGCGAGTCGCAAAACGTGACCTCAGGGAAACCGGATAGGTCGGCAGCCAACGTCGTGTTGGCATTATCGAGGCGGCTGCGGACAATCGGCGCCGCGAGTTCCTTCTCGGCATCAGAGAAAGATATGTCGGTGAGAATTCGCAAAGCCATACGCGTCTCGATGTCCGGGACTGTAAAAAGAGGCTCATCGCCATTGGGACGTGTCACAGAGATGCCGGTCAGCCCGTCGGCCGAGAGTGTGGAGATGACGAGAGACGAGTCGGCCGCGCCTATGTCATCGACAAAAGCCATCGCCCGTCGGCGGTCGCCATTATCCAGCCCGCCACCAGGCGTGCAAATGTCCGACACGGCGAACCACACGAGCCTGCCCACACCGCCGCGGAGCCACAGGCCGGCCCATGCCACCGAGCCGGGCGCGGCCGCAATGCGAGTGAGCCCGGCGGGTCTGAAATTGGCAATGGCAGTGTCTGACGCAGCAGCCAAGTAGCTCTCCACAGCCTGAGCCCACTTTGGGGCGTCATAGGCCAACTGGCTCCTGTCGGCGGTCACAAGGAAGCGCGACGTCATCTTTTGGACAACGGACAGGTCTGGCTCGGCGCATCCGCTGAGCGAGTCGGCAGCGACCTGCGGGGTGGCAGAGACAGGCGCCAGCGCAATGAGCAGGCAGGCGTTCAGAGCGGCGAAAAATTTCCGCATCATTGGATTTTTTCTGTATTTTTGGACAAATATAGCAATAATAAATCGCACGACCCCGACGAGTAATGGCAAAAGAACTGCAATACGTCAAAGGCATAGGCCCCAAGCGTGCGGAAGCGCTCATCCGCACGGCCGACATCAAGACGGAGATGGACGTGCTGGAGTACTTTCCCTATCGATATGTGGACCGCAGCAAGATTTACGCCATCAGAGAGCTGAGGCCCGACATGAGCTATGTCCAGATAATGGGCAGGTTCATGAGCCGCGAGGTGGTTGGCGAGGGGTCGCGCCGCCGCCTTACGGCGAGGTTCACGGACGGCACAGGCATCATAGAGATAGTGTGGTTCAAGGGGTTGAACTATGTGGTGGACCAGATTAACTCCACCGACACCTATCTGCTTTTTGGCAAGCCGACCAGTTTCGGCAGCCGGATGAACATGGCGCACCCGGAGATGGAGCGCAACCCGGACAAGGCCCAGTTCGTGGGCAAACTGATGCCCATGTACACCATCACCGAGGGGATGAAACGCGCCTTGATGACGAACAAGAGCATGCAGGGCATAGTGGCCAGCGTCTTTGCCGACATCACCCTTGGCGGCATAGCCGAGACACTGCCAGCCGGCCTCATGGCGCGCCACAACCTGATGGGTCGGGCCCAGGCCTTGTGGGTCATCCACAACCCGCCGGACCTGAATGTTCTCGAAGTGGCTCGCTTCCGCCTTAAATTCGAGGAGCTGTTCTACGTGCAGCTCGCCCTGCTGCGCAACCGCAACATGACATTGCGGAAAGTGGACGGCATAAGATTGGAGAGCGCAGGCCCACACCTGAGCGAGTTCTACGCCCACCACATGAAATATGAGCCCACAGGCGCGCAGAAGCGCGTGGTTCACGAGGTGTGGGCCGACCTGAAGAGCGGGCGTCAGATGAACAGGCTGGTGCAGGGCGACGTGGGCAGCGGCAAGACGCTGGTGGCGCTGCTGTGCATGCTCATCATCACTGGCAACGGCAAGCAGGCGTGCCTCATGGCGCCGACCGAGATCCTGGCCAACCAGCATTACGAGAACCTGTCGGCCGAACTCGGAGGCATTGGCGTAAACGTGGCGCTGTTGACGGGATCAGTGACGGCCAAGGCGCGCAAGAAGATATTGGCGGGATTGGCGGACGGCAGCATAGACATCGTCATAGGCACCCACGCGCTCATTGAGCCGAGCGTGATTTTCAAGGACTTGGCGCTGTGCGTCATAGACGAGCAGCATCGTTTTGGCGTCGAGCAGCGTTCCAAGCTGTGGCGAAAGAACACCCGCCCGCCACATATCCTTGTCATGACAGCCACCCCAATCCCCCGCACACTGGCCATGACCATCTATGGCGACTTGGATGTCAGCGTGATAGACGAGATGCCGCCGGGGCGCAAACCGGTCTACACCGAGCATTACTTCTACAGTTGCAGAAACCGCCTGAACGCATTCATCCGCAACGAGTTGAAAAAAGGGCGGCAGGCGTATATGGTCTACCCTCTCATCAAAGAGAGCGAGAGGATGGACTTCAAGAACCTCGAGGAGGGGTATAAATACGTCAGCGAGTGCTTCAGCGAGTATAAGGTGTGCATGGTTCACGGCAAGCTGAAAGCCGACGAGAAAGACGAGGCCATGCGCCAATTCGTATCGGGCGAGGCTCAGATAATGGTGGCCACCACGGTCATTGAGGTGGGAGTGAACGTGCCCAACGCCTCGGTAATGGTTATTGAGAGCGCCGAGAGGTTCGGCCTCAGCCAGCTGCACCAGCTGCGCGGACGAGTGGGGCGCGGCGCCGAGCAGAGCTATTGCATCCTGATGACGGATAACAACTTGGCTCACGACACACGTCAGCGCATCGAGACCATGTGCTCCACAAACGACGGGTTCGAGATTGCCGAGGCCGACATGCGCCTGCGCGGCCCGGGAGACATAGACGGCACCCAGCAGAGCGGCGTGCCATTCCAGCTGAAGATAGCCGACTTGGCGCGAGACGGACAGATCTTGACCTTTGCGCGGGACTGCGCCAAAGAGGTGCTGCAAGACGACCCAACCCTTGAAGGGCCGCAGAGCGCAGTGCTCCGCAACCGGCTGCTTGAACTTCAGAACACAAGCGTCAACTGGAGCATGATATCATAGGCGAAGGCAAAACATTGGGACGCACGCCATCGTAGAAAAACATCAGGACAGAAAAAACAAAAACCTCACACATAGTCAATGAAGAAAGCCTTAGCCATTGTGGCCATAATGCTCACCATCTGCTCGGCAGCCGACGCGCAGAAGAAGCAGAAGTATGGCACCACGGACAGCAAAAAAGCCAACGCACTCTTTGAGGAGGGGCAGTCGATAAGCGCTACGGCGGGCGCAAAGAACTTAGAGGCCGTCCAGAAAGCACTCGACAAATATAACGAGGCGCTTGAGATAGACCCCAATTTCATTGACGCGCTATATGCGGCGTCGGACTGCTACAAAGACCTCAGTCAGCCGGGCAACCAGATAAACTGCATCAAGCGCGCGGTGGGCAGGGACTCGACCTACTGGGTCAGAGCCTACTACAACTGCGCCATAGCCTTGTGCCAAAAAGCCCAGTATGAAGAGGCGAAGCAATGGTTCAACCTCTACGACAAGTTCTCATTCGGCAAAGGCAAAGAGGACGCAGAGGGGCGCAAGTGGCGCAAAAAAGCCAATGCCGTCCTGGAGATCATGAGCCACCCCGTGCCATTCACGCCGCAATACCCGTCAGACTACATCCGCGACACGCCATTTGAGACCTACTGGCCCTCCATCTCGCTTGACGAGACAGAGCTTGTGGTGACGTCGCGCCTGCCGCGTGACACAGTGGCCTTTAACCAGGACCCGACAATGATAGCCCGAATCAACAATAACGAGACCCAGGAGGACATGTACATCCTGCGCAGGGCCGACACAAACAAGGCGTGGAAACCATTAGAGCCGATATACAGGATTAACACCGACTTCAACGAGGGCACCCAGTCCTTGTCGCCAGACGGCCGATGGATGTTCTACACCGCCTGCGGATATAGTGACTCGCGAGGGTCATGCGACATCTATTTCTCCCAGCGCACCAGCAACGGATGGACCAAGGGCGTCAACGTTGGCGAGCCCGTCAACTCGGCGGCGTGGGAGAGCCAGCCGTGCTTCTCGGCCGACGGCAAGACACTCTACTTCGTGCGCGGCAACTCAAAGAGTTACAACAGGCACGGCAACATCATGCGCGCCAAGATGAAAGGCGTCAATGCGCAGGGCGTGCCAATCTTCGCCAAGCCCGTCAGCTTAGGCGACTCGATTAACACCGATGGCGACGAGAGCCACCCGTTCATAGCGGCCGACGGCAAGACACTCTTCTTCTCGTCCGACACATGGCCAGGCATAGGCGGCAGGGACATATTCGTGTCGCGGCTCAAGAACGGCAAGTGGACCACACCCGTCAACGTGGGCTACCCCATCAACACCACCGATGACGACGACGGCATGATTGTCACAGCCAACGGCCGCACCGGATATTACAACTCCATCAGGGTTGTGGAGGGCAACAGGCGCAAGAGGGAGGTCAAGATGTTTGAGCTCTACCCGGCCATACGCCCCACCCCCGTGCCATTCATCCGCGGCGTCATAACCGACTGCGACACAAAGAAAAGCATCGAGGCAACCATCCTGCTTGACCGCATGCCAGACGGCAAGAACATAGTGGTGAGCCGAGCACTGCCCGACGGGTCATTCACCACGGCTCTGCCGGGTGCGGCCGACTACCTGCTGTCGGTCAACGCCACGGGCTACTTCTTCCGCTCGATGAAATTCAACATCTCCGATGTCGAGAAAATGGACGGCCCGCTGACACTGAGCAGCGAGTCCACGTGCCTCACGCCACTCAAGGTGGGACGCAAGATAGCCCTCAGGAACATCTATTTCGACACGGACAAATATGAGATCAAGCCCGAGAGCAAAGTTGAGCTGAGCATAGTGGTCCGCGTCATGAAAGAGAACCCCGACATAAGGGTCGAGATAAGCGGCCACACGGACAACCGGGCCTCGGCGCAGCACAACCAGGTGCTGTCAATGAACCGAGCCAAGAGCACCGTCGAATATCTTGTACAGCAAGGCATTGACCGCTCAAGGTTCGAGATTAAGGGCTATGGACTCACGCAGCCTTGCGCCACGAACGACACCGAGGAGGGTCGCCAGATGAACAGGCGCATCGAGGCCAAGATTATCGAGTAGCCCAAAAGATTTTTTGCGGCACACGCAAGAGGCCGGCTCCCGGAAAAGACAGGGAGCCGGCCTCGTTTTTTTTCGTTGACCATGAGACTCGGCCGCAATGCGGAAATTTAGTAACTTAGGGCAAAAAGAGAGACAAGATGGAGGAACGGAAAGCCCGAGAGGCGAAGAGCGTGTTCACACCAGACGAGCGGCAGCGGAGCGTCATAGACTTCAACGGCGGACATGCCGTGGTGCTGGCCGCCGCGGGGTGTGGAAAGACTGAGTGTCTGAGCATGAGGGTGCGGAAGGCTCACGAGAGCTATGGCGTGGCCTACTCGGACATGCTGTGCGTCACCTTCACCAACAGGGCGTCGCGATCCATGAAGGACAAAGTGGCCGAAGAGGTGGGAGGCGACGCCCTGGAAGACCTTTTTGTGGGCAACCTCCACAGGTTCTGCATCAACTTTTTGCATGACAACAAGATAATGTCAGATGACACAGGCGTGATAGACGACTTGGACCAGGCCGGGCTCATTGCCGAGCTCTTAGGCGCGCCATCAGCCGACATCCCAGCGCGCGAGGTGAAAAAAGTGACCGATTGCGCCTGCCGCATGACCGAGCAGGAGTTGGGCATCCCCACTGACCTGCTTTTGCACAGCGATGCGGACTACCGCTATGGCGAGGCCGCCACAAGATACCGCCAGACCAAGCAAGCGACCAACGTCATAGACTTCGACGACCTGCTGCTCATGACATATCACGCGCTCTGTGAGCCAGACTACCGCAAGAGATACGTGCACAGCGCCTACAAGTGGATTCAGGTGGACGAGGTGCAAGACCTCAACCCACTTCAGATGGCCATCATAGACAAGTTGACGGCGGAGGACTTCACGTCGGTCGTCTACCTTGGCGATGAGCGCCAGTCCATATACTCATTCCTCGGCACCAAGAGCGACAGCGTGTACGCGTTGGCGGAGCGGCTCCACTGCCCCGTCATACACCTCAGCACCAACTACCGCTCGCCGGCCTATCTGCTTGACATGCTCAACGACTACGCCATCGAGCGGCTCGGGGCCTCGGCCGAACGACTGCCGACAGCCATATCGGGGCAGCACATAGACGACGGGCTGACAGCCGTCAACTGCTTCGACAAGAAAGAGATGCTCGGCATGGCAGCCTCTTTGGCGAAAGCGATTAAAGCCAACACGTCAGACGAGAGCATCGGCATCCTGACACGGACAAATGACGACGCCGACAGAATCTCGGACCTATTGAACATCAGTGGCACAGAACATGCGAAGCTGACCAAGCGAGACATGTTCAAATCAGTTGATTTCAAGACCATATACAGCCATTTCGCAGTCACGGCGACAGACACGCGGCTGACCGAGTGGGCGCGCATCCTGTTTCAGACAAAGGCAGTCAGCCAAATGAGCTTGGCGCACCGCTGCGTGGCCAAGATGAGATTGCTGGGCGTCACGCCGGCCGACCTGATGGAATATGCCGACAGCGCATACCTCATTGAGTTCGCCAAGGCCTATGAGGGGAAAGAGATTGTGATATTCGACACGGAGACCACGGGGCTGAACATATTCGAGGACGACATAATACAGATTGCGGCACTGAAGATACGCAACGGAGCGGTGGTGCCCGGGTCCGAGTTGGACATAATAATTGAGACCGACAAACAAATTCCCGCCACGCTGAAAAATGGCATCGTCAATCCGATGATTGAGGAGTACGCAAGGCGCAAGGCGGGGGGGCGCAACAACCCGTTTGAGCATTTCCTACCGGCAGACAAGGCTTTGGCAATGTTCGCGGAGTACGTGGGCGGAGATGACTTGTTGGGCCACAATGTCAACTTTGACATTCATATCCTTGAGAACAACCTGCGCCGCCGCGCAGAGGGTGTGCGCTTTTGCACCCCGACATATTGGGACACGCTCAAACTGGCTCGCCTGCTCCACCCCGAGCTTAAAAAGTTCAACCTCGAATTCCTGCTCAGCAGGCTTGGATTGACGGGAGTGAACTCTCACAACGCGTTTGATGACATTCGGGCGACCAAATCGCTCACAGACCATTGCCATGAGATGGAGGTCGGCAAGATAGCCGCTCAGCGTGAGTTCTTAAGCCACAGGGTGATGAAAGAGATTCAGGCCAAGATGGCAAGCGACTATCGCCCCGTATACATCCACAGCAAAGCCATGCTATACTCACCCGTGGTAGATGACGAGCACACGCTCGACAGTGAGTTCACCTATGTCCACGACACCCTCGCGCGCCATGGGATAATCGCCCCCATTGAGCACATCGGCTACATGAGGGCTCTGTTCCGCAAGATGGTGATAGACCCCAAGCGCGACAAATACTTCAATCATCAGGTGGTCAACCATCTGCATGAGTTCCGCACGTTCAACGAGGGTGACCTGTATCAGAATGGCATCCTGAGTGAGCGCATCCACGTCATGACCATACACAAAGCCAAGGGTTTGGAGTTTGACAACGTCATTTTGCACGACATATCGACCCACTCCATACCGAAAGACTCATGTCGCGACACGAGCGAGGACGCCCGCCTGCTATATGTGGGCATGTCGCGAGCCAAGAAGCGTCTCTACTTGACCTACACAGGCCGCCTGTCGCCATTCATAGAGGGGCATGACAAGGTGAGGGAGCATTTTCAGGAGATGACGGAGAGCCAGAAAGAGGAAGTTAGCGGGTTTATGGGTGGAAAGTGATGGATGTTGACAGCTAAGTGAGTTTTGGGACACGAGATGCGTTATTGCTTAACGCCATCTATTACAGACCTCACCTTATCCTCCGTCAGGTTTGTCACCTTAGAGATAAAGGCGACATCCACGCCTGCGGCTGCCATATTTCTTATTATCTCGAACTGCTTTTGTTCCGCTCCCTCTGCTCGGCCCTCTGCTCGGCCCTCTGCTAAACCTTGAGTCCTGCCCTCTTCGTGCCCCTCTTTCCATCCCTCCTCTTTTGCTAACCGCTCGCCATTTTGAAAATAATAAAGCTGGTTTTTGGCATCGAGGTAGGCGATGAGACTGGCATCGTAATTGCGTTTCTCGTCCATGTTCATCTTGGCCACCTCGCAAACCTTCGCAAGGCGGTCAAAGACCGATTTTTGAGCCCTGAAGGGCATTCTCTCCAAAGTCTCCATGTTCTTAAGAATATAAATCCAACGCTCAAAGTCACTTTTGCACTCGTCAGGGTGCTTGATGCTGAAGACAGGCAGTTGCAGGAAGACCATAAGCACCTTGTCAGAGAATTGGCGGCCGTCCTCACTATCCGCGAGGATTACGTCGGTGCGGAATTTAGGTTTAACAGCCTGCTTGTCCATCGCCACCCCGAGTTTTGGGAAAGCGTCATCCCGCATCACGAAGTCGAGCAGGAACACGCCTATGACCGCTTTGAGGTCGCCATACCCCCACTTTGGGCCTGGCTTGCCTTGCGACGCGACCACACGGCTCATGTAATAGACTGCGCGGTTTCGGAAAAAAATCTGCGCGCCATTCTGCATCTCGACTATAATGTGCTCGCCATTAGAGGTCAGACAATGGACGTCAAAAATGCATGTTTTATCAAAGACCCGCTCCCCTTTGTCCTCCTTGTCAAGAAAGGACACATCCTCAATCTCATACTTACCCTTGAGCAGCTGGTTGAGGAAGTCAATGAGGAGGTCCTTGTTCACCATTTGCCCGAAGATAATCTTGAAACCGACATCAGTGAACGGATTTATGAACTTTGACATGGCGGGATTTTTTGTTAGTCATGGCAAATATAGCCATTTTTAGATAGCAGAGACAAGAGTGTGGGGATGAAAACATTTGGCATTCAGAAGATATGGCTGACAAGCGCGTGCCTCGCCTCAGAGAAATTACCCCTGCCGCCCATTTGCGCGCCTCCCGTTCTTTGATATTCTGCTTTACTCGCTCATAGCAAATAAGATTTTGGTCATGGCCGGTTTGTCTTATGGCTTGATTGCCCATCGACTCCGACCAGTGCAAAGTTCAGCAGGGCGGGCTGAGACAAGGTTGAGACTTTTGCGGCAAACTTTTGATTATATATCTTTATTTATCAAGTCGTTACACAACACACACCTGAGTTTCCCCGCGGCTTATTGACGCAACGGCACATGAATGTAGCAGGGAGACGGGGAAATTGTTTAGGAAAGAGCTTGCGCAACAAAAGAGGGGGAGGAGACGTAAACGAAACACGGTGACAGGGCATCACGCCACAGACCCTTAAGACGGGCCGGCGCATAGCCCACAAAAACGACGAGACGACATGAAATTAGCAGAGGCGTTGCAACGACGCGCGGACATAAACAGCAAGATTAGCAAGTTGCGCGGCAACATGGAGGACAGTGTCCTGGTTCAGGAGAACGAGGAGCCCGATTTCGACATTGCCAAACTGCTCAAGGAGCACGACGACCTGATTGAGGAGCGCACCGGGTTGATTGACAAGATTAACGAGGTGAACAACAAGACCATGGACCCGGAGACGGGCAAGACGGTGGCTCAGCTCATATCGCTCCGCGACAGCCTGAAGACCCGCATGGCCACCTATCAGCAGATTGTGGACAAGGCCGGGCAGAAGAGCTGGCGGTCGTCAGGCAAGGAGATAAGGACGGTGACCACCGTCAAGGTGAAAGACATTCAGAAAAAGGTGGACGAGATGGCCAAGATGTTCAGGCAGGTGGACAACAAAATCCAGATGCTCAACTGGGCCACGGACCTCGAATAAGAGAATCGCAGCGAGGCACCGAGAAGAGACAGCGGGAGCGGCACGGCAGGGGCGGACGACTAACCTTGCGCCCATCACGGTCAACAGCAAGGTGAAAATCAAAAAACGTTGGCCCGTGAAATAATTATGAGTCCGGGCACGGCACCATAATTGGACAAAAAACTTACAATTCAGCCGAAACCGAGTACAGATTACCAGCAACCCGTACAAGACACAAATTACTACCTGTCGTAGGCCTGACGGAGCCACTCCCGTTTTTTTCAGTCCTCATTTTTCCGCACCACGCGTCTGCCATGCGATACACACTCGCAAGAGCGGCATTGCGGAGACTCTCTGTTTTCTCAAAGACAAAAAGCAAGACGACCCGGAGACGATAATCTCCGAGCCGTCTTGCTTTTTTTTGCGGATGGGCCGGCTGCTACACCTCAGCAGAGGGCGTGGAAGCCAGTCCAGCGTTGGCAGTCATGTGGTTAGTCCTGACGGAACCACTTGACGAGCTCCTTGAAGGTCACCTTCTTGCCATACATGAGGATGCCGACGCGGTAGATGCGGGCGGCAATCCAAGTGAAGAGGATGAACGTGGCCACGAGGACAGCGAGAGACAAGGCCACCTCCCAGGCTGAGACGCCGAAAGGCACGCGGGCCATCATGATGATGGGCGACGTGAAGGGGAAGATGGAGGCCCAGAAAGAGAGCGCGCTCGAAGGGTCCTGCATGGTGTGGATGGCGATGTAGACGGCGGCGAAGAGCGGGATCATGACGACGATGCTGAGCGTGTTGCCCTCGGAGGGAGAGTCGATGGACGCGCCGCAGATGGCGAAGAGGCTTGCGTAGAGCAGGTAGCCGCCAATGAAATAGGCGATGAAGAGCGAGATGAGGAGCGGGAAGTTGACGGACTGGAGGAGCGACAGGATGTGGGCCGCGTCAGAATCGCCAGCCGTCTGGGTGGCAATGACACCAGCCGCGTCGCCCATGGCGCTCATCTGCTGCATGGAGGCGAGGGTGTCAGCGTCCGGCATGAAGAAGGCGGAGGCCGCGGTCATGAGAATAACGCCGCACACAATCCATATGGCCAACTGGGTGAGCGCCACGAGGGCTATGCCGATAATCTTGCCCATCATGAGGTCGAAGGGGCGGACAGACGAGATGAGGACCTCGACAATGCGGTTGTTCTTCTCCTCCATGACTCCCTGCATGACCATGGAGCCGGTGGTGAGGACAAACATATAGATGAGCATGGCGGCCAAGATGGAGACGGCCATGCCGACCTCGGCGAAGTTCTCACTCTCGGAGCCGTCATCGGACAGGTTGATGGTGGTGATGCGCGCCTGGGCGTCGTTGACCTTGGCGAAGAGCGAGTCGATGGCCGGGACATTGCCGGCGTAGGAGTCCATGATTTCGCGTTTGAGGGCCTCGCGGAGGTCGTCCTCGGTGTGGGTGGTCACCTCCATGGGCAGCGTGTTCTCTGAGTAGAGGCGGACGCTGTCGCGGTTTGAGGGGCATCCGTCAATGACCATGTAGGCGTCGAAGCCGGAGTCCTTGTAGGCAGAGCGGAGCGCGGCCTCGTCAGAGTCGGGCGGCAGGAGCGAGTAGGTCACGGCCTGCGCGTCTGTGAGGCTCTGGGCGTAGCGCGCGGTGCGGTCAATGACGGCCACGCGGGTGGTGTCGGTGGTCCCGATCATGGCGATGAGCGTGGGGAGGGCCATGAGTAGGAGCATGCCGACGGGCATGAGCAAGGACATGACAATGAAGCTGACCTTGCGGACGCGAGTCACGTACTCGCGCTTTATGATGAGTGGTAACTTGCTGTGTGACATTGGTGTTTTTGTTCAGTTGTCGAACTATCGTGGCGTGCGTGCTAAGACTGCGACACGACCTTGATGAAAATGTCGTTCATTGACGGCAGTCGCTCCTCGAAGCTGGCGAGTGTGACCTGGCCAAGGAGGTAGCGGATGAGGTCGTTGGGCGTGAGGTCCTCATGACCTGCCGCGGGGCGGACTATGGCTGAGGTGAGGTTGCCCTCTGCCTTGACATCGGAGACTGAGACGAGGCTGCCGGGGGAGGAGAGCGCGGCGGCGTCGCCAGAGAAGCGGATGGCGAAGATGTTCTCCTTGAACCGCTGCTTGACGTCGGCGACGGAGCCGGAGAGCACGGCACGGCTCTTGTTGATGAGGGTGATGTCATCGCACACCTCCTCGACCGAGCTCATGTTGTGGGTGGAGAAGATGACTGTGGCGCCGCGGTCGCGGAGCTCCAGGATCTCACGTTTAAGGAGGTTGGCGTTGACGGGGTCGAAGCCGCTGAAGGGCTCGTCGAAAATGAGCAGGGAGGGCTCATGGAGCACGGTGACAATGAACTGCACTTTCTGTGCCATGCCTTTGGAGAGCTGTTCAACCTTCTTGTCCCACCACTCGGAAATCTCGAACTTCTCGAACCAGGCGTGGAGACGTTTCTCGGCCTCATAGCGGGTCAGGCCTTTCAGTTGGGCGAGGTAGAGAGCCTGCTCGCCCACCTTCATCTTCTTATAGAGTCCGCGCTCCTCGGGCATATAGCCTATGCGCTCAATGTCGTCGGGGCAAAGAGGTCGCCCGTCAATGAGCACCTGTCCGCTGTCCGGGCGGGTAATCTGGTTGAGGATGCGGATGAAAGTGGTCTTGCCCGCGCCATTGGGGCCGAGCAGACCATAGACGTGACCCTGCGGGACCGAGAGTGAGAGGTGGTCCAACGCACGGTGGCCGGAATAGTCCTTGACCACGTCTTGTGCTTCAATAAATGACATTTCTCCTGTTATATTTGATAATACTCCAAAATTAGCATATTTTCCGCCAATTACGCCACACTGAACCATAATTGTAACATCATTCGCCCACTTGCACCGAAACAGAGCCACCCCCCAAAAAGAAGGCATACCACACAAAAAGCGCAACATAGACGATGTCAGTTTAGCACATTTTCTGCCAAGCATGCCAAACAGAGCCCTCAACAGAATATTTACCGTCAGCAAGTCGCCAAACAGAACCGTTTTCCAAAGAAAAGAAAATATGTAAAACATATCACGGAAAGAGCATAACTTTGCAATGTCAGGAATGAGAAAGACGTCGGGCAGGGAGGGACGACCTCCCGACACGGCGCAAACTAGTCCTGACGACAGACAATTAGAAAAAACAACCCACAGATTACTGACAACAAAAAATACACTAACACCATGGCACAGAACAAACTTCACTTTGAGACCCTCCAGCTCCACGTTGGCCAGGAGAACCCCGATCCCGCAACCGACGCACGCGCAGTGCCCATCTACCAGACCACGAGCTACGTCTTCCGCAACTCGGAGCACGCGGCTGACCGTTTCGGCCTCCGCGACGCTGGCAACATATATGGTCGTCTGACCAACTCGACACAGGGCGTCTTTGAGGATCGCGTGGCTGCCCTTGAGGGTGGCACGGCAGGTCTTGCGGTAGCATCGGGCGCCGCTGCAGTCACCTACGCCCTCCAGAACATCTGCTGCGCAGGCGACCACATCGTGGCTGCCGACAATCTCTACGGCGGCTCGTTCAACCTCATCACCCACACGTTGTCCACCCAGGGCGTGACGAACACCATCGTCAACGTCAACGACCTCAAGGCTCTCGAGGCAGCCATCCAGCCCAACACCAAGGTCATCTACGCCGAAACCTTTGGCAACCCCAACTCAGACGTGACCGACCTTGAGGCCATCGCGGAGGTTGCTCACAAGCACAACATCGTCTTCATTGTCGACAACACCTTCGGCACGCCGTTCCTCATCCGTCCGCTTGAGCATGGCGCCGACATCGTGGTCCACTCTGCCACCAAGTTCATTGGCGGTCACGGCTCAAGCCTTGGCGGCGTAATCGTTGACGGCGGCAAGTTCGACTGGAAGAAGAACGCCGACAAGTATCCCACCCTCGGCAAGCCCGACCCCTCATACCACGGCGCCATCTTTGCCGACGTGGCAGGCCCGGCAGCCTTCGTCACCCGCATCCGCGCCGTCATCCTCCGCGACACCGGCGCCACCATCTCGCCCTTCAACGCGTGGATCCTCCTTCAGGGACTTGAGACCCTCTCGCTCCGCGTGGAGCGCCACGTCGCCAACGCCCTCAAGGTTGTGGAGTATCTCGCCAAGAACCCCAAGGTGGCCAAGGTCAACCATCCGTCTCTGCCCTCACACCCCGACCACAAGCTCTACGAGAAGTACTTCCCCAATGGCGGCGGCTCCATCTTCACCTTCGAGATCAAGGGCGGCAAGGACGAGGCCTGGAAGTTCATTGACAACCTCAAGATCTTCTCCCTCCTCGCCAACGTGGCCGACGTCAAGAGCCTCGTCATCCACCCCTACACCACCACCCACTCGCAGATGACCGACGAGGAGCTGGCTCAGCAGCACATCACCCCCGCCACCGTGCGCCTCTCAATCGGCACCGAGCATATCGACGACATCATCGCCGACCTCGACCAGGCTTTCGCGCAGATCTAAGCGACTCGGCGCACCGGCGACTGTGAACTTTTAGTAAGGATTTTCTGTCGCCCCCTCCGCCTTAATTGGGCGGAGGGGGCGACTTGTTTTTTGCGGATGAGGATAATTTGTCGGGGTTACTTGTTGTCAGGCATAAAAAAGAGATGGCAAAATCAAAGTCATGCAGGGGATGTGGTATATATGTGGCAAAAAGGTGGTAACTTACCACCTTAAAAAGTAGTAACAGAAAAGACTGAAGGAATATGACGTTGGAAGAAATATATGGCAAATGGTTGTCTCTGCAACCACTGACAGAGTATGAGCAGCGGATGCTGAGCATACGCTTCACCGTGGAGTACAACTACAACAGCAACCATCTGGAGGGAAACACACTCACCTATGGTCAGACCGAGCTCTTGCTGCTCTTCGGGACGGTGAGCGGAGAAGGACATTTAAAAGACTTCAACGACATGAAAGCCAGCGAGGTGTCCGTGAGGATGATGCGAGAGGAAGCCGTCAACAAGCAAGAGCCGCTGACGCAAAACTTCATTCGCACACTCCATCGCACACTGCTGCGCGAAGACTACACCCAATACCACTCTTTGCCAAACGGAGTGCAGACAAGCTATGTGATTCATGCAGGGCAATATAAGACGCGCCCCAACAGCGTGATTACGCGCTATGGCGACCGCTTTGAGTATGCCTCGCCCGAGGAGACTCCGGCTCTGATGACCGACCTTGTGGATTGGTATAACGAGGAAGAGCGGAGAGGAGGCCTGTCACCAGTTGAGTTGGCGGCACTGTTTCACTACCGGTACATACGCATCCATCCATTTGAGGATGGCAACGGACGCATTGCCCGCCTGATGGTCAACTACATACTCTCGCGACATGGTTGGCCGATGATTGTCGTGCGCAGCCGCAAGAAGCAGGAATATTTGGAAGCTCAGCATAAAACAGACCTCGTGGTCGGCACAGTCCCATCGGCAGGCGCCCATGCCACAACCAAACAGATAGGTCACTTCTTGAAGTACTTCGAGAAACTCGTGCAACGTGAGCTTCTGGCGGACATAGACTTCGTAAGCCGCAAGGAGGAAGACCTGTGGTGGTATGACGGCGACATCATCTCCGCCCGAAGCAAAAACGTGCCGCGCATATTGCGGCTGATGCGCAATAACCCGGACATCACTTTTGCCCAACTTACTGAAGATTTAGGAATCAACACATCCGCCGTTCAAAAGTTAGTGAAGCGCATGACGGAGAACGGCTATATCGCCCGGCTCGCGAATGGCACATGGCGGGTAATCGCCACTTCGATTGTGTAGCGCGAGAAATCGCCTCGAAAGGTAGACAGTGTATACCTTTATGAGCGTTTTTTCGCGAGGGTGGAGCGCTGTCACGGGAGGCTATAGCCACCGGCCTCTGTACGCCACACAAGCTGAGGAGGTGCGGGAAAGTGGGCAAAAAGGTGGTAGGTTACCACCTTGGGGAGTGGTAAGAGGGGAAGAAACAGCCGCACCGCGCACCGGTGACGGTGAGTTCGGCAAGAATTTCAGCGTCCTCGCCGCCCAGATTGGGCAGTGACGGCGTTTTGAATTGTTAACAATTTGTGGTAACTTAGGGTTTGAAAAAGAGAAAAGGCTCACCACTCATAATCACAAGCTATAGAAGGCACGCCTCCATCATGAAAATAAAAAACACCCTGTTGGACAACTCGTCCGAGCGACTGATGATGGTAAACGTCATCGGTGACCTTATTGGTGACAGCGGATGCGACAAAGTATTGATAGCCACGGGATATTGGGACATCCCGGGGACGCATCTCCTTTTGCCTAAACTGAAAGATTTTTTCGGCCGCGGCGGCGAGCTTCAACTGCTCATTGGCACTGACCCCATTGTGCGCCAAAAGCAGCTGAAGAACCCGGAGATGAAAGACGCAAGTTTTCCGCAAGACTTCATCAGGCGCGACCTGCAAGACCTGGAGGTGAAAGACGAGTGGGTGGAGACGCTGCAAATGCTGCGCGAGAACTGCAAAGAGAATGAGGATGAGAGCCAACTGAAGATAAGGATATACAAGAAAGACGAGAATGGCGATGCGCAGTTCTTCCACGCCAAATGCTATATATTCCTTGGACAAGATTACGCCTATGGCATAATTGGCAGCAGCAACCTCACGCAAAAGGGGCTTGAGGGGAACTCCGAGCTAAACTATTTGGAGACGAATGACACAGTCGTGATGGCCAGGCCAGACGACAAAGGGTACTCAAACACCAAAGGCCACGAAATGTGGTTTAACGAGAAGTGGGACATCTCGACGCCATGGAACAAGGAGTTCTTGGAGGAGTTGGTGAAGAGTCCTGCCGGGAAGAAAACGGCTAAGCCCAAAGAGAACGAGATTGCGCCACTGACGCCGTACGAGTTGTACATCAGGCTGTTGAGTGAAAGATTTGGCAACATAGTGGACGCAGACCAGCACAAGCGCATAGAGAGCTACCTGCCCAAGGGGTTCTCGCCGCTCAGCTACCAGATAGATGCCGTCAAGCAGTGCGAGGCCATCATGCAAGAGCACGGCGGTTTCATGCTGGGCGATGTGGTGGGTCTGGGCAAGACGGTGGTCGGCACTCTGCTGATTAAAGAGTTCCTGACCAATATGAACACCGAGGGGCGGCCGGGCAAGGTCCTCATAGTCGCCCCGCCAGCCATAATGGGCTCTTGGAGAGAGACGATACAAATCTTTGACGAGCAAGAGAGCGACGAAAACGCCAAGATGGGAAGCCACGTCAAAATCCGCTCAACAGGCAGACTACAGACAGCCATGGCAGGCATAGGCGTCTCGGAGGACATTGAGATTGAGGAGGATGACGAGGACGATGTGGTTGAAGATGAGGAGGTAGAAGGAGGAGAAGGGGAGGCCACTGAAGAAGTGGACGAAGAGAAAGACGGCGAGGCGCAAGACGCCCCCATGGAGACATGGGACACCATCGACAAACTGCGCAAGACGCTGTACAACACGTTTGACGGACTGGACTTCGGCCTCATCATAGTGGACGAGAGCCACAAGCTGCGCAACGCAGACACCAACATCCACAAGATTCTCGACCAACTGATTGGCTACATAACAACCCACACGGGACTGACGCCCTACGTGGGACTGCTCTCGGCCACGCCGCAGAACAACAGGCCGCGAGACCTCGCCAACCAGATATACCTGTTTGAGCGCAACGACACGAACAGCACACTCAAGAAAGCGGCCAATGGCGACCTGCACCACTATTTCTCAGAGAAGGACAATGAATACGAGTGCCTCATCAAGCCCAAGAAAAACGACATGGGCATGATGGAGACGCTCACCCCCGAGGAGGCTAAGAAGCGGAACGAGGGTCTGCGCAACCTGTCGGCCGACATACGCGAAAAGGTGCTGGACGACATCATGGTGAGGCGCACCCGCACCGACGTGGCAAAATATTACGCCGCTGACATCGAGGCGCAGGGGCTGCGTTTCCCCAATCTGGGCGACCCGGTGGAGATGCGCTACGCGATGGACCGCAACCTCGCGACACTCTTCCGCCGGACGCTGACAACCATAGCCCCACGGGACAAAAAAGAGCTTTTCGACACAGGCATTGTGCCGCTGATGTACTACAGATACTCGGCCATCACCTTCTTGACAGACCCGGAGAACCGCGGGCTCTATGAGTTCCGTAACCAGACGGCCGAGGTTGTGGCCCACAGGTTAAAGAACTTGATGCGCAACCAATTGGTCAAGAGGCTCGAAAGCAGTTTTGACGCGTTCCGCAAGAGCCTGAGCAACATAAGGACCTCGACCGAGAACATGATAAGGATGTGGCAGGACGACTGCATCTTCATCTGCCCTGACTTGGACATCAACGCCGAGCTGGACGTGAGAGCGAAGCGCGAGAAACGCGACAAGCCCGACCTCACCATCGAGGACTGCTATAACGACATCCGGAAGAAAATAAAAAAGATGCCGAGCGACAAGAGGGAGAAGAACCGCGAGTTCAAGCGGAAAGACTTCGACCCGTCATACATTGACTTGCTGCTGTGCGACAAGAGGGTCATGAACAATCTGATTGACGCATGGAGGCACGTCACAGAAGACCCGAAGAAAGAAGTCTTCAAAGAGTACCTCGGAGACATGCTGAGCGAGAAGACAAACCCGGAGCAAAAACTCGTGGTGTTCACCGAGTCGACCCAAACGACAAGTGTGGTGAATGCAGCCATAAGAGAGGAGCGCCCCGACCTGCGAAACCGCATCCTCGTGATCACTGCCGACAACCGCGAGGAGAAGCGCGGCACCATTGCCGCCAACTTCGACGCGAACTTCAGGGGCGAAAAGTGCGACAAATATGACGTCATCATAACAACCGACACGTTGGCCGAGGGAGTCAACCTCCACAGGGCCAACGTCATAGTCAACTATGACTCGCCATGGAACGCAACGAGGCTCATGCAGCGCATAGGCCGCGTGAACCGCATCGGCTCGGCGGCCGACAAGGTGTACGTCTATAACTTCATGCCGAGCGACGAGGGCGACAACGCCATAGACATCGTCAACCGCTCGCACGGCAAGCTGCAGACCTTCCACTTCCTCTTTGGCGAGGACAGCAAAATATTCACATCGGGCGAGGAGGTGGAGCACTTCGACCTCCACATCCCCGAGGACGATGGCGAGAGCCCCATGGAGCGATATATCGGCGAGCTGCGAAGCTACAAAAAGAGCCACGCCGAGCGATACGCCCAAGTGGCGGCCGCCACAGACAATCTGGAGACAGCCACCCCCGAGGCGGACGGGCAGAGCGGCCTCTTCATGATCCGCAAGGGCAGCCACGCCACATATTTCGTCCGCGTGGCAATCGGCAAAAAGCCGCGCATCCTCCAGCCCACTGAGATGTTTGACGCCTTCCGCGCCGACGAGCAGACGCCCCGCGCCCCCCTGCCACCCGACTGGGACGAGCGCCGCGAGCGCGCCCTGATGAGGGTGCGCCAGGTGGCGGCACAGACGCAGAGCATCAAGGAGACCGCCAACATTAAGGCGGCCAAGGATATCGCGCTCAATCTGAAACAGAAGTTCGAGAGCAAAGAGACCAAGAAACTCATTGACGACGCCTACGGACTGATTGACGAGGGCGACAACGACTTGGCCAACACCATCGTCTCGCTCAACGCCAAGATGAAAGAGAACGGCAAAGTGCTGATTGACATGACCGAGCAGGAGTTCTATGACATCCTGGGCAAGGCGATGAAGACGGCCGTGGATCACGCCAAAGAGGAAGACGGCGAGCCAGTGGTCGTTCTGGCACTCGACAAATAGCACCCCAGCCCCCAAAGCCCGTAAAAAAAGAAGACACCCACCCAAAAACATTGAAACACAAGGAAAGATGGAAGAGCAACAAAGCCTGCGAAAATATTTCGAGGGACAATATAAAGGCACCCAGTCGTTCCGCGAGAACGTGATATACTCCATTTTCGGCAAGGAGCACTTCAAAGACAAGTTTGACAACCCGTTGCTTGACGAGGAGGAGGATACTCTCGGCCTGCGCGCCGAGGCAGAGCGGGCGGGCATCCTGAGCATCGTGCACATTGGCCAGATTGCCATCCAGAAGACGAACCCCATCGAGGTGTTCGACTTCGAGGTGAGTGACAGGAGGAGCCTGTCGCGCTGCCGCGTGGGCGTGTCGCGCATCATCAACAGGATGCTCAAGACGCACACCAGCGCCTTCATGATCTTCCACTACGCGGGCCACTCGGACTGGGAGTGGCGATTCTCATTCAGCCACAAGGGCACGGGCAACACCGACATGACGGACGGCCGCCGCTTCACCTTCATGCTTGGCCCGGGGCAGAGCTGCCGCACCGCCGCCGAGAACTTCGAGAAGCTGAGGGACAAGGCTGCCGACGGCACGCTCGAGGCCACCGACATCGAGGCGGCGTTCAGCGTGGACGCCCTCACGCAGGCCTTCTACCGCGAGTTGGCGGGATGGTTCCAGCGGGCGGTGGACCAGGACTCGCACATCACCTTCCCCAACGACACCAGCACGGAGGACGACGACCGCGAGGGACTCGAGGACAAGGTCATCCGCCTCATCACGAGGGTCATGTTCGTCTGGTTCATCAGGCAGAAAGGGCTGGTGCCAGACTGGATCTTTGACGTGAAGCGCCTTGGCGAGATACTGAAAGAGTTCGACCCGGCGAGCGAGACCGACGGCACATATTACAACGCCGTGCTGCAGAACCTCTTCTTCGCCACGCTCAACCACGCCATAGACAGCGACAAGACCAAGGGGCGCCGCTTCGCCACCAACACCAAGGCCGACATCAAGACCCTCTACCGCTACGCCGAGCTGTTCAACGTGGGCGAGGACGAGGTGATAAGCCTCTTTGGCACGGTGCCCTTCCTCAACGGCGGGCTCTTCGAGTGTCAGGACAAGACCAAGACCCTCCACGGCGTCAAGCGCGCCATCAACCGCGACGGCTTCAGCCGCAACGACAGCCGATTCGCCGACGGGCGGTTCAAGCACCGCGCCGTGGTGCCCAACGCCCTCTTCTTCGCCCCCGAGACGGGCCTCTTCAGCATCCTGGGGCGGTATAACTTCACCATCGAGGAGAACAGCCCCGACGACCAGAAGGTGGCGCTGGACCCCGAGCTGCTCGGCAAGGTGTTTGAGAACCTCTTGGGCCTCTACAACCCCGAGACGCGCGAGACGGCGCGCAACCAGAGCGGCTCGTTCTACACGCCGCGAGCCATCGTGAGCTACATGGTGGACGAGAGCCTCATGGCCTATCTGGGCGACACGCAGGCGGCGCGCCGCCTGCTGGAGCCCACCTTTACGCCCCCGGAGGGCGAGGCCGAGACTTATGCGGAGATGGCGGAGAGGCTGCGGAGGGTCAAGATCCTGGACCCGGCGTGCGGCTCGGGCGCCTTCCCCATGGGCGTGCTGGCGCGGATGGTGGACATCCTGGGGCGCATCGACCCCGAGGCCGCCAGCGACCCCTACCAGCTGAAGATGGACATCATAGAGAACTGCATCTTCGGCAGCGACATCCAGTGCATAGCGGCCCAGATAACCAAGCTGCGCTTCTTCATCTCGCTCATCTGCGACTGCGAGCGCGATGACGCCAAGCCCAACTACGGCATCCCCACCCTGCCGAACCTCGAGACCAAGTTCGTGGCGGCCGACACGCTGGTGGCCATAGGGCGGCAGGCTGGCGGCGCCGCCCACGAGGGCAACCTGTTCGGGTGGAACGAGGTGGCGGACCTCAAGGACGAGCTGCGGCGGGTGCGCCACGAGCACTTCGGCGCCCGCACCGCCTACCAGAAGACTAAGCTGCGCGAGCGCGACGAGGCGCTGCGCGAGAGGCTCGCCACGCTGCTGAGGGGCGAGGGGTTCAACACCATGGCGGACGCCGCCATGATGGCCGAGTGGAACCCGTATGACCAGAACGCCACGGCCCCATTTTTCGACCCCGAGTGGATGTTTGGCGTCGAGACGGGGTTCGACATCGTCATTGGCAACCCGCCCTACATCCAGCTGCAGGCGGGCGGCGGCGAGTTGGCCGACCGCTACGAGAGTTGCGGATATAAGACCTTCGCCCGCATGGGCGACATCTACTGCCTCTTCTTCGAGCGAGGCCACCAGCTGCTCAGGCGCGGCGGCCACCTCTGCTTCATCACCTCGAACAAGTGGATGCGCGCGGGCTATGGCGAGAAGACGCGCGGCTTCCTCGCCAAGGAGGCCAACCCCAAGCTGCTTGTCGACTTCGCGGGCGTCAAGGTGTTCGAGAGCGCCACGGTGGACACCAACATCCTGCTCTTCGCCAAGGAGGAGAACGCCAAGGAGACGCTCTGCGCCGTCATGACCAAGATGGGCCGCGAGAGCGTGGGCCGCCTTGGCGACTTCGTCAGGGAGAACGGCGCGCCGTGCGGCTTCAGCACGAGCGAGAGCTGGGTTATCCTCTCACCCATCGAGCAGAGCATCCGGCGGAAGATTGAGAAGGTGGGGACGCCGCTCAAGGATTGGGACATAAACATTTACCGAGGCGTCTTGACAGGCTACAACGACGCGTTCATCATAACGACGGAGCGGCGGGACGAGATACTGGCCCAGTGCGAGACGGAGGATGAGCGGAAGCAGACGGAGGAGCTGATAAGGCCCATTCTTCGCGGCCGCGACATAAAGAGGTACGGGTATGAGTGGGCGGGGCTGTGGCTGATATACATTCCATGGCATTTCCCCTATCAGTTTGACGACTCAATAACAGGAGCTTCAGAAAAAGCGGAAAAAGCATTCAAAGATCAGTATCCTGCTGTGTATGAGCACATGTTGCAATATAAAGAGCCTTTATCCAAAAGGAACAAGTCGGAGACTGGCATTCGCTATGAATGGTATGCCATGCAACGCTGGGGCGCTAAGTATTGGGGCGATTTTTC
>CAVKRQ010000025.1:0-40225 GCA_963658925.1 bacterium
TAGAGTACACGTCTGGGGGGCGTGTTGTCGCTGGTTCGAATCCAGTCACCCCGACGAAGAATCCCCTTTTAAGCGTCAGAATCTTTTGGTTCTGACGCTTTTTTGTTTTTGGGAATGCAGAGCAGACGGCAATCTGGCTTTCCCACGTGAAGAGGAGATGCTATTTTGTCACTAAAGGACTAAGTGACTAATCGTCAATTTTATCCCTATACCTCTTCCTGTTGAGGCTGACGAGCCTTTCAAACTCGATGTCGGCCGCTATTTTATCAAGAATACGCCTCACAATCTTGTCGAGCATCTTACCGTCGCGGTAATTGGCGGGGCAGGCGAAGTTGACCCTGCTTTCGTTAATCAGACGGATGGCGGTTGATTTTGCGATGTCGTCACCGGGTTTATAGACAGCGATGGAATGGCCGCCTCGGTCCTTAACCACCTTCATGCTCGGCACGTCGGTGCTGCCATCGCCAAAATATATCATATGCGAGAAAGGCACAGGCCGCTCATCAACAGGCACGAACTCATTGACCCGCTTAGTGTCGCTAACCTCCTTTATGCCCTTGTTGATTTTGAAGATGAATTGAGTCTTGGTGGTATAATCGACAGCCACGGCTGGCCACAGGGGTTCGCCGGACACCTTGTCATAGAGGAAAGATGACGCGTAGATGGCGTCAAAACGGTCTGCGATGGGCGTCCCCTCAATCATCTCCTTGAGGCCTGACGAATTGATATAATGCCTTATGTCGAGCCCGATTGACTTGCCGTAGTCCCTAATGCTCTCAAACCAATCCCTCACACCGTCATATAGTTTGACGTCGGACCCGAACTGCCGGAAAGAATTCCGAGAGAGTGAAATTCCTTTATTCCTTGCGGCACGCAACATCAAGAGCATGTAGCAGAGGATGCCACTCGCGTCATTCTCTTTTGTAAGCCTGTCATTTTCAGACCAGAAGGCCTCCTTATCGGCGCCAATAGCCTTCATGTAGCCGAACTCTTGCATGTTGCCAGGCGAGAGCGTGCCGTCGAAATCGTATATGAGTGCTATCCTTGGGAGCTTTTTCATATACCTAATGTAGCAACATTAAACCGAAATCAAGCAATCGGACACAAAAAAAGGGAATATTCACCTCTTAGAGTTACGCCGGCATCGGTTTGGCACGGTAATTGTATAATCTTAGTCAGGTGATTTTTCATAGTTTTAGAGTTTTATTTGGTTTAATGATTTACGCCCGTGAGTTGTGATAACTTACGGGCGTTGTTTTTTGTCAAATAGAGACCGGCTATAATGAGACAAGCAGGGTCAGGAAAAGCCAATCTTATAAGAGTTTGCGGGCGATGTGCCAATAGGCCACAAGCATAAGAGCGCCAGTGACAGCCCATGATACCGGATAGACGGAGACGAGCGTGACGTAGGTGGGGTTGACAGGGAAAACCCAGAAGACCCAGGCAAGGCGGAGCAGACAGGTGCCAAAGACGGTAACCACGGCGGGGAGGGCGGAATGTCCCATGCCGCGAAGGGTAGACCCGGCCACCTCATACGAGCTGGCAATGCATTGGAACAGCAAAGCCGCATGGATGCGCATGGATGCGTAGGAATAGACCTCGGGGTCCGAAGAGAAGAAAGAGACAAAAAACTCATCAAATATCGTAATCACCACATTCAGAGCCAGAGTGGAGACCACAGCCATCAGCATACAGAGGCGGAATACACGGCGGCAACGCTCCTTCTCGCCAGCGCCAAAATTCTGTCCCACGAAAGTCACCGCCGCGCCACAGAAGGCAGCCATAACGAAGTAGCAGAACTGCTCGTAGGTGAGCGAGGCGGCCGACCCGCCCATGGCGCCAGACCCGAAACTGTTTATGGAGCTTTGAATGATGACATTGGAGACGGAGAACACCATGCCTTGAATGCCAGTGGGGATGCCAATCTGCATCATTTTCCGCAATTCGGGCCAATAGACCTTCATCTTTCGCGGCTCAAGCCTGTAAGCCCCGGTCTCATGCAGCAGCATGTAGACAACCATTGCGGCATTGACAATGCTGGCCACGACCGTCGCTATGGCCACGCCATCCACACTCATGCCGAAACCAATCACCATGACAAGATTGAGCACAGTGTTGATGACGCCGGAAACGATGAGGCAAAGAAGCGGCCGCCGGGTGTCACCCATGCTGCGGAGTATGGCGGCCCCGAAGTTGAAAATCATGATGAAGGGCATTCCGCAAAAATAGATGCGGAGATAGAGAGTCGCCAGGTCGATGACATTGTCAGGAGCGCCCATGGCCTCGAGGATGGGTCGAGCCACGAGACCGCCGAAAAGAGCGAGAAAAATGCCGCTGACAATTGCGACGAAGCCAGAAGTTGCTATGGCTCGGCGGATGCCATCCTCATTTCTCTGTCCGATATGATTGGCTATAACCACATTGGCGCCCATGGAGAGGCCAACGAACAGGTTGATTATGAGATTAATGACAGGCGAATTGCTGCCCACCGCCGCAAGAGCCTCGCTGCTGGCGAAACGGCCGACAACGGCAACGTCCACCGCATTAAAGAGCTGCTGGAGGACGCTGCTGGCAGCTAATGGCAAAGCGAAGATGAGGATTTTGCTGGCCAAAGGGCCATGCAGCATGTCGATTTTCTGTGACATACAAAAAAACAGGACTAATCCACCTTTGTGGCGAAGGCACCAGCGAAACCTAAAGAGCGGGCCAAATCGACATCCGGCTCGGCCTCGGCAATTGAAGAGTAAGAGCCATAATAATAGCGCGTCACGCCACGACCCGCGAGAGCGAGCGCCGTCACCTTTGTGGAGTCGGGGAGTTGAGCGAGCGCGGCGGGCCGGTTCTTAAAAGCCCCCAACTGGATGCGGAATTCACCGCCCGTGGGCGTTGAATCAGATTGTCGGGACTGGATTTCATTTGTGTCGGAAGGTGCGGCTGCCGGAGTCTCTGCCGGTTCAGGCTCTTGCTCGGGCTTATCTTGCTGCTCAATCTGCGGCTGCTTGTTTTGTGAAGAGGAGTCTGGCGTCTCGACGTCGGAAGAATCTGACGTCGAGGCCGGCAGGGGGAAGGTGCCATCGGCATGGATGGCGTAGCGTTGCATAGCCTTGTCGAGATTGGCTATGGCGCGTCGCTTGGCAGACAGTGCCTCGGTCGAGTTGTCATCAGGGGACACAGAAGAGTATAGCTCATCGGCCTTACCGCAGAGTTCACGCAACTCGGACGCGTCGTAGCCGGAGAGGGATGCGAAGATGATGCGGAGCTTGGCCTTATATACTTCACGCTTATTGTCTTGCGCACGCGATGCCAATTGGGCGGCAGCATTCCGATAGGCCTCAGCGCGCGCGGCATAAATAGCGGCGTCCTCGTCGGAGGTTAACTGGCTCAGCGCCCTGGCGTCAAGTTTGTCGGCCTCAAGGTTGATAATCTTGGTCCATGCCAACAGACTGTCCTGCTCCAGGATGACCATGCGCTGCTGGTTGGTGAAAACATTGAGGACCTCCTCGTCCTCGTCACGTCGCGCGTCACGGAAAAAGACAGGCGAGTAGACCGAGAAATTAGACGGGGTGAGCCAATTGGCGTCAATAGAGACCTTTTGCTCCTCCTTATTGGCGACCTTGATTTGTGAAAGCGGGGTGTAACGCCCCTCGGAGACGAGACGGTTAATCTCGTTAATCTCCTCGTTTCGGGCGGCCTCTGTCTTGTCATTAACCTCATCCTCAAGGGCGTAGACCTCGCGCTCTGTTTTAAGAAGCTCCTGAAGCTTGGTATTTTTCTCAAGTCCGCTGTTGAGGTTCATGAACTCCTTGCGGAGCGTCGCCATACGGCTGACGAGCGAATCTTTCTGCGCAGCGGCCGCCACCACCTGATGATAAGTCCTGGCGGCCTGCGCGCTGCGGAAGTGTTCCCACTGAGTGTAGGTCAGCGAGTCGCACACCATGAGTCGGAACTCGTCACGTGGCACCAGCGTGCGGCGCGCGGGCAACGCCGAATTCCCGGCCTGTGCTCCACCCGTGGCAGATGCAGCCGCCTCGGGATCTATGGGCATTTGCAGCGCGGCCACGATGTCGGCCGTCGATTTGGCCGAGGAGCGGACAGGCGTGCCGTCCCAAGCAATCTCATAGACAGTCACGCTGTCTGTGCCGACAGTCTCACGGTTGGAAGCGAGCCAAGCTCGCCCCGCGAAATTATCGGGCATGAAGAGGTAGTCGTCAAAAGGAGAGTTGAAAGGTACACCCATGTTGACAGGCTCAGAGAAGGATCGTGACTCGGGGTCGTAGGTTGTGCGGTAGATGTCATAGCCGCCCATGCCGCCGGGGCGGTTGGACGAGAAATAGAGGGTCGTGCCGTCGGTCATGAGGACGGGGGACTTGTCATCCCAGTCGCCATCCAGACCACGGAGTTGGCTCATCTCACTCCATCCGCCAATGAGTTTTTCCATTTTCATGAGACGGAGGTCGCCAACGTCATCAGGAATGGAGAAATAGGCGGCGTCGCCGCGTTCAGTCATATACATCAGCCCGTTAGGGTCAATGTCCGACTGAAAGAAGAAACTATTGAGGCATACCCTGCCGCACTCCTTGCTTGCGCCATAGCCCTTGGGTTCCTCGCCCGTGCGGAATTTGCTCTTGGCGGCCACGCTGACCTTGAAGATCTTGCTGGCAATTTGCAAGGAGCTTTGGCACTCCTCGTCATAGCGTTTAGCGAGAGCGAGAAGAGAGTCGTCTTTGCAAGTGGAAAGGAACTTAGCATAGGCCGCCCTCGCCTGCTCATATTCGCATTTGACCTGATAGGCCCTTCCGATATAGAGGTTGGCGTCGGCCTTGAGGAAGCCTCGCATCTGGGCCGTCTGCAGGCGTCGCAAGGCATCATCGGGATTGACTCCCGTCATAGCCTCGGCAGCCCCGAGATAATAATTGACCTTGGCATCGCGCTCACTGTCAGTCGATATTGCAGCGAGAGCGGCACGTGCGCCGGCATAGTCGCCCTGAGAGAAGAGGGCCACACCCTGCGATATTCCCTCCTGACGTTGCGCCGTCTGCGCAAAGGCCGCGAAGGAGGCGCAAAGTGAGAAGCAGAGTGCCGCCGCGAGAGAGACTATACTTTTCATGAAAGGAATTACTCGTAAGACAAATGGGTCAGCACTCGCCTGTAGACCGTGAGAATCTTAGATTTAGACACAAAGCCGACATATTTGCGGTGGTCGACGACCGGCAGGTTCCAGGCGTCGCTCTGCTCAAACTTGTTCATGACGGACTCCATGCTCTCGTCGGACGTTATGAACGCCGGCGGGATTACCATGAGTTCGCGCACGAGCGTGGTTGAATACTTGTCCTGATTGAACATTATGGAGCGGATGTCGTCGAGGATGATGACGCCGATGAGCTCGTCTCGCGCATTGACGACGGGGAAGATATTTCGTGTCGACTTGGCAATTATCTGGACGAGGTCGCCAAGGGTAGCCTCGCCTCTGACTGGGGTGAAATCGGTCTCGATGACCTTGTCGAGGTGCATGAGCGTGAGGACAGTCTTGTCCCGCTCGTGCGTCAGGAGCTCACCCTTGTCAGCCAAAGGCTTTGTGTATATGCTTTGCGGCTCGAAGAAAGCCATGGTGACGTGGGCGAGAGTGGCGGCGACCATGAGCGGCAGGAGCAGAGAGTAGCCGTTGGTTATCTCGGCGATGAGGAAGATGGCAGTCATCGGTGCGTGCATGACACCAGCCATGACGCCGGCCATGCCGACGAGCGTGAAATTGGTGACAGGAAGGGCTGTGCCGAAGATGACATTTAAGCTTTGGGCGAAAAAGAATCCGGCCACACCACCCATGAAAAGCGACGGGGCGAAAGTGCCACCCACGCCTCCAGCACCAGTTGTCGCCGAGGTTGCCACGGTCTTGAGCAGGAGGATGAGCGCGGCGAAGAGTATGATGGCGGTGTTAGACCTCCCCACGAGCGAGTCGAGGGGCGAACCACTCATAATCTCCCCCACACGGCCCTGCAGCAGCAGACTGATTGTCGAGTAGCCCTCGCCATAGAGTGGCGGAAGGAGGAAAATAAGCACGCCGAGGATGGTAGACCCCACAATCCACTTGACCCAAGGATTCTTTATCTTGCCCATCTTGCCCTCGGTGAACCACATGGTGCGGGCGAAAAGGAGCGAGATGAAGCCTGTGAAGATGCCCAGTAGGACATAGAACGGCAGGTTGCTGAGCCTGAAATCGCTTATGCGGCTCATGGCGAACTCGACATCATTGCCCATGAACCAGTAGGTCATGGCGGTAGAGACGATGGCCGTGAGCATGAGCGGCACCATGGACGCCATGGTGAGGTTGAGCATAAGAATCTCGAGGGTGAAGACCACGCCTGCGATCGGGGCCTTGAACACGCCGGCTATGCCGCCAGCCGCGCCGCACGCCATGAGGAGGGTGACAGTCTTGTAGTCGAGTTTGAAGAGTTTGGCTATATTGCTGCCAATGCCCGCGCCAGTGAGCGCGATAGGGGCCTCCGCGCCCACCGACCCGCCGAAGCCGATTGTGAAAGAGCTGGTGAGGATGGAAGAATAGACGTGATGCTTGGGCAACGAGCTGCCCGTCTGAGAGATGGCGTAGAGAATCTGTGTGATGCCGTGCCCGAGCTTACCCTTGATGACATAGCGGACGAGGAGCCACGAGATGAGGATGCCGACAGCCGGGCTTATGAGAAACAAAAGGTTGAAATCGAGGTCGGCGAAACTGTCGACGAGGGACTTGACCCAGGATATGGCATGTTTGAGGGTCACGGCCGCGAGACCACTGAAGACACCCACCACTATGCTGAGGAGGATGACGAAGTAGCGCTGGCCGATTTTGGCGATGATGCGCTGGCTCGCCATCTCGGTCCACGGCTGTATTTTGCTTATTATCTTACCTGTTATCGTCATTGAGAAGTTAAGGTGGGGAAGTAGCGCAAAGATAGCACTATTTTTAATAGGCATGAAACAAAAAGCCGCGACCCGGAAAGAGCCGCGGCTTTTGACTATAAGCCTAATTGTGGGATGCGAACCCTGACAGACAAACCGTTAAAGAGGGTACTCATTGAAAGCGTAGAGGACGGTGGAGAGGTAACGCTCGCCCGTGTCTGGCAAGAGGACCACGATATTCTTGCCCTTGTTCTCGGGGCGTGCGGCTAATTGCGTGGCGGCGAACATCGCGGCGCCAGCCGATATGCCGACAAGGAGTCCCTCGGTCTTGGAGAGTTCGCGGCTGGTGCGGATGGCGTCGTCGCTGTCAACGGGGATGATCTCGTCGACTACATCAGGGTCGAAGGTTTTGGGCACGAAGCCTGCGCCGATACCTTGGATCTTGTGTGGGCCGGACTTGCCGCCCGAAAGGACAGCCGACGTCGAGGGCTCAACCGCAACGACCTTTACATTGGGGTTGTGCAGCTTGAGACCCTTGCCTGTGCCGGAGACAGTTCCGCCAGTGCCGACGCCAGCCACAAAGATGTCCACCTTGCCGTCGGTGTCACGCCAGATTTCCTCGGCCGTGGTCTTGACGTGGAAAGCGGGGTTGGCCGGGTTCTCAAACTGCTGTGGGATGAAAGAGCCCGGGTGCTCGTCGCGGAGTTTCTCGGCAGCCGCTATCGCGCCTTTCATGCCGTCGGGCCCCGGGGTGAGGACAAGCTCCGCGCCGAGAGCCTTGAGAAGGTTGCGGCGCTCAAGGCTCATGGTCTCGGGCATGGTGAGGATGAGTTTGTAGCCCTTGACAGTAGCCACAAAAGCGAGGCCGACGCCAGTGTTGCCAGACGTAGGCTCGATGATGAGAGCGCCGGGCTTAAGCTTGCCCTCTTTCTCAGCAGCCTCAATCATGGCGAAGGCGATGCGGTCCTTGACGCTGCCGAGGGGGTTGAAATATTCGAGTTTGGCTATAAGGTTGGCCTGCGCTCCCTTAGAAGCCATGAATCTGTTGACCTGCATGAGGGGCGTGTTGCCGATGAGGTCGGTCAGTTTCTGTGCAATCTTTGTCATATCTGTGTCGATATTTTTTATCGTTTGAGGTTGACGCGCACAAGGCTTAGCCGAGTAGGCCTCATTTGCGCCACATTGTTTATCTCTTTGTTTACGGTAGCAAATTTACATTGCGCGCCACGCATGGGCAATAGCAAAAATGTGGTATTTGCCGGCCACACCCCTACCCCGATATGAGGGATGTCAGCCTCCCGTCATCATTGCGCAAATCAGTCGGGGTCTATTGACAAGATTATCGCCGAGCGGGGCTGTATGCTTATCTTCCCTCTGATTTTCAACTTATTACCACTAACAACATCAAGACCCGTGAAATCAGGGCCTACGAACTCGGCAAAGCGTTCGGTGTTGAGCCTCGCCCGCGACTTGAGCATATTGAGGACAACCAAGACGCGTTCGGAGCCAAGGGTCCTGAAATAGACATAGACATTGTCCGTGGGGACGAAGTGGGTGAGATTGCCATAGGCTATGGCGTGAGACCGCTTGCGGAAACGGGCGATGCGGGCAATGTAGTCGTACATGTCGGTCCGCCGCTCATCTTTGGGCGAAAGCGTGCCGCCTTCAGACACCCTGTCCTCAATCTTCGCCATCATATTGTCCCTATCCGATGGCCAGCCCCCGGGCATGTCTTGCCTTATGCGGGCGTCGCCCAGACTGCTGTCACCCTCAAGGAGTATCTCCGTGCCATAATAGATTTGCGGCACGCCACGAGTCGTGAGAATGAAAGCCATGGCCATCTTGAGCGCATCGGCGTCGCCGCCGAGCCTTGTGAGAAGCCGGCCCGTGTCATGATTATCGCCGAAGACCATGAGAATATTAGTGTTGGGGAAGAGGTGGTCGTTGCTGACGACGTCATAGAGCCTGTTGGCACCCGTTCCCCAGCCGAAATCCTCAGTGAAAGCGCGGGACACGGCCTCCTGAAGCGGGAAATCCATTACTTGCGGGAGATTTGGCGAAGGGATGCCACAGCCGAGATACAGACCGTTAACCACGCCAGCGAGCTTGGCCGAGTCGGACACCCAGTTTTCCGTCACGATGGAGAGTTCGGGATACTCATCAATGATGGCCTCCAACCATCGGCAGGCCCCGCCATGATCCACATAGGGGAACGTGTCCACGCGCAGTCCACTGAGGTCGGCCGTCTCAATCCACCACACAGCCATTTGCGCCATGTATGTGACCACGCGAGGGTTTGCGAAATTGAGGTCCGGCATGGTATAGTCGAACCAGCCGCTGACAGTGCGCATGAGGTCATATCGCGAGGCGTGCGCATCAGTCGCCACACCGGGGCGGTAGTTGGTCAGCTCGGGTTTCCAAGGCCAGGGGGAGAACCAGTCGGCTGACGGGGCGTCCCTCATCCACAAGTGGTTGGAGCCGCAGTGGTTGATGACGACATCCATAATCAGCTTCACTCCCCACTGGCGGAGCGAGGCCGAGAGGCTGCAATAGTCAGCGAGCGAGCCGAGCCGCGGGTCTATGGAGTAGAAATCCGTCATGGCGTAGCCGTGGAAAGAGTCGGAGGGCATGTCATTGACCTGCACGGGTGTGAGCCACAAGGCCGTGACGCCGAGACCGGCTATGTAGGCCGCATGGTCGCGGATTCCGCATAGATTGCCGCCATGGCGGCCGCGAGGGGCTTTGCGGTTGAACTTCTCAATAGTGTCAGCGTCAGAGCCGCAGCCGTCAGAATGCGCGAAGCGGTCGGGCATGGCGAGATAGACGACATCGGCCTGTGTGACGCCGCATCGGTGAGAAGAGTCGCGCTTCCGCTCTTTAAGTTCAAAGGGGATTGTCGCCACCGTCTGCCCGGCGTAAGTCAGTGCGATGTCATAGACTCCAGGGCGGGCGAGTGGAGATATGTCCAGATCGACAAAGAGATAGTTGGCGCTGGATAGCGTGGCGCATGCGCAGACAGAGACGCCATCGGCCTTGAGCGTCGCGCGGGTGAGGGCGACGTTGTGGCCATAGACAGTGAGCGTGACAACGCGTTTCCGCATGCCGACCCACCAGTTGGCGGGTTCGACCTTTTCAAAACGGACTTCGGAGTCAGCGTTGGCGCTGTGCACAATCGGAGTGGGGAACTCGGGCTTTGCTCTCTTTGCCATCTGTCATCATGTTTTAAGGTTCTCGCTCATGCGGGGCGGCAATTTCACTCTTTGGCGTCTCGGCCGCCTAAAGAATCCGTACGGTCATCTTGACGTCCTTGAGGGGCCTCGAGTTGGAGTCGACAGCCATGTTGTTAATCTTGACAAGGACATCGAGCCCCTCAGTCACCTCGCCAAAAACAGTGTAGTCGCCATCGAGCTGCGGGGCTCCGCCAATGGTGGTGTAGTCGCGGCGCTGGTCGGCGGTGAACTCCTTATACTTGGAAATCTTATACTCCATGTCGATTCGCTCCTTTATCTCCTTCATGCGGCGTTTCCACTCTGCGGGGTCAGACTGCTTGAGGGCGTCGAGTTCGGCCTTATAGGGGATGTAGTAGAGCTTATAGAGGCCGTTCATGATGGGGTTGTTGATGCTCTTCTCGTATTTGGTGAGATAGTCATCCGTGTAGACCTGCCCGCGGACAATGTAGAACTGCGACACGTCTGAGGTCTTGAACACATTGACCTTGTCCGGCTGGCGCGGGGCGCAAAGGGCTCCGAACTTGTGGTAGCACTTGGAGGAGAACTCGCTGTCAATGTTGACGGCCTCGTCGCCGTAGCCTATGTGCTGGCCGGGCTTGGCGTCGCGGCTGTCAGACGAGCCGCCTTGAATGACAAAGTTCTTGACGACACGATAGAAAAGCGTGCCATCAAAATGGCCCTCCTTGACGAGCTTGACGAACGCGTCGCGGTGGCCAGGGGTAGCGTCATAGAGATAGCCGCGCATGGTGCCCATGTTCGTGACAATCTCAAACCTTATGCTTTGAGCCTGAGACATGACGCACGCCAAAGATGCTATGGTTAGCGCAGCCATGCGACGGAAGCCGCATATTAAATTTCTCATTACAGAAAAAAAAGATATAGCAAGTTAATCTTTTATCTCGCGCATGACCATCCAGACATCCTTCGCCGGGCGCATGGCTGGTGGCATGACGGCGACCGAGGCGATGGAATCAATGACATTGATACCCTCATAGACCTCGCCGAAGACAGTGTACTCAGAGTCGAGGTGAGGGGTTCCGCCCTCGGTCTCGTAGGCTTTGCGAATCTCGTCAGTGTAGTGCATGAAGAGTCCGCGCGCCTGAGCCACCTCCTCGACCTTTTGTATGACACGGAGCTGCATCTCGCTCATCTCCACAGCTTTGCCCTGATTTTGCAGTTCCTGGAGCGAGTCGGAGTAGAACTTCATAATCTCAGGGTAGAGGCTCACCCTCACCTTGTTGTTGTGCTTTGTCTCCGTCTCTCCGATAGACTCCTCAGTCTGCGGCTCGCCCTGAACAATGTAGAACTGGCTTCCGCTCGACTTGCGCTCAGGGTTGACACTGTCTGGCTCGCGGGCGGCGGCCAAGGCTCCGCGTTTGTGGAAGTGCGCAGGGAAGACTATCTCGGCAGGGATGTCACTGCCAATGCTGCTCTCGCCAAGTTTCTGGTTGGGCGCGGCATGGCGCGAATCGGGGTCACCGCCCTGAATCATGAAGCCGCGGATGACGCGATGAAACAGGAGAGAATCATAGGCGCCCTCGCGCACCAGCTTGATGAAGTTGTCGCGGTGGAGCGGGGTGTCATCATAGAGCTTGACCTTCATGGTTCCGTAGGGGGTCTCGATTGCCACCCGGAGGTCTTTGTTCTGGGCATCCTTGCAAGATGTCATCACAGCCATCGAGGCGAGCGCAATGAGCATGAGGTTCACGAGTTTCATACGCATATCTTGATAAATACGGTTATTTGATTACAGATTAAGCAGTTTAAAAGTCTTTTGACGCCCCGAGACAGACAGCACACGGACCACATAGAGTCCCGTGGCGGGTCCGCAAAGGTCAATGGAGACCTCCGTCCGTCCCTCCGCGGCCACATAATCGACCATTCGGCCGCCGCGGTCAAAGACGGCAACCGAGCTGATCGGCTCACCCGAAAATGTCGCAATCGCGTCTTGCACCCGCATGGCGATGCCGGCTTCCGAAACGGAATGGGTAGAAGTGTCGCCCGTAAAGGTATAAATGACATCCATCGCCATCTTCACACCTGCCACATCAGACCATTCCCTGTCGGCCTCAATCTTGGCCAAATCATCAGAGGCTGGAGCCATGTAGAGATTCACCCCCTCCGATGAGCCGCAATTAAGCGCCTCGACCACAACGTAGGCGTCTTGACCAGCCGGAATGGTCACAGGCGAACTCAGGATACAATCCACCACATGGTTTCCGCCTATGGAGGACAAAGAGACCTGCGTCACGCCCTGCGTGGCTGCGTTCAAACCGGTGCTGATACCCACGGAGAGGGACGGCCCGTCGGAGGAAGAGGAGTAACAGGTGGCATCCGCGACATAGAGTCGCACGGCCCATATGGTCATAGCCTTGCCAGTGCGTGAGGCTGGGGAGAAAAGCTGCGCCATCGAGACGCGATAGTTTCCTATCAGGTCGGACTGCGCAAAGTCATCGTCGCAAGCATCAAAAGTCTGCCCTACAATTATTGCCGAATTGCCATCCGGGTCAAGCCCGCTCAGACCTTCAATGTAATTGGCATCGAGGCCTTGAGGGTCAAGCACCTCACTGAGGGTCGAGTAGTCATTAGAAGAGGCGTCCCAAGCCTTGGCAATCATCCAAAAATAGTCATTGCGCGGCTTAGTGCACGAGGCCTCGCCGCCAGACAGGGCGCCAATCAGCAGTCCGTCCGAGTTGACGAGTCCGCTGCCTGAGGACCCGCCCTCAGTGGTGCCAGACGACCACTCAGCTATGCGCCAGAAAACACCCTTTGTGAAAGAGCCGCCAGCGACGTTCTTGTCGGTGGTGGAGTAGTTGTTGAGAGGGGATGCGAAAGTGGAGGTTGAGACCTTTTTGACGTCGCCATAGGGATGGTGAACGCAGAACACGTCACCATCGGCCGAGAGGGCGCGGCTCCAACCAGACCAATAAGGGCGCGAGACGACCGATGGAGTCTCGCTTAGTCGGATTACCGCCATATCCGTACCGGCATCGCAAGCCACCAAAGTTCCGCCTTCAATCTCCTCTGTGCCAGAGCAATAAACATCATCATCCGAACACACCGCCTGCTCAAAGCCGAAAAGTGCGACACAACTGTTCAAGCTGACGGACTTGCTGCCAAGCACGTGGGCCGAGGTTAGCACAAGCGGGGCGTGATCCTGACTTGTGTTATTGATGAGAGTGCCAGTGCCCACGTTGACGCCATTGAGCAGCAGACGGCACACGCTTCTCTTTTGCGTGGCGGCGATGGCCGAGCATGACACGTTGACCTCACAAGACTGCGAGTCGCCAAAGTTCAAGACCTTATTGTGAGAGACTTCCGAGCCGCCAACGAGAGGGCCGACAGACCGAAAGCCGACAAAAGCCGCCGTGACCCTTATTTGCGGCAGCGAGTCCCCCACCCCGACATACTGAAGCACTATGTGGTCCGCCAGCACCATGGGCGTGAAGCCGTGCGAGAGAGTCACCCCCCGCGCCTGACAGCCCAAGCTGTCCATGACGGAGAGGGAGCCGCCAGAGGGCATCGAGCCACTCAACTCAAGACTCATGCTGAGAGCGTCTGGGGAGCGAAAGCCCAAAGTCCAGACCACAGACCCGTCAGCAAGGACTGTGACCTCGGCAGCCGACTCCGCACCCGCCGGCACATCATGCCGGACGGCGAAAGCGCAACGGCTCGCCTTGGTGTCAAGCTCGGGCGCGACGGTCTGCGGGAGGCCGACCCAGCCGACCGGGATGTCGGTCACGGGAGTCACCTGCGCCAAAGCACAAGTGCCGAAGATTGCGAAAACCGCATCTAAAAGCAGGACACTAATATGTTTTGATATATAGCGAAGCATTACCGAGATGCAAAGTAATGAAAAATAACGAGTAGAAGAAGCCGCGAGACGATAGAGGACAAAAAAAATCACCCGTCCGTTTCCAGACAGGTGACTTTTGCTTTATCGCAAGAGCAAAGGAGCTCCATGCGCCAAGCCGCAAGATTCGATTACTTACGGAGACCGAGCTTGCTGACGATGGCACGGTAACGCTCGATGTCGCGGTTCTTGAGGTAGTCAAGCATGCGACGACGGCGACCAATCATCTTCTTGAGCGCGTAGTTGGTAGCATGGTCCTTCTTGTTGAGCTTCATGTGCTCAGTGAGGTGGTTGATACGGAACGAGAACAATGCTATCTGGCTTTCTGCTGAACCAGTGTCAGTGTTAGACTTTCCGTACTGACCGAAGAGCTCTTGTTTCTTCTCTTTGTCGAGGTACATAGATATATAGTTGAGTTATTAAACGCCGCGAAGATACTCATTTATTCCTATGGCGCAAAATATTGAGAGAGAAAGTTGTGAGAGTTTTCAGAAATAAGAGACCAAACGTTTGCGCTAATTGCAAAAATATTTTAACTTCGTAAAATTTCGCAAAACAGGCTCATTGCCACAAAAATCACCCAAACAATTACATAATGACAGACACACTTAAGACGATTGACAAAGCGAGACGCGGGGTCATGGTCACCATGGCGGCACTTGCGGTTTCGATTGCCGCCAGCGCACAGCAGTATGACCCTGACTGCGTCGTGGAGCAGTGGGAAGACGTGACCACGTCCGACAAGATTATCGACATCAACTTCTCGGACGCCGACATGCCCAACACATGGAAAAGCAAGAGCGGCATCTATACGCCCGACTACTCAGAGGGCGGATACTCCAACGGCCGCATAGAGGTGGCCACATGGGCCGACGGGGCTAAGACCGACGTTACCTATCCGCTCATTTTCCACAACTGCACCTTCGCCAACAAGAACTCCTACGGGGGCAAGGCAGGAACGACCGCCGCCTTCGCCAGGATATACTATGAGGGGCAGAGCGCGAACAAGAGAAACGACTGGACCGAGGAGGGCCACAAGGTCATGATTGAGGACAACGTGGAGTATGGCAGCAACGGCAAGCCGACCTACGGCGAGGCGGGCTACGTCCACCTGTGCCGCGACGCGGCTCAGACAGATGCAGATGGCAACCAGGTTTCCATGCACGGATGGGTGGAGATTGACCACGTGCCGTACATCGACCACCTGCAGTGGGCATGGTCGTCGTCAGCCTGGGGGCGCGGCGTGAAGTGCGACATCAAAGTTGGCGATGGAGACTGGGAGCCGCTCGTCTGGATGGGTAGCGGCAAACAAAAGCAGGGCTACACGGTGTTCTCCGACCAAGGTTACTTCATGGACAACGAGATCAAGAAGAGCGACGTCTCAATCCGTTGGCGCATATGGGATGGCGACGGGAATGCCGACAACACATTCCAGACAGACGCATCGGGAGCGAACATATTCGCATCAGTGGCCGAGAGTCCGTACACACAGCAGCAGCCCGTCAAAATTCACAAGATCCGCATCTACGGCAACACCATATCAGCCGAAGAGGCGGCCTACGCCCGAGAGAACCAGGTGAGCGACTTTGGCGAGTTCACCTATGGACAATATGAGAGCGAGGAGGAAGAGGCCGCGGCGCAAGACACCTACACCGGCACAAAGGCACTCACCGTAGCAGCCGACGGCTCGGCACAATATACGGCCATACAGTCGGCTGTTGATGCGGTCGAGGCTGGCGAGCGCGGCGTGATATACATCAAAAACGGCGTATATGACGAGCACGTGAACATAGGCAGCGCCACAGTCAAGAACAAGTATATCAGCCTGATTGGCGAGAGCCGGACTGGAGTCATACTGACTTCGTCAGTTGGGCGCGGTGACGGAAGCCACACATATGACGAGTGCACCGCCCTCAACGTATATGCCGACAAGTTCTACGCCGAGAACCTGACCATCCGCAACACATGCGCTGACAATGGACAGGCCGAGGCCCTCTATGTCGGTGGCGACGCGTATATCTTCCGCAACTGCGACATCTTGGGACATCAGGACACATTCAAGAGCAACTCCGGCAGTCGCGGCTACTTTACAGGCTGCACCATTGAGGGCACGGTCGACTTCATCTACGACTCGGGCCTCACGTGGTTCGAGAATTGCGAGATACGCAGCGTGGGGGCTGGTTACATAGCCGCCCCGGCCAACGCAAGCCTCACACTCACCAAGGCTCTCTATGACGGAGTGTCGCCTGACGCCCTCTACTGCGGCATGTTCTTCTCCAACTGCCGATTGACAGCAGCCGACGGTGTCGCCGACGGGTCTTGCTACCTCGGCCGCCCATGGAAAGAGAAGGGCGGTGCGGCATACATCAACTGCGTCATGGGCAGCCACATAGCCGCAGCGGGATGGAAGGAGTGGAACAGCACCGATGTCAGTTTCACCGAGTATGGCAGCAAAGACGCAACGGGCGCAGACATCGACCTCACGGGGCGCGTGTCATGGAGCAGCGTGCTGACAGACGCCGAGGTTGAGAAATACATCAACACGACATTCCTTTTCGCGGAGCTGACTGGCAAAGAGCTGTTCACCCCGCAGTCGCTCATCAACTCGGCGCATGAGATAACGCCCGAGATAATAGGCTCAACCATCAAATGGGAGGCGGAGGACGGCGACGTGGCATTCATTGTCCTGAAAGATGGCGAGTTTGACAGCATCACCACATCCACACAGATTGACATGACGGACACCGACGCGACATACACCATCATGTCAGTCAGCCGCCGCGGCGTGACAACATCAGCCACAGCCGCCAAGCCTCTCAAGGCGTTCCCCACGGCCGCCGGATTTGGCAAATTGGCGTCAGGTGGACGCGGAGGACAGGTGGTCTACGTGTCATCACTCGCTGACAGCGGCGAGGGCTCACTGCGCTGGGCCTTTGAGCAATATCCCGACGAGCCGCTCACCATAGTCTTCAGCGTCTCGGGCGAGATCGTGCTGCAGTCGCCACTCAAAGTCAACAGGGCCGACTGGACCTTGGCAGGTCAGACGGCGCCGGGCGAGGGCATCGTCATTACGCATGACAAGGTCAACTTTGGCGGAAGCCAGAACTTCATTGTCCGCAACATACGCTTCCGCATCGGCCAGAAGAACGCGGCCGGCGACATAACAGCCGAGAGCGCATGCGGCGCGGAGAACTGCCAGAACTTCATCTTCGACCATTGCAACTTCGGATGGTCGGTCGAGGAGAATTTCGACACGCAGGACAGCCATTTCCTGACGGTACAGTACTCCATAGTCCACGAGGGACTATACGCCGCAGGCCACAGCAAAGGCTCGCGCGGCTATGGTTGCCAGTGGGGCGGCTCGCCCGCCACATACCACCACAACCTGTTGGCCAACAACCTGAAGCGCAGCTGCCGATTCAACGGCTCGCGAGGCGAAGACTACGTGTCATACATCGAGTACTTCAACAACGTGACGTATAACAACGGCGGCGGCCAGAACGGCTGCTATGGCGGAGAGAACACAGCCGACATAACCAACTACACCGGCAAGGAGTCGGCGCATGAGTGCAACTTCGTCGGGAACTATTACATTCCCGGCCCGGCCACCAAAGGCACGACATATTTCGTCATGCCGTCTTACGCCCGCGACGGAGCCACCTCCTGGGGACCATCAAAGTGGTACTTCAGCGGCAACGTTATGCTGGGAGACGCTGACAAGACAGCAGACAACTGGAAGGGCGTATGCCTGAACGACGTGAGCGGCCACTACACAGAGGCCGACCTCAAAGCCGATGAGATGATCCGCCCAGCGCTCAACTACTACAAATATGCCACCGACGGCTCGACGAGCTACGACTATGACAAATACGCCTACGCCGTGGATGCATACGAGACCGCCGAGGCAGCCTACAACACCGTCTTGAGCTGCGTCGGCACATGGAACCGCGACCAGGTGGAGCAGCGCATCGTGAGCGAGGTGAGCAGCCGCAAGTGCCAATATGGCGACTCCTATGGCAGCACGACCGGCATAATCGACACCGAGAGCGGAGCTGAGGGCTTCTACGCCTACACGACCGACTACACCGCGCCCGTTGACACCGATGGCGACGGAATGCCCGACGATTGGGAGACCGAGCACGGGTGTGACCCGGCGGTGGCAGACAACAACCGAATAGCCGACAGCGGCTACACGATGCTGGAGGTATACCTGAACAGCCTTTTCGGAGAGAAAGCCGGGCTGACCGCCACCAACCAGGTGATGGACATGCGCACGAACCGCATATGGGTCTCAGACAACGGGGTAATCCACTGCTCGGAAGATGCGGACTACACTGTGTCAGTCATTGACATGAGCGGACGCGTCATAGGCCGCGCGCACGCCAAGGGAACGGACATTGCGATGCCGAATGTCGGCGCAGGCTTCCACCTCGTCATGATTGAGGCGGCGGGAGTCACCACACGCGTAGTGAAAGTCCTGACCAAGTAAAGCAAAGCAAGAGCCAAACACACGTAAGCACACCGCCCCGCAAAAGCAGTAGACGCTTTTGCGGGGCGGTGTCGTTTTTTTAGATACTGGCCTTAAAAGGATAGACAGCGAGCCGAGCCTTACTTCTTAGCTTTCTTCTGAACCGAGAATCCGAACTTGCCGAGCTGCTTACCAACGGAATAGTACTTGCCGTGGCTGTAGCAGATGGGTCGGGCCTTATCCAGATTGAAAGAGCCTGTGACGGGGTCGATATACTTGTCGTCAGCGCGCACGCCTGTGACCTCGGCGATGAACATGTCATGCGAGCCGAGCTCAATGACCCGCTTGACCTTGCACTCGATGGAGACGGGGCTCTCCGCGATGCCAGGGGCCTTGACTGTGTATGACTCAACTGGGGTCAAGTGCATGGCCTCCCATTTGTTCACGTCGCGTCCGCTCTTGACGCCGCACCAGTCAGTCGCACGAACAAGGTCCTCAGTGGTCAGGTTGATGACGAACTCGCCCGTGCGGCTGATGATGGAGTGCGAGTGGCGCTCCTTGCGCACCGAAATGCTCACCATGGGGGGCGTGGAGCAGATGGTGCCAGCCCATGCCACCGTGATGATGTTATAGTTCTCGGGCGCGTCTCCGCAGCTGACCATGACGACCGGCAGCGGATAGAGCATATTGCCGGGTTTGAATGAGATGTTTGGCATTGCAAATAATGTTCATACACATGCTCCTTTTCTCGCCATGGCAAAGCTCAAGCGAGCTTGGCTTTGCTCATTTGGCTTATCGAAAGGCTCATATTAAAATAATCGTGACGTTCGCTCGTTCTTAATAAAAAGCCCTTCCTAAAAACCTATAGTCATGTCTGAGCTTATCTATTTAAAACGGCAGAACAGGATTCTGAAAATCACCACCCGGACGTCACGTCCTGACCATAGAGGGATAACCTATGAAGATGCCGCACTCTATGGATTTCTGTTCGACAATAAGAAAACATACACAGTTCCATGCTCCATTAAGTTGAAAGCATACTTAAAGAAATCCCACTATGCGCCAAGCCCAGAAGACCTCATGATTGTCGCTGCCGACTATGATGAGCGCGGCGAATATCCATTCACCACGTCTTACTTCTGGATCACCTTTTCAAATGGTGGATACGGACGCAAGAGCATCAAATTGGAAGAAGCGGTAAGAATTCTGAAAGAGGAGTTTTAACTCCGTCCCCCCCAGCCCCTACTGAATGACCATATGCTCCTCTGTGGTGACCTTCTCGCAATAATGGCATTTGAGGGCGAGAGGCGACTTGCTGACCACGAAGAAGCGCGTAGTGATGGGCTCGTGGTTGGTGATGCACTTGGGGTTGAAGCAGCGGACATAACCCGTCAGCTCGTCGGGGAGTGAGACCTGCTTCTTCTCCACCACCTCGTAGTTCTTGATGATGTTGAGCTTGGCCTCGGGGGCGACGAGGGCTATCTTGTTAATCTCGTCGTCCTGGAAGAAGCGGTCGGACACCTTGATTATGCTCTTTCGCCCGAGCTTTTTGCTCTCGAGATTGGTGCCGAAAGTTATGGCATTGGGAATCTTCTCGAGTCCGAGGAGGGAGATGACCTTGAAGAGGTTTTGCGCCGGGATGTGGTCAATGACCGTACCGTCCTTGATGGCGCTCACTTTGAGCTCTTTGCTATTATTTTCCATGATGGTAATGGCTGCGTTAAGAATAAATTACTCCTTGACCCCGAGGATGGAGGCGATAATGGCCATGCGGGTGTACATTCCGTTCTTGGCCTGCTGGAAATAGTAGGCCTTGGGGTTCTGATCGACATCGGGGTCGATCTCGCCTACGCGAGGCAGCGGGTGGAGGATTCGGAGATTGTCCTTGGTCACACCGAGCATATCGTTGCGGAGGACATAGGTATTCTTGACGCGCTCATATTCAATGAGGTCGGAGAAGCGCTCCTTCTGAACGCGGGTCATGTAGAGGATATCGGCCACGGGGAGGATGTCCGCCATGTCGCGGTGCTCCTCATACTTGATGCCCTTCTCGTCGAGGAAAACCTTGTATTCCTGAGGCATCTTGAGCTCGTCGGGCGCCACGAAGTAGAACGTGGGGTTGAAATAGCTCATGGCCATGATGAGGCTGTGGACTGTGCGGCCATACTTGAGGTCGCCCACAAGCGCGATCTTGAGGTCGGTGAGGCGGCCCTGCGTCTTGCGGATGGAGTACATGTCCAAAAGAGTCTGCGTGGGGTGCTGATTAGCGCCGTCGCCCGCATTGACCACAGGCACGGGGCTCTGCTCGGACGCATAGCGGGCCGCGCCCTCGAGGTAGTGGCGCATGACGATGAGGTCGGCGTAGTTGGAGACCATCTTAATGGTATCCTTGAGCGTCTCGCCCTTGGTGGTCGAGGTGGCCCCTGGGTCGGAGAAGCCTATGACACGCGCGCCGAGGCGGTTCATGGCAGTCTCGAAACTGAGGCGCGTGCGGGTGGACGGCTCAAAGAAGAGGCTGGCGATAATCTTGCCTTGCAAGAGTGGTTGAGCGGGATTGGCCTCGAAATCGGCCGCGAGGTCGAGGATCCGAAGCATGTCATCCTTGCTGATGTCGTTGATTGAGACGAGGCTCTTGTTCTTTATCATTGCTTGAGGGATTTTTTCGTGAGGTGCATCACTTCGGAAGACCAAAGTTAGACAAAAAAAAACAGGATATGCGATTGGGCGCGATTAAAAATAAGAGTGGCGAAAATATCAGTCAAGATGGAGAAAGAGGGGGGCACTCTTGACGCATATTTGCGCGGGAGGCATGGTCTGCCTCGCCAAAAAACATTACCTTAGCGGAATAAGCACAGCAAAGACAAAAGAACCCGCACTCCATATGGACAACACATATTCCGACGGCACCCTGTCACCCACCGGCTGCATAGACACAGTGACCGACATTGTGGGCAAAGGACTGCCCTTTGACGAGACCATCCAAGCCATTGCCAACCTGCTGCCATTGGCCACGCTGCACCCCACCAAGGCCACGGCGCGCATAAGCCACGCAGGAAGCAGCTATGACAGTCCCGGCCACACGGCGTCGCCCACGACCATCGAGGCCGACTTCGTGACCATTGACGACCGCAAGGGCCGCGTGACCTTGGCCTACCACGCATCGCCAGACTCATTCACACCCGCCGAGACGCGCATGATAGCCGTGGTGGGCAAGCTGGTGTGCGGATTCATCAACGCAGCCATAGGGCGAGACCTCTACGCGCTGCGCCCGCGCGAGAAAGGGACAGCCATATCAGAGGACTTCCGCAAAGCCCTCACCACGGACAAGAAGCCGCTTCAGCTCTTCTTCAACAAGCAGGTGCTTGACAGGTACATCTACCTGGACATGATGAAGTATAAGATTCACAACATACTCTTCGTGGCCACGCTCTATGACGCCTTCACACTTGAGAACGACGACAGTTTCTTCGAGCAGTTCATGGGCGAGATATACCAGTACTCGCTCTTCTCGCTGCCGCGAATAACGGGCGTGGCGTCGCCCGAGGAGGCCATAGAGCTGATGAAGACCACGCGGTTCGACATGGCCCTGCTGATGGTGGGGCTGGACATGGACGCCACATTCCGGCTGAGCGCCGACATCAAGGCCCGCCAGCCGGACATCCCCGTCTACCTGCTATCGAACCAGAAGAGCGGGATTAAAGAGGTGGAGCTGAGGGCGCAGCGCACTCCGACGATTGACAAAGTGTTCGTCTGGGGAGGCAACTCAGACATCATATTCTCAATAGTCAAGAGCACGGAGGACGAGGTTAACGTCATCGAGGACACCAAGATAGGCTTGGTGCGCGTGATCCTGCTGGTCGAGGACTCGCCCGAGTATTACTCCAAATATCTCCGCATACTCTTCTCCATCGTCTTCAACCAGGTCAGGAAACTGCTGCAGGACGTGGACCACAACGAGATCACGCGAGTCTCCAAGATGCGCCAGAGGCCCAAGATTCTGCACGCGCGCAACTATGAGGACGCGATGTACATCATCGAGAAGTACCACGACTACCTGCTCTGCGTCATATCGGATGTCGAGTTTGACCGCGCGGGCAAGCTTGACGACCGCGCCGGCTACAAGCTGCTCAGGTACCTCCGCGGCGAAATGCCCGAGCTGCCCACCATCTTGCAGAGCGCGGTGCCGGCCAACAGGGCTTTGGCAAAGGAGCTCGGAGTGGCGTTTCTCGACAAAGAGAGCGAGCGGCTGCAGGCCGACCTCATCAAGTTCCTGACCAGCAGGTTGGGCTTTGGCGACTTCATCTTCCGCAACAAGGAGGGGCGTCCCGTGGCTCAGGCCAAGGGCATCAAGGAGTTCGAGACCATCTTCCGCAACATGCCTCAGGACAAGATGAAGCAGTACTGCCGCGACTTCCGCATATCATCGTGGGTCATGAGCCGCGGCGAGATACCGTTAGCGCGCAAGCTCAACACCATCGACTTCAACAACTACCAGGACCTGGAGCTCTTCCGCTCCGACATCCTCAACGCCATAGACGACTACCGCGCCCAGCGCCGCTTGGGCAAACTGTTGGACTATGACGACGTAGAGACACCCGACGAGAAAAACGTCATCATCATGGCGCCGGGCAAGCTGGGCGGCAAGGGTCGCGGATTGGCGTTCATCAACACCCTCATCCAGAACATAGACACAAGCGAGTTCCGCGACCACATCAACCTCCGCATCCCCATAACAGCCATCGTGGGCACAGACGAGTTTGAAGCCTTCATGAGACGCGGCAACCTGCGCCAGTTCCTCATTGGCGACCCGGACTACACCGAGCTGCGCGAGAGGTTCAACGAGACGCCGCTCTCTGACAAGCTCATGGCCCGCATCCGCCGCTTCGTCACCCAGATCCGCCGTCCGCTCGCAGTGCGATCCAGCTCATTGTCGGAGGATTCGCTCAACCAGCCGTTCGCCGGAGTCTTTGACACCTATTTGGTGCCGAACAACGCCGAGACCATCGAGGAGAACACGCAAAACGTGGCGCAGGCCATCAAAATGGTCTACTCATCCATCTACTCGCCCTCCAGCCGCGCCTACTTCGCCAGCGCGAAAGTGAACATAGACAAGGAGAAGATGGCCGTTGTCATCCAGGTCCTTGTGGGCAACGAGTATGACGGATATTACTACCCCCACGTCTCCGGCACCGCGCAGAGCTACAACTACTACCCCGTGGCGCACATGCTGCCCGAGGAGGGCTTTGCCGTGGCGGGTTTTGGACTGGGCTATTACGTGGTGGGCGGCAGCAAGGCGTACCGTTTCTCGCCCGCATGGCCGGTCGTGGAGACGACGAGCGTGGCGGACATGGTCAAGAACACGCAGGTGGACTTCCTCGCCGTGGACCTCAAGCCCCGCCAATTGGACTATGTGCATGACGGAGAGCAGGCGCCCCTTGCGACACTTGACATACTCGACGCCGAGAGGCACGGCACTCTCAAGCATTGCGCATCGGTCTACAACCCGCAGAACGACACCATAGAGCCGGGCCTCAGAGCCTACGGCCCGCGCGTGGTCAACTTCGCGGACATCCTGAAATATGACTACGTGCCACTGCCGCGGCTCATCTCGACCATCCTTGCCACAGCCAAGGATTCCTTTGGCACTCCCGTGGAGATTGAGTGGGCGGTGGACCTTGAGGAGGATGACCGCGGGCTGCCCTCGTTCTACCTGCTTCAGATGAAACCCATCATAACCGACCTGCGCGGCGACAACGTGGAGGTGGAGGAGCCGACCCGCGACGAGGCCATACTCTACACGACGCAGAGCTTAGGCAACGGCCGCGTTGACGGCATAACGGACATCATATACCTTGAGCCGTCGCTCTTTGACAAGATGCGCACAGAGCAGATGGCCAAAGAGATTGGCTACCTGAACAGCCTGATGATGCACGATGAGCGTCGCTACATCCTCATAGGTCCCGGACGTTGGGGCACGCGCGACAAGTTCATAGGCATCCCCGTGCAATGGAGCGAGATCTCGAACGCCAAACTGATTGTGGAGATGAGCCTGCCGGGCTTCCCGCTCGACTCGTCGCTCGGCTCACACTTTTTCCACAATGTCACGAGCATGAACATAGGCTACCTGTCGGTCAAAGACGACAGCGCCACAGACTTCATCAACTGGGACATAATCCACTCGCTGCCCGTGGTCCGCGAGACTGAGTTCTTCAGACAGGTGCGAGCCCCGCAAGCCCTTGACATCAAGATGAACGGCAAGAGGCGCAAGGCGTGCATCAAAGAGCAGAAGACAGAGGAGGAGTAAGACGCCGCACCCGACTAAGGATTAGGCAAGGAGAGCCGCACCCCCGACGAGAGACGAGGGAGGCTTGACACCCCAAAACAATCGGGACGCGAAAGGTGAACAAAAAAGGCTCCGGCCGCCCGCCATGACTTTTGTCAGTGGCGAGCGGCCGGAGCCGTTCATTTATAGTGACGTGGTAACTTGATGTCAGATTTTACTCCTTGACCTTCTTGCCCCACCAGGTCGTCTTGCCGTCCTGACCTATGCCGGCGTAGACAAGGGTCACGCAACGGGGACTTGCCTCCCAGTCGACCTCGCGCTCGACACAAACAGCAGCCGTGCCGATGATGAGCAGTTTGTTGGTGGCGTCATAAGACCAAGAGCCGCCAAGAGTAGCAGAGCCAGAGGCGTCAGTCACAGTGCCATCGGCGTTAAGGTTGATGTAAGAGCTCTCATCCTGAACCTGATACTGGTACTCCAGGTTGATGTGCTCCCACTTGCCGACGAGGCTGTCTTGCGTCAAAGTGCCATAGTCAGGCACGGCGGCATAACGCTCGGGCAGCGCGATGGGCCACTTGTTGGTGAGGTCGGAAGCCGAGGCGGGCGCCCATACAAGACGGCGTACGTGTCCCATCATGATGGCGTTAGCGTTGGCATTGCCGCCAGCGTTGGCCGGGAGGCGACCTTGGCTCATGTAGAACCACTCGGTGGCGTTCTCGTCACCCTTCTTGGGGAAGATGGCGCAGTGGCTAATGCCGACCCAGCCAGTGTGCTTCATGAACTTATAGGGATGGGTGACAATGGGGTAAGCATCGCCACGGCCATTGGTGTGGTTGCGGCCGGTGATGTCATAGTAGGGTCCGGTGATGCTCTCAGATCGGACCACGCGGGTGTTGTAGGCGACAGAGAGCTCATCATATGCCATGAAGAGGTAATAATATCCGTCATGATAGATGACCTCCGGGCCCTCGCTGGCCTGCCAACGGTTGTTGAGCGCACGGGTGCTGATGTTCACACCGAAGTGGCCCTGATGATCCTCTCCATCAGCAGTCCACGGGTTGCCAGTGGTGTCCTTGAGAGGCTTGCCGGTAGAGGGGTCGAGCTGGAGAGCGGCGAAACCACTGTGCCATGAGCCGTGGATGAGCCAGTGCTGCCCCTCGGGAGTGACAATGTAGGTCGGGTCGATGCCGTTGTAGTAGAAGAAGCCGCCCCACTGGGTTTTGTTAAGGTTAGCGGTAGTCAGATCCATATCGGATGACGAGCAGGTCACAAAGCCCTTGTCCTCCCACACGCCATTGTCAGGGTCGGTCGACTCGCACATGCCGATGAGGGCCGGGATGCCCTGATTGCCACCGAGGGTTGGCTTGTTGACAGGCATGCTGTAGTACATGCGGAGCTTGGTCTGGCCGTCAACAGTTATCTTGCGGACAACGGGTGCCCAGTAGCTGAGGTCAATCTCGGCAGAGGTCACCTTATCCTTGCCGGCGGCGGTGAGAATCTCATTAATCTTGGTGGTCACCCAGTCAGGCGGAGTTGAGAAAATGCCCGGCACAACCTGCCAGTTGACCAGATCCTTTGAGCGTTTGCCAAGGAAGTGTCCGTGGCCGCTGTGGGCGTTGCCATAAGAGGCGTCTGTTCCCCACTCATAATAATAGCCATCGGTCCAATAGACCACCGAGGGGTCATGCACATTGGCCAAGTTCCACTGCTTGCGGTTGTCCCAGCTGGAGATGGAGCTGTAGTCGTCGGCATAAGTGGGGATGGTGAAAGAGGAGGCGTCAGAGCCGCCGTCAGAATCGCCATTTGACGGGTTCTCCGAGTCATCGCTGCAGGCGCTGAAGCTGAGCGTGAACGCAGCCGCGAGGAGCGGATATGTGAAGTTTTGCACTTTTATTATTTTATGCATTGTTGCTTAATTTTGCGTTAACGATGGCAAATTTACATTTAGTTCAACCAATCGAGGTGGACAAAAATGGCGTTAACGTGGACAAGAGGGGAATGGGAGGCGCAAACGGGCGCGCAAGGCAGGGAGGCCACCGCACGCAGATGGGGCGAAATAAGGCGTTGAAAAAACGCAGAATTAGTGCTGTTTGCGCTGCTGAAAATGCGCCTCAACGCGCAAAGAGCGCAAATTATTAATTTACAAAGCATTAATCCAAACATCGCTCCGATTCGTGTATTTTTTGGGGTTCCAAACGCTCCGATTCGTGTAAAATCAGGGGTCTAAAACGCTCCGAATCGTGTATTTTGGAGGGGAAAACTAATAATGGGCTTAGGGCTTACCTTTGATACAATCTGCGTTGGAGCTCTCACCTACGTTCACTCCCCAATAAGGTCCGGCAACTATCGTCACAATAGAGCTAATGTGCGTAAATATTTCATTAACCTTTACAACTCAGCTATCTGCTCTGCGGAGAGCCCCGAGCTTTTCATGATAACATCGAGCGGCACACCAAGTTCTTTCAGGTTCCTCGCCATGGCAGATTTTCCCTCGGCAATTCCTTCCTGTCTGCTTTTTTGAGACTCCATTTGCCAGTACTCCTCGTTAGACTTCATATCGTTATAAGCCTTAAGGCTGTGTTCATAGGATTCATACTCTTCCTTCGTCATTTTGCTGACATCACAGACCTTGAAAAGTTTGTCCCAAACGGCATCTTTTAGAGCGACAGGCATTCTATCAAATTTGTCCATATTTTTAAGAATATAAGTCCAACGTTCAAAATCATTTTCGCACTCATCAAGGGTCTTCTTGAAAAGAGGCAGACGCAAAAACGTCATGAAGATGACATCAGAGAAAACCATCCCGCTCTCTAAATCTGTCAACATCACGTCTGTTTTAAACTTAACATCACCGACATATGCGAAATTAAGAAAAAAGACACCTATCACAGCCTTGATATCATACCTCCATTGACTTCCGGAACAGCCCTGATCGCTTATGGCTCTGGAGATGTAGTAGACAGCCCTCTTCTTAAAGAACCCCTGCGGAGCATTCTGCATCTCAACGACTATGCGCTCATTTTTGTCAGTTTTGCAGAACACATCATATATAATTACACGATTGTCATCAATTTCGGGGACACGCTCTTTGTTGAGAAATGTTACATCTTCAATAACATAGCGTCCCACAAGCAATTGGTTAAGAAAATGTATTAGTAAATCTTTGTTTACTTCACAACCAAAGATGCGTTTAAATCCCTCATCGGTAAATGGATTAATAAACTGAGACATAACACCATTGCAAATTATTAAGACATAAGTCAAAGATAGACATTTCTCAATTTCTTTCCAAACGCCCCCACCCCACACAAACGCAAGCCCCCGCCCGCGGCACAAAGCCGCAGGCGGGGGCTGCACTATTTAGATAACAGAAAATGCTTTTACTCGAAGACTAAGTAAGCCTCTTCACAAGTTAAGCTTACATAAAGATCATCTTCGTTAGCCTGAGTGGCATCCTTAAGTGTATTGAGAATGCCAAGGTACTTCTGGTAATGAGACTCTCCATTTCCATCTACTACGTTGTAGACGACATCGTAAGATGTACCATTGTTGGTGACAGAGACCTCGTAAGAAGAACCATCAATGCTGGACGTGAACGTATCCCAGTTCCAATTGCTCTGACGCTCCAGAGTTGCCACATTATCATAACCAGCACCCCATCCATAGTTATCTTGGCGAAGAATTGCATATTCAGCCTTTTCAGCAGTGCGGAGAATTACTATGGGGCTGTGCCAGTTAGCTGCATTGTCAGAGTAGCAGGTAAATTTGAATGTCTTTGTGTCACCACTCTTAACCTGAACATCCTCAGTAAACACACTCCACCATCCTGATGAGTAGTCTGACTTTCCTAACACCTTGGAGTCCTCTACTTCTTTAAGGGAAACAGTTCCAGTAGCCTTCAAACCTTGGTATTCAGCAGAGAACTCACCTGTTTTCATATTAACAGTTGAGAAAGTAACCTCTGCACTATTAAGTACTGTTTTACTACCATCACTGCTGACACCAGAAACCGTCACTTTTGCAGCATTGATAAACAGAGTCTCAAATGACGGAGCATATTGCAGTACATATCCTTCAGCTACCTTAACCTCAATGCCCTTGAAGTCAGTAATCTGGAACGTGTAGGAACCGTAGATAGGAGCGCAGTAGTTGCCGCGGCTGGTCTTGTTGTAGATTACATTGACGGACTTAACGCCAACAGTGGTTAAATCGGGAGCGATGAATGTGAGATCATTCTCGGTGACATCGGTAGATGTGCCATCCTCGAAAGTAATCTTAGCGGTTACGCCTGCATGATAAACAGTATCGCCAAGAGTGAGGGACGTCGGGGTGTTGCTGAGAACCATAGATGCGGGGTTGCTCTCGGTGATGACGATGGTGGCGGGGAGGAGCATTGCAGAGAAGTTCTCGTAGTGGCTGCCGTCGACTGTCAGGAAAGCGTAGACGTCATCAGCAGCGGAAGCGGTCTGGTGGTACTCCTCGGTGAGGACAGTGCCGTCGGTTGCGGTCATTGTGGCGGTCACGTAGATGTAGCCGGCAGATACGTGCTGAACCTCGATGACTACGTGCGAGCCGTTGAGCTTCTCACGGAAGTAAGCCCACTGGTCTTCTGCACCAGCAGCGGCTGCAACCTCCGCGTAGTTGGTGGTGATGTTGGCCGCATCGTAGGTGTAGCCCTCGTCGGTACCCATTGCGCCACCCCAACCGTAGGCGTCAGAGCGGAGAACGAAATACTCCTTATAGCCGTCGACGGTGTTAGAGGTACCCTTCTTGTTGGTGGTAGCGAGAACCCAGTTGTTATAGTTGTTTGCGCAAGAACTGTAGTTGTCGAACTCCATGACGAGTCGCTTGCCAGAGGGGATGGCGATGATGTCAGAGAAATCAGTCCACCAACCGCTTGAGTTGTCGGTCTCACCGATGGTGGTCTTTGCGACCTCGATGACGGTGGTGTCGCTGTTAGAGCTGTTCTTAGAGTTGGCGATTGAATCAATTCGGCTGTCGAGCCAGCTCGGCGAATTGATGTCGAAAGTGTCATCCTCGTCGCAAGCGACGAAGGCACCCGCGGCCAAGCCGCCTATCATGAAGGCGAGCAGACCTTTCTGTATATTGTTCATATCAATATTCTTGTGAATGAGTAATTTGAAAAGCCGCCCCCGGTGGATGGGGACACCCGTCAGCGCGGGGGCGGCATTGTCAAGTCAAATTTATTATTCTACCACGGGGTGAACCGTCCAGGGGAAGAAGCCGTCGGGCTTCTTGCTGTTGTAGGCGCAGTTGCCCGTGAGGTGCGGGTTGGCGTCGAGTGTGCTCTGGGCGATGGGGAAGTACTCGTGAGCCTCAAGATAGGTGTCGAGAGTAGAGCGGATGGTGGTGCCATCGATGTCGTCAGTCGTGTAGACAGCCTTGGCGTCAGCGACCTTGAGCGAGGTCTTGAAGATCATGTGCTGGCGGAGCTGGGCCTTGCGGTCAGAGCTCTCATAGAAGCCCCAGCGGTTGAGGTCTATGCCTCGGCCATTCTCACAGCCGAACTCCTTCGGGCGCTCAACGTTGGCGATTTGCTCGAAGAGGGCGTCGGCGGTCGGGAAGTTGGCGAGCTGAAGGTCAGCGAGGCCGGCGCGCTTGCGAACCTCATTGATGTAGTCGAGCGCGGTCTGCGTGGGACCGTTAATCTCGTTCTCACACTCAGCGGCACGGAGGAGGACATCAGAGTAGCGCATGAGGCGGAGGTTGATGCCGTTGTGCAGACCGGTCACGATAGAGGTGAAGCCATCGGGCCATACGCGGGCGTAGGTCCACTTGGCGATGCCGAGACCGCCGCCAGTGCCGTTAGAGAGGCAGAGGGAGTCGTTGGCAGAGGTAAGGGTGGTGTTGTAGATGACATTCTGGCGAGGGTCACCGTCAGGGTAAGCGGCGGTAGACTGGCCGTAGTAGTTGTCATACTCGGGCTCGTAGGAGCAGATGGTCCAGTAGAGACGGGGGTCGAGACGGCCGTCGGTGCACTTCTCCGCCTTGTAGAGGTTGTAGAGCCAAGGAGCGGCGGCAAGGTCACCCCAAGAGCCGAAGGCGTTGGGCGCGTAGTTAGACTCGACTGCGTGGCCCTGAGTAGCGTCCTTAGAGATGTTGACAGGAGTCCACTCCTCATCGACACCGCCAGTGCCATAGTTCATATACTGAACCTCGAAGAGGCTCTCGGCATTGTTCTCACCAGCCTCGGTGAAGTTGGCGCCGTAGTCGGCCATGAGAGAGTAGTTGCCATAGACGCCGGCGATGATATCCTTGAGGACGGTGTATGCCTCAGAATACTTGTGGCGGAGCATGAGAGCGCGAGAGTAGTAGCCGGCAGCGGAACCGCAAGTGGCGCGACCTTTGGCGAAGTCACCGCCGACAGTCTTGCTGGGCAGGATCTCCATGGCGCCCTTGAAGTCGGCCTCGACCTGATCGAGCACGTCGTCATAGCTGCTGAGGCTGGCGTAGAGGCTGTTGAGGTCAGAGTAAGAGGCGTAGTCAGTTATGAGGCAGCACTCATGGTGATAGGTAGCCAAGGTGTAGTAGGCGAGGCCACGGAGGAAGAGCGCCTGACCCTTGATCTTGTTGTAAGAGTCGGTTGAGAGAGCCACCTTCTCGACCTGCTGGAGGACATAGTTGGTGCGGTTGACCACATGATAGCAGTCACGCCAGATCCACTGGTTGCCGATCTCGTCGACCGGGGTCTCATTGAGAGCGTCGTAGGGCCAGTACCAGATGAGGCCAGGGTTGTAGACCTCGTCACCGCGGACAGCGTCCAGCGTGTAGCCTACACGGGCGAAAGTGCCCTCAAGGCGGATTCGGTTGTAGCAGGCAATGACGGCCTCCTGAAGCGTAGACTCATCGTTGCCGAAGTCCTCGGTGGTCTGAGTATTGGGGTTTGTCACGTCAAGCTCATCGGAGCAGGCGGAGAAGCACGCCGCCGCTGCCAAAGCTGCTATGGCAAAATATTTTGTTTTCATAATTCTTTTTCGATAATTAAGTTAGACTCCTTTTCTTCTTTGTCAGCCAAAAGATGTCCCGGCTATTAGAATGTGAAGTGGAGACCTGCCATGAAGGTGCGTGGCGTCGGGAAAGAGCAGTAGTTGTAGCCAGGGGTGAAGGTGCCACCGGCGAAGTCTACGTTGTAGCCGTTGTACTTCGTGAAGGTGTGGAGGTTCTGAGCTGACACGTAGAAGCGTACGCTTGAGAAGATGCCGTTGAACCAGTCATCATTGAAGTTGTAGCCGAGCTCGACGTTAGCAATCTTCCAGTAGTTGGCGTTCTGGATGAAGCGGTCGCTGAAGTAGTCGTTGTAGGTTGAGCCGTCAGCGGCGAACTGTACGCGAGGCTGGCTGGCGTTGGGGTTCTCGGCAGTCCAGCTGTCGAGCATGTCAACGCTCTTGTTGGTGAGGCCGGTGGTGCCGTGGAGGGCGATATCGAGGTAGTCAACAGCCTTGAAGCCGAGGGCGCCATAGGTTGAGACAGAGAGGTCGATGCCCTTCCACTCGACGCGTGCGTTGAGGCCGAAGTTGACCTTAGGCATACCGCTGCCGAGGAAGTCGCGGTCAGAGTCATCGATTACGCCGTCGCCATTGACATCGACATAGTAGACATCGCCGAGCTTAGCGTTAGCAGGTGCCGCATAGCCGTCCTTGGTGCTCTCGCCCTTGACCTGGGCGTTGGTGAGCTCGGTGAGGGTGGCGTTGTCGCGGATGATGCCGCCGTAGCGGAGACCGTAGAAGCGGCCTACCTCATCGCCCACCTCAGTGCGGCAGTAGCCGTCGGTGCGGCCCTCGTTGGTGACGCCGAGGCTGGTGACCTTGTTCTTGTTGACAGTAGCGTTGGCGCTTACCTCCCAAGAGATGGGGTGGTCGTTGTTGCGATAGGTGGCAGCGAACTCAAGGCCGCTGTTCTCCATGGTGGCAGCGTTCATGGTGACGGTGCCGTTGGTGGCGCCTGCGCTGGCGGGGACAGCCACACTGTAGAGGAGGTCCTCAGACTTGCTCTTGAAGTAGTCGAAGTTGAACTCGATCTTGTTAGAGAGGAAATTGACATCGAGACCTACGTCGAAGGTCTTCTTCTTCTCCCACTTGATGGCAGTGTTGACATAGTTGGAGATGGCGGAGCCGGTGACCTTCTCACCGCCGAAGCTGTAGGTGTAGTCGTTGCGGCTCATGGTGTCCATGTACTGGTACTCGCCGATGTTCTCGTTACCGAGGACGCCGTAGCTGGCGCGAACCTTGAAGAGGTTGACGATGTTCTGGTCGATGGGGAAGAAATCCTCACGGTCGAAGCGCCAACCAGCTGATACAGAGGGGAAGGTCTCCCAACGGTCGTCAGAAGAGAGTCGGCTTGATCCATCACGGCGTGCGGTGAACGAGACGAGGTACTTCTCATCGAAGTCATAGTTCAAGCGGCCGATGAAAGAGCAGAGGACGTGCTCGCTCTCGTAGCTGCTGGTCTTGAACGTCGTAGCGTTAGAGAGCTGGAGGTAGTAAGGCTCGGAGAGGGTGTTACCGGTGCCGGTGAGGGTGTGGTAACGCTCGCGCTCGAAAGTCTGGCCGATGACGAGGTTGACATGATTAGAGCCGAAGATGCCGTCGTAGGTGAGGGTGTTCTCGACGAGGCCGTCGGTGTACTGGCGGTAAGCCTCATAGAGGTACTCGTTGGTCTTGGCGAGGTAGTTACGGTTGCTTGAGTAGAAAGCGGGGACGAAAACCTTATCCTTCGCATAGGTCTTGCTATAAGAGAGGTTGATCTTATAGTTGAGCTTATGGTTGTCGTTCTTCAGCTTGACCATGTCGAGCAGGTCGACATCAGCAGAGCCGGTGACAACGAAGCGGTCAACCTTGGTGTTGCGGGTGATGAGGTTGTTGGTCATGAGGACGTTGGTCATGGCAAGGTCGCCATGGACGCCGATGTAGTACGTGCCGTAGCCGTAGTTGTCATAGTTGTAGTCCGAAGCGCCGGGGTAGACGTCGTCGAGGCACCAGGTGCTCTCATCGTAAGCCTTGATGGAAGGCGGGAGGAGGAGGGCAGAGCCGAGGACAGGGTACTGGCCGCCATAGAGGCCCTGGACATACTCGCTGGCGTTAGAGAGCGCCATGTTGTCCTGCGCGCTGTGGCTGTAGAGGACGCTGGTCTGGAACTTGATGAACTTGACATCCATGTTGTTGTTGACGCGGGCTGTGAAGCGGTCGTAGTTAGGACCTGCGCCTTCCATGGTGCCGTTCTGCTTGAAGTAGTCGAGCGAGACGTTGTAGGTGTTGTTCTCACCACCGCCTGCCATTGAGACGTTGTGGTTCATGCGGAGGCCGGTCTTGAAGACCTCGTCGAACCAGTCGGTGTCAACCTTGCCGACCAGATAGTTCTCGCTGCCCTCAACGTAGCCTGAGGGGATGGACTCCTGAAGGCCGTTGTTGGTGTAGGCGCGGACGATGTTCTCAGCATACTGCTCGGTGTTCATGACATCGTAGACGCCATCCTGGATGTTATCCATGCCGACGTAGCCGGTGTACTGAATCTTCATCGGCTGGTTCTTCGAGCCGCGCTTGGTCGTGATGATGACGACGCCGTTAGCAGCGCGTGAACCGTAGATGGCTGCAGCGGAAGCGTCCTTGAGGACCTGGATGGTCTCGATGTCGTTAGGCGAGAAGTCGCGGATGGAGGTACCCATGGGCACACCGTCGATGACATAGAGAGGAGCGGTGCTGCCGAAAGAGCCGAGACCGCGGATTTTGACAGCGGGGTCAGCGCCTGGCTGGCCGTCGGTGGTAATCTGGACACCTGCGGCCTTGCCTTGGAGCATGGTTGAGATGTTCGAGTTAGAGACTTTCTTAAGAGCCTCGGCATCTACAATGGCGACAGAGCCGGTGAGGTCTGCCTTCTTCTGGACGCCGTAGCCGACGACTACAAGCTCGCTGAGCTCGGTGGCGTCATCGGTAAGAGTGAAGTTGATGCTGGTGCGGCCGGCTACCTTTTCCTTAGCGGTGTTGTAGCCGAGGAATGAGACGGTCAACTCAGCGTTGCCCGCAACCTGAAGAGAGTAGTTACCGTCCAAGTCGGTGACGGTGCCGATAGTGGTGCCAGACTGAAGGACAGCGGCGCCGACAATGGGCTGGCCGTTATTGTCCACGACGCGACCTTTCACGGTCACTGTGCCTTGCGTCTGAGCAGTGGCCTCCACCGAGGTCAGCGTGATGGCTGCCGGCGAGAGTGCCAAAAGACTCATAAGAGCAATTGTCTCTATTCTCATAAGTTGTTTAGTTTGTGTTTTAGTTCAGAGGCACTCACCATATATTAATGTCTCAAGTGTCAGGCAGCCCCACCCCATTTGTGCACTTCTTCGGATGATGAGCCAGCAGGAATAGCCGACCTGCCAGAGCCTGCCGCCTTCGACATTTGGCGAGTTATTAAAAAGAGACCGCAAACGTTTACGTGATTAACCGAAATCACTCGCCTTTCCGATTTCTTTTCATGGCAAAATTATACACTCTTTAAATATTCAATGGGATAAAAAAATCGTTTCATGGTGGATAATTCTCTTTTAACTATTCAAGAACGAACATCAAACATTCCTGTCTTTCAATAACTTAAACACAAGATACAAAAATATCCACCTCTGTTCGCTCTGTTCTATGCAGACATTATTTGTTAATGACTTAAATCGTTTACTACACACGATTTGTGTTAAATCAGAGAACAGACATTTAGAAAAGCACAGATATTTTCAGGCAGCCATTTTGCTCCTTCCCACTCCGAGAAATGCCATTAAGGCTTGGGAAGGGGAACATATCTGACAGAAAAAAACTATATTTGGGAATAAGAACATGGAGACATTAGACAGAATGCCATTCATGGCACAAAAATCAGTATTCGACCGCCTCGCCAAGGTCTGCGAGGTGGCCAAGATGAACATGGAGGAGAAACGCAATTACGACGCCAGCCTAATTGCCTACCTCGACGCAAAAAACCAGTTGTACTACTTCCAGAATGGTGAACGTTTAGCACAAGAGAGAGGGTGGGCAGCCGGGATGGCGGCAGGGATGGAAGAAGGAAAGAAGGAGGGAATGAAGGAGGGAATGAAGGAAGGAATGAAGGAGGGAGCAGAGCGGAACGCCATCGAGATAATCAAAAACCTGATGGCGATGGGGATGGATGTGGAGTCAATCGCCAAAGCAACAAATAAGACAGTAGAGCAAGTGAAAGCTATCAAAGAGCGGAAATAGCGCCCCTCCCCTACTCCGCCACCATCACATAATCCCAAAAGAACTCAGAGACCTCTACTCCCTCCACACAGCGCTCGACGTCGGCACGCGTCAGACGCCGCCCGGCACCTTGCAGCCTCAACTGACCAATACGCGCCACAACCAGAGGCGGGAAATAGGGATGGCGCCTCATCCGCGTGTCATTTGCCGAATTGACATTAACCTTGACAACCTTCGCGGCGTCGGCAGTCAAATAATCCTTAAGATTCTCATAGCGTTCGGCCGTCAAGGGCCATAGTCCCAATAGTTGCCGCGGGGAAACGAACCCGCCCAGTCTTGTACGAAAATCTATTATGGCGTCGGCCGTCTTCTCGCCAATGCCAGGAAGAGACAAAAGATCATCACGCGTGGCGGTGTTTAGCTCAACAACTGAATATTTTTTGCTCCCCTCACTTTCGTGTGATGGAGAGGATAGCCTTGGGGACGCCATAGAACGGAGGACGGAGGCCAACTCGCTTGCAGGCAGCGAAGTCAGCGAATCCAACGTCATCGAGCCGCGAAGAACATAATCATGCTGATAGGCAGCCAAAGTATCCCAAGCGTCATGCGCCATCCCCGCCTCGGCAAGAGCAGCTGAGTCCGCGGCGAAAAGAGGTATGCGCGGATGGCGCACTCGCGCACCGCCGCTTTTACTATTTCCCCACTCTCCCCAGTCTGCGCGCCCCCCATCTCCACCTCGGTGTAGATACAGATTTGCCAACGGCTCAAAGCCATCACGCGCCGAGAAATCAAGCCGCGGGATGAGTCGGCTGATGAGCGACGAGTCAATAAAGGGCAACGTCATGAGATCAGCTGCTGACTCGTAGGCGTAGCCACGGCTGCGCAGATAGACCATCTGCGAAATCTGGTAATAAGAAAAGCCGGCCCTGCGCAAAGTGCGCGGACTGGCTGTGTTGACATATATGACCTCATCGCCTGCCGCCGCCCCGCCATTAACAATATCTTCATCAAGAAGACTTGCCACATCAATCGAGTATTCAGCACGGCGGCAACTGCGCAAGACAGCAAGGACGGCAAGCAGCAAAACCGCGAGAGCAGGCAGCCCAAACCACAACTTACGCATGACGGACAAGGTCATTCACCCGCAAACCAGGCGTAAAGGCCATTGGCGAAAATGACGAGGATAGCCAACGGGAGAACGTAGCGCACCATGAAAAGCATCGTACGGAAGAAGCCGCATTTTTGCCCGTTGGCCTCCAGCTCCTCCTTGAACTTGTCTGGCGGGAGCACCCACCCCACGAAAACGACAATGGCCAAAGCGCCGAGCGGCATCATGACATTGGCTGTGACCTTGTCGAAAATATCAAACACGGTGCTTGACAAAGCGCACGCCATGCCGCAGAGCAGCACCAAAGTGCTCGCCAAAAGCGTAGACTTTTTGCGACCCATGCCAAAGGAGGTCTTGAAAAAAGCCACGACGACCTCAAGCAACGAGATGGAGGAGGTCAGGGCGGCCACCATGAGCAGCAGAAAGAAAAAGGCGGAGAAGAGCTGCCCGAAGGCCATCTGGTTGAAAATGTTTGGCAAGGTTACAAAGACGAGGCCCGGGCCTTGACCCGGATTAATGCCAAAGGCGAAAACACAGGGGAAGATGACCGCGCCCGAGAGAAAAGCCACCATGAAATCGAGCACAGCCACCTGAGTGGCCATCCGCTGAAGATTCTGGCTCTTTTGGATATAGGCGCCATAGGTGGTCATGATGCCCATGCCTATGCTGAGCGAGAAAAAGGACTGGCCAAGAGCGTCGAAAATGGCTTTGCTCGTGACCTTGCTCATGTCCGGGCGCAAGTAGAAACGCAAGCCCTCGCCCGCACCGTCAAGAAGCAACGAGCGCACCAGCATGATGATGATGAGCAGAAAAAGCAGAGGCATGAGGACCTTGCTATATTTCTCAATTCCACTGGAGACGCCCTTGGCCACGACAAACGCCACAAGGCCTATGACGACGCACATCCAGATGAGGCTCCTCACGGGGTCGGAGCTCAGCCCATCAAACACATGTGCCACCTCGGCGCTCGACAAGCCGTTGAGCCAGCCGCCAACCGACGCCACGGAGTAATAGATGGTCCAACCTGACACAATATTATAATAGGAGAGGATTATAAAAGCCGTGAGCATGCCCATATAGCCGATAACCTGCCACTTGCTGCCCGGCCTGAGAGTCTGGAAAGCCCCGGTGACCGGCTTGCCGCTCATGCGCCCTATGGAGAACTCGCACACGAGCATGGGGATGGAGATGGCCGCCGTGAAAAGAATATAGAAAAGGAGGAAGATGGCTCCACCATCCTCGCCCGCAATGTACGGGAAACGCCACACGTTGCCCAAGCCCACGGCCGAGCCGGCTGCCGCCGCTATCGCGCCGGTCTTAGAGGTGAATTTTTCGTCAGACATCAGTTGATGCAGGGTTAGGGGTTATGTTTAAGAGGGTTTGAGAGTCCAAATATAACATATTTTCATGGCAACCGTCTAATATGCAACAAGGCACGATTACATAGGCGGCAAATTTCCGCAAGACCACAATAATTTATTAATTTTGCTCAACACAACAAACCCGACAATGCGCGACTTCAAAAGAAACATAAAGGTCCAGGCCACGGCCGAGGAGATCTACTCCGCCATAACGAACCCCTTCGCCATAGAGCTGTGGACAGGCTACCCAGCCAAGATGAGCACAGAGCCGGGCAGCGAGTTCGAGATGTGGGATGGCGACATATGCGGCCGAAACATCGAGTTCGAGGAGAACAAGCTGGTGCGCCAGGAATGGTACTTCGGCGAGGACGAGCCGTCTATCGTCACCATCAAAATCACGCCGCGCAGCAACGTCCGCTCGGAAATCTACGTCACGCAGACCAACATTCCCGACGAGTATTATGACAACATAGCGGGAGGATGGGATGAGGACTACCTCGCCTCGCTCCAGCAGTTTCTCGAAGAGGGGGATGACTAATCCAGACCGGAACAGGACTGGAGACAAAAGAAAAACATCTGCGCCTCGGGATTTCCCCGGGGCTTTTTTTGTGCGCATCAGCCACCGCTTAACGCGACAACGGCAACGCGCCGCAAGCAGATTACTACTCAGCAAAAAATCCCCCGCCGCGCCAATGACGCGACGGGGGATTAGATTTAGCAGGCCGGGCGGGAAGCCGCCAAGCCATTGTGTGCCGATTTAGAAACGGGTCTCGTAGGCCATGTCGCCAATGCAGCAGAAGTTGAGGCCGTTCTCGTCAGAGATGGCGTCAGAGACAGTGTTGCCGCTTGCGTCGACCACCTGGAGGTAACCCTCGTAGAGGTAGTGCTTGTCGCTGGAGACGTCGACCTTCTGCCAAGCGTTGTTGACAGTCCACTTGCCGTTGGCGTCAGAGGTTGCGAGGGTGACGGTGGTAACCTTGTCGCCGCCAGAGCCTACGTTCTTGCCGGCGTTCTTGATGGTCTCAAGACCCTTGCTGAAAGAGCTGAAGTCGAAGCTGGAGACATAGCCGTAGAGCACGAACTGGATCTTGCTGCTCTTGTAGGTTGCGCTGAGCTCATCGTTGATGTCATCATAGGCCTTGGCAGGGCATACGTAGAAAGACTGCATGTTCTTGAGGCGGATGTAGCTGAAAGCAGCGGTGATGTCGACAGCGAAGTGCTTGCTGAAGAGGGCGCGCTCAAGAGAGCCGGGGCAGCAGATGAGGTAGCCGCTGGTGTTTGAGCTCGGGAGCGAGTCGCAAGCAGGAGCGAGGGTTGAGTAGCCGGCGCTGGTGACAGCCGAGATGGTGGCGGGGCACATGCCACCCTGGAAGCCCTCGATGAGGTCCTTGCCCGGGGTCAGGGGATTGGCGGAGCTGACAGACGCCGTGTCGCCGACATACCAAGTGGTGAAGCAGTAGGCGTCGGTGTAGCCGCTCGCGTCAGAGAGCATATAGCTGTTCACGCCAGTGATGGCGGAAGTCTTGTAAACGCCAGGGATGTAAGACACGGCAGCTACATTGCTGAAATCGGCGTAGTAGTAGCCGTCCTCATCATCGTCATCGTCATGACAAGCGGAGAAAGAGAAGGCGAGAGCGAAAGCGGCCGCCAACGAGAGAAATTTCTTCATGGTTTGATGAATAATTTAGTTTCGGGCGTTTTTTACGGAGGAAGCCCGGTAAGGTTGTAAAATATTTATGATTTCGCAACCGCCATCATGAGGCTCAAGCCGAAAACCCAGTGCATGGGATTTGACTGAAAGTGTTAAATTTGGGC
>CAVKRQ010000026.1:0-39932 GCA_963658925.1 bacterium
GTGTACTCTAACCGGGCTGAGCTACACCCCGAATTGTTTCCTTGTCCTTAAGACGGTGCAAAAGTAGGACAATTTTCGATAAGTTGTATCCCGAAGAGCCTAAAAAATCTTAGAGTGGCGTGTCCGCTTGCTTTTGTCGCCTTCTGTCGGTACTTTTACACCGCATTTGAACATTTTGGCAAGATGTTTGCCAACCTTTACGTATCATTAAAACGCAATAATAGATACCAAACTTTAGGTCTTGATAGTCATGCGCCGCAAGTCAGCAATGTTCAGCCTCCTCGTCTCCGCGTCCCTCACCTTGTTGGTGGCCGCCGTGGCGAAGGCCATGTCAGCGTCGGCTGAACCTGTAGGAAAGTCATATGCCAATTCACCCGAGGCTTCCGGCCCTGAGGACAATTATGGCTATGGACTGCCCGGGGCGGCCGTCGATTTAGGCCTCTCCGTCAAGTGGTCTGACCGCAACGTGGGCGCACGGAACAGTCAGGAGGCGGGACGCTATTTCGGCTTCGGTGACGTTGAAGGGTCCGAAACGTCGCATTACCTCAAACGCTATACGAGTGGTGACATCACAGGAACGGACCGAGACCCGGCCTACGTCTTCTGGGGGCAAGGGTGGAGGATGCCCTCCGCCGAGGAGATGCAGGAGCTTTGCGACCGTTGCTCATGGAAATGGGTCAGGCGCGGAGGCGTGGAGGGCTATCTGGTAACAGGGCGCCACAACCAGTCCATATTTCTGCCTGTGACGGGACTGCGAACCAATGAGATGTTCCAATTCACCGAGACGCGCGGCTACTACTGGTCCGGTGACATCGGCGAGAGCGATTCGGACTACGCTCACGCTCTCTTTTTCCACAAAGGCGGCAAGTCCATGCGCGAATATCTCAAGGTGTTCGGCTTTGCCATCCGTCCAGTAAATGATGATCTCTGAGATGACTGCTATTTGCCCAACGTTACGTGTCTGGTGGCAATCCTGAGTCTTTTTTTTGACCGCGTAAACCTTTAACACATAGGTATATCGGCTTCGTGCCTTTCTCATCCCGAAAAAAAATATCTTCTTTTCTTGTGTGGTATGAATAAAAATTTCTATTTTTATCAAATCTAATCTATGCTTACGCAAAGGAACTACATGGAAAAGAAGCCTATCAGAGAGACAGTAAAAGAGCTGTTTACCAAATATTTGGAGGCGCAGGGTCATCGCAAGACCCCTGAGCGCTTCGCAATTCTCGACGAGATATATAGCCGCCAAGGCCACTTTGACATCGAGGAGCTCTACACCTTTATGAAGGAGAAGAACTACCGAGTCAGCCGTGCGACGCTCTATAACACCATCGATCTCCTCCTCGAGTGCCGACTCGTCTTCAAGCACCAGTTCGGCAAGAACCAGGCGCAATATGAGCGCGCCTATGACGCGAAACCCCATGACCACCTCATCTGTCTGGCCTGCGGGTCCGTCTCTGAGGTGCAAGACACGCAAATTGCCGGGCTCATTGAGAAAGCGGCCGAGCAGGACCAGTTCCAGGTCTCGCACCACTCGCTTTATATATATGGCCTGTGCAAAAACTGCACCCGCAGCAACAAGAAACTGAGCGAGCTGCCTGAGGCTCATGTCGGTGATTTCAATCAGCCGAACTCATAAAACAAGGGAACCGAAACACATCCATATTCCATCGCCCCGTCATGACAGGGGTGAAAAGTCTGAGCCCGGAGCCGTTTTCGCCCCGGGCTTTGTCTTTGCCCTGTGACAAATAGCCTCTTGTGATTGTCGGCAAAAAGTGCTTATTTTGCGCTTCATGCGGGCTTGCGCCCGTGACTCTTTTCGTCTTAATCCAAGAATAACCGTTCAACACTTTATTTCGAGATGATTCAAGCAGTTGGCCAGGAGGCCGAGGTGCTGACCGATGCGGCCGGCGAAATCGTAGAGGAGCAGACTCTCAATGTCATTGACCTCTTTCTGGCGGGCGGCGCCATCATGTGGATTCTCCTTGCCATGTCCATCTACGCCGTCTACATCTTCTTTGAGCGCTATGTGGCACTCCGCAACGCCCTCAAAGAGGACAAGAATTTCATGAATAAGATTAAGGACTACATCCACAGTGGTAACATCGACAGTGCCAGGACCCTCTGCGAGAGCACTGATAACCCTGTGGCGCGACTCGTCGGCAAGGGCATCAGCCGTATCGGACGTCCCTTGTCTGACATTCAGACCACTGTCGAGAACACCGGCAACATTGAGGTCGCAAACCTTGAGAAGGGGCTTGCGAGCCTCGCTTCCATCTCGGGCGGCGCTCCAATGATCGGCTTCCTCGGAACTGTCACAGGCATGATTGAGGCCTTCTTCCAAATGGCCTCGGCCGGCAACAACATCGAGGTGAGCTCGCTCGCTGGCGGCATCTATACCGCGCTCGTCACCACGGTGGGCGGCCTCATCGTCGGCATCGTTGCCTACTTCGCCTACAACTATCTCGTTAGCCGCGTCGACCGTGTCGTCGCCACTCTCGAGGCCAGGACCATGGAGTTCATGGATCTTCTCAACGACCCTACGGCCTAACCACTAACGAGCAGATAACATGGCACTTAAAAGAGGATCGAAAATAAGCTCGGCCTTCAGCATGTCGTCCATGACGGACATCATTTTCCTCCTGCTCATCTTCTTCATGCTGACCTCGACGCTCGTTCACCCTAACGCGCTCAAGTTAGTCTTGCCGCAAAGCAAGAACCAGACATCGGCCAAGCCGCAGACTTCTGTCTCCATCACTGCCGATCTCAGGTACTACATCGAGACCAAGCGTGTGGCCTATGACGAGATTGAGGACGCCCTTGTGGCTAAGCTCGGCGACCAACCCGAAATGTACATTGCGCTGCATGTGGATGAGACGGTCCCCATGCGCGAGGTCGTCAAGGTCATGAACATCGCCAAGAAGCATAAGTATAAACTCATTCTGGCGACAAGAGCCAAATGATGAAAAACAGCTCAGAGAAAAAATATAGAGGCTCTGGCCTGGCGGGAACTATCATTTTCCACGCCATCGCCATTTTCCTCATGTTCTTCTGCACCCTCTCGTCTGAGAAGGTGGAGGAGGAGGCTCTGCTCGTCAATTACGCCTATGATGAGGGCGGTGGCGGCGGAGACGAGGGCGCAGCCCCCGCACCCGAGCAAACCGACGTGCAGGAGCAAGCCCCGGCCGAGGAGCCGGCACCAGCCGAACCAGAGCCCGCTCCCGCCGAAGCGACTGCTAAGGCGGACGGCGAAACCCAGTCTACGCAGGACTATGAGGAGGCCGCCGCACTCGCCGAGGCTAAGAAAAAGGCTGAGGCTGAGGCGAAAGCAAGGCGCGACGCCGAGATAAAGGCCCGCGAGGAGGCTGCCGCAAAGGCAAAGGCTGAAGCTGAGGCCAAAGCAAAAGCTGCCGCCGAGGCAAAGGCAAAAGCTGAGGCTGAGGCGAAAGCTAAGGCAGAGGCTGAGGCGAAAGCAAAAGCCGAAGCTGCGGCTAAGGCTGCCGCCGAGGCAAAAGCCAAGGCGGAGGCGGCTGCACGCGCAAAAGCAAGCAGCGCCATCGGGAAAGGTTTCGGAAATACTAACGGAACCGGCACTACCGGCGACGGCTCCGGCAGCTCAGGACAAGGTGGCGCCACATCTGGAGGCAAGGGCTCTGGCAGCGGAGTCGGCGGCGGCTCAGGGTCGGGGGGCGGAAACTCGTTCTCTCTCGACGGGCGCACGCTCGTCGGCTCGTTGCCCAAACCGAACGCCAACGCCCCATCCAGTGGCAAGGTTGTGGTTGAAATAACCGTCAACAAGGATGGAAAGGTGGTAAGCGCCCAAGTAAGGCAAAAAGGTACGACTATCCAGCACGCCCCGACATGGAAGGCTGATGTCGATGCCGCCTACAAGGCGAAGTTTAACGCTGACCCCTCCAAGCCAGCCATCCAAGTGGGCACTATCACCTACAACCATATCGTCAATTAACCAGGCTCAAGCCTCCCATAAAGCTGCGCTTTGCAATATAACGGAGCTCGCCAATGCACTCCCTGCTGATAATACTCTTCTGCCTCCTGACGCCACTCCTCGTGATGTGGCTCACGTGGCGCTACCCTTTTCTGCGCAAGGTGGGAGAGATCATATTGGCCTATGTGGTCGGTTGCTGCGTCGGCCTATCCGGAGTTCTGCCAGAAGAGAGTCAGGGTTTATTGACCATGGTGGCTTCTGCCTCCATCCCGTTCGCCATACCTCTAATGCTGCTCTCGTCAGACATCCGGGCATGGGCGCACTTGGCGCCGCAGTTCGCCAAGTCGATGGTGAGCGGAATAGCTGGGTGCATAGCGGCTGTCGCAATAGGTTTCTTCCTCTTCGGCCATGGCGACCCCGATAACGCCAAGGTGGGGGGGATGCTGACTGGGTTGTATACTGGCGGGACAGCCAACCAGGCCTCACTCAAGGTTGCGCTGGACATCCCCGACCATACATATCTGCTCAGCCATACCTACTCGATTATAGTCTCGGCCATCTACCTCATCATTGTCATTGTGTTTGGCCAGAGGCTTCTGTCTTACGTCTTGCCATCATTCCGGAACACTCAGAGTGAGAGTGCCGGTTGTGAAATGACTGTTGAGGATCATTCTCGTGAATTGTTCTTCGGCCTTTTCTCTCGGTCTAACCTCCCGCATCTTCTCCGTGCTTTGGCCATAACCATTGGCATTGTGGTGCTTGGCGCGGCTGTGGCTTTCGGCGTAGCGAAGGTTGTTGATCTCATTGGTGTCAAGGCCGATGTCTTTATGGCGGTCTTCATTCTCACCATTTCACTTATCGCCATTGTGGCCGCACTGAACCATAATGTAAGGAAGATAAAGAGGACGTATGAGGCCGGCACCTTTTTCATCCTTGTATTCAGCGTCGCGGTCTCTTCGCAGGTCAACACCCATATGTTTGAAAGCGTTGACGCTGATTTTTTCGCCTTCATCACTGTGGCCACTCTTGGCGCTTTGGCTTTGCATGTCCTTTTCAACGCGTTTCTGCGCATTGATGCCGACACGACGCTCGTGTCATCTATTGCCCTTCTCTGCTCGCCACCTTTCGTGCCTGTCATGGCCGGCGCACTCGGCAACAAGGCTGTCATTGGCCCAGGCATAGCTGTAGGCCTGATCGGCTATGCCATTGGCACTTATGTCGGTTTCGGCGTAGCCCAAGTGCTCCTGATGTTTACTTGAAAATAAGAAGACTTGGTTGTGTCATGACAATAGCTCGCAATCCTCTCTCTGATCTGGAGTCGGTCCTCCCTTTAAGGAAAGAGCCACTCTGTTTCCTCTCCGTACCCGAGTTGTCGCGGCTTAAGCTCTCATGCCAAGTCCTTTCTCTGCCCAAAGGCAACACGGTCTACTCTCAGGGGGAGAAGGCGGATGAACTCTTTTTTGTCCTGAAGGGTAAGGTCAAGACTTCCCGCGAAGGCTTAAGCGGACGTGGCCAAATAGTCAAAATGGCCGCCCCGATGGAATTTATCGGTTACAGGGCTGCTCTCGCCGGTGAACGACACTCGGCCTCGGCTACGACAATTGATGACAGTGTGCTCGTCTCTATCCCAAGGGCCGACGCCATAGACATACTCCGGCGTAATCCCGACATGGCCTCATATGTCATCCGCAGTCTGGCCCGCGAACTGGGGCAGAGCCGCCTGAGAAGTGTCTCGCTCTCGCAGAAGCAAATCCGCGGCCGATTGGCTGAGAGCCTGCTCTTCCTGCGCGACAAGTATGGCTACGCGGCTGGCTCCCGGCGTATCAATGTCCTCATGACGCGCGAGGATCTCGCCTCACTCTCTAATATGACCACGGCCAACGCCATCAGGACCCTGAGCGCCTTTGCGGATGAGGGCGTGCTTTCTGTCAAAGGCCGCGAGATAACGGTGAGCGATGAGCCTATGCTCGAAAAGATCTCAAAGCTCGGGTAGGGTGGCTTTGACGCCAAATCAGACCCTCTGCTTAACACATATAACTCATTAACCGGGGATATCATTTTGAAGATACTCGATTGGTACATAGTCAAGAAGTTCCTCAGCACCTACTTCTTCATCGTTTTCATCATTCTGGCTATTGTCATTGTCTTTGACTTGGTCGAGAAGGTTGACGACTTTATGGATAGTCATGCGCCACTGCAGGCCATCGTCTTGGACTATTACAAAAACCTTTGCCCCTACTACGCCAACATGCTCTCGCCGCTGCTGGTGTTCATCGCCGTCATTTTCTTCACTTCTAAGATGGCAGGGCAGACTGAAATAGTCGCCATCTTGGCGAGTGGCGTGAGTTTCAAGCGGCTTATGTTCCCCTATTTTATAGGCTCTGCCATCATCGCAGTCATAACTTTCTTCTTGGCCAGCTATGTCATCCCTAAGGCCAACCACACGCGCATCCAGTTTGAGAACACGTATATCAAGAGCAAGAAGGAGACTGGACTTTCGGATATGCACATGCAGGTCTCTCCCGGGGTCTATGTCTACATGGGTCGCTATTACTCTTTCCGTGAGTCTGGTGACAGGTTCGATATCCAAAAATTCGATGGCAAGAAGATGGTCAGCCGACTGACGGCGCGCACCATAACGTATGACTCAATCGCAAACAGGTGGCATCTTAAGGATTACCGCATGTGGAATTTCGAGCCGGATGGAATCCATCATACAATGACTTCGGGCGAGGCTCTTGACAGCACCATCAATATCCTGCCTTCCGATTTCAAGAAGGAACGTAAGAGCTATGAGATGATGACCTCTTCCGAGCTGGTTGAGCATATCGACGAGCTTGAGAGGCGTAACATAGGCAACACTGAGGAGTTCGCCATTGAGCTCTATAAACGGCGGGCAACCCCTTTCGCGTCGTTTATCCTCACGCTCATAGGTGTCTCGTTGTCAAGCCGTAAGACTCGTGGCGGAATGGGCAAGTATATCGGAATTGGTCTGGTGCTCAGTTTCGTGTATATCCTGTTCCTTACTGTCAGTCAGACTTTTGCAATCAATGGCAACATGCCCCCGCTTTTGGCCGTATGGTTGCCTAACATAGTCTTCGGCCTCATTGGTGTCATACTCTACATCAAGGCGCCTAAATAAAACTAATGTATTATGCGCAAGGTCCCATTCTTATCATTTGCCATTTTGGCCCTACTTGCCCTTGCGGTGGGGGCTGTGTCGTGTGAAAAGGGTGACACCATGCTCAATCATGTCTATATTACATCGCCCACGGACAAGATAGCCCCGGGCGACACGGTCTACATGACTCTGCACGCCTACCCCGAGGGCGCCAACACTGGCTTCCCTGATGCGCCAATCATCTGGTCGTCGTCAGATACCACTGTCGCCACTGTCAACCAGTCCGGGTGCGTCATCGCCCTCAAGTTTGGCTATACCACCATACGTGTGGACTATGGCAAACTCTATGCCGAGAAGAGGGTCACTGTCTCCAATGTCGCAGGGTTTCTTGACGCTAATCTCTCTAAGTTCCTGCTCGACCGCTTTGACACTAATGGCGATGGCGTCCTTGAGGGCTATGAGACGGCCTCGTACACAGGCATTGATTTATCTGACCTTGTGAACTACGCGAACAGCGACACTGTCGATATGTATGGGTTGGATAATTTTGTCAATGTCCAAGTCTTCCGCATGGAGCGTGTCAACGTCAAAAATCTTGATTTCAGCCTCTTCCCAAACTTGCAGGAGGTCCACTTGGACGCCTGTGGCATTGATGAGGTTGACCTTCGCTCCGCTAAGGATTTGAAAGATGTTCGGATTATGGCCTGCCCGAACCTCAAGCGTGTCATTTTGGGCAGTTACGCCGACTACGGCAAAAATAATCTCCGTACTTTCCAATGCTCCCGCTGTGACATCAGCGAGCTGGATTTCACTCGCTGTGGAGCGACTCTATGGGATGTCGATGTGGCCGGGAACGCCTCGCTCGCATCGCTTGATCTTGCTGTTGACACCATGCTCCACTCTATTGTGTACTCTTGCGATGTTACATCGGTGTCATGGCCTGACGGCGTGTCCCTTGATGGTATATATCAGGAGTGCCAATGAGGTTTTATTGTTAGCTTTCTTGCCACTAAGTGCGATGGAGCATACATCCCCGCTTGGTTGTACGCTCCCAGTTGGTTTTGATTTGTTTTTCTCTTGACTTTGCTTTTATTCCTTCTCGCTGAACAACTTTTCCAAATAATCAAGGCTGAACCCCGTGCATGCGGAAATGACGTCAACTGAAAGGCCTTGCTCTCGCATCCTTTTCGCCATGAGTGTTTTTCCTTGCTCGATGCCTTCAATTTTGCCTTCAATTTTGCCTTCAGCCCGTCCCTCAGCCCGTCCCTCAGCCCGTCCCTCAGCGAGACCTTCCTCCCTTCCTTTCTTCAAAGCCTCATCAAGGTGCCTTTTCGCTTCGGTCTCAAATGTGTAGATGTCTCTGTACACTTTAAGGGCATGGTCATAGTCTCTCCGCTCCTCGCGTGAGAGTTCTGCGAGGGACGATATGGACGCCAATCTCTGGAAGACGGCGTTTTTTGCAGCGTATGGCATTCTGTCGAGCGTTTCCATGTTATTTAAGACGTATATCCACCTTTCGAAGTCGTTTGCGCATTCGTCGGGCTCTTTTTTTGAAAAAAGCGGCAGCTGCAGGAAGATCATGCGCAGCTTGTCACTAAGCATCTCGCCATTTCTCTTGTCGGCAATGATGGCGTCTGTTCGGAAGCCTTTGAGTGTGCCGACCCTGAAGTTCATAAACGCCACACCATATACAGCCTTGATTTGGTAATCCCAGTCCGGACCCTTTTCTCCCTGCTCGGATATGGAGCGTGAGGTGTAGAAGAGCATTCGGTCTATGAAATTATCCTGCTTGCGGTTCTGCATCTCCACTATGATGTATTCTCCCGTGTCCGTCCGACAATATATGTCGTATATCAAGGTGCGGTCATCTGCCGATGCTCCCCCGTGTTCCTTGTCCATGAACTCGATGTCGAGAATATGGCGTTCTCCGACGAGTAGGTTGTTCAAGAAGTCCATCAGAAGGTCTTTATTCACCTTCTGTCCGAATATCTTTTTAAAACCGAAGTCGGTGAACGGATTGATGAAGCGCGGCATCGTGATGAATGTTATGATGTTGCTTGCGAATATAATATTTTGCAAGAGAATGTCAATAGGTTGAAGTGGTAAAAAATTAATGGCTTGGGCAATCTTTGCATTTATGACTTTCCGTCTCTTGTGTGTTGAATTTTAGGGGTGAGACCTCCTCATCTGTTAACATTTTCGTAAGAGTCCCCCTTATATTAAGCCCTTAACGCCATATTTCCATTCATCGCATGACTCTCATGTCGCCTCAAAAGGCTATATTTGCAATAAAACATAGCAAATCAATATAATCATGAGAGACAACGCTATTTTCGACCTCATCGAGAAGGAGCATCAGCGTCAGCAGCGCGGCATCGAGATGATCGCGTCCGAGAATTTTGTGAGCGATCAGGTTATGCAGGCCATGGGCTCTTGCCTGACCAATAAATATGCCGAGGGCTATCCCGGCAAACGCCACTATGGCGGATGTGAGGTAGTCGACGAGGTTGAGACTCTCGCCATTGAGCGTATCAAGAAACTCTATGGCGCCGAGTATGCCAACGTTCAGCCCCACTCCGGAGCTCAGGCCAACGCCGCGGTGCTCCTCGCCGTCCTTAATCCTGGCGACACGTTCATGGGTCTCGACTTGGCTCATGGCGGACACCTCTCTCACGGCTCTGCTGTCAACACATCGGGTCTCATCTATCATCCCGTGGCCTACCATCTCAATCAGGAGACGGGACGTGTGGACTATGACGAGATGGAGGAGGTCGCAAAACGCGAGCATCCGAAGCTCATCATCGGTGGCGGCTCTGCCTATAGCCGTGAATGGGACTACGCCCGAATGAGAAAAATTGCCGATGAGGTGGGCGCTCTCCTCATGATTGACATGGCGCACCCCGCAGGCCTCATTGCTGCCGGCCTTCTGGACAATCCTGTCAAGTATGCCGACATTGTCACATCTACCACCCACAAGACTCTCCGCGGCCCTCGCGGCGGAATCATCCTCATGGGCAAGGATTTCCCCAACCCTTGGGGAAAGAAGACTAAGAAGGGCGAGGTCCGCTCCATGGGTTCTCTCTTGAACTCTGCCGTGTTCCCCGGCCAGCAGGGTGGCCCGCTCGAGCATGTCATCGCAGCCAAGGCTGTAGCTTTCGCAGAGGCTCTCGAGCCCGAGTTCAAGACTTATCAGCAGCAAGTCAAACTCAACGCCGCACGCCTTGCGCAAGACCTCATTGACCGCGGCTTCTACATTGTCAGTGGTGGAACGGACAACCACTCTATGCTTGTCGATCTCCGCCCCAAATATCCCGAGCTGACCGGTAAGGTCGCCGAGAAGGCTCTCGTGGCCGCCGACATCACGGTCAACATGAACCTTGTGCCTTTTGACACTCGCTCAGCATTCCAAACCAGCGGCTTGCGACTCGGTACGCCCGCCATCACCACCCGCGGACTCAAGGAGGCTGACATGGATGTGATTGCTGATATGCTCGACCGTGTCCTCGCCGCGCCCGATGACGAGTCCGTCATCGCCAAGGTCAAAGCTGAGGTTAATGACATGATGGCTGGCAAGCCCATGTTCGCCTGGTAGGGTATTGACGTTTATATAAAACCGCGAGCGAACTACATGCCGCTGATGATTTAGCTGCATGTGTGTGAGCTGAGGTGATAGAATAAGGAAACTCGCCGTCGAGACTCAAATCATGAGTTTCGGCGGCGAGCTTTTTTCTTACATTGCGTCTCTGTCTTGGCAAGGTTGCTCTTTCTTGTGGCAAACTACTGAAATGTCACGTTGAAAAGTAGATTTGTGGACACGCTCTGCGTCTCGGGCAGATATGTCATGCGGCAACCTATGTTGACGGGGTAGGGGAGCGTGGCCCAGCGCGTCTCTGCCCACAACTCTCCGCTTGCCGTCCATCTTTTCGATGTGCCGGTCACTTGGCTTCCGTTCCACACGCGGGCAATGCCATAGTCATACACTGCCCGCAGGTTTATGCGTTTGACGTAGGCCATAGGCCCCAATTGCCAATCGGGGTTTACTAATGGCAGCATATATGTGGCGCGCAGCAAGGCCGATTGTTTGTTTGACACCCTGCCCAGCCCGTATGGGGCTGCCACACGGTCCGATATCATACGCCTCCAGTTGACTCCGCTCTGAGTGGACACTTGGGACCCAGGCTGTTTGCTCTGGAGGGCGGCGTATAGTGAAATCTGGTGATGGCGGCCGATGCCTGGCGCATAGAGGCGCACGCTCATTGTCGCCATTGTGCCGTAGTCCGCATGGAGCGTGGCTCTGTCGTAGATGAGACTTGCCGCCACGCCATAGCGGTAGCCTACGTCATTGGCTGACTGCCGGCGCAGAAGGTGCGCGCTGAGTCCGAATGTGGCTGCCGTGTATCGGCTGTCGGCTGTCGTGAACTTGTAGCTGACCTTCCTGTTTGGATTCGCCGATGTCTCCACCTGCGTCACGCTGTATGTTATTCCTGTGGCTCGCTCCCAGGCGAATGAGGCTGAGGGCGTCACCGCTCTGAGCCATGCCCCGCTGTTGCATGTCAGGGGGATTGAGGCCTCGGCTGTCAAGTGGCTCAGGTGGCTGCGGTCGTCGGTACTCATGCTGATGTTGAACTCCCTGTCGCCACTTTCCGACTTGATTATGCTTGTTGACGATGTGGAGTATTTATAGTCCGTGTGACCCCACTTACCGCCAAATTTCAGACGGGTCCACAGCCAGTCCCACGTCACGTCGGCGTGTACTCGCTCGTAGTCGTTGTCCGGCGCAAAGTCATATCCAAATTGGATGAATGTTGTCCCATGCGTGTTCTGACTTGAGATGCCAATTCCTGGCGCCACGCTCTGCGCGTCCGCGTCCACTCTGACAGGCCCCCAGCTGTGTACGTTTGGCTTCAGGTTTACGCTCATTGGGCCTATATGTCTGAATTTAGCGTCGCGGACTGTGTCTGGCATAGCCTCTTCGGGGACGGATATTATTTTTGATAGTGACTGCCAACGCAGGGTGTCATGATCCGTTTTCGCCGCTATCAATGATGGCGTGTATCCCAAAGGCCCGTAAAGGCTGACCAACAGCCCTCTCTCTGTCATGACGGGTGTATCTGCCCCGTCGCGGGCAATGACTTCGCGGCGGATGTCGCCATCTTCGCCCAGTGAGTATATGTCTGAGAAGCACTCTTCACCTGTGTCCATGGCGAAATAGAGACGTCCGTCACAACCCTGACGTATGTTTTTTATGCCGCGGTGCATCGGTTGCATCAGGCTGCGCCACTCGTCATTGTTAATGTCGTACTCCGTCACTTGTCTGCCCTCGTCGTTCACCATGATCATGACGACGCTATGTCGAGACCTCCATGAGACTTCTGGGATTTGCCATCCCGCCGGCAACGTCCTCTCAAAAACTTCCGATCCGCCAAGTTCGGTGATGCGGATAGTGTGACTCATGTCGCCCCCAATCCTTATGTATGCCAAATATTTGCCGTCGGGGCTTATGGCCGGGCTGTGGTCCATGTGGCCTTTGGTGAGCGTGGCTCTCTTGCCTGTCCTGAGGTCTGCGCACATTATCCTGCTTTCAATAGCGTTAGCCCATCTGCAATGTTGGTGTCGCTCACTCCAATATATCGTGTCGCCATGTGTGCTGAATCTTGTCTCGTTCCGCTCAGATGGCGTTATTGTTCCCGCTAACCGTCCTTTTGTGTCATATATCTCAAACCGGCTCACTATGTCTGGCCCTGTGGCATAGGTCACAAGCCCGCCCGCCCATGGCTGTGTATGCGTGGCCTCGCGATAGTCTCCTGTCTCGGCGAATAGGGGCTCTGCGTCTGTGGCGTGCCGCTCCGCCTGCGTCGTCTCCCACCGCTCGGTCCATCGGTCCATGGCAAAGTCAAACAGTCTCATCTGCCTCATCCCGGACTGTCGCCTGAGTGATATCTGAAAAGGCAATATGGTGAAAGGCCTCCTTCCCGCAAAGTTGACAGCCCTCCCTAACACCTCGTTGCCAAGGGTGTCGCTCAATGCGCTGACCATCAGGTAGCCCATTTTGTAGAAGTCGGGGATGCGTCTGGCGTATGAGCCGAAATAGGCTTGGCTGAAGCTGGGACGGTTGCCTGTCGTGCAGAGTGCGCGCATCTGCTGCATGAAGTCAGAGCTTCGTCCTCGCCCTCCCAATGTATACTCTGTCTCGGCCCATACAGCGTCTCCCTCCAAATACCATCGCGGAACGAAAGCGCCAAGCACTAAGCCTGTGGCCTGCTCGCCAAACAATCCATAAAGGAAACGCGAGAAACCGACGATGCTGCTCTGTGTCTGAAGCACATGCCTGTATTCATGCGTCAAGAGGTGGCGCACCCACGGGACGCAGTCGTCATCTCCGATGTCATAGGCGTAGGCCTCAAGCCTTCGCGGCGCCCAAGAAACGAGTCCGTTGGAGTACGCCGCGCGCGTATGCAAGATCACGTCTATCTTGCGCCTCCTGATGCTTATAGGCGGGAAGTCGCCGTTGCCCAGTCTCACCGCCTGCTCAGTCAGCACTTGGTCCGCCAACAGCGCCCACCGCCACGCTGCCGAGTCTGTCTCAATGCGCCACTGGTGTTTGTCTGCATGCCCTTCCATACGCAGCCAACTTATTCCGATGGGGTCTGCCCCTGTCGAGTAAAATTGGCCCAGCGTATCCATGGCATGCCACGTCATGGCAAAGATGACCAAGACGAGCCTGAGTGCTGTGCTGCGCAGTGTCAGATGGCGCATAGTGTGTCTTGCTAAGTTTGTGGTTTGTGCGCGACGTCTAACCACTGATGTCTTATGTTATCAGTTTATTGTCGTGACTTCGCTCCTGCCATTTGCGTCTCACGCATGTTTATAATTCTCGGCGGACTTCATCACGCGCTTGTATAGCATCACCCAAAGCGCGTTCCAAAGAATGTAGAGCATAGAGCCTGCCCATCCTGACGTGATAACCATAAGCCCTGCCAATCCTATTTGCGAGGCCGCATATATGTGAAAGCCTACATTGTTGCCGCGCATTACCATGATGACGCCCACGACCTCCACAATGTTGAAAACGATAAACAATGGACCGAGCTCAATTAATGTCACCATCTGGTCTATCATCTGGGCGTTCGACTCCATGCCGAACATGGATAGTGACTGAGACAGCTCTGCCTCGCTGACCGCGGCAAGGCTTGAAAGCCCCATGCCGTATAGTATTCCTCCAAATGAGCCGATGAGGCTCAAGACGCAGAGTATCAGAAGTGGTGTGTACATTTTCCGTTATGTGCTTTAAAAGGGGATTTGTCTTGAAAAGAGAGCGGGCCGCACAGAGGCTTTTGTCTCCTCCGTGCGGCCCGTCATCTCACTATGTTTCACTGCCTCCGGTTCCGTTAGGTCTCATCGCGTCGCTTTTCGCTTGCAGACCTTGTCTCGCCAAAGGCCTTGGCTCACTGCTCCTACTCCTCGTCAGGAATCTCGTTAGCCATCGTGTGGTATACGTTAGACACGTCCTCGTCCTCCTCGAGCTTCTCGATGAGCTTGATGACTCCGGCAACCTCATCGTCTGCGAGGGTCTTGGTGTCATTGGGGATGCGGGTGAACTCGGCGGTCACAATCTCGAAACCGTTGTCCTCCAGATACTTCTGCACCTGCGCAAAGCTCTCATACTCAGCGTAGATGTTGATCTGGTCCTCCTCCTCGTCCAAGAAGACCTCTGAGACTCCCAGGTCAATGAGCTCAAGCTCAAGCTCCTCAAGGTTCACGCCCTCCTTGTTCTTGGTCACGAAGTGGCTCTTGTGCTCGAACATGAAGGCCACGCTGCCCGATGTGCCAAGCGTGCCGCCCAACTTGGTGAAGTAGCTGCGGATGTTGGCCACTGTGCGGTTGGTGTTGTCAGTAGCCGTCTCAATGAGGAAGGCGATGCCGTGGGGGCCATAGCCCTCATATACCATCTCCTTGTAGTCCGCCTGATCCTTGCTGCTCGCCTTCTTGATCGCGCGCTCAATGTTCTCCTTAGGCATGTTCTCTGCCTTGGCGTTCTGAATGACGGCGCGGAGCTTCGAGTTGGAGTGGGGGTCCGGGCCACCTGCCTTGACGGCGATGACAATTTCCTTGCCAATCCTGGTGAAGGTCCTGGCCATGTTGCCCCAGCGTTTCATCTTGCGGGCCTTACGATATTCAAACGCTCTTCCCATATATCTATAGGTTTCTTTTTATGTTTGGTTAACTTGTTACCTTTTTAGGTCTTTGCTTGCGCTATATGTAGCCTTGCTTTTTTAGCTCATCCTCCACCTGCTCCAATTCCTTGTAGAAGTCCTCACCATATTTGGCGATGAGGGGCTCACGCAAAAAACGGAACACGGACACGCCCACCTTGTCTCCCAGTTCCATGGCTGGCTTGCACACCTCCCACTCGTGGAAGTTGAGAGCCTCGCCTCGCCGCAGTTTGCTGACGCGGATGGGGTACAGGTAGCATGATATGGGCTTGCGCCACGTGGTCTTGCCTGCCAAATAGGCTTTCTCGATGGCGCACGTCCAAGTGCCGTCCTCCTCGTGGTTGGAGTAGACGCACTCGCAGCCGCGTATGATAGGCGTCACGAGGTCGCCATCCCGGTCTACGACCCAGAGGCCTTGTCTCTCAATCTCGGCTCTCTCCTCATCACTGAGGTAAGGCTCGACCTCTGGCATGACCTCCGCCAATCGGTCCAACTCCGACTCCTCAAGTGGGGCGCCGGAATCGCCGTCATAGCAGCACGTCCCTTTGCACTTCGAGATGTCGCAGACAAACTTACGCCTGAAAATCTCGGTACTGATTACTTTACCGTCGATCTCAATCATCATGGCAGCAGTGCCGTGGCTTCTGTTGGCGCCTTATGCTTTGGCAGACGCTTTGCTCTTGAGTGCTGGCACACCGTCGTCAATGCCGGTCTCCGTGCCGTTTGAGACGAGGATGCGTCCGCAGTACTCACATACGATGAGCTTCTTGTGCTGACGGATGTCCAACTGACGCTGGGGCGGGATGTGGTTGCAGCATCCGCCGCACGCGCCGCGCTTGACGGTTACGACTGCCAAGCCGTTGTGGGCGTTGCCGCGTATGCGGTAGAAAGCGTTGAGGGAACGCTCGTCGATTTTCTTGCTGATCTCGGCGGCCTCTTTCTCCAGCTTCTCCTCTTCCTCCTTGGTGCTGGCCACGATGGCCTCCAACTCGGCTTTCTTGGCGTCAAGGTCAGCCTTGCGCTCCTCTATACGAGCCTGGGCTGCGTCTGCCAACTCCTGCTTGCGGCGGATCTCGGCGGTGACGTCCTTGATGTTTTTCTCAGCCAACTCCTTGTCCAAGCCCTGATTCTCAATCTCTTTCGAGATAGCGTCATACTCGCGGTTGTTGCGGACCGACTGCTGCTGCTCCTCGTACTTCTTAATCTGGCTCTCGGCTTCCTTTATCTTGTACTTGCTCTCAACAATCTGGCTGTTGAGCTTCTTGATGTCTTCGTTGAGGTTGCCAATGCGGGTCTCCAGGCCGGCAATTTCATCCTCAAGGTCCTCGACTTCGAGAGGCAGCTCGCCTCGCTCGGTGCGGATCTTGTCAATCTTGCTGCTCACCTGCTGGAGGTCATAGAGTGCCTTGAGTTTCTCCTCGATAGGCATTTCTTTGACGGTCTTTTGTTCGCTTGCCATATTTTGCTTTAGTAGTATTTTATAGGGTTAGACTCCCTGCTTGTTTCGTAACGGGCAAAATTACTTAATTTTCTTGTTAATACCGCCTTGAAAATGCTCTTCGTTATTTTTTCACTCTCGAAGTGCCCTACGTCGACCACCATGATGTCCGCCGAGGCGTCCATCATCTGGTGGTATTTCATGTCGGCGGTTATGTATGCGTCTGCCCCGGCGCGTGCCGCGTCTGCCGCGAACTCGGCTCCCGCCCCAGTGCATATGGCGACGCGGCTTATCAGGCCGAGGGCCTCTGTGTGGCGTATGCTCGCGCAGCCGAGTTTATCTTTTACTAACTTGAGGAAATCGTTGGCTGATAGAGGGCTGGCGAGGTCTCCGACGACTCCGTAGCCCAAAGTTTGCCACCGGTTGCTTATGGGTGTGATGTCTATAGCCGGCTCCTCATAGGGGTGGGCGTCCACTATGGCTTTGAACGCTCTGCCCGATGTTTTGCGAGGGCAGATGGCCTCTATGCGGTCCTCCGCCTCGTGGTGCAACTCGCCCATCTCGCCTAAAAACGGATTGGCACCCTCCTCGGCTTTGTATTGCCCCTCGCCAAGAACTTTCCATGCGCAGTGGCTGTAGTTGCCGATGTGGCCGGCCCCGGCTTCCGCCATCGCGGTCGTCACAGCCTCGGTGTGGGTCGGCGGGACGTATGTCACTATCTTGCACAGTGAGTCGCTCTCAGGCACCAGCACTCGCATATCGGTGAGGCCAATCAGTCTGCCTATGCCTCCGCTTGTACCCTCCATGCTTTTGTCGGCTGGCGTGTGGAATGCCGCCAATGTCACACCGGCTCTGATGGCCTTTATTATTGTGCGCTGCTCGGGCGTGTCACCTGTCAGCCTTTTAATCCCGCGGAACATGAGAGGGTGATGGCTCACCACTAAGTTGCAGCCTTTTTCGATGGCCTCGTCAACAGTCTGCTCTGTCTGGTCCACGCTCAGCATTATGCCGGTCAGCGCCGATGAGACGTCGCCCACCAGTACTCCACTGTTGTCCCATCCGTCTTGCGTCCATAGTGGGAAGGCCTCATTCAGCGCGTCTATCGCGTCGGATACCTTATATGTCGTCTGGCTCATAGATAGCTTTTGATGTCTTCGAGTGTCTGGCGTATAGCCCGCAGGCGGCTCACGACCTCGGCCCGTGTGCCAAGGTCTTCTTTCAGTGCGGCTGCTGCGGCCTCTTTTGTCTCAGGCTCGGCCTCAGGCAGGTCTGTCACCTGCGGCGTGTAACGAGCGGCCTCAAGTTTCGCCTTGGCGCCTGCCAATTGCAGTTTGCATTCGCGCACCAAGTAGTGTATGGTCTTGAGGGTCTTAATGTCTTTCTCCGTATAGAAGCGGTCGCCCTTTTTGTTTGTGTGGGGCTTGACGAATGTGTCGAACTGCTGGGTCCAATGGCGGATGCAGCTGACGTTCTCACCCAGCATCTTGGCAACCTCGCCTATGGAGTAGTAGAGTTTTCCGCTCCCTGTGCTTGTCTCGCTCATCTCTGGTCGTTTGTGTCCTCGTTGCTGAAGTCGAAGTCGAAAAGTGACGGCATGGAGTACTGATGCTGCTGAGGCGCAGGTTGAGTCTCCTGCTCCTCATCTGTGAAGAGTTTCGTATGCTCGTCTATGAGTTTGCTCCTCACGAAACGCACAGCCCCCTCGCGTATCACCGATGCGCGGGATCGTTGCCCGAACATGGCACAATACTCATCGATGACCGCCAGCTCCCTGTCGCTCAGTGTGATGCTTACTGTGTTGTGTCGCGGGTCTTTGGGTGCGACTCCTTGCCTGTTTTTTTGTGCCATGATAGACCTCTTTGTCCGCTGTCGCCCGTTTCGGCCGACGCTAATTCGCAAAAGTAACTAAATTCCGTGATATTGTGAAGTTTAGCCACGCACTCCGTTTCGTAATGCCAGCCTTTTGCCAATCCACTGCGGTTGCTCAATCGAATAAGTTAGTCACATTAATATGTCAATCTGATGCTCGTAAGGCAAAGAAAATGGGTGTGTTGTGAGTATAATGTCGCTGTTTACGCTTTTTTAACACAAAAAAATACCCTAAGGTGTTCAATGTGTCATCTCTTGGACTAACTTTGTGCCGTTAAAGGTATGCGACCAAATCGATTAACAACAATATCAAATAAACTATTATGAAGAATCTGTTTGCTGTTGCAGCTGTTGCTGCTATGCTCGTTGCCTGCGCAGGCAACACCACCAACACCGAGAACACTGAGGCTGAGGCTCCTGCTTGCTGCCAGGACTCTGCTGCTGCTTGCCAGGACTCTGCTGCTGTTGCTGATAGCCTTCAGGCTACCCCCGACACCGCAGCTGTCGTTGCAGAGTAATTCTCTGTTCGGTAAAGTGAGCAAGCCCTAAGGCTACAGCCCACAACTTATAGCGGTTCGCTGGACGTGAGTTCAGCGAACCGCTCTTTTTTTTTGCGCCAACCCACAAATAATCGTGCCTACCCTTGTTTGACACTTTCAATCATATCTCTTGAACCGGGCTTCTGTTTGAGCCGAGTTGCCATTCCTTTCCCATGTTAATCTTTTCATTCCCCTGCCTCCCCATTCAATTTTAGCGCATAGCTTCTCGTTCCCTTGCCCTTTTTGAACAAAGCAACCGGCATAATTTTATGGGGAAAAAAATAGAGCCCGTCCGGCAAAGCCGGAGAGCCCTGTCTTCTCTGAGGTGCGAAACTCAAAGTCTCTTCCTTCGTCCTACATCTTCTTTATCGCCCTCTCCGTCAGTTCGATGCGCTGGTCAAGTTCTTTCTTGTACTCCCCGTTGTTCATCTTTTTTGCCTTAGCGGTATATTCTGCCGCCCTCTTTGGGTCTCTCTGTTTGACGCAAATCTCTGCGGCGTGCACGGCAGCGTATGGACCGAAATAGCGTTGGCTGTTAGCCGAGGCTGCTATCGTCTTGTCATAGAAGCCTAAAGCTTGCGGCATCTCGCCCTGTTTCTCTTTGGCGCGGGCCATGCGGAAGTTCCATTCGGCAATGTCCGTCTGATGCGGAGTGTAGCCCTTCAGCGTCTGCTCGGATTCGGCAAATTGGCCATACTCGAACTGCAGCCGCGCCCGCAGCATGGGCAGTGGCGTGTTCATTGCGCGGGAGGCCTCGTCGTGTGAGCGTTGGTCAATGTCGAAGTCGGATGTTATTGACAGGCACTTGTCTATCATCTTTTGCGCCTGCGCCTTGTCCCCCTTTAGCATATATGCGTACGCCATCTCAAGGTAGGCGCCGTTTTTGTTGGAGACGCCATCATATTTGTTCACGAAGCGGGTGGCCCATCTGATGCACTCGTCTGCCGACTGCCGCCTCAGGGCGTATTTCCCCTTCTGGTGTATGAGTAGTGGGAACCGGTCGAACATCTCGTCTGTCGTCTCGTCAAGTGCCTTGTCCGCGGCCTCCCCGTTTTGGCTGCGGCCGCAGCTGAGTATGTAGGCGTAGCGCACCACGGGGGCCTTGTTGGCTCGTATGACGTCCATCAAATCGGAGGGCAGGGTCTGCTCAAAGCTGAAGAACATGTTGGCGAACGAGAACAGGACGGCCTCGTCCCGCAGCCCCCGGATGCCGCCAACATTCTGCCTGTGCTGCTCTATTTGCTTGAAGCCTAACGCCGTGTTGCCTTCGCCAAATCCTAAGAATCCGGCTAAGCTTTTCCATTTCTCAGGGATTTGCGAGAAGATAACGTTATATATGCCGCGCAACGGCAGCTGCCCCTCATAGCCGGGGTACTTTGACTCGGCGCTTTTGAATGACCTGTATGATTTCCAGAACTGGATGCCGCCGCTCACGAGGCTGCCGTCGTAGATGTAGACCATGCACTTGTGGATGTGCAGCCAGCAATTCAGGTTGTCTTTGTAACTGGAGCCCGATGCGGCCGTGAAAGCGGCGTCCGAGGCCTTGAAAAACGCGTCGTAGTTCTCTTTGTTGTTGGCTGCGGCGTATTTCATCAGTGCCATGTACTCCGTGAGGAAAGCGTGTTTAGCCTTCCCGTCACGCGTTGTCTGGCTCACCGCCTTGATGTCTTTGGCAAAGGCCTCCGCGTCTATGCTGAATACGTCTTCCATCGCCTTGCTGCACTCGCTTGTGGCGAACATGTTGGGCTGAGCCACCGCCGCAAACGTTGCGGTGGTCAGGGCGATGATCATCGCCCACAACTTGCTGATTGTGACGCGTAGGCGGCGTGTGAAGCCTGCTCGGGAGACGTCTCTTATCTGATTTTGTGGCATGCGTTGTTATAGAACACTAAGGTTTCCGCGTTGTCCGGGTTGTGAAATCCGAACATGGTGCGCCGCTCGTTGTAGCGCATATACTCAATGGCGTCTTCCATGTCGCCATCGAGGTCGAAGATTATGGCGTCGAACAGTGTGGCGTCCATCTCCCAAAGGTCTTTGTAGCAGATCTGCTCTGCGTTGCTGACCAAGCGTATGGCGCGGTCGCTGATGACCAGCATCTGTTTCGGCGGTGTGAATTCTCTGCCGCTCTCTATTTTTTTCATCACTGCGCAACGAATCCTCGCCACGTAATACGCCACGCGTATTCCCATCATGATGATGTGGTTGTACACTTTTTTGTGCTTCGGAAACTCATATTTCGAGGCGAAGAGCAGCATGGAGTCATAGAAGTAGTCTATATATTTCTTATTGCGCGGCGTGCTCTGCCCTTTGAAGTGGACTATTGAAATGTCTCCGCGGTAGCTGTTCCCGTCAGACGACGTCTGGTCCATGCGCCAAGAGAGGTCGTTGTCCTCAGAGTACATGAAATATGTGTCGTCAAAGAGGCCGGCCAAGTCCATCATGTCATGACTGAACGCCATGCACGCCCCGGACAGTATGGGCGCATGGCAGCAACTGGTCTCTGCGCAGTCGCCTATGTAGTAGGCGTTTATGATGGGATTCTTGGGCGCAAGCCTCCAAAGCCCGCTAAGCTTGAAAAATGAGGTCAACGGGGTGGTGTAGCCTCGTTTCGATTCGCCAAGATACCGGCCCTCGCCGTTGACCATCCTGACGCCCAATGCCCCGCATCCGGGGTTCTCTTTGAAATGGGCTATCATTTTGCGGATGGTGCCGCGACATAATATGGTGTCGGGATTGAGAATCAAGACTATGCGACCGGTGCAAAGCTTCATAGCCTCATTGTTGGCCGCTGAGAAGCCTTTGTTCGCTCCCATTCTGATCAGCTTGACCCATGGTGTCTCGCGCTCGACGCGCTCGGGAGCCCCGTCCGCCGAGTCGTTGTCCACAACGAACACCTCAGCCTTGAGCCCCTCTATGGCGCGGCGTACCGACGCTATTGTCAGCATCAGCAAGTTTGAACTGTTATAACTGACGATGACTATGGATATGTCCATCGGTAGCCTGTCTAATCTCATTTGCCTATAAGCCAGTTGCCAAGGCGTTTTATCGCCCCTTGGTTTTTCTCTTCGCGTGTCTCTTTCTCGCCGCCTTTGCCTGTGAGCTGCTGATATATCTCGCCCCAAGACGGCAGGCCGCCTATGTTGCGGTCGTCTATATATATGTCCGCGTCAACCTTCCGGGGGCATGAACCCATATAGTCCTCACCCTCGAAGTTCTCGTTGACACCATAAAACTCCACTCCGCCCTTACGGCAGAACTCAATCGCGGCGTCCAACTCCGCCCCTGTCCTGCATGTCCACAGGATCAGTGTGAAGCCGTCGTCCTGCAAGGCGCGCAATGTCCTTAGGGCGAAAGGCTTCTCGCGCCCTATCTCAGGATATCGGTCCTCGACAATCGTACCGTCAAAGTCGACCGCTATCTTGCGTCGCTCCTCTGCCGCGCTCATTCGCCCAACATCTTCTCAATGAACGGCCTTGCCGGGAAGTAGAGGATTATGAGCAAAGTCACTATAGCGACTAAGTAGATTGCGTTGGCGTCTTGCGTAAAGGCGTATGATATGCTGCCAAGGGCCGAAATGACGCTCATGGCCCAAATCCTGGTCTTATACGCCTTGCCAAATATGGCGAAACGCTCCTCGTCACTTTTGCCGTCGGACTTCATGCGGGCCGTGCGCAAGATGAAGTAGGTCACTATGAACGCCACAAGGGTCAGCAGCAGCAGGCTCGTGGTGACGTAGAATGACGCTGGCATGCCGACCAATGGCTCAATGAACCGCGTGATGGCGTAGACAACCGCAAAAAGTATTATGGTCGGGATGAACGCGTATGCATACGCACGTCGCAGGCTTTTCAGTAGGTCTTCCATTATTATTATGGTGTCTGGTGTTTGGTATTGCTTCTTGTTCTTATCGTGGCAAAAATAGTCATTGTAGGCGGTTTGAGTGTCTGTGCCGCCTGTGAAATTGAATTGTCCGCCTTTTTTTACATCCGATTTGGCCTTCGTGCGCCTACATGAGCGTCTGCTCAAATGGCACTCTGTTGGCGACGGCGCGTCCCAGCGTTGCCTCGTCGGCATACTCCAGCTCGTCACCCACGGCAACGCCCCTGGCTATGGTCGATGTCTTCACTCCATACGGGGCTATGCGCTTGTAGATGTAATAGTTGGTCGTGTCGCCCTCCATGGTGGCGCTCAGTGCCAATATGACCTCGTCGGCCTCTCCGGCTGACACTCGCGACTCCAACTGGTCTATGTTCAGGTCGTCTGGCCCTATGCCGTCCATTGGGGATATGACGCCGCCTAAGACGTGGTAGACGCCTGCGAATTGTCTCGTTGCCTCGATGGCCATCACATCGCGCACTGTCTCCACCACGCAGATTAGCCGGTGGTTGCGTTGCGGGTTGGCGCAAATCTCGCACGTGTCATTGTCCGACAGGTTGTGGCACACGCGGCAGTAGCGGATGTCGTTGCGCACGGCGCGTATGCTCTCGGTGAAGAGGGCCACCTCCTCTTTGTCCTCGCGCAGGATGTGGAGCACGAGGCGCAGGGCTGTCTTTCTGCCTATGCCGGGTAGCTTGGCGAACTGCCCCACGGCGTCGTCCAACAGCTTCGATGAATATCGGCCGTCCGCGCTCATATCTCAGCCTCCATTGTCTCTTCTGTTTTGCTCATCTCACGCCTGGTGCCTTCCACTGTTATGGTCACCACCTCGGCCTGCGTGCCTAATCGCATCCGGGGGCCCCACGTGCCATAGCCCGATGTGACCACGGCGTTGGTGCGCCCATAACAGGCGAAACCATAGTCGAGCCCATATATCATTCTGGTGATGAGGTTCATTGGCCATATCTGGCCGGCATGCGTGTGGCCGCCAACATATAGGTCGGCGTTTATCTTCCGCGCGTCGCTTATGGCTGCGGGCTGGTGGTCCATGACGATGGTGAACATGCTGTCCACCAAGCCAAATTCGCCTATGCTCGCCCGCTCTGACCCGTACACTCTGTTGTGAGACAGGTCGTCGCGGCCAATAATGCGAATCCCGCCGCGCTCAATGACCGAGTCGCGCAAGAGCGTCAGTCCGCCAATGCCCCTTAAGTATCTCTCGGCCTGTTGGTCGTCGTCCATATACTCGTGATTGCCCATGACGGCCACCACGCCCAGTCTCGATTTGATCCCGCTAATAGGGCCGCAGGTGTTCTCTGCCACAACTGGTGAAATGTCGCCGTCTATCAGGTCGCCCGCAATCAGGACGAGGTCCGGAGAGTTCGAGTTTATCATCTCCACCATTTTGTCCATGTCACGCTCCGTCACGGCATAGCCGGTGTGAAGGTCCGACACGAGGACTATCCGTATCTTCTTGTCGACGCCCATCTTGTCCGAGTATATGTGATACGCTTGCTCTTCCGGCGTTATGGCGGTTATATAGCCTGCTATGACTAACACGGCGCAGACTATGCCTCCCGTGCGAACAATGGTGGGCGTGTGGAACGGGGTGGGGCGGCCGTTATACACGAACAACTTGCGGATTATGTCCATCGCGCCAATCACCATCACGGCATACAGCACCACCGGCATCCATGTGGTCGAGACTATATAGAGTATGCGGTTAATCCATATCGGGCCTCCGCTCAGCATGCGTGTCGCGAAATAGCTGACGTCAAGGAGTATGACCACGCCCCACACTATGCCGCGCACTTTCGCTGGGTAACCTTTGAATGCGCGGCAGACACGCGCCGCAATGTAAAAGCTGCCAAGCACGAAAAGTACCAGCGTGGCCAAAAAGAATATCGCCATTGTTTCTTTTATGTCGGTTGTCTTTCCTCGTTTCTCCTATGTCTGTGAGCCATTCAGAGCAGTTTGCTCACGTCGCCCTCAAATCGCCCTCTGAAATCCCAAAAGCGTGATCGCGGGAATTCTCTCTTTGCAAAAGCCTCTATGACCTCTTTTGCGTCGTCGGCTAAGACCGGGTCGTCAGTCGGAAACCTGTTGAAGACGACATGTCGCAAGTCAACTCCGTGATGCTTGCACGCCTCTATGCTCAGCAGCGCATGATTGATGCCTCCCAAGTGGCTGGTGGTCACCAATATCAGGGGCAGTCTCCTGCTTGCCACGTAGTCTATGGTCAGGACGCTTTGCGTCATTGGCACCATCAGTCCGCCCGCGCCCTCCACGAGGACGACTTCGTGACGATGCGCCAGTTCGGCTGTGTCTGCGTCTATCTTGCTGAGGTCAATCTCTTTGCCCTCAAGGCTCGCTGCCAAGGCTGGTGATGCCGGCTTTTTGAACAAATATGTGCATGTCAGCCCGTCTTTGTCAGACTGTGTCATGCCGGTACCCATCACTTTGCGGTGCTCAACAATGTCTTCCGCCGCATCTGTGCAGCCTGTCTGGACCGGCTTCTGGGTCATCACGTTAACCCCGCTCTCCATCAATTGGGCCGCAAGTCTGGCTGTCACAAATGTTTTGCCGGCGTCGGTATCCACGCCGCTTATGAAAAATACGCTCATCTGTCTTTTATCTGGTCTTCTGACGCCTATTGCTGCGCGTCATTCTTGCTGTCAATTTTTTTCACCATCTCGTCAATGGCCTCTTGAGCGGCTGCTATGCTTTTCTTCACGCTGTCGGTCAGCGCCTCGTTGCGTTTGTTGGCTTCTTCTTCCATATCTTCGGCACCACGCTTCACGGCCTCGCTAATCTTATTTGCGAGGCCCACTGTTATTTTCTTTGTCATGCCAATGGTGCCTTTGCTGCGTGAGGCCACAGAGTCCGCCACGGCGTTCAGCATGTCCATAATCTGGCTCGCCGTCTGGGCGTCAACCTTTATTATCTCTCGCAGCGCGTCCGCGTTTTTGGCCCACGTGGTGTCAACTGCTGTTTTATATCCCGAGAAGGTCTCACCAATGGATTGTCCCATGGATTTCATCGCGGCCTTAAGGATGTCGGTCACGAAGTCCGGCTCCAGCTCAACCTCGGTTGTCGTGGTTGTTTGCGTCACTGTGCTGTCGGCGGTTGTCGTGGTTGTCGTCGTTGTTGTCGTAGCCGTAGCCGCTCTCTTGCCCATTGTTATCTGACCGGTGGCCGTGCCATTTATGCCGAATGTCGCTGCCGCGGCTATCGTTAATGCTCTAAGTGTCTTGTTCATGGTTCTCTTCGGTGCTTTGGGGTGTGAGTGTTGGTTTCCGTAATTCAGCCTTGTGTGTGCAACCGGTTGAATATCACAGCCAAATGGGCGTATAGCGATGTGTTCTGCACCACCACTCCGGCCGGGACGCGGATGCGCACCGACGTGAAGTTCCAAATGGCCTTGATGCCGCCCTCGACCATCACGTCGGCCACATGCTGAGCTGCGTCGACGGGGACTGTCAGTATTCCAATCTTGACGTCCTCTTTCTTCACGCGGCTGAAGTCGTCCATATGGTAGATGGTCGTGCCGCCTATGTTCAGCCCGACCTTGTCCGGGTTGATGTCGAATGCGGCCTTTATGCTAAATCCGAATTGCGCCAGTCCGTGGTCAAGCAGCAAAGCCGTGCCCAAGCTTCCCGCTCCAAACAGATAGCCGTATTCCACGGTGTTGAACCTGAGGAAGTTCTCGAGAACGGCAATCAGTGACTCTACCTCATATCCCACTCGCGTCTTGCCCACTATCGCCGTATGGCTCAAGTCTTTTGTCACCTGAGTCGGGTCGACGCCCATCTCATGGGCCATCTTGGTGCTCGACACGTATTTAAGTCCGGCTTTAGCGGCTAACTTTAGGTATGTCAGGTAGATGGGAAGACGGTAGAGCGTCGGCTCCGGCACCAGTGCCGCCCTCTTTGGTTCTTCTTGTTCTTGTTCGCTGAGCATCTCTGTCTGGGACTGTTTTGCTTTGTCCTACAAATTTAGCAAGAAATTATTATCACACTTAACAAAGTGAGTGCCAAATTAGCAAGCCGCCAACCCAATGCGCCCTTTTTTGCCTATCTTTGCGCTCTTGCGCGCCTACTGCCGCATCTTTTCCCAATGACAGAGAAACAAGACATACATTCCAAACTCTCTTTCCCTAAAGCCCAGAAACTCTGCGGCGACAAGCCTATCGACCGGCTTTTCGCCTCGGGGACTGGTTTCACGAGGTTCCCGCTGCGTGTGGTCTACCTCCTTTTGCCCAAGCGAAGGGCGGGCGAGGTCCCTCTCCGCATGATGGTCAGCGTCGGCAAGAAGCGTTTCAAGAGGGCCGTCAAACGCAACAGGGTCAAGCGACTGGTGCGTGAGGCCTGGAGGCTTAATAAGGCGGCTGTCGAGTCTGCCTTGGCCGCCTCGACCGACGGCGGCGCACTCCATGTGGCTTTTGTCTTCGTGGGTAAGGAGTTGCCTGACATGCCAACCATTATGGATTGCGTGTCCAAAGCCTCCGAAAAACTGGCCGCCGCAGTCAAGACTCCCCAATCGGATGGAGGGCTGCCAACTCAACAAACGGCACCCGATTCCGCTAATCAGCAGTGATGAAACCTATGTGCGACAATAAGGATAACAAGCCCCTCGGCAAAAAAATACTCGGCGGCATAGCGTGGCTGCTCATTCTGCCCATCAGGTTCTACCAGTTGTGCATATCGCCACTCACGCCTCCCGTGTGCCGCTTCACGCCGACTTGCTCCAACTACGCCATACAGGCTCTCCGCAAGCATGGCCCGTTTAAGGGGCTGTGGCTCGCCACGAAAAGGATCATGCGGTGCCGACCGGGCGGTGGCTATGGCTATGATCCCGTGCCTGACGAGTTTCATTTCTTTTGACCCCCGGGGCGCGTGAATCTGTTTTGCCATGTTTCCACAAAAAAACAAAACCCCGTTGTCTGAGGCCCAGGCTCTCGACAAGTTGGCTCAGCTGTGCTCCGCCTCCGAGCATTGCAGGCAGGAGATGGTTGAGAAGTGCAAGGGCTGGGGACTGCCGCCCGATGCGTGCCAGCGCGTGGCAGACACCCTCGTCCGTGAGCGTTTTGTTGATGACGGACGTTATGCGCCGGCTTTTGTGCGAGACAAGGCGCGTTTCTCCGGATGGGGACCTGCCAAGGTGCGCATGCAGCTCGTGGCAAAAGGCATCGATGAGAATTTGGCGGATGACGCCATTGACGCATTCGACAAGGATGAGTGGCAGGGCATTCTCATCCGTGCGCTCCAATCTAAGCTCCGCTCGGCGCGCGTCCCCGAGGGTGAGGCCGATATGGCCTATGGCTCAAAGCTTTTCGCCTCGCTTGTCAGGTTCGCCCTGGGACGCGGCTTCAGCTATGAGCAGGCTCGACATGCCATCGACTCCATTACTGACGGGCAAGCCGACTGACCAAAGCGACTTTCTCTTGAAGATATCTACTCAAAATATTTATCAAAGTGACTTACGAGCAAATCTTAGACGACATTTTCAACCGCTTCCCTGTTTATCAGCAGGTCGGCTCTGTCGCCCTTAAGCCCGGCCTCGGCAACATCCAGGCCATTTGCGAGCACCTCGGACACCCTGAGCGCAAGTTCCGTACCATTCATGTGGCGGGGACCAACGGCAAGGGCTCTGTCTCCCACTCATTGGCCGCCATTCTCCAGTCGGCTGGCTATGTGGTCGGACTCTTTACGTCGCCCCATCTCGTCGATTTCCGTGAGAGAATCCGTGTCGATGGTTGCATGATCCCCAAGGAGGACGTGATCTCTTTCATGGATCGCAACGATATGTTCCTCAATAGCCTCCATCCCTCTTTCTTCGAGATTACCACTGCCATGGCGTTCGACTATTTCGAGCGGGTGGGCGTGGATGTCGCCGTCATTGAGGTCGGGTTGGGCGGAAGGCTCGACAGCACTAATGTCATAACGCCGGACCTCAGCGTCATCACCAACATAGGCCTTGAGCACACGCAGTATCTTGGCGACACCCTTGCCAAGATAGCGGCCGAGAAGGGTGGCATCATCAAGCCGGGTGTCCCTGTCGTCATTGGCGAGCGGCACCCCGAGACCGACCCCGTCTTTGTTGAGAAGGCTCGTCAGGCAGGCTCGACAATAGTCTTCGCTGAGGATGTCTTGAGGCTCGTCTCAAGCGAGGTGAAGAAGGATATGCTTGTGGCGCAGGTCGAGCACGTCAAGAGGCAGGTCACCACCGAGCGCCAATATTCGCTCACCGGCTTGTGCCAGACCCACAATATGCTCACTGTGCTTGCCGCGGCCGAGCAGCTGATGGAGCAGGAGTATGACCTGACGGATCTCGATGTCCGCAAGGGCATGGCCGATGTTCAGGGACTGACAGGCCTCATGGGCCGATGGCAGAAGATATCGTCGCGCCCCGATGTGATAGTGGACACCGGCCACAACGCGCACGGGGTGCGTCTCCTGGCGCAGCAACTCGACGAGCAGTTCTCCAACTACATCCACATCCACGTGGTCTGGGGCATGTGCAATGACAAGGAGCCGGAGAAGGTTCTCGCGCTTCTCCCGCGCGACGCTCGCTACTATTTCACTCAGGCCAATGTCAAGAGGGCGACCCCCGCTGCCGACCTATACGAAATAGGACAAAATCTCGGCCTCAATTGCCATTTCTATCCCACCGTGGCGCAGGCCATGAACCGCGCTCTGCGGAATGCCGAGCCTTGCGACCTTATTTTTGTCGGTGGCAGCAATTTCGTGGTGGCCGAGGTACTCTCTTGATAATTAATAAGAAAGTGTCAGTCTCTCTTCCCAATGCGGAATTTGTGAGAGATTTTTTTTAAAAATCTTCATCCTCCTCTTGTCGCGTAAGGAAAAATGCCTAACTTTGCATCGCAATTCGGAACAAGAATAGCAAGTTCTTAGCAAGACTGACAAAGATACTTTCTCGGGCGCTTAGCTCAGCTGGTTCAGAGCGGCTGCCTTACAAGCAGCGGGTCGGGGGTTCGAATCCCTCAGCGCCCACATCTCTTCTGGGAAGGTAACGGCCGATGGCTCTCGCCCTTGGCAACCAGGCTTGAATGGGCATTTAGCTCAGCTGGTTCAGAGCATTTGTCTGACAGACAAAGGGTCAGCGGTTCGAATCCGTTAATGCCCACCATCTTTAGAGGACTATACCTGAGAGGGTTTAGTCCTCTTTGTTTTTTTGAAATATGTCGCTCCGCAAATGTGCGGGGGCGATGCGTAAAAACAAGCCACTAAACGACAGCAGATGACGGACGGCAAGATAAGTCACATTTTCAGCAATCGCGACCTGTGGAGGCTGATTTGGCCTCTCCTCGTTGAGCAGCTCTTGCAAATAACGGTCGGCATGGCGGATATCATCATGGTGGCCTCGCTCGGCGAGGAGGCTGTCAGCGGTGTCTCGCTCGTTGACCAGATTAATGTTCTCCTCACGCAGCTTTTCGCAGCTCTCGCAGCGGGTGGCGCAGTTGTCTGCTCACAAATGATAGGCAGCCGCAATAAGGTCAAGGCCTCCGACTCGGCACGCCAATTGCTGTATGTCGGCGCCATTGCCAGTGTCGCCATTCTCGTCATCGGTCTCATCTTCCATCAGCCCATCCTCAGCGGCATTTTTGGAGCTGTAACGCCCGGCGTTATGGCCAACAGCCAGAAGTATTTCCTCATTACGCTTTTCGCTCTGCCTGGCATCGCCATATACAATTCGGCGGCGGCTCTTTTCCGCGCGCAGGGCAATTCGAGTGTCAGTATGCAGACGGCTGTCATCGCCAACCTTATCAATGTTGGCGGTAATGCCCTCCTGCTCTTCGGCTTCGGCTGCGGGGTCGAGGGTGTGGCCATCCCCACGGTGGTGTCGCGCACTGTCGGAGCGGTTATCCTCATGGCGCGGCTTCATAAAAGAGGAACTTCCGAGGACGCTTGGGTGAACATCAAGGGGCTCTGGCATGTCCACCTCGACGGCGGCCTCATTAAGAAAATTCTCGCTGTCGGCATCCCGAGCGGTGTCGAGAACTCTATGTTCCAGGTCGGCAAACTCATTGTCCTCTCTCTCATCGCAAGCTATGGCACCGCCGCTGTGGCTGCCAATGCCGTCACTGCCACCTTGGCCTCTTTCCAGGTTTTCCCTGGCGCGTCTGTCGGTCTCGCCATGCTGACTGTGGTGGGACAGTGCGTCGGCGCGGGCCGAAAGGATGAGGCTGACAGGTATGTCAAGCGGCTCATGGCCGTGGCCTACGCCGGCCTGTGGATTATCAATATCCCAATGGTCATTTTCGCTACCGATGTCATTGGCCTCTATGGCCTCTCGGGCGAGGTGAGCGACCTCGCTTGGCTCATGACCATGACTCACGGCGTCTGCGCCATGCTCCTCTGGCCGCTCTCTTTCACTTTGCCTAACGCCCTCCGCGCCTCTGGCCACGCAATGTTTACTATGTGCGTCTCCATGATCACCATGTGGACTGTCCGTGTCGGCCTCAGCTATGTGTTTGACGCCACTGGCATCTTCGGACTCATGGGGGCTATGGGGTGGCCTGTCTCTTATGGCGCCGAGGGCACATGGATGGCTATGATAACTGACTGGGTGGTCCGCCTGTCTCTCTTCATCTGGTGCTACAGGCGGTGGATGAGAAAGGAGTAGAATGTCTGATTGCCCTCAAAAAATGACTCTTATGTCGAGACTCTTCACCTTCTTCACGTCTTGCGCGGCTTTCTCGCTCTTCTGTGCCGAGTCTCAGGCCGCACAGCCTCCGCATGACGTTTTCCCTGACGGGACAGCCATGAGCGGCTGGTTCTCTGACACCGCCCGCGTGGATGTCGGCAAACTCGGCAGGCGCTTCGTCGTGACTGACTTTGGTGTGAGGTCTGACGACTCCACTCTCATTCAGACTGACCAGTTGCAGGCTGTCATTGACACGGCCGCGGCAAGCGGTGGCGGGGTCGTTGTCATTCCCAATGGCGTATTCCTCTCAGGCTCGCTTTTTTTCCGTCAGGGAACACGCTTGCACATTGAGCGAGGCGGCAAACTCAAAGGGGTAGATGACATTGCGCACTATCCGATAAGGCCTACGCGCATCGAGGGACGGACTATCGATTATTTCTGCGCTCTCGTCAATGCCGACAGTCTCTCCGAATTCTCCATAACCGGCGATGGTGTCATTGATGGCAATGGACTGCGTTTCTGGCGCGAGTTCTGGATTCGCCGGAAGGTCAACAGTGCCTGCACCAACACCGAGGCGCTCCGCCCAAGGCTCGTGTATATATCCAATTGCAATGACGTGGATATTAATGATGTCACTCTTCAAAACTCGCCATTCTGGACGCTGCACCTCTACCGCTGCCGACGCGTTAAGGTTATCGGGACTCGCACTTTCGCCCCTCATGAGGGTGTCAAGGCTCCAAGCAGTGACGCCATCGATGTGGACAATTGTCATGATGTCCTTATCCACGGATGCTACATGTCGGTCAATGATGACGCTGTGGCTCTCAAAGGCGGCAAGGGCACTTGGGCTGACAAGGACCCCGACAATGGGCCGAATGTCAATGTGGTCATAAGCGGCTGCGAGTTCGGCTTCGTCCACTCGTGTCTCACTCTCGGCAGTGAGTCTGTGGCTGACCGCAATATTGTCATGAGGAATTGCATGGTGAAAAACGCCAAGCGGGTCCTTTGGCTCAAGCTTAGGCCGGACACCCCGCAAACCTACGAGTATGTGCGCGTTGACGGCATCCGTGGCCAAAGTGAGAATTTTCTCGTGGTCAGGCCGTGGACGCAGTTTTTCGCTCCAAGTGATAGACCAGACATGCCAATCTCTGTGTGCCGATTTTTCACGATACGCAATGTCGATATGACTTGCGCAAAGTTCTATAATGTCGGAGCCTCGGACAAATACGTTCTCAGCCAATTCATTTTCAAGGATATCAAGATCCGCTGCGCCGACGCTGAGTTCGATGCCTCGGTAATATCAGGCGCGACTGTCGATAATGTCACTCTTGTCCCGACTGGCGCAAGTGTGTCTGACTCCATCCGAAACGCAGGTGAGGCTGACTAAATGGGGAAAATCCTCACCTCGCTTCCCTAAAAAAAAACACCGCTATCTTAACCTTTTGCGCTCCTCGAAAAAAGTGAGGGCGGAACTCCCGCGCTGCGCTTGAAAAATTTGCCAAAGGCGGATTGGTCTGAAAAACCGAGCCTCTCGGCCACTTGCTGGACGGACATGTCACCCTGTGCCAGCATGTTCCGCGCCTCGGCGTATGTTATCTCCGCTATCAGTACGGCGGGCGATATGCCTGCCTGCGTCCTCACCGCCCTGTTGAGATATTGAGGAGTGATGTTAAGTTCCGAACTATAAAAGGAGACGTCGCGATGCTCAATGAAATGCCTCGACACCAACTCCACAAACCTGTCCGCTATCTCTTTCTGTCTCGGCGATGTGACCTGCGACTCCAGACTCTCTGACCTCTGCCACACTATGTTGTCATACTCCAAGTAAAATCGGCAAATGGCGTTCTCTACAAGCTCGCGGTGATACCTGTGACCCGTCTTTTCCACTTGCTGCGCTATGTTGTCAAAACACTCCTCCAGTACTTGGGCCTCACTCTGCGTCAGCGTGGTCACTGGCCGCGTGTGTGTCCGCGTTCCCTCTACTATCCTCGGCTTGATGTTTACCTGTGGCAACGAGTCTATCATCCTGACTGTCACTGCCATGACGCGAAACTCAAAGTCGTCGGACACTTGCGAGAACCTCACGTTGTGAAGAGGTGACTGGGATATGAGTGTCTGAGGCTCTACTTCATATTCCACTTGGTCTATAGTCAAAGTTGCGCACCCGCAAACCACTAACAGGTAACTGTATGCGCAAAATGTGAATGACGTGCCCGAGTGAAGGCCGAACACGTCCTCAGCTCCACGACCATGGTAAACCGACAAGTCATCGCCAAATGACGACCCGCGATGGCTGCGCTCTATGTCTGATATCGATATGATTTTAAAGCCTTTATGCACCATTATGTCTTTCGCCTCTCGTTTCTTCTGATGACAAATATAGCGTATGGCTGTTTCGTTTCAAACCAATTTCGGATAAAAGACGACACGGACGGGATGAGGTCTTTTTGTGAACTTCGCGGCGTAAAATAACATCTGATAGATGAAAGCCATCCACCCCAACGCCAAACTGTTAACCTTGCCCTCCATTATGGCCGCAACCCTGATTTCGGCCACCTCTCTCTTGGCGCAGACGAGAGTCCTCACTCTCGATGAAATGTTTAAAATGGCCGATGAGGCCAACCCGTCGCTCGCCTCCATGCGCAGCTCCGTCCAAGAGGCCGAGGCCAATGTGGTGACCGCGCGCTCCGCCCGAACTCCGGATATTGACATCAATGTGACTCTCTCTGCCATTGGCAACGCCTGGGTGGCCGATCGCGACTTCTCTAATGGCATGAATGTCGAGACTCCGCATTTTGGCAATACGTTTTCCATCGCCATCTCGCAAATCCTCTATGCCGGCGGCGCCATCAAGAACTCTGTCCAAATGGCCGAGTTGAGCCGAGACATGGCCTCGCTCAGTCACGAGAATGTCAGGCAAGCGACTCACATGGTCATTGCCGGCTATTATCTCGACCTGCTTCAACTCCGCAACCAGCAGATGGTCATCTCTAAGAATATGGCGCAGACCCGCAAGCTCGTGGAGGACATCGAGGCCAATTATGCCGCAGGCACAGCTCTCAAGAGCGACGTCACGCGCTACGAGCTCCAATTGCAAAGTCTGCGGCTCAGCATGACGCAGACCCAAAGCGCGATGGACATAACGATGCGTTACCTCACAGAGGCTCTCGGTCTCGCTCCCGATGACAAGGTTGAGCCCGATTCTACTGTCCTCTCGCTCTACTCTCATGTGGAGCCCGAGGCTTTTTGGCAGGATAAGCTTCAGGCCGCCCCGTCCATCCAGATGGCTCAGAAAAGTCTGGAGATCTCTCGCAAGCAGACTGATATTACTAAGGCCGGCATGCGCCCGACTGTCGCTCTCCGAATCGAGGATAAGCTCGATGGCCCAATAACATATGAGGTTCCTGTCCTTGACAAGAATGTCAATTTCTACTACGCCGGAGTCTCTGTCAGCTATAATCTCGGCTCTCTCTACAAGCAAAGGAAAAAGGTGAACCAGAGCAAGGTCTCCACTGCGACGGCCGAGGCCAACCTCACCGACGCCACCAGCCGACTCTCCGCCTCTGTCCACGCCGCCTATGTGCAATATGAGGAGAGTCTCACCAACAAGCAGACGCACGAGAAGAGTGTCCAGCTGGCGCATGAGAACTACGATGTCATCCACTACCGATATCTCAACGGCATGGCCCTCGTCACCGATATGCTCGACGCCACCAACCAGCAACTCTCCGCCGAACTTAACCTGGTCAACGCTGAAATCCAGATTGTCTACCGGCACATCTTGCTGCTGGCGTCTGTCGGCAGCCTCTAATCTGACCCCTGTCTCCCCTCCCTGTTGATACCAATAAAAAAACATATAACGCAAACATCATAAGTCATGACCAAGAACTTCCGCATAATATTCAATGTCATTGTCATCGTGGCCCTCGTGGCTGGCGTGGCAGTGGTCTGCTCGCGCTTCATCCACTTCGGGAATGTCGAGTACACCGACAATGCCCAGGTCCGCCAGCTTGTCACCCCGGTTAATAGCCGTGTTCAGGGCTTTGTCCGTGCCGTGCTCTTTGATGAGTACGCCCACGTCAAGAAGGGCGACACGCTCGTCATAATCGATGATTCGGAGTACCGCCTCGCTCTCGCTCAGGCTGAGGCCGACAGGCAGAACGCCACTACGGGCAAGGTGGCAATGAACACGAGCATCACCACGACGGCCAACAATATGGCTGTCACTGACGCCGGCATAGCTGAGGTGCAGATACTTCTGCGTAATGCGGAGCGCGAGCTCGAGCGATATACGCAGCTCAAGGAGCGAGGCGCCGCCACCCAGCAGCAGTTTGATCGCGTCGAGACTGAATATCAGGCCACTAAGGCGCGCTATGAGCAACTGACCCGTCAGAAGAACTCAACTGCGCTCACCAAGGAGGAGCAGACTGTCCGCCTCGGGCAGAACGATGCGCAAATCAAGCTCGCGCAGGCGAGGGTCGACATGGCCGCGCTCAATCTCAGCTACACTGTCATCACCGCCCCATGCGACGGCTACACGGGTCGCAAGGCCATCCTCCCGGGGCAGCTCATCCAGCCTGGCCAGACGGTGGTCGATATTGTTGACGAGAGCGACAAGTGGGTCGTGGCCAACTATCGCGAGTCGCAAATAGCTGGCATTGCGGTGGGTGCTGAGGTCTCCATCTCGGCCGATGCCATCCCTGATGTCGAGTTTAAGGGCCGCGTCGAGTCAATCTCCGCAGCCACGGGCGCCGCTTTCTCTGTCGTCCCGCAAGACAATGCTACTGGCAATTTCGTCAAGGTCGAGCAGCGCGTCCCCGTCAAGATTGTCATTGAGGCCAATGACCACTGGGAGCAGCTCCGCGCAGGTCTCAATGTCGAGTGCGAGGTCAAAGTGAGCAAGTAAGCCATGCCACCAATGCAATTCGACTGGATGCCAATGTTCCGCGCTGGCGTCCCTAAGCCCATTCGTCCATGGGTTTATGTCATCTTCGCATTCCTTTTCCAAATGTCGGGCGGACTCTATATGGGTGCCCTGTCCGAGATTGTCAGTGGCCGACAGCTGCTGCGCGAGGATGTCCTGATGTGCCTCTATTGCAATTTGGCCGGCATGAGCGTCTATTTCCCGCTGCTCTTCCGGCTCAAGTTCCATTTCAGCAATAAACTGTTGCTGCTTTGCGCCGCGGCGGGACTCATGCTCTGCCAGTTTCTCGCGCCTTTGGCTCCCAACCTGCCATGCCTTTGGGCTTTGTGCATCTTGTCGGGTTTCTGCAAGATTCAAGGCACTTTTGAGTGTATGAGCACGATTCAGCTGTGGATTACGCCCAAACGCGATTTCGGCGTTTTCTTCCCTGTCCTCCACATCTTCATCCTCGGGGCTATGCAGGTTAGCGATTTCCTCGCGGCTCACATAGCCTATGCCTGGGGCTGGGAATATATGCACCTCCTCATGGCTGGCGTCTTCATGGTCATGCTCGTGGCCATTCTGACGCTCACTCGCCGTGTCAATCTCATGCCCGATGTGCCTCTCCGTGGCATTGACTGGCTTGGCGGCGTCCTTTGGCTCGCGTGGCTGCTTCAGGTCGCCGCCTGCCTCTGCTACGGGCATACGCTCGATTGGCTTCACTCGTCCACCATCCGGACGCTTGTCGTCACCAGTTCTCTGACGCTTGTCGCCGCCATCGCCCGCTCCTTCGCTGCGCCAAACCCTTTCATTGCTCCCGCCATTTTCAAGAGCAAGAGGGTTGTCATGGCTTTTGCTGTCATTGCTGTGGCGGAGTCTCTCTTAGCCACGGAGCGCGTGCTCGAGGAGGTCTTCTACGAGGAGTGCATGGGCTATGGCAAAATCCAGACTGTCAGTAATGACCAGTGGGGCGTGCTCGGTGTCGTCGTTGGATGCGTGGTCGCATTGGTCTGGATGCACTGCCTCAGGCTTAATGAGCTCAGGCTCACGACTGTCAGTTTCTTCCTGCTCGCTGCCTATGTCGTGGTCTTTTATCAGACTGTGGCCGCCGATTTTGACTTCCGCACGCTCCGGATTCTCATCTTCTTGCGCACTATGGCCTACGCCATTTTGAGCGCATCCGTCATGGTCATCCTCAATAATTTGACCAACTTCCAGACTTTCTTCATGGCGCTGTCTATCTTCAACATGTTCCACATGATAATAGGTGGTGCCGCCGGCTCGGCTGTCTACTCCTATGCGCTCGACTACTACATGGCGGACAATTTCTCGCGCTATGCCGAGTTCTTTGACCACCTGACGCTCAGCCGCATGGATACTCCTTTCGGTCATGTCATGGAGGGGGCTGGCCACACTCTCATGCTCGTCTCCATCAAGCAGATTCTCGGATGGGTGGCCTACGCCTGTGTCGCCTCCGGTCTCATCCTGCTCCTTTATAAAGTGCCCGTTATCAAAAGGAGTTACAAGACAATCATGGATGTTTTGTGAAGTAACATCCCATAAGTAATGTGGTAAGCTTTAATCCCTACGCTTACGCCCCGTTCTCTCTGTCACAAAGCTCTAATCAGACAGGGGAATGGGGCTTTTTTCTGTAGTATTTGCTTGTTCGGTGAAAGTAAACATATGGGAAAAACAGAAAGAGTATTATGCTCAATCCCATAATCTACCTAAGATATTTTTGGAGAAAAAAGCGAATAAAATGGAATAATTATAAAATCGTCTATGCGTTAACGCGTTGATAGATAGAAGTGAAGCTTAAAAGTGATAACTTCGCACCGTTTTTCGTCCGATTAAAGTGCAACTTATGCGCAAGCCTTACGTATAAAGAGGCACTTTGGGCGAGGCTATGTGGCACGAGGCATAAACTCCCCGCCTCAAAAAATGCCCAAGCCAAGCTTTGGGCGACAACTCACAAAGTAGGAATTTAAGACAGCAATAGCATAGTCCGGCAGCAAATCGATTGCCGGGCAGCGGATTGGCGACAGTGCCATGACGTAAAAAGGGTCTGTGGAGGGCCCATCGCAACCATAAGTAGAAATGAGACAGCTTAAGATTACACAAACCATTACCAACCGCGACCAGTCGCTGGACAAGTATCTTCAGGAGATAGGTCGCGAGGAACTCATCAGCGTCGACGAGGAGGTCGAACTGGCGCAGCGTATCAAGCAGGGTGACCAAGCAGCCCTCGAGAAACTCACCCGCGCCAACCTCCGATTCGTTGTCTCGGTTGCAAAACAATATCAGAATCAAGGCCTCAGCCTCCCCGACCTCATCAATGAGGGCAACATAGGCCTCATCAAGGCCGCTGAGAAGTTCGATGAGACCCGCGGCTTCAAGTTCATCTCTTATGCCGTGTGGTGGATTCGTCAGTCCATCCTTCAGGCTCTGGCCGAGCAGTCCCGCATCGTCCGCCTCCCTCTCAATCAGGTCGGCTCCCTTAACAAGATAAACAAGGCCTACTCGCGTTTCGAGCAGGAAAACGAGCGCCGTCCGAGCGCCGAGGAGTTGGCCGAGAAACTCGACCTCACCCCCGACAAGGTGAGCGACACTCTTCGAGTCTCGGGCCGCCACGTCTCCATGGACGCCCCCTTCGCCGATGGCGAGGACAACAGCCTCCTTGACGTGCTCCAGAATGACGACTCACCAAGCGCCGACAAGGCACTCATGGGCGAAAGCCTCTCTTGCGAGATTGAGCGCGCCCTTAGCACCCTTACCGAGCGCGAGGGCGACATCATCAAGCTCTTCTTCGGCATCGGATGTCAGGAGATGACGCTTGAGGAGATTGGTGAGAAGTTTGGCCTCACACGTGAGCGCGTACGCCAGATCAAGGAGAAGGCCATCCGCCGTCTCCGTGTCTCTGCCCGCAGCAAACTCCTCAAGAGCTACCTCGGCTAAGAGCGGGGAGGTCTTCTCTCCAAAAGATACCATATCGCCTCCGCCACCTTGCGACAACGCATGGTGGCGGAGGCTTTTTTATGTCTCCCGTCCCGTCGTTACAGAATTTGTCTCCAGTCTCGCCATCATTCAATAATGAACTCTCTGACTAAGCGAAGTTGTGGATGTGCCAAATTCGTTATCCCCTGAAAATAGAACAAAAAAATCACCCTAAAGAATCTCACATCCCCCCCCCTCCTGCTCCAAATGCCACCTCATTATCTCTTTAACCTCCATTAACAACCCCTCCCAACCCCCTGACACACACAACCCTATCATCCCCCTCGTCAGAAAAACACCTAAAACTTTCTCCCGCCCCCTTGCCAATCCGAAAAATCCCCCTAACTTTGCACTCGCTTTCGGAAA
>CAVKRQ010000027.1:0-34133 GCA_963658925.1 bacterium
AATAGTCGGTGATGGTGGGCGTGACGATAATCATCGGGCGCATTCTGCCATCGGCAATGAGATGGTCCACCACATATTGCAACCTGCGTCCGCCAACGGTTCCCTCTAATATGGTGCGTATGTTGCCATAAAAGCCATGCATCAAGTAGAGTACATCGTACTGCTTGCTACTGTCATAGCCATAAGGCAGATACACGCGGCACTGCTTGCTGTAAGCATTTCCATTGTCATCATGAGCCGTGTAGTCAAACGTCTCGATGGTTCCCGCCTGTGCGCAAGCTGAACGGTAGGCCGTTGGAGTTGCATAGTAAACAGGCGCGCCAGTCTGCGTCACCACGGTAACATCTGAGTTCGCGCCAAAGAAACTGTCATCGGCCGCCGAAGAACAGGCCATCATGGTATTGGTACATAATCCTGCCGCCAATACGCATAAAACGCTTTTTATTCTCACCGTTATAGTCTTTGTTAAATCTTTAGCGCAAAGCTACAAAGATGGCATTCGTGTTTATTTGCTGAGAGGCTCAATTGCTTTTTCCGACAAGTTCAAATATTTTTCATGATGTTCACTTCCAGATTATTTTAGTACTCTTGCAGATAGAAAAGAAAAGAGACAAATGGAAGAACGTGAAATCGTCAATTATTCAGGCATCATCTTGTCACATATCCATAAGGATAACTGCAAGTGCAGCTTCAGCGTAGGGGAGCATGCGCTCATCTACCTGCACAGTGGCGTGTTGGAAATAGAGGAGCAGGGGGAAAGGGTGCGACTGTCACCAGGAGAATGTATTTTCGTGAGGAAAGACCATCGCGTGACGCTCAACAAATATGCCAATGGGGCAGAACATCCATACCAGTCGATAGCCTTGGCTTTCAACCGTAAGTTTTTGCTGGACTTCTACCGCCATCTCTCTCCGGAAAACATTCCGGAGTATGCCCGCCGCAGCCGCAAAAGTCTGATGAGAATCCCGTCGCGTCCCGATGTGGTGAGCCTGTTCCAGTCGTTGAAACCTTATTTTCAAACCTACGAGGAGCCGGATGGAGAATGGATAGACATGAAACTACATGAAGGATTGAAATGCGTGCTGAAAACAGACTCCAACGTCTACGCCTCCCTGTTTGATTTTGCTGAGCCATGGAAGATTGACTTGATGGCATTCATGAATGCCAACTACATGTACGAGCTAAGCATGAAAGAACTCGCCAACTACACAGGGCGCAGCCTCTCTACCTTCAAGAGAGATTTCAAGAAGTTGACAAACACCACCCCACAGAAATGGCTCATCGACAAACGTCTTACGGAAGCCCACCACTTGCTCTCGCAAGGAGGCAACCGCAAAATACAAGAGGTAATGACCAGCGTCGGCATTTCCAATCTGTCCTTTTTCTCTCGCAGCTATAAGGAGAAATTCGGGTATCCCCCAACAAATACAAAGTCAGAGAATATGATACTATAACATGAGCTCGGCTTCAATAAGTTGCCGAGTTCGCTCGGATACCACTCGATTGTCACGCCCGGCATCGCCGAACACAAGAAAAGCCCGGGCTTGAGAAAGTCCGGGCTTCTTCATAAAAAAAGGGGGGCTGCACCAGTTATGGCACAGCCCCTTTTTACTTATTGCTTGTCTCAATCAGACTACTTGACCTCCTCGAAGTCAACATCGGTGACATCATCGCCACCCTTGGCTCCGTTGCCGGCGTTCTGCTGACCAGCGCCAGGCTGAGGGCCAGCCTGCTGCTGACCTGCGCCTGCGGCGTACATGTCTTGAGAAGCGGCCTGGAAGGCTGAGTTGAGCTTAGCGGAAGCAGCGTCGATGGCTGCGATATCCTGCTTAGAGTGAGCGTCCTTCAGCTCCTTGAGAGCCTCCTCGATGGGGGCCTTCTTGTCAGCCGGAATCTTGTCGCCATACTCCTTGAGGCTCTTCTCGGTCTGGAAGATGAGGCTGTCGGCACCGTTAATCTTGTCGACCCTCTCCTTGGCAGCCTTATCGGAAGCCTCGTTAGCCTCGGCCTCAGCCTTCATGCGCTTGATCTCATCGTCTGAGAGTCCAGACGAAGCCTCGATGCGGATGCTCTGCTCCTTGCCAGTGGCCTTGTCCTTAGCGGTCACATTGAGGATGCCGTTTGCGTCGATGTCGAAAGTGACCTCAATCTGAGGCACGCCACGTGGTGCGGGTGGAATGTTGTCGAGGTGGAACTGGCCGATGGTCTTGTTGTCACGTGCCATAGGACGCTCGCCCTGGAGGACATGGATGTCTACAGAGGGCTGGTTGTCAGAAGCCGTAGAGAAGACCTGGCTCTTGCGGGTAGGGATGGTGGTGTTGGCGTCGATGAGCTTGGTCATGACACCGCCCATGGTCTCGATGCCGAGAGAGAGAGGGGTGACATCAAGCAGGAGGACATCCTTAACCTCGCCGGTGAGGACTGCGCCCTGGATGGCAGCGCCGATGGCTACGACCTCATCAGGGTTGACACCCTTAGAAGGCTCCTTGCCGAAGAAGTTCTTGACGGCAGCCTGGATGGCAGGGATACGGGTTGAGCCGCCGACGAGGATGACCTCGTCAATGTCGTTGATGGTGAGGCCTGCATTCTGGAGCGCGCTCTTGCAAGGAGCGATGGTGCGCTGAATGAGGTCATCAATGAGCTGCTCGAACTTGGCACGGGTGAGGGTCTTGACGAGGTGCTTAGGCACACCGCCCTGGGCCGTGATGTAAGGCAGGTTGATTTCAGAGGAAGTGGTGCTTGAGAGCTCAATCTTGGCCTTCTCGGCGGCCTCCTTGAGACGCTGGAGCGCCATAGGATCCTGACGGAGGTCGATGCCCTCCTCAGCCTTGAACTCGTCAGCGAGCCAGTCGATGATACGATGGTCGAAGTCATCGCCACCGAGGTGGGTATCGCCATCGGTAGCCTTGACCTCGAAGACGCCGTCGCCGAGCTCGAGGATGGAGACATCGTGCGTGCCACCACCGCAGTCGAAGACGACAATCTTCATATCCTTGTTCTTCTTGTCCAGGCCATAGGCGAGGGCGGCAGCGGTAGGCTCGTTGACGATACGGCGAACCTTGAGACCCGCGATCTCACCAGCCTCCTTGGTGGCCTGACGCTGAGAGTCGTTGAAATAAGCAGGGACAGTGATGACTGCCTCTGTGACCTCCTGGCCGAGATAGTCCTCAGCGGTCTTCTTCATCTTCTGAAGAATCATCGCGGAAATCTCCTGAGGAGAGTAGAGACGGCCGTCGATATCAACGCGCGGGGTGTTGTTCTCACCAGCCTTGACAGTGTAAGGGACGCGTGCAATCTCCTTAGCGAGGCGATCGTAGCTCTCACCCATGAAACGCTTGATTGAGTAGACGGTCTTATGAGGGTTGGTGACGGCCTGACGCTTGGCCGGGTCGCCGACCTTACGCTCACCGCCGTCAACGAAAGCGACAACAGACGGTGTGGTACGCTTGCCCTCGCTGTTAGCTATGACTACGGGCTCGTTGCCCTCCATGACTGCCACGCAAGAGTTCGTGGTTCCTAAGTCGATACCAATAATCTTAGACATTGTTGTATGTTTTTATTTTTTTATTCAGTGGATAATTGAGTCATCTGTCTGTCATTTCTGACGGACGCCTTAACAATGGCAAAGTGCGTGCCAAACGGCCATGTGTGAAATTTTGGCAGAAAAAAGCCGCGGCGTGTCACACTTGAGGTATGACACGCTGCGGCAGTACGCCTTGTTTCAGGACAAAATGTCGGAATTGGCAACCATCAAGGCTCAGAGGGCCTCCGATGCCAGAACATCGCCAGAGTCAAGGTTCAGCACTTTCAGGTTGCACCCGTCGTAGTGCGCGAAGGTGGGCGGGTTGCCACCCTTGGGGAAGGTGACAGAGCCGGTGTTGAGGTGCACCACACCTTGCGCGTCGCGTGAGAGGTTCCACATGTGCGTGTGTCCGCTCACAATGACATCGGTGCTGAGCCATGGCAAATTGTCCTCGCCAAGCAATTTATGCCCATGCGTGATGAAGAAGCGGCGCGAGCCGTCGGTCACCACAGCGAAGTCTGACGATATCGGGAAGCGGAGCAGCATCTGATCGACCTCCGAATCGCAATTGCCGCGCACAGCCACGATGGAGCTACTTATCTTATTAAGCGCCTCTACTATCGCCTGCGGGTCAAGCCCCTCGGCAGGGAGGCCGTTGCGCGGGCCATAGTTGATGATGTCACCGCCAATGCAGAGTATCTTGTCACCATCGATTCGCCCAAAGTAGTCGAGCACGGGGCGGAGACGGGCGTAACACCCGTGAATGTCAGAGACAAAGACAATGTTCATAGCTCAGAAAACAGACGATGTTAGATTTTAGAAAGCATAGAACACGCCAACCGTGCCATAGATGGGGTACATCTTCTGCTCGATGGTCTCAAAGCTGTCACGGAAAGCGCAAGAGAAGCCCCACGAGAAGTTGGCAAAAGCCCCGAGGTGCGAGCCGATGCGCCAATCAGCGCCAATGATTGCGCCGAACTGGGAATCGCGGAGGTCATCGGAGAAATCGTAGTCGCCGCGGGTGTCAGCCTCGTGACCAATGATGACCTTTGCGCCAGTCGGGTCGCCCTGACGGAGATAGCCATCATAGGCATAGCCGGAGAAGTTGGAGCTAAAGACGGCAGAGACAAACGGGCCAAATGTTACACGGACCTTGCGGACGTCAAAAGCGGCTACAAGTGGCACGGTGACCATCCACTCATCGCACTCAGTCACGACGCTGCCAGTGAAACGGCCTTTGACAAAATCCGTTCCCTTGCGCATCTCCATCGAGTAGTCCTTCACATTCGCGTCAGTTCGCATGCCTTTGTTCTCGATACGCGGGGCGAAAGCGAAGCCCCACTTACCGCCCACGTGATAATATATGTCAGCGCCGATAAGGAGGTTGAGACGCGGAGAGAAACTGTTCAGCCCGCGGATGGATGCCGGCATGCCGATGGGCGTGGTGCCACCAACGCTGTAACCGACGCGCGCTGTTATCTGGAGAGGCTTGACATCGCTTGCATTAGCCTCATTATCCTGCGCGAAGGAAGCGCAGTTGAGAGAGAGAGCCGCCACACCGATGGTTAGCGACCTTAAAATATTCATCTTATTCATCAGAGCCGTCCGAGTCGTTTTCATATTCAAGAGTTACCTCGTCAACACACAGGGTGCTGCCAATGGCGCCGTTAAAGAGGTCGCCCTCAGCGCTCGAAGAGAACACGATTGCCACATTGTAGCCTTTGGCCGCCAATATGTCCGGGTCGACATCCTCGGTGTAGGTGAAATTGACCTCAAAAGGCGTCCAATCGGCAGCGGCAGCGGGATTCTGCAACTGGGCGGTGCCGACAAGCAGGCTGCTCTTGAGGACGTCATTGCCGTCGAGCGTCACAGAGTTGCCGTCTACGTCCTCGTTGCGGTATAGCACCGCATAGATGGAGCATACGTCAACGCGGTCAGAGAGCACATTGCCGTTGACGTCCTTGAACACTGGGCCCGGCTCATATTTATAATAGCCGCTGAAGCAGCGGGGTTTTTTGCTTGTGGGCTTGCCGAAGCGCGTGGCCGAGAGAGCGTCCTGAAGAGCATTCTCGGGGGCAAAGCTACCGATGAAGAGGTTGCCGGCCGCGATGGGCTTGCCAAAGAGGTCGCCGAGGCTGCCAGTGCTCTTGGTCACCAGCTTGACGCCCTTACCCTTGTAACCGTCGTCGATGGGCGAGGTGGGATAATCCTCGGGAGCGGTGGTTGAGTTGGCTATGGCGAAACCGGCGTTGGCAGTGGCCCAGTTGAGCTCCTCGTTGCCCTGAGAGTCATAATCACGCCAAGCGTAGAACGAGGCGGTGCTCATCTGCTCGAGATAGGGGTTCTCAAAGTCGTTGAAGGCGAAGGGTCCATCGTTGCTCTCGGCGACAAACGAGATGGTGTACTCGCGCTTCCAATTGCCATCCTCAGAGGTGACGGTGTAGACTATCGGGCCGTTGGTGAAGTCCTGCGCTGAGCCGTTGGCCGGGCTGATGGAGGCGCCAGGGGTCAAGACGAAAAGGGGGCTGACGGAAGAGATGTCGGCTGTCGGGCGGACATTGAAACGCGCCGTCTTGTCGATAGAAGTCAGCGTGATGAGGGTGTCCTTGCTCCTGACAAAGAGACTGTTGGGGTCAGAGAGCGAGACATAGACAGACTCAATGTCGCACTCGGAGTTGAGCGGCTCTTCTTTAAAGCAACTCGTGAGGCAGCAAGAGATTGCCAATGCCGCGGCACACAGGGTTGCGGTTCTGTGTAGTTTAAACATAATTAGAGTGTTATGGTGACGAGTGAACCAATTATGGCGAAAAAAAGCCCACTTGCACAGCCGCAAAGGTAGCAGAAATTTGTTTTATGCAAATTTTTAAATTCGTTAATATTTTTCTCGTCCCGTTATATTAAAACTCTCTGGGGCGGGGCAGGAGACTGCGACACGACTGCCAGTGCGAGGATGCGCAAACTCCACAGAATCCGCATGAAGCATCAGGCGGTCCGCCAAACGGCCATAGAGATTATCCCCCACAATTGGGCATCCGAGGCCTAAAGGCGACGCCGCATGGACACGCAACTGGTGTGTCCGCCCGGTATGCGGATAGAAATAGATGAGAGTCTGCATTTTGCCGTCTTTAGTGGAGGCCGACTCCTTGACCTCATATGTGGTCACAGCCGCCTTGCCACGGATGAAATCAACCATCTGGCGCGGGCGGTCGTCCGGGTTGGGCATAAGGGGGAGGCAGACCTCACCACTCGACTGGCTCGGGCGGCCTTCGAGGAGAGCCACATAGCGTTTGCTCACTTGGCGTGACTCAAAGAGAGCCTGCATGAGCTGGTGCGTAGCCTTATCCTTGGCAATCAGCACAATGCCACTGGTTGGCTGATCGAGGCGGTGGACGTAGCCCGGACCCGAGATATAGGGGCGAAGAGCCAAGACACGACGCATGAGGGAATCGACGTCCGGGTTGTCTGACACTGTGATGAGACCACTTGGCTTATTTACGGCCATTAGCCAATCGTCTTCCCAGAGAATCTCGATGCGGCTGTCGGCCACGGACGTCGTCTGCCGCGAGACAAGGCGCGGGGCAATCAAAGAGTGCGACGGCTCAAAATCAGAGCCCATGAGCATCCTCCGCAAAAGAGGCGCGCACTTGGGTTGGCAGGCCGGATAGAACTGGCCATCGACGCGGATTTCGCCACGTGGAGACTGTCCGACCCAGAACTCAGCCATCGATATGGGCTGAAAACCATTGGCGAAGGCGAAGTTGAGCAGTCGCGGCGCGCAGCAGTCTCCAGACCCGGAGGGCGGCACGGTGTGTGTGAAACGGGAGAAAATGTCGTGGACAGAGACAACGCTGCCGTCCGCGCAGTGAAGCCTCATGCGGCTGAAGAGCCAACGTTGCAGGATGTTGGACCTCCTGACTCGCTCATCCTTCAGGCTCTTTATTTGGCTGTCAGCCATGGACACGACAGACTGTCGGGCGGCGATTTTCTCATCCCAGCGTTTAGAGAGCCTTTTAATCTCCGCTTTCTCAAATTGGCTTTGCCTGTCGAGGTCGTCAGCCCTGTCGGGGTGCAAGGAGCGTAGCTCACGCCTTTCTTGACGATGAAGCGCATAGTCATCCTTAGCCTTTTTAATTTCCGTGGCTGCCAACGTCTTAAGCTCAGCAAGCTCCTCCTTAGCCTTGACGAGCCCCGGGGCGCGCGCCAATGAGTCTATTTGCTTGTTTATATCCGAAATAGCCCTCTCCTCGGTCTTGAAAACGCCATCTGGCCGCTCAAAATCAAGCACAGGCGGGACGAACCAATCATGCGTCAGTCGTCCGGCCACTGTTCCGCTGAAAGCCGCAAGGAAACCCGTTTTCCCTTCTGGTGATTTACAGACCAGCACCCCGAACATCTTGCCGAGGCTCAGCTCGTCGGCCCAATCAGGGTGCTCAGATGACACATGCGTGCGCACGGCATCGGCCGCCGCCTCGCACTCCGCTGTCGGGACATAGGCGAAAGGGTCAGTGAAGGGGCGTCGCTCCGCCTCGTCAGGGATAGCCAAAGGGTGAAAGACCTCAGTCATTGCTGATTTTCAAACAAAAGATTCCGCTCAAGAGCGAGCAACTTGACTTTAACATCAACACCACCGGCATAGCCTGTCATGCTGCCATTGGAGCCTATGACGCGGTGGCATGGGGCGATAATCACAATAGGGTTGGCGCCATCGGCCGCAGCCACCGCCCGCACGGCGTCGGGTCGGCCTATGCGGCGGCTTTGCTCGGCATAGGTTATCGTGCGCCCATAGGGGATGCCGAGAAGGGATTGCCACACCGAGACCTGAAAATCCGTGCCTACGAAACGCAGAGGCAGATCGAACACAGTCCTTCGGCCTGCAAAATAGTCATCAATCTGAGCAATGACCATGTCCGTCAAAGGTGACACCCCCTCGGCCACAGCGGTGCCAAGCGAATTGGCCATGCGGGCTAACTTGCGCGAGCAAGCCTCGTTGGCCCAATCGCATAGCACGAGGTTGCCATCATAAGTGGCGATACGCAATGCGCCACACGGCGTGTCATGAAGAGTTGCCAGAACCATCCCCCCCCGAAAAGTATAAGTGTCGGCAAATTTATAGATAATCTGCCATTATCACTATCTTTGCCATCACACTGCCACATGACGGCATGCTGGAAAGAAGACAACCGCCAAGCGGAAACAGACGTCACGTCAAAAAAAACATACGACACAAAATGAGAATAAGACTGATGGCATTGGGCCTCGCCGTTTTCATGGCGCAAGGCTCAGAAGCTCAAGAGGTGCGCAGAGAGGCCTCAATGCTGTTCATTGGCGACATGATGCAGCACGACGGCCAGATAAAAGCCGCCTACGACACGACGAGCGACAGCTATGACTACTCGACTTGCTTCACCCACATCAAGGCGGCTGTAGAGAAAGCCGACATCAGCGTGTGCAACTACGAGGTCACCATGGGCGGCAAGCCGTACAAGGGCTACCCGGCGTTCAGCGCTCCCGACGAGTACGCCGATGAGATCAAGAGCCTCGGCTTCGATGTTTTCCTCACCGCCAACAACCACTGCTTGGACCGCGGCCAGAAAGGCGTGGAGCGCACCATCAGTGAATTGGCCAAGCGCGAGGTTACGCAACTCGGCACGTATACCGACTCGGCGGACAGGGCTAACAGATACCCCGTCGTTGTGGAGTCAAACGGGCTTCGCATAGCCCTTCTCAACTACACATATGGCACAAACGGGCTGACACCCAAGGGCGGCAACGTCGTCAACTACATAGACAAGCCACAGATGCTCAAAGACATAGCCGCCGCCATGCGCATGGAGCCGGACTACATCATTGCCACCATCCACTGGGGCATCGAGTATGAGATGGAGGAAAATCAGGAGCAGAGGCAGTTGGGCCGATGGCTGATAGACCATGGCGTGGACCACGTGATAGGCGGACACCCGCACGTGGTGCAGCCAATCGACATATACACCACCCCGGACGGCCGCAAGCACTTGATAGTCTACTCACTTGGCAACGTCATATCCAACATGTCCAAGCGCGGCACTGACGGCGGCATAATGGTCGGCCTGACGCTTGACACCTATTCATACAACTCCACAGCCGAGGAGGCATGGTACACCATTTTCCATGTCGGGCGCCCAGTGAACACGGGGCTGAGAAACTACGTGGCATACCCCGTCGGCACGCCGGCTGAGGATTTGCCACCGACAGAGGAGACCCGCCTGAACGCCTACGCCGCTATTGTCCGGAACGTGATGACGAAAGGCGACAAGATAACCGAGAAGAGCAGCCAAGACTGGTAGACAGACTCATCAAGGAGCGACTAATAGACAATAAAAAGTTCGCCCCGCCAAAATATTCTTTTGGCGGGGCGAACTTTTTTATGCGCTACTTTCCGTTCGCGATACTACTTAGCCACAGTAGAGAAAGCGTATACGCAGGTGTGCTTATACGTCTCGCCAGGGTTGAGGCGCGTAGACGGGAAGCTCTCGACATTGGGAGAGTTGGGGAAGTGCTGAGTCTCAAGGCAGAGAGCCGAGCGGAAAGGATACTTGTGTCCGCACTTGCCGGTCTGGGTCGAGTTGATGAAATTACCGGCATAGAACTGCACGCCGGGCTCTGAGGTGAGGACAGTCATGACACGGCCGCTCTGCGAATCGGTTACGACGGCAGCCTTGCGGAGACCGCAGCAGGGCATAACCTCGCTGTTGAGCACAAAGTTATGGTCATAGCCATTGCCGAGCTTGATTTGCGGATGCTCACTTGCGAGGCTGTCACCAATGACGCGGCCAGAGCGGAAGTCAAACGGAGTACCCTCGACAGGCATAAGCTCGCCAGTGGGGATGAGAGTGCCGTCGACCGGGGTGATGGCGTCAGCGAAGATCTGGATGGTCTCGTCGTTGATGGTGGTGTCCGCCTCGCCCGCGAGGTTAAAGAAGCTGTGGTTGGTGAGGTTGACAATGGTTGGCTTGTCGGTCGTAGCCTCATACTCAATCTTAATCGCGTTGCAAGAGGTGAGCGTGTAAGTCACCTTGACGTCAAGATTTCCAGGGAAGCCCATCTCGCCATCGGGTGATACGCGGCTGAAAGTGATGGCGGTGTCGCCCTTCTGCTCAGCGTTGAACACCTGGCTGTAGAAGCCGCGGTTGCCGCCATGCAGGCAGTTGCCGTTCTCATTCTGGCAAAGCTGATACTCAGTGCCGTCAAGAGAGAACTTGCCGCCAGCTATGCGGTTGCCATACCGGCCGATGGTAGCGCCGAAGAAAGGCTCACCCTTGCCTGAAGCGTTGTCGCACTCGGCATACTCGGCAGCGGTGGCGTAGCCGAAGACCACGTCGCCAATATTGCCATCGGCATCGGGGACGCAAAGGGTCACCATCTTGGCTCCGAGATTAGTGAACTGAGCCACGCAACCATTTGCGTTTTTGAGGGTGAAGAGCTTCACCTCCTGACTGTCAACGACAGCCGTGCCGAACTTATCGGGGCAGAGGCCGACCTGCTGTGGGCACTCAGCCTTTTGCGCGGGCTGGCAGGCAACGACGAGCGATGCAACCGAGGCAAGCGCGAAAATTTGCTTTTTCATTGTGAAATGCTTTTATAATCGGGAATTACTTCTTGGCGGCAACTGCAGCCTTCTCAATCTCGAGACCGGCCTTGTAGGTCTCAATGTAAGCATTGAAGCCCTCTACATCCTCGGGCGTCGGGGCAATCTCAGTGCCAGTGTTGCCGGCGAAGACCTTCTTGTCGAGGAAATCGGCAAGGCTGAGTTTCTCGGCGTTGTTGACGACATAGGCGGCCAAGAGCGCGATGCCCCAAGCGCCGCCCTCGCCAGCCGTCTCCATGACAGAGATGGGCGAATTGAGAGCCGCGGCGAGGACACGCTGCCCTACCCCCTTGGTGCGGAAAAGTCCGCCATGACCTGTGATGCGGTCAATCTTGATCTTCTCCTCCTTGAGCAATATGTCATTGCCAATCTTGAGGACACCGATTGCGCCATAGAGGTGGACGCGGATGAAGTTGGCAAGGGTGAACTTGTCATTGGCCGAGCGGATAAACATGGGTCGACCGTCAGCGAGACCGGTCACAGGCTCGCCAGAGACATAGTTGTAAGAGAGGAGGCCACCGCAATCAGCATTTCCAGTGAGGGCGTTATTGTAAAGTTTGCCATAGAGCTCGTCCATATCGACCTTCTGGCCCATGAGCTCGAGAGCCTCGCGGAAGAGGCCGACCCATGCGTTGAGATCCGATGTGCAGTTGTTGCAGTGGACCATGGCCACGAGAGAGCCGTCAGGCGTTGTGACCATATCGATGGCCTCGTAGGGCTTGGAGAGATCCTTCTCCAGGACAATCATGGAGAAAGAAGAGGTGCCGGCTGAGACATTGCCAGTGCGCTGCTTGACAGCGTTGGTGGCTGCCATGCCGGTGCCTGCGTCGCCCTCGGGTGGGCAGAGTGGGCAACCTGGCTTCAGGTGACCGGAGACATCGAGACGCTTAGCGCCCTCGGCGGTGAGCGTGCCAGCATTCTCGCCAGCCACAAGCACCTTCGGGAAAATGTCAAGAAGCTTCCAGCCGAAATGGTAAGGCTCAACGAGCTTATCGAACTTCTGGACCATGGTGGCGTTGTAGGTCTTCGTCTCGGGGTCGACAGGAATCATGCCCGATGCGTCGCCCACGCCGATTACCTTCTCGCCAGTCAGCTGCCAGTGGACATAGCCTGCCAGAGTTGTCTGGAACTTAATGTCCTTGACATGCTCATCCTTGTCGAGAATGCACTGGTAGAGGTGCGAGATGCTCCAACGGAGAGGGATATTGTAGACAAAAAGCTCTGAGAGCTCGGCGGCAGCCTTGCCCGTGTTCGTGTTGCGCCAAGTGCGGAAAGGCACGAGAATCTCATCCTTGTCATTGAAAGCCATGTAGCCGTGCATCATGGCCGAGATGCCGATGGCGGCAAGATTCTCAATCTCGACGTCATACTCCTTGAGGACATTCTTGCGGAGGTCGGCATAGCAATCCTGGAGGCCATACCAGATAGCCTCGATGCTGTATGTCCATAGTCCGTTGACCAACTGGTTCTCCCAGGCGTGGCTGCCCTGGGCGATCGGGTTGTTATTCTCGTCGATGAGGACGGCCTTGATGCGGGTTGAGCCGAACTCGATGCCGAGGATAGCCTTACCCTGCTTAATAGTCTCTTTTGCAGTCATTTTATGATAGAAAAATGATGTGTTTATTTAAAAGAAAGAGCCAAGAGACCTGTGTTTGACGGGTCGTCTTGGCTCTTGGCTTATAACGCCGCTTTACTTAAGCGACTTGTTGAGCATGAAGTAGACCTCGTTGTTGCGAAGCTGCTGCTTGAACTCAGAGAGGTTGGTCTGCTTGTTGATCTTGACGTGCTCGATGCCGAGAATCTCAGCGAAATCCTCCCAGTACTCCTCGTTGATGTCATAAGAGAAAGCGCTGTGGTGAGTGCCGCCGGCGAGAATCCAAGCTGCCGCGCCGACCTCGAAAGTAGGCTGCGGGACCCAGAGAGCGGAAGCGACGGGGAGGTTAGGCATTGGCTTAGGCTCGATGCACTCAACCTCCTGAGAGATGAGGCGGAAGCGGTTGCCGAGGTCAACGACAGTGGCCTTGATGCCAGCGCCGGTCTTAGAGGTGAAGACGAGGCGCGCGGTCTGCTGCTTGCGGATGCCGATGCCGAGGAAGTGAACCTCGAGCTTTGGCTTGTCGGTAGCGATGAGAGGGCAGACCTCAAGCATGTGGCTCTGGAGGCAAGAACTGCGGTCGCCTGCGAAGTTGAGGGTGTAGTCCTCAAGGAAAGAGCAGCCGGTGGGCATGCCCTGCTGGATGATCCAGAGGGTGCGGTAGAGGCAAGCGGTCTTCCAGTCGCCCTCGGCGCCGAAACCGATACCCTCGGCCATGAGACGCTGTGAAGCGAGACCAGGAATCTGGTCGAAACCGACGAAGTTGGGATCGTTGATGTCGGCGTCGCCGAGGTCATCGAAGTTGGTGGTGAAAGCGGTAGCGTTCTCGTCTTTCAGGACGCGGCGGAGAGCGATCTCGGCCTTAGCCGCGTTCTTTACCTTCTCCCAGTAAACTTTCTCACCAGACTCATCAATCTTGATGGTGTACTCCTTCTTATACTCCTCGACGAGGGCGTCAGCCTCAGCGTCGGTGACTTTCTTGAAGTACTCCATGAGAGATGAGACAGGGTAGTAGTCGACGTGGTAGCCGAGACGCTGCTCGAACTCAACGCGGTCACCATCGGTCACAGCCACATTGTTCATGTTCATGCCGAACATGAGGCAACGGACATTGTGAGCATCAGCAACACCGGCTGCGACACGAGCCCAGACAGCAATCTTCTTCTGAGCCTCCTCGTTCTTCCAGTAGCCGACAACGACCTTGCGGGGAACGCGCATACGGGTGCAGATGTGGCCGAACTCGATGTCGCCATGCGCACTCTGGTTGAGGTTCATGAAGTCCATGTCCATGGTGTCCCAGGGTATCTCGGCGTTGTACTGGGTGTGGAAGTGGAGGAGAGGCTTCTCAAGAGCCTGCAGACCCTTGATCCACATCTTGGCGGGCGAGAAAGTGTGCATCCAGGTGATGATGCCGACGCACTTCTCGTCATTGTTGGCAGCCTTCATGAGGGTCTCGACCTCCTTAGATGAGTTAGCGGTACCCTTGTAGACAATCTTGACAGGGATGTTGCCGCTCTTGTTGAGGCCGTCAACCATCTCCTTAGAGTGACCGTCTACAGCGACAACAGCGTCGCCACCATAAAGAAGCTGTGCACCGGTGATCCACCAGATCTCGTAGTTATCAAATGCCTTTGTCATATTGCTTATTCTTTTGCGCGGGCTGCGGCAGACTGCCTGCCTTATTTAGTGTCCAGGCGTTTGCGCACCCGCAAGATTCGACTGTTATTATGTAGTATGTTTATTTTTACTTTTTCTTCTGGCCGTAATAGGCGTTGGGGCCATGCTTGCGCATGTAGTGCTTCTCGACGAGAAGGGGGTTCATCGTGGTCTCGGGGTTGACAGAGAACGAGACGAAAGCCATCTTGGCGCACTGCTCCATGACCTTGGCGTTGTAGACGGCGTTGTCGGGCGAAGTGCCCCAAGCGAAAGGACCGTGATTCTTGACGAGGACGCCAGGGGTGTGGTCGGGATTGATATCCTTGAAAGTCTCGACAATGACATTGCCAGTCTCAAGCTCATAGTCGCCCTTTACCTCAGCCTCAGTCATGTCACGCGTGCAAGGAATATCCTTGTAGAAATAGTCGGCATGCGTTGTGCCGATATTGGGTATGCTCTTGCCAGCCTGGGCCCAAGCAGTCGCATAGGTCGAGTGAGTGTGGACAACGCCAGCGATATTGGGGAACGCGCGGTAGAGGGCGAGGTGGGTAGGCGTGTCAGACGAGGGATTGAGGTCGCCCTCGACAACCTTGCCGGTAGCGAGGTCAACGACCACCATGTCGCCAGCCTCCATGTCGTCATAAGAGACGCCGGAGGGCTTGATGACGATGAGACCCTTCTCGCGGTCGATGCCAGAGACATTTCCCCACGTGAAAATCACAAGACCCTGCTTGACGAGGTCGAGGTTAGCCTTGAGGACCTTCTTTTTGAGTTCTTTGAGCATTTCGGTTATATTTTGCAGTTTTCCTAAGCTATATTGCTGATTTAATGCGCGTGGCGGAACAATCCGCCGCGCGCATCAAACACATTTTAGAAGAAATACCAGTAGAAAGCGCCGCAGAGGCCGATGACGACAAGAGTGCCGACAATATCCCAGACACCCCAGCTCTCGCGGATAGACTTGCGGAAGTCGCTCGTGAACGTGATGGCGTCAACCTGCGCCTTAGAGGGCGCGGGAGTGAAGAACGACACTACGACCATGAGGGCGATGATGAAGACGAGCAGCCAAATCTCGAAGACGAGCCAGTTGGTCTGCCAGAACCAAGAGGTGCAATCCCAAAACATGCCAGTCATCTCAGCATTGCCAGACTCGGTGATGACATTGGTAAGGAGGCGGAGCATGCCGATGACAAAGCCACCGATGAGACCCCACTCACCTGCCTTGGGAGTGATCTTCTTGGAGAAGATGCCGAGAGTGAAGACAGCCACCATCGCGGGAGCGAGGAGCGACTGTATGCCCTGGAGATAAGTATAGAGGGTGTCCATGCTCATCATGACAGGCATCCAAGCGAGACCGAGAAGCACGACGACGACAGTGGCGACACGGCCAACGAAGACATAGTGGGCCTCTGTCTTGCCCTTCTTGAGAGGCTTGTAGAAATCCTCAGTAAAGAGCGTAGCGCAGCTGTTGAAGAAAGCGGCGAGAGAGGCGACGAGAGCGCAGACGAAGCCGATGGTGACAATGCCCTTGACACCTGCGGGGAGGACGTTCTTGACCATGACCGCATAGGCCGCATCGGTGTTATCGAGCGTGAGCGCACCCTTGTTGGCCAACGCAATGCAAATCATGCCAGGGATGAGGAACATGAAGCAAGGCAAGACCTTGAAGAAGCCGGCAGCGATGGTGCCGCGACGTGCGCGGGCAATGACCTGCTCGTTTGTCTCGCCCTTGGTCTGACCGAGGACGCGCTGAACGATATGCTGGTCGGTGCACCAGTACCAGAAACCGATGATGGAAGCGCCGATGAAGACGACGAAGCCGGGGTACTCATGATACATAGGGTCCTTTGCATCCCAGTGGAACATATGGTTAATGCCATAGCCGTCATGCATGCCGCTCGCGTTATCCATCATGGCTGTCCAACCTGCGGCGATGCTGCCGTCGCCAAGATAGTTAAGACCGAGGAAGAGGACGAGGAAAGAGCCGATGATGAGGATAGGGGTCTGGATGGTAGAGAGGGTCATGACACCCTTCATGCCGCCAAACACAGTAAAGATGGCGGTCACGGCGATGAGGCCTATGGCGCCGACCCAGAAATTGAGGCCAAGGAGGAACTCAAAGAAAATGCCGCCCGTGAAAGCCGTCACAGAGACCTTAGTAAGGATATAGGCGACAAGGGTTATGATTGAGAGCCAAGAGCCGGTCCTCTGAGTGTAACGGAACTTGAGGAAGTCCGGCATTGTGATAATCTTGCCCATCTTGTTGATGAGAAGCTGATAGAAAGGCACGAAGAGCCAGCCGAGGATGAGAATCATCCAGCCCTGCATCTCCCAGTGCGCCATGCCGACGCCGTCCTTAGCGCCAGTGCCTGCGAGACCTACAAGGTGCTCAGAGCCGATGTTGGCAGCGAAAATAGCCATGCCTATGACGTACCAAGGCTCGCCCTTGCCGAAAAGGTAGTCGGAAGAGCTCTCGCCAGCCGAGGCTTTCTTGTCTTTCACGATGGCTCGCCAAACCGCAAAGATGACGGCCAAGAGGCCGACACCGAGAATGGCCCAGTCGAGCCAGATGAATTCGTGTGATGTCCAGTTCATTTTGTATCTCTGGGGGGTTATGATATTTAAGAATAGAGCCGGGCGAAAGCGCGCCGCGATTGCGTTTTGCGCATCCTGCCCTGCATTTTTGTTAATGCAAATATAGTTTAATTGTGTCGCCAAGTCAGAAAAAAACCGCCGTCAAAAGGTGGACAATTCTGTATTTTGGACTAAAGTGTTATCTTTTGTACTCAGGAGTGCGCCATTATGTTAAAATTGCGAGAGACGGCAATTAAGGTTTAATGACATGATTTCACCAACATAGACGAAGACATGGAGGCCAACAGATAGCGCAGAAATACATTTTTAGATAAAAATAATAATGTCAAGCACACATGAGAAAAATTAAAGCCTATTTTTGCAAGACTGAACACCGGGCAACAGGGTGTATGCGCAAAAAGCAACCGAAAAAAAGCAAACCTCTACCTCCATGAAAGTATCCATCGTCACCACCAGTTTTAACAGGGCAGGATCCATCGCAGCTTGCATAGAGAGCGTCCTGAGCCAAGACTACGCGGACATAGAGTACGTCCTCGTGGATGGAGCCAGCACGGATGGCACCATGGACATAGTGAGAGGTTACGCCGACCGCATATCGAGCGTCACGTCGGAGCCAGACCACGGGATGTACGAGGGGCTGAACAAAGGCATACGCAAGGCCACTGGCGACATAATAGGCCTCCTGCACTCCGATGACATGTTCTACTCGTCGGACACCATAAGCCGCATTGCCCGCGAGATGGAGCGCACGGGCGCCGACATGATGTATTGCGACGGCCTCTTTGTGAAAGCCGCCGACACCGATTGCGTGGTTCGCGACTGGATATCCGGCAGCTACACTAAAAGCAAGGTGGCACGCGGCTGGCTCCCGCTTCACACCACCTGCTTCGTGCGGCGCGAGGTTTTTGACAAAGTAGGCTATTATAATGAGGGGTACAGGATATCAGCCGACACCGATTGGCTGATTCGCTGCCTCTATGAGGCCGACCTCAAAGTGGCCTATCTGCACGAGTATGTCGTGAAGATGCGCATGGGCGGAGCGTCCACCAGCTTCCGCCAGATGAAAAAGAAATGGAGCGAGGACATAAGCATATACAGCAAGCACAACCTGGGCCGCTTTATCCCGTTCACACTCAAGGTGGCCTCTAAGGTTCCACAGTTCGCAAAGGCGATAGTGGGGCGAGCCTTTGGCAAGGACAAGAAATAAGCCCCCCCCACCCCTCTTTCTGTAAAATTGGTAGTAAAAGCGTCAAAAGCGGGCAGACTTCCGTCCACCCGCCGGGGTATCTTTGCGCTAAAAGAAAGCAAAGATGCTCAGACAGATAATAATGTTAACGTCAGCCATCCTGACACTCAGCTCAACTACCATGGCACAAAAGAAAATAATACAGACAGCCGGGCGCACACAGCTCGGAGAATTCGCCCCTGAGTTCGCCCACCTCAACGACGACATCCTTTTCGGCGAAGTGTGGAGCCGCAACGACCTGTTGAGCCTGCGCGACCGCAGCATTGTGACAGTCACATGCCTCATAAGCCAAGGGATAACAGACACGTCGCTCACCCACCACCTGCAAACAGCCAAGCAGAACGGCATCACACGCACCGAGATAGCCGAGATAATAACCCATGCGGCCTTTTACTCCGGATGGCCTAAGGCGTGGGCCGCATTCCGATTGGCCAAAGAGGTGTGGGCCGACGACACGTCAGACCAGGCAGACAGCGCACGGGCGGCATTCCAACGCGAGATGATATTTCCGATAGGAGAGCCCAACACGGCCTACGCCAAATACTTCACGGGCAACAGCTACATATCGCGCGTCTCAACAAGCCAGGTGCCCATAGCCAACGTCACCTTTGAGCCTGGATGCCGAAACAATTGGCACATACACCACGCCACAAAGGGGGGAGGCCAGATGCTGATAGGCGTGGCCGGACGCGGATGGTACCAGGAGGAGGGCAAAGCGGCAGTCGAGATTCTGCCTGGCACGGTCATCCACATTCCCGCCGGAGTCAAGCACTGGCACGGGGCGCAGAGCGACAGCTGGTTCGCCCACTTAGCCTTCGAGGTCGAGGGCGAGAACACGTCCAACGAGTGGCTTGAGCCTGTCAGCGCCGAGGAGTATGATGCGCTTAAATAAGGCTGGCTAATAGTTAAAAATAGTCAGAAAAGGCCGCAAACGCACCCAAAACCCAACTTTTGCGTAAGAGTGGGCAGAAAATCCAATAATCCCAACAAAAGAACGAGATGAAATCGATTTTTGCGACAATGGCAGCAGCTGCGGCGGCCATAGCCACAGGGTGCGCAGGCGGCAAAGGCACGACACCGGTCATAGCCGGCAAATGGTACATTAGCGACGCCTACGGGACGAGCACCGCCAACGGAATGGAGACCGCTTACATATCGTTTGGCGAGGGCGGCGAGATGAACGGCAACGCCTCAATCAACAACTTCTTCGGCTCATATTCGCAAGACGGCGACGAGCTGATCCTGACAAACATAGGGCTGACCCAGATGATGGGCCCCAACATAGAGATTGAGGACGCCGTGGTCCGCGCCATCAACAACCTCAAGACAATCAACGTGAGTGGCGACACAGCCATTGTGAAAGACGGCAAGGGCGAGGCCATAATGACATTGGTGCGCGAGACTGCCACAGCCGAGACCGAGCCGGCACCCCTCACTGGTCGATGGAGCATAACGGAGGCCTACGGCAACAGCACCGCCAACGCCGCCGACACTGCCGTCATCGAGTTCATGGAGCAGGGGGTCAGCGGCAACACAGGCGCCAACAACTTCATGGGCAACTATACCAACGACGGCTCGTCTCTCACATTCGCCGACATCAACACGACAAAGATGGCAGCAGGTCCCTATCGAGAGACCGAGCAGTCAGTCCTGAACGCCCTTAACGCTGCACGGACCGTTAAAATCAATGGAGACACTGCCCTCGTGGCGGACACGGATGGCAACGTAGTCATGAAACTTGCGGCTCTGAAATAGACTAAACTTCCTATAAATCTCCTTCTGTAGACAAAAAAAAGCAGCCTGCGGTAGCGTCACGCTTGCCGCAGGCTTTTCATTTAACTATGAATAAAAAGTTTTAGAGTTGCGAGTTTAGTGCATCAGTCTCTCACATCGCCACGCGCGCGGCGGCGGAAATAGTCCTTAGTCTCAGCCGCCACGACTCCCGAGAGCGCGAAGAGCGCAATCATGTTAGGCAGGGCCATGAGACCATTGAAAATATCCGCTATTCCCCACACGGCCGACACAGTCATGTACGGGCCTATGAAGACAGCCAAGATATAGAGAATCCTGAAGCCGAGCACGATGCGCATACGCCCGTGCGTCAGATATTCGAGGCAACGCTCCGAATAATAGTTCCAGCCCAAGATAGTCGTGAAACCGAAAAGGACAAGCGAGAGAACCAAGAGGAAATCAGTAGCCACACGCGGCAAGAAAGGTATACCGACCGCAAAGGCGTTCATCGTGGCCACGGCACCAGTCTCGGCACCCTCCGTAAGATAGGGCTGCCCCGTGACAGTGAGGGCGAGACCAGTCATGGAGCAGACCACGATAGTGTCAAGGAAAGTGCCAGTCATGGACACAAGGCCCTGGCGCACACACTCCTTAGTCTGAGCCGCGGCCGCCGCTATAGGCGCGGAGCCAAGGCCCGCCTCGTTAGAGAAAATACCTCGCGCTATGCCTTTCTGCATTGCGCAAATAATGGCGCCGAGCGCGCCACCAGCCACAGCGTCAAAACCAAAGGCGCTCTTGAAGATGGTGACAAAAGCCGCAGGCAGAGCTGTTATGTTGACAGCGAGGAGAATAAGCGAGAAAAGGACATAGAGCACCACCATGGCGGGAATGACCTTAGAGCTGACCTTGGTTATGCGCTTGAGTCCGCCTATGAGCACAAGACCGACCAGCGACGCGAGGACAAAAGAGGCGATCACAGTGACCCATGAATAATCATTGCCCAAAATCTTGACCGACCAATTCCCCGCAGGGTCAAAAAACTGCGTGATGGAGCCACAGATGGAGTTGACCTGCGTGAACGTGCCGATGCCGAAGAGTCCGACGCAAACACCAAAGACAGCGAAAAGGCGGGCCAGCCATTTCCAGCCCTTGCCCATGCCACGCTCAATGTAATAGAACGGGCCGCCAAGGACGTGACCAGTCTCGGGGTCATAGCTGCGGTATTTGACGGCGAGCAGCCCCTCGGAAAATTTTGTGGCCATGCCAAAGAGGGCGGCCACCCACATCCAGAAAATGGCGCCTGGGCCGCCTGTCACATAGGCTGTGGCCACACCCACAATATTACCTGTGCCGATGGTGGCGGACAAGGCTGTGCAGAGTGCGCCGAAAGACGAGACCTCGCCACGCGCGCCATGCTCCACATGCTCATTGCGGAACATGAACTTGAGAGCCAGCGGCAGGCGGATGAACTGCATGCCGCCAAGACGGATGGTCAGAAAAATACCGCCCAAGAGAATGACAAGAATCAAGATGGGCACGGGAAACCCGGCAATCTCAAAAGTTGTCCCCCAGACTCTGTCATCAACCGCGTTGACCCAGTCGGTAAAAAAGTCAAGCCAAGTCTTCTCCATCCTCTAAACTGTTAAATTGGTCTTTGGTGTTTGTTTTAATGACGCAAAGATAATCTTTTAACAGAGGTTACCACAATCAGAAAAGGCTAAAAATGCGGCGGGCACCCCCCATCAGAGGGGGCAAAAGCCAAATTTACGTGAAGCACTTAGGACTTGGCACAAAAAAAGCCACAGAAGATAAACTTCCATGGCTTGAGTGTGATACCGGAGGGATTCGAACCCCCAATCTTCTGGGCCGTAACCAGAGGCATTATCCAATTGTGCTACGGTACCAACATTTAGGACTTTCGCAAGGGCGTTGCCCTTTCCGAAAGCGATGCAAAGTTAGTGCTTTTTCTTTACGCTGCAATAGCCGGGCGGTTTTTTTTTGATTTTTTCACCGACTTCATTAATTCCATAAAAAAGTTATATCTTTTTTGTGGCATAGAAATTATCTTTGAGAAGAGAAACATAAAGAAAACACCACAACACAACCCCGACTCAAACATACGACATGAAAAACAGACCATTCATCATCTGCCACATGATGACATCAGTAGATGGCCGCATAGACTGCGACATGACAGAGCAGCTTGGCGACGACGAAGCCTACTACGCATCACTTGCGAGCCTCATGTGCCCCACACAGTTGATGGGACGGCAAACCATGCAGACGCATTATACGGACGGGACATTGTTCTCGGCCGAGGACAAGACACCGGTGGGGTGCGAATCCATCCACGTCACAGAGAGCCAGAATGGCTATTCAGTCGTCGTGGACACACATGGCACGCTCAACATATCCGGACCCGTTGTAGATGACAGGCCGCTTCTCGTGGTCATGAGCGAGGACGCCCCCACCGCCTATGCCGAGGACCTGACAAAAAAGGGTGTCAACTGGATTGCGAGCGGGAAAAACGCCATCAACCTGCCAAGGGTCATGGAGATTTTAGCCGACGATTGCGGCGTGGAGCGCTTAGTAGTCGTTGGCGGAGGGAACATAAACGGCTCAATGCTGAGGGAGGGGCTCATAGACGAGGTCAGCCTGATTGTCGGCGCAGGCGTTGACGGACGCAAGGGCATGACAGCCGTGTTTGACGGCTTGAGCCACGAGGACTGGAGGCTGACAAGGCTGCGTTTGCAAGGCGTGACCCGCGTGGGGTCGGAGTCCGTATGGCTGCGCTATGACGTGGAGAGACCCAAACCGACCAAAAGGGCGAAATAGCAGAGTCCCCGTTTTATCAGAGCAGGAGGGAATCGGGCACGGCTTCGGCCATGACCTTATAGGCGGCTTCGCTCGGGTGGAGATGATCGCCCGAGTCGAAGCCGTTCGCGAATTTAGCCTCATGGGAGGGATCGCGGACGGACTTGTCGAAGTCCACACATCCGTCAAACAAAGGTGAGGTGCGCAGCCACTCATTGAACTCGCGGCGGATACGGTCTCGCTCCCCGTTATAGGTGCGCCACCCCTCGATGGGCAAGAGAGTCCCACTCCAAACCTGAAGGCCAAGGCTCCTCGCATGATGGACATAGATGTCTGTGACGCCATTGACCAGGTCGGCGACAGTGGGCATGTCACTCCAAGGGCGGAAAGGGTTAGACTCGACACCGACGGGGTGGATGATGTCATTGATGCCATGCTGAATGATGACGGCCGAGGCTCCGGCCACGTTCATCTCGATGGGGAAACGCGTCGCGCCCTTAAGTCCATACGCCTGATATGTGATGCAATCATATTGCCTGAGGATTCTCGTGCCGCTCACAGCCCTGCGAATGATTGACACATTGCGCATTCCACTCTCCCATGCGCGCATGGCCAAGTAATCCGGCCAGCTTTGCGCCGTGATGGAGTCGCCGTAGCAGACAAGGGCGTGATTGGCCTCGGCAGTGAGCACGTCGACCGTGTTGAGGAAATAGAACCAGTTGGTTTTGCGAGACAAGTCGGCAGGCAGGACCTCGTCATCAGTGAAGTCGCCATAGGCGTAGAAGCCGGACGAGAGAGGGCCTGTTATCAAAGTGCCGGCATTCATCTGGGTCACGGCCCCGAGATATATGCTCACGTCAATATAGTCCCCCGCCTTGACATTGACAACAAGCTCATCAGAGACAATCTCACGCCCCGGCGATATGGACACACATCTCTCGCCACCGAAAAGAAGCGGCAGATTGACACGAACGCCACTGTGCGGGCGGAAGGCCACGCACACGCGCGTAAGGGTGACAGGCTCAGTGCCAGTCAGGTTAGAGAAGCGCAACCTCAGCCGGTCAGCATCGAAAACGATGCGGATGGGGTATCTCAGCGTAATGTCTTTTGCATAGACGGCCTCGCGCCTGTCAGTTATAGACGTGGCGTTGCCCCATGCAGCCACCCATTTTGAAAAAGTTGTCATATGGCGACTATTTGTATATCTGTTTCATTCGGTAATCGGAGGCAAAAATAAGACTTTGCGCGAGAAAGTCTCACACAAGCTTCTGCGAGAAGACCGAGGTCAACTTCTCACCCTACTATCAGACCGCCCACAACGAGATAAGAGCGCAAGTGCGCATTCCACTGAAAAAGAGGGCATAAAAAAGCGGACGCGCGCCCTAAGGGTTGATTTCCCCACCCCATGAGACGCACGTCCGTGTTTAGGTTATAATGGCCTACCCTACACTTAAAAAGCAGGAAGGCGCATAAGCACTACTTGCCGCAATATTCAGCATAGACGCCCGCGATGCCCTCTTCGAGCTTGATCTTATACGTCCATCCAAGCCTTGCCAAGCGGCTCACGTCCATAAGCTTGCGGGGTGTGCCGTCTGGTTTTGAGGGATCCCAGTTGATTTCGCCCTTGAAGCCGACAGTCTTCTTGACAATCTGGGCCAGCTCGGCGATGTGCAGCTCAGTGCCACTGCCGACGTTGAGGTGGCAGTTGCGTATTTCCTTTCCGTCGGCGCCATTATTCTCAAGTCCGCGCTCCTTGACAATATCAGCGAAGTCAACGCTCTCCATGACATAGACGCAGGCGTCCGCCATATCGTCAGAGTGGAGGAACTCGCGGAGCGGCTTGCCAGAGCCCCAGAGGTTAAGCGAGACGGAGCCGTCGGCAGCCTGGTTGAGGCCATACTTGCCGAGCATCGCAATGATTTCATCTTTTGACGACTTGCCATCGATATCGCCAACAGGGCGTTTGTCGAGGTCGGCGCGGATGTCATCCCACCGGCCCTCCTCGAGCGCATGGCCGAGATGCATCTTACGAATCATGGCAGGGAGGACATGGCTTCTGACGAGGTCGTAGTTGTCATTAGGGCCATAGAGATTGGTTGGCATGACAGCCACATAGTTGCACCCGTATTGCAGATTCATGCTCTCGCAGAGGCGCAAGCCACTGATTTTGGCGAGGGCATACTCCTCATTAGTATACTCGAGCTCGCCAGTGAGCAGAGCCTCCTCCTTGATGGGCTGAGGCGCGAGACGCGGGTAGATGCAACTGGAGCCGAGGAACATAAGCTTCTTGACCCCGTTTCGTTGCGATGCCGAAATGACATTGTTCTGAATCTGGAGGTTGATGAGCATGAAATCGGCCCTGTAGGTGTTGTTGGCCATGATGCCACCCACGTGAGCGGCGGCAAGGAAGACATACTCGGGCTTCTCGGCCTCAAAGAAGGCATCAACAGCGCGGGGGTCACAGAGGTCAAGCTCCTTATGCGTGCGGCCTATGATATTGGTATAACCTTTCTTTTGGAGGTTGCGGACAATGGCCGAGCCGACCAAACCGCGGTGTCCGGCCACATATATCTTAGCGTTCTTTTCCATTGCAGGATAGAATATTGTTTATATTCATGTACCTTTTCCCGCCATGGCAAAAACTCAAGCAAGCTTGACTTTGCCCATCCGGCTTAACGAAAAGGTCGAAAAGAGTCGATGCTCTTAACGATTAATACTCACTATAAAAAAGGAGGCAGGGCGAGGCATGCCTTTTCGTCACGCCTCCGTCCCTGACTCCTATATACGTCACAGAGAGAACTACTCGAAATAGTTGAGAGTCTGGTAGCCGCCCTCCTTGAGATACTTCTCTTTCTTCATGAGCTTGATGTCGGAAGTCATCATGTCCTCAATGAGACCCTTGAGGTCATACTGGGGCTTCCAGTTGAGCTTCTTGTTGGCCTTAGACGGGTCGCCAATGAGCAAGTCGACCTCTGTGGGGCGGAAGTACTTGGGATCGACCTCGACGACAACAGTGCCAGCTGGCAACTGGTATTCTGGATTTGAGCAGCTCTTGACGACACCCTTCTCGTCAACACCTGTCCCTTGGAACTCAAGCTCGATGCCGACAAAAGCGAACGCCCTGCGGACGAACTCACGGACCTCGGTGGTGACACCGGTCGCGATGACGAAATCCTCAGGCTCCTCCTGCTGAAGGATGTGCCACATGGCCTGGACATAGTCCTTGGCGTGACCCCAGTCGCGTTTGCTGGAGAGGTTGCCGAGGTAAAGCTTATCCTGGAGATGGAGGGCTATACGTGCCACGGCGCGCGTAATCTTGCGGGTTACGAAAGTCTCGCCGCGGATGGGGCTCTCGTGGTTGAAGAGGATGCCGTTGCAGGCGAACATCTTGTAAGCCTCGCGATAGTTGACGGTTATCCAATAGCCATAGAGCTTGGCTACAGCGTAGGGCGAGCGGGGATAGAAAGGAGTGGTCTCCTTCTGGGGAATCTCCTGCACCTTGCCGAAGAGCTCGGATGTGGAAGCCTGATAGAAACGGGTTTTCTCGGTGAGACCGAGGAGACGGATGGCCTCAAGGATGCGGAGGACACCGATGCCGTCAGCGTTGGCGGTATACTCGGGGCTGTCAAAAGAGACGCCGACGTGGCTCATCGCAGCGAGGTTGTATATCTCATCAGGCTGGATTTCCTGAATGATGCGAATCAAGTTGGGGGAATCGGTCAAATCGCCATAGTGGAGGAAGAAACGGCGGTCTGCCGAATGGGGATCCTGGTATATGTGGTCGATGCGGTCCGTGTTGAAGAGCGAGGTGCGCCTCTTGAGACCATGAACAATATACCCTTTCTTAAGAAGGAACTCAGCGAGGTAGGCTCCATCTTGACCAGTAATGCCGGTGATAAAGGCAACTTTTCCGCTCATAGACTTAGGTTTTTAGTGTTATTAATTCATTCGGACAACCTCTCCATTTATATCCTTGACAAGGATGGAGTCACTCTCGAGCGAGAGAGTGTGAGGCGCGACGAATAAGACTTCTGTATTTGTGGGGAAACTGATGTCGAGAAACTTCTCGAAACGGCCAGCCTCATTGAGATTGGAGTAACGCCAATCGAACTGGCCATTTTTGAGTTTAAGCTTACCGATGAAGCCGGAGGCGGCTATATAGGCGAACTGGCCTTTTATGACGGGGCGGCTCATGGCTACGCCGGAGATATCGCAAGACCAGATTGTCACCCCCGTCTGGACATTCAGGCGTTGGGCGTAGTTGGCGACATTCGTGGGCGTGACATCCGTGTAGAACAAGAAGAGGCTCGAACCCTTTTGGAAGAAATAGAGGGCGTCAATGCTGCCTTTATTCTTGATTTTGTACTTAAGCTTGCCGTCTGGCGCGAAAATGTTACCATCCGACGCCACCTTGTAGCGCAAGCCGTCAATATAGATGAGGACCGTGTCCGGGTCTGGCCACTGGGTATAACGCGCCTCAATGGCGGGGGTGGGCTCACCATCGAGGTCTGACGGTATGATTCCGGCTATGTCTGACGTCTCCTTGTCCGCACTGCGATGGCAAGAGGCAAGGAGGAAGAGCGAAGCGGATGCTACGAGAAAGAGTGTAAACGTTTGCAGACGCCTCATCGGAGAATCATTTGTTCCTTTACTTTAGCAGCGACAGAGGGAGATGTCAATGCCGAAAGAAGAGCGAGGCCGAAGGCGAAGCTTGCGCCGGGGCCTACAGCCGTGATAAAATTGCCGTCGACGACAACATCCTCACCAGTATGATTAGCGCCTGTGAGCTTACACTCGAAGCCCGGGTAGCAAGTGGCTTTTCGTCCTTTGAGGAGCCCCAAGTCGCCAAGGACTGAGGGTGCCGCGCAAATGGCGGACACAATCTTACCGTCAGCGGCACATTGGGCAATAAGCGACCGGAGCGGCTCACTCGCCCCAAGGTTAAGGGTGCCGGGCATGCCGCCGGGCAGCATCACGAGGTCGACATCACCGGCAGTCAGATCGCCAATATTCTGGGATGTCTCGATTCCTACGCCATGAGACCCGTTAACGACCTTGTTGCCGTTAACTGAGACGAGAGAGACATTGACGCCCCCTCGTTTAAGCACGTCAAACGGGACGAGAGCCTCGGATTCCTCAAAACCCTCAGCCAAGAATATTTTAGCGACCTTTGTCATGATGCCAGCAATTACTTAATCACGCAAAGGTAATAAAAAAATGTTTATCTGAGTTGCCGGTGCGCTGTTTCAGACGCGGAACGGAATAAACATATCAAGAATATGCGGTCCTACCCAAACGAGAAACCATTTCGTTAAGCTAAATGAGCAAAGCCAAGCTTGCTTTGGCTTTGCCATGGCGAGAAAAGGGACATGACTATGAAGAATTATCGCAACCAACAGAATCCAGCGGATGCGAGATCAAGATGCGCGGTGAGTGTGATTTCTTTTGAGGGGGAAGCACATGGGGTTAGAGTATGAACTTACGGAACTCCGGGTCGAAATGGCCGAAACGCCAGAGGGAGGGGAGGCTGGAGAAGAGGTCGCGACGGAGGCGGAAGGAGGCGTAGTGACTAAGGACGCCACCGAAAGAGCTGAGAGAGTTGCGGAGGTGGAGAGCAAAGGGGTCAGGGTCTAAATCTGCCGAGGGAATAGGCACGGGAGGCAAAGTTTGCTCAGCCACCTCATTGAGGCTAATCAGTTTACGCTCCATTCGCTCAAGAGTGCGGTTGGAGACATAGGTGCGATTAGGCTTGATGAAAGCACCGAGGAAATCGACACCCTGCCGGACGTCGCAGAGACGCGTCTTGCCCTCGTGAAGTGTGAGGCCGAGATTGTCAAGCAGCCATGACCGCACAACAGGCACGAGGGACAGAAGCCACTGACGGTCATGACTGACGACATAAGCGTCGTCCACATAGCGCCCATAGTGTTGGCAATGCATATCGCGTTTCATGAATTGGTCGAAGGGGTTGAGGTATACATTGCTGAAAAGCTGGCTGGTGAGGTTGCCAATGGGCAGTCCGCAGCCGGCGGGCGAGAAGAAAAGACTCTTAGAGTCAGGCAGGCGCTCCCAGTCGGATGGTCGGCCAAGGCGTCGGCAATCAACGGTAGGGTCAATGCGGATGATGGAGGAGGCGAGATAGGAGACAAAATCAACATCAATGAGCTGCCCCCACGTGAACGGGCAGCCGGACAAGGCTCGACGGCGCGCCATGCGGTTAATCGTCTCGAGGGCGAGGGCTTCAAGACGGGAGCGGGATATGCTCATGAAATAGCCGCGTATGTCGACTTTGAGGACATAGGCAGGCCGTGTATATGATTGACTGACAGAGGCTATATGATGGCGAAGCCTCTCGATGCCATAGTGTGTGCCGCGTCCACGGATGCAGCTGTAAGAATCAGCGATGAAGGTTCGCTCGAAAAGACGATGGGTATAGTTGAAAAAAAGGTGGTGTACAATCCGGTCTCTGAAATCGGCAGCAAAGACCTCGCGGAGTTTGGGGTCGGAGATGACGAAGCAAGTGGAGGGGCGAGGTGTGTAGCGCCGCTCAAAAAGCTCGGCGGCGAGACACTTAAGGTTGTCATCAAGACCGGCCTGAAAAAAGAGCTGATAGGGGCGGGAGGCCTTGTGACGACGTGCGCCATAGTACGCGCAATAGAGGTCCGCGAGCAGATGGGCAGGGCTAAGAGTGTAAAAATCTGCGGGGAATGGCATAGAGAGACAAGGATGACGGGCAAAAGAGATGTCAAGTTCTGCGGGAGGGCAAACCGCACGCACCGAGAAACCATTGTAACGGTTGTTGTTGTTGTCGGCGTTGCGGTTGCCAGAGTTGAAGTAGAGGTTCCTGGCGTTGTTGGAGTTCCAAGGGTTGAGCTCGGACGACCAGTAGTAACCGTTCGAGCCCTCGTTGTTGAGGTTAGAGTTCCACCGGTTGCCAGCAGCGGGCAGGAAGAGAACTTACGGCAGCCACCTGATGGAGCCGCACGAAGGCGGAACGCGCAATCGAGAGCCGCCCTCGGGCCTCATTGGCACATGGGCCAATGAAATTTTCTGAGACGTGATTGGCTCATTGGCATAAGAGAGCCAAGATTCTGATGGCTAAGAGCTGAATTAGCAGATGGCATCAGAGATTCGCCCCAGCGGGCCGCCTATGAATTTGACTTGTTATATTCTGCGTTGTTATGTCATCCAGTCGGCCTAAAGCGCAGTTTGGTCCCCGCAGATTATTTTTTTTCATGTCGCGGCAATTGTAATTACAGATGATTTTTCCACGAGGTGACAGAGTTGGAGCAGGGAAAAGGAGACCTATTCACAAAGCGTTGAGGAGATATTGACACGTTTGGTTTAATGGATAATGGCGCATTACGCTTTTACAGCCCCACAACAAGCCTTATGTCCTTTTGGAGCGAGCTGATGAAAGCGAGGGCCTCGTTTGGGCTATGGCAGTCAATGTCAAAATCCATAATATTTCTGAGAATATCCATCACGGAAATCTGCTTATTCTTAGATGTTAATTTATCTGTCGAGAGGGCATCAATTTTTTGCGACATCAGCATCATCTGATTCTTCACGTCAGCCCAAAACTGGGCAAGTTCGGGATTCTCAGGCGAGGCGATTTGCTTCTTATGTTTCTTTGAAGCCTCAGACTCTTGCAGCAGCCGCTCCATAAGAGGTTGACGGAATTGCGAGAACCCGTCCACCATCTTGGCGGGGTCAGCGGCATAGGTGAATTTTGCCAGATGGAGGATGACGGCGACATGATCCTCCGAAAGGGCGTCACGTCTTTCCACCTCGGCTGGTACATATTTCGCCCAACTGATATCCTTCCGCGGAAACCCGACATAGAAATAGGACTCACCGCCATCAGACTGCAACACAAACTGCAATTTTTCCATACCGCAAAGGGACAAGAGCCACGCACTCCACTCGTAGGCACGCCAGAAGGAGCCGACCGCGAAGAGGTGAATTGTGCGGCACTGCTCACTTGTGGCGCGCCCACGTTCAAATTTTATAATTTCCTGAACTGTCATTTTTTTGATGCTTTCTTTAAATTCTCACCGCCCGCCAAGGCGGACGGTGAGAGGAAAACTTCATCTATTTAAATTTTATTTTTCACAAAAGCGAGTCCGTCAACCTGTGATACGCCGAGCCGCCCCCTCGGCCTGCGGGCCGAGGGCAACTGGTTTCCGCCCGCTTATGCGGCTGGGCGGGCATGGCTTCGCATGGTTGCCTCCTTGCCTCGGCGGAAACAAGTCAACTATTCTGCGGGAGGGCAAACCGCACGCACCGAGAAACCATTGAAACGGCTGTCGTAGTAGTCGGCGCTGCGGTAGCCAGAGCCGAAGTAGAGGCACCTGGCGTCGCTGGAGCTCCAAGGGCCGAGCTCGGACGACCAGAAGAAACCGTTCGAGCCCTCGTAGAGGAGGGAAGAGTTCCACCGGTGGCCAGCAGCGGGCAGGAAGAGAACGGCATCCTCATAACCATCCTTCTTGCTCTTGACTATATATCCGCTGTGACCGGACTCATTATAATTGTCAGTCCACGTCCACTCGCAATTGTCCTTATTGGAGAGCTCGGCGAGCTCGGCCTGAGTGGGCATGCGCCACTTGCCACCCCAGTTGGCGGTGGCGGCGTCGTCTGAAGACTCAAGAGTTGTCTTGCCGTCAACATCATTGTACTTGAGCATTATGGTCTGCTTGGCAGCATCATTACCGAGACAGTATGTATCCCAATAGTAGTTGCCGTAATTACCATCAGCATCTTTCTTGGGAGAAATCTCGCCCCACATGAAATACTCGCCGTAGTCAGACGACTTGCTTGCTCCGATGTTCCATGGAGCCCATTTGACGGTGAGACCAAGGTCAATGGCTTCGGAGACCTTGGGGACACTGCCGCCGACGAGGGCGATGTCTGGCTCCTGAGTGATTTCGGGGAGGTAGAAAGTTACAGAATCAGGGATAATGTTGGTCAGGTTGGCCACAGCCTCACCATCCTTATATGCGCTGAACTGCGCTTGGGTGGCACTCGGTGCGACGGACAGCAAAGCCGCCGCCACGAGAGCCTTTTGTATACTTAATTTCATGTTATATTGTCTGTTTGAAAGTGTTCATTTCATGATCCTTTTTCTCGCCATGGCAAAGCTTAAGCAAGCTTGGCTTTGCTCATTTGGCTTAAATATAGGCAGAGGCTTTGCGTGGCATCCATATCATGATTGGCGTAGAGGGAATACAGGAAAAATCAACGGCCCACCCTCGGCCTGCAGGCCGAGGGCAACTGGTTTTCGCATGGCTTAAGCGGGCAGGCGGGCATGGCTTCGCATGGTTGCCTCCTTGCCTCGGCTGGAACAAGTCAACTATTCTGCGGGAGGGCAAACCGCACGCACCGAGAACCCATCGCAACGGCCGTAGCTGTTGCCGGCGTCGCGGGGGCCAGAGTCGAAGTAGAGGCGCCTGGCGTAGTAGGAGACCCAAGGGTTGAGCTCGGACGACCAGTAGTAACCGCCCGAGCCCTCGCCGTCGAGGTAAGAGTACCACCGGTAGCCAGCAGCGGGCAGGAAGAGAACGGCACCCTCATAACCATCCTTCTTGCTCTTGACTATATATCCGCTGTGACCGGACTCATTATAATTGTCAGTCCACGTCCACTCGCAATTGTCCTCATTGGAGAGCTCGGCGAGCTCGGCCTGAGTGGGCAGGCGCCACTTGCCACCCCAGTTGGCAGTGGCGGCGTCGTCTGAAGACTCAAGAGATGTCTTGCCATCTCCAATAAAAACCTTAGCGTAGTCATACCAGTCAGCTGCATATTGAGAGTCCTCCGCCTGATACTTTGTGATTTTGGTCCAACTGCTCTCTCCGTCTTTCATCCAATAATATGTGTCCCAATCATACGAGAGATAATTGCCATCGTCATCGGTCTTGGGGACGACCTCGCCCCAGGCGAAATACTCGCCATAGTCAGAGGCTTGGCTCGCACCAAGGTTCCATGGAGCCCATTTGACGGAGAGGCCGAGGTTTATGGCCTCAGACTCCTTTGCTATAGTGCCGCCCACCTTTGAGCGGTCAACGGACTGTGACTCCTTGACAGCGGGCTTGTCCGCCGCCTTCATCTCGAAATAGTCAGGGACGCCGGTTAAGTCGGCGTATATTGGCTGCCCGTCTTTCCAGACCGCAAACTGGGCCTGCGCCTCATAGTGGAGGGAGACGGATGCGACAGCCGCCAATAAAATAGGTAATAGTCTTATTCTCATGTTATTCTGTTTGTATTCATGTGAGGCTCGGAATTTCCCCCTTAGCCGTCCTTTTTATGCACAGCTTTTCCACAGAGGAAGCGGAGACGAACTTGCAAAGCCCCGTCAGATTGTCACTTCTTGATTATCTGCACAACCTCGGGTCCGGCCTGAAGGAGGTAGACGCCTGCCTTGAGAAGGGATAAATCGACTGAGGGCGCAGTGGTTGTGAGGACTGACCTGCCCTGAAGGTCAAAGACACGCACCTCGGCGCCGTCCGCCAAACCAGAGACGGAGACCATGCCTGCCGAGGGGTTGGGGTAGACGGAAATGGAGACCTTTTCTCGGAGGATTTCTGGAATGGCGGCCGCACTCTTGTTAAAGGCAACTGATTGGGCATCGGAGAGGGTGCAGATGACCACCCTTTTGCCGTCCGTGGTCTGAAGCGTGACGTTGCCATCGGTCAAGTAGACACGACCTACCGTTGCGAGGGCCGCAGAATAGTCATTGCCGGACAGCTTCTTGACGACAAGCGTAGACTCCGTAGCCGCAAAGCACACGGTCGCGGCCGTCATCAGCATGACCGACAGCGACACTAAATGTCTTCTCATTCGGGTAATGTGATTTAAAGGTGAATGAATAATGAAATATCTATCCACAAGACGAGACTCCCACATAGCGTGTTAGGAAAACGTGATTTTCCAACGACATGGCTCTGCGATGAAAAGACCAGCCTTAGTGGTGAAAACAGGATTTTGAGACGCTTCCCGGTGTTATCCGCTATGCCGTGCGGCTTTGCCGGGGCTCTGCCTCTATCTTATTTTTAACAAAGCTAAAAAAAAAATCACAATATGCAAGGGTTTTGCACTTTTTAACGACGTAATGGGGGGGCTTTTTCGCTTTCACGACAGGTTGCGTGATTGTGACAGGGTAATGCGGAGGAACGGGTGAGCGGGAGCGTGTCGGTTGGATGGAGGCGCGATTAAGGCCGGGAATGCACTGGCGGGGGCGTTTTTGGGGGATATGGAATTTTTTTGGGGTGATGTGCGCACACGTCGGGGGTATACACGAAAAAATCCGCCCCCCGGAGATGACTCCGGGGGGCGGACTGTTTTAAGGGGCGGC
>CAVKRQ010000028.1:0-28822 GCA_963658925.1 bacterium
TTGAGAGCGGAAAACGAGACTCGAACTCGCGACCCCAACCTTGGCAAGGTTGTGCTCTACCAACTGAGCTATTTCCGCAACATGTCGGGGTACCCGGATTCGAACCGGGGACCCTCTGCTCCCAAAGCAGATGCGCTAACCGGACTGCGCTACACCCCGTTACCGAAGCATCCCATTCTTAAGGGAAAGTTTGCGGAGAGAGGGGGATTCGAACCCCCGGAACCCTAATCGAGTTCGGCAGTTTAGCAAACTACTGGTTTAAGCCACTCACCCATCTCTCCATTGAGACAAGCATTAATGCTTACTCCGCTGTGCTTTCCTTTCCCGAAAGCGATGCAAAGTTAGCACCTCGAAAGTTATTATGCAAACCTTTTATCGACTTTTTTGCCACGAGATTTCGTCTGAGGCGTTTAAGTCGTTATAAATGAGGTTGTCAAGATACCGTTTTTTTTGATGCGTTGCGGCGCCGTATAGCCTTATAGGGCCTGTAAACTTGCGCGCCGCCTAATGTTCCGTAAAATTGTTACCACTTGTACTTGTGCGCAAGGCTATCTTTGCCTTGTCAGAAAAGAGATATTATCCACTTCAAAACAATTTTGATATGCTTCTTGAAAAAATATCCTCCCCGGCCGATGTCAAGGCCCTGCCCGCCGACCAGTTGAACGCCCTTGCCGATGAGGTGCGCGCCGCCTGTCTCTCGCGAGTCTCTGTGCATGGAGGCCACGTGGGCCCCAACCTTGGCTTTGTCGAGGCTACTATAGCTCTGCACCGCGTGTTTGACGCGCCTACGGATAAGTTTGTGTTCGATGTGAGCCACCAAAGCTACCCGCACAAGACGCTCACGGGCCGCGCCTTCGGATTCTTAGATGTGAACAGGCTCGATGAAGTGTCCGGTTACAGCAGTCCGGCAGAGTCTCCCGAGTATGACACTTTTGAGCTTGGGCACACGTCGACCTCCATCGCGCTCGCCACGGGGCTGCAGAAGGCGCGTGACATCTGCGGCAGGCATGAGAACGTGGTAGCCATCATTGGTGACGGCTCGCTCTCGGGCGGTGAGGCGTTTGAGGGCCTTGACACGGCTGCCGAGCTCGGCACCAACATAATCATTGTTGTCAATGACAATGAGATGTCTATCGCCGAAAATCATGGCGGACTTTATAAGAATCTTGCCTTGCTGCGCCAAACGCAGGGCAAAGCCGAGTGCAACTATTTCCGCGCGATGGGTCTGGACTATATGTATGTGGAGCAGGGCAACGACATCAGCGCGCTCATTGCGGCTTTCGAGAAGGTGAAGGATATCGACCACCCCATTGTTGTGCACGTCCACACAGAGAAGGGGCACGGCTACGCTCCCGCAGTCTCCAACAAGGAGCGTTGGCACTGGAGTATGCCTTTCTTTGTCGAGAGTGGCAAGTTGCGCAAGGAAAGCCAAGCCGAGGATTATGGCGACCTTTTGGGACGCTTCCTCCTCGACGAGATGAAGAGGGATCCTAAGCTCGTCGTTGTGACCTCCGGCACGCCAACTGTGGCGGGCTTTACTCCTGACCGACGCAAGGAGGCAGGCAAGCAGTTTGTTGATGTCGGCATTGCCGAGGAGGAGGCCGTGGCAATGATTTCGGGCATGGCGAAGGGTGGGGCGCGCCCCGTGTGGAATGTCTATGCCACTTTCATCCAGCGCACCTACGACCAGTTGGCGCAGGACCTTTGCATCAATGGCAACCCCGCGGTCATCAATGTGTTCTTAGGCTCTGTCCTTGGCCTGAATGACATAACTCACATCGGGTTCTATGACATCCCCATGCTGACGTCCATCCCCAACCTCGTCTATCTCGCTCCCGAGACCTACGAGGAGCTGATCTCAATGGAGAAATGGGCTCTGAGCCAGACTCGCTATCCTGTGGCCATCCGCGTGCCGGGTGGGGCGGTGACGCACTCGCAAGATGCGTATCCATCTGATTACTATGACCTCGGCAAGGCCCGTGTCGTCTCCCGGGGGTCTAAGGTGGCCATTGTGGCGTCTGGCGCATCGGTGGCGTGGGCTCGTGGGGCGGCTGAAATTCTCAAGGAGCAGGGTGTCAATCCTACTATCATCTCGCAGAGTTTCGTGTCGCACCTTGACGAAGGTCTCCTTGAGAGTCTCAAGTCCGACCATCGGGCAGTCGTCGTGGCCGAGGATGGAGCTTTGGAGGGTGGCTTTGGTGAGAAAATCGCCCGTTTCTTCGGCCCGTCGGATGTCAAGGTCCGCTGCCTTGGCGTGAAGAAAGGTCTCTACGACCGCTACTCATACTCGCAGCTGCTCGCCGAGAGTGGTCTGACTCCCGAGGCTATCGCCGCCGCAGCCCTGGAACTTATTTAAGTAAAGGAAAATTTCAAGATTGAGTTTTGCCGCTCGTCTTCGCTTTTTTTAGCGTAAGACGGGCGGCTTTTCTATTGCCTTTTGTCCCATGGTTGGTAACTTCGCGCCAACAATTTAAGTCAACAACAAAAAGAGAAGATATTTATGGATGTTGTCGTTCAGATGATTATCTTGCTGATTGTGGTGCTGGTGGGTTTTGTGGCTCACAAGTGCAACATCATGGGAGGCGATTTCGACAAGAGGCTTTCTGCTTTCATAATTGACATTTCGAGTCCATGCCTCATCTTGTCGTCGGTCTTTGGCGATGTGTTCCCGGATAGGTCGTTCATCGTGCCGCTGCTCTCGGTCGGCTTCTTCACCTATCTCCTTCTGCTTGGCTTGGCGCTCGTCATCACTCGTTTCCTTGGGCGGGATGACGTGGAGCGAGGGCTGTTCAGCTTCATGGTCATGTTTGCCAATGTGGGTTTCTTGGGCTATCCCGTGGCCTCTACCATTTTTGGCCCGGAGGCGGTGTTCTACGCCTCGCTGCTCAACATGCCCAACACGTTGTTTATTTTCGTCTTTGGCGTGGCTTTCGTGAAGGGTGGCAGCGCCTCGCTCAAGAATTTCGACTGGCATCTGCTTTTCACCCCGGCCATGCTCGCCTGCTACGTGGCAATCTTGATTGTCGGGTTCGGGTTTGACAATGTGCCGCGTTTCATCACGCAGCCCATCAGTCTCATTGGCGCCATCACTGTTCCGGGTGCTTTGTTGATTATTGGCTCGTCGATGGCCGAGATTGATCTTGTGGCGGCTTTCAAGTCCGTGCGCGTCTATGCCATCACGGCCATTCGCCTTTTCTTCGTCCCGATGATTGTGTTTGGCTTTTTCAGGGCTGTGGCGCTGCTCGTCCCCATCGACCCACTTGTCATTAACATCAACACTGTCATCATTGGCATGCCTGTGGCATCCTATGGCACCATGTTCTGTCTCCGCTACGGCCGCGATGACACTCTTATGGTCCAGGCGACTATGCTTTCCACCCTCCTGTCTGCCATTTCCATCCCCTTGCTCACGCTGCTATTCTGACTTGCTTTTGCCACCTCTCGCTGATTGACTTGAGGCTTGCGAGCTGCATTAGTCTGTCACGTTAAAATACAAAAGCAGCCCCGCAATCTCTGATTTCCACGAGATTGCGGGGATGTTTTTGTGTTGACTGGTTTTTCAGAAAGTGATGCCGACGGACAGTATGCTGCTCCTTGTCTTGCAATTTGGTGCTTCTCCGCTGAAAGTCCAACCGGAGTCGATGAATTTTGTAAGGTCCGGTTGGAATGTGTATCCTATGTATAACTTGCGGAATGTAAAGCCGATGCCCATGTCCAGTCCGAATTGAAATATGTTGGCCGGGTGCCTTTCCTCCCGGTTTAAATAGTTGACCTTGCTTTTCGAGATGAGTGACATGTCGTTGTCGCGGACTACATCCTTGTAGCTTGCCATGAGGTTAAACTTGAAGTTAGGTCCGAAAAAGGGAGTTATGCGCCACTCTTCATTGCGCAACCGAAACTGATATGCGGCGCACAGGGGGAGAGAGATGTTGAGAAATGTGCTGCGCTTTGTCTCGTTTGTGAAACTGTCCGTGTACTTGCTGACCGCATGTGACCAAGAGAACCGCCCGCCATATTCGGCAAGCCAGCTGCTGTGCCCTATTGGTTGACCTTTTATGAACTCTGCTGATATACCCTTTGCTTTAGGCAGTCCGCTGCCGCTCTCCCAGTTGATGCTCATAATGTTATATGAGATGCCTGTGCGCACGTATCCTGTCGACTGGGCGAGCGATGGTTGAAGAAACGTGGTCAACAGGGCTATCAGAAGAATCGCACTGCGTAGATTAATTTTATTGAGCATGTTATTTTACTATTATGCCAAATTCGATACTTCCTGTATTGTATGTGTGCAATATTGGTTGCCCGTTTGTCGTCATATAATCTATAATAGGATCGTAATAGTAAACTGTTACTTTCCCGAGTTCATCGGAACCCTCGACCCACTTTGTCGTTATGGTTTTGTTGAATTTAGTTGTTGTTGAGTTGTTTATTGAGGTTGATGGCTCAATTGATGGTTTAGTGGAATCTCCCAACCCGATGGTGACTTTTGCATTTCCACTGAAATTAGTAGAATTAGCTTTGGTCATCTCGTATGTCTGTTGAATGAGCGTCTCTTTCCCTTTGTCCTCTTCGTAAATTTTCACAATCCTGAAAAGAGATTCTTCCGCTATGTTCCACTTTCCCATGTCAGCAGGGGAATCGAGTATAACGTTCTTGGGTGTGAATTTGTCGGCGTCAATCCTATAGTAGTGTCTGGTGTGTCGAAACCATGTTTTGTGCTTTGTCGTGTGCTCTATGTGGAAATCCCACAATTGGGAGGGAGTTAATGGTATGTATATGGTGTTCGCAATCTCTTGCGTTGATGTTATAATCTCAAATTTAAAGTTGAAAGCCCCTCGTGTCCACATTATGTCAATGAGTTCATTTTCTGAGTATTGCTTGTGGTATCTTTGTGCTGTTGGCTCCTTTATGTAGGGGTCAGCATATGGGTCGTCTCCGCTTTTCTGGTCAGATATCGTGTAGAATGCTGATGCTGGGACTTTTATGTATCCTATGTACTCGGAAATGGATTTTATTAGTTCACCACGAGGTTTGTCTGGGGTTATTCCATAATATATGTAATCTCTTTGGAAAGCTTTCTGATTAACTCCGGAATTGCTTGAGTTGAAGTATTGCCAAGAGTCAAAAGCGCGGCGGCCAACAATCGAGCCGCTAAGTGCAATGGACTTTAGATTGCCGTTGTCTGCAAGTCCGTCGAAAGCAGGGTCTTTAAACTCAAAAAGATTTAGGGACTTGTTGCTCCCATGTTGACCGCATATTGTGACTCTCGTGTTTTCTCCAACGACAAGAACATGGAAATCTGGAATTTCGCCCTTTTGCCGTGCTTCTATTTGCGTTCCTTTGTAAAAGAATCTTGTGCTATCCGACATGGAAACGCAAGTGGGTATATCAACATCTGCCTCGTTTAGGTCTTCTGCGTGTATTCCGATAGCAGGAAAATCGGTAAGGTAAATGTTTAGCAAAGGAATGTGTGTGGTGATATCTTCAATTTCATTCTCTGATGAGTAGGAAGACAAAATTTCGTGAAACTTTTGTCCTGAGATATACTCGTCCTTTACTGCAACATACAAAACGTCGTAGTTTTTGTCAAAACATTCAAGAGCATGCCTTTTTAAAAAGGCTCTGACATCTTGCCTCTCATAAACTGCCATCGACAAGATTTTGGCAAAACTTGCCAAATACGCCTCTTTTTCGGCGTCAGTAACCTCGTTAGTTTTTGTTTCAGGAATAAGCTCATCCTGATTCATCTCTACTGTTTCGTTCAACTCGTCAGAGCAAGCGGCGAAAACAAGGCACAACAACATAATTGCGCCCGTAATTCTCTCTTTCATGTTAATTTATTTAGTTTAGATGGGGGTAGTTGCCTAACGAGCATTAAAGCGAACTTTTTAGCTCTATGACTCTCTACGCTCTAACAGCTGCAAAAGTATTTACTAAGCGTTATGTTGACAATGCATTTAAATTTATTTAATGTGCGTTTGGTAAATTTAAATGCACATTAAATAGCATTCATATTGTTATGGATGTTGGTCATTTTAGAAGGTCTCTTCGGGTAAAAACTGAATGTTTACAATGTGGCCAATGCGTTAACTATGAAGCCCATTACAGAGCGAAAACGTGATTGCTCTATCTGTGTAATATTCTTAATTCGTATTTAATAGTCTCTATTATAGCACTTTTAAGATGCTCAACAACGTCCGATACGCTTCTTGTGCCGTCCTTCTTCCTCTTTTTGCTCCTCGTGATGAAGTGTGCGCCGGCAGTGAACAGCGTTGTGAAGAGTGATATGCTAACATTCCCCATGTCTGTGAACAGTTATTCACTTAGCCTCTCGACGAACTTCTTGTTTTCTGATAGCATGTGGTCGTAAACGTTATTGACTGTGAATGTGAAATTAAGGAATGTCACTCTCTTGTTGCATATTAGCTGGAGGTCGAATCCGAAAAACATACCCATGGTGCAATGGCAAATCGCAGCTATATCTCCAAAACTTTGCGCTTGGCGTATGCGCAGCTCCTGGATAGTCCAAAGAGGCATGCTGTCCACTAAATTAACTCTGACGCATTTATCTTGTTGTCTTGTAATAAATTATATTTTTAGAGTTTACGTTAGCTGACTATCGCGCAATATAAAAGCAGCGTGGATATGACAGTCTTACCTGTCACACCCACGCCTTTTTTTCAATAGCCTATGTTAAGCCTCTGGCTGTTTCGGCTCTGCCGGCTTGCCTTCTCCGCTCGGCTTCTTATGCCTGTGGAAGTGGCGGTTGCCTCCGTTGCCACGCCTTGCGCTGTTTGGCGTCTCGCCTTGCGCTGCTTCACCTCCGTCTGTCTGATGGTTGTCAGATTTGACAGGCTGCGCGCCTTTGCTGTGGTGGTCTCGCTGCTGGCTGTTTCCGTCTCTTCTGCCGCCGCGTCCATTGCCTTGATGGTTGCCGCCGCGCCGGTTGTTGCCGCCTCTGCTCCCGTTTGAGTTGCCGCCGCGCCCGCCGCGTGTCCGCAAGTCGGGATTGTAAGCTGGTTGCTCACCAAAGCCGTCAGGGAGTGGCAGCTTCTCCACCGTCATCTCAATGAGTTTCTCAATTCGGCCGAAGGCGTACATCTCGTCTGGGACAATGAGTGTGAAGGCCTCTCCTTTGCTCTGCGCGCGCGCCGTGCGGCCTATGCGGTGCACGTAGTCCTCGGCGTCGCGGGGGACGTCGAAGTTAATGACGACGTCGACATCGGGGATGTCTATTCCGCGGGCGATGACATCGGTGGCCACGAGAATTTCAATTTTCCTGTTACGGAACTCGCGGAGAACCTCCTCGCGCTCAGTCTGCTCAAGGTCCGAGTGGATGACTCCGGCCGAGAAGCCTTTGCGCTTGAGCGTGTGCCCAAGCTCCTTGACGCTCTGCTTGCGAGATCCGAAGATGATTATGCTCTGGCCCTTGTGGCTGTTGAGGATGTCCACGATCAGCCCGCCTTTTTGTGCCTCGTAGACAGGATATGCCGCTTGGCGGATGCCTGCTGCGGGTTTGGCTATGGCTATTGAGATCTCGGCAGGGTCGCGCAAGATGCTCTTGGCCAACTCGCGAATCTTAGGCGGCATGGTGGCCGAGAACATCAGAGTCTGGCGAGTCTCGACGGGCAGGAGCTTGACCACCTGCATGATGTCGTCAAAGAAGCCCATGTCCAGCATTCGGTCAGCCTCGTCAAGAACCAGGTGGCGCACCTTGCTGAAGTCCACATAGCCCATTGATATGTGCTGAAGCAGTCGCCCCGGCGTGGCGATGACGATGTCGGCGCCCTCTGTCAGGGCTGTGCGCTGACGACTCCACTCACCGCTGTCGCTGCCGCCATAGATGGCTGTGGAGGAGACGCTGACGAAGTAGCCGAAGCCGCCCATCTGCTGGTCAATCTGTATGGCAAGCTCGCGGGTCGGAACCAGGATTATCGTGTCGCACCCGTCATTGGGGTTGAGCACCAGGTCGTCAATGATGGGGAGCAGGTAGGCTGCCGTCTTGCCCGTGCCTGTCTGAGCGCAGGCAATGAGGTCGCGACCCTCCATGATGACGGGGATGGCCTGCGACTGGATGGGGGTCGGCTCGCTGAAGCGCATGGCGTCAAGGCTGTCCAACAACTCATCCGTGAAGTCAAAATCGTAGAATGACACTATGTTATGTGTGTTTTTTCGTTTATCAATATACTTTAAGTACAAGACCTTTCAGATACTCGCCCTCGGGGTGGTAGATGTTGATGGGGTGGTCGGCCGGCTGCGTGAGCTGATGGAGTATGGCCACGCGGCGGTGCGCCATGGTGGCCGCTGTGAAGACCATTGTGCGGAAGTCCTCCTTGCTCACCACCTGCGAGCATGAGAAGGTGAAGAGTATGCCGCCCGGCTCTATTATCTGCATGGCCTTGGCGTTGAGGCGGCGGTAGCCCTTGAGGGCGTTTTTCAGAACCGACACGTGTTTGGCGAATGCGGGTGGATCCAGCACCATGAGGTTGTATTTCTGCTTGGTGCGGTCCATGTAGTCGAACGCGTCCTCGGCAAAGGCGTCGTGACGCGTGTCGCCCGGGAAGTTGCGCTCCACGTTTTGACGTGTAAGCTCAATGGCGCGCTCTGAGCTGTCCACCGAGTGGACGAGCTCGGCACCTCCGCGCAAGGCGAAGAGCGAGAAGCCGCCGGTGTAGCAGAACATGTTGCAAACCCTCTTGCCGCGGGCGTATCGCTCAATGAGTGACCGGTTCTCGCGCTGGTCCACAAAGAAGCCGGTTTTCTGGCCCTTCTCCCAGTCGGGCGCGAAAATCAGTCCGTTCTCTTTAGCCTCCTTGACCTCAACCCAGTCGGCCGCCTTGTAGACGTAGCTGTTGACGGGGTTCAAGCCGGCCTTGTATGGCAGTGTGCCCTCGCTCTTGTTATAGATGGCTTTAAGGCTGTCGCCCATGACGCTCTTGAGGGCGGCCTCTATCATCTGGCGGTCTCTCCACATGCCGACGGAGTGCATCTGCATGACGGCCGTCGTCTCGTAGACGTCGATGACGAGGCCCGGCAGTCCGTCGCCCTCGCCAAAGATGAGTCGGTAGGCCGTGGTGTCGGGGTTGCCGATGAGGCCCACGTCGCGGCGCAACTGATACGCCTCGCCGATGCGGCGCTTATAGAACTCGATGTCGATGGCCTCATTCTTGTCGAAGGTGAGGACGCGCACCGCAATTGAGCCAATCTGGTAGTGCCCGCGGGCCAAGACGTAGCCCTGTGTGGAAAGAATGTCAACCACTTCGCCCTCTTGCGGCTCGTTGCTCATCCGGGCTATGGCTCCTGAGAAGACCCAGGGGTGGAAGCGTTGCAGGCTCTGGTCTTTGCCAGGCTTGAGTGTTATGGTCGTTGTCACTGTATGTTCTTTGGTGTTATGTGTGCGTTGTCGTTTTCTTTTACTCCTCGCCTCGCATCTTCCGCAGGGCGGGGCTCTCCGTTACGCCGTCTTTGACGATGGCTTTCCACAGGAGTAGCGATATCCACGAGTCGGTGGCGGCATAGGTCATCTGGCCTTGCGTCAGGACGGGGCTCTCCCAGTTGGTGAGGCGTTGCCTCTTTGAGACTCTCACGCCTAAGACGTGGGCTGCCATTTTCTTGAGGCTGAGGTCGTCCACGCCATGCTCGGCGGCGATGGTCTGCATGTCCACGAAACCGCCCGGCGTGAAGTCGCGCCATTTGCGGAGGCCTTTGAGGTCGTCGCGGATGGCGAGGCCCGGTTTGATAATCCGTCCGTCCTCCAAGAAGCGCGCGAGAGGCTCAGGCATGCCAATCTTGCATGTGCGGAACAGCCACGTCTTGTGCTCGGCCGAGAGCTGGAGGAGCGCAACGCGGTAATATGTGCCTCGGGTGAATGAGGGCCGGGTCTCGGTGTCGAAGCCCAACGCCTCATACCTGCTCATCTCGGCAATGGCCGCCTCCACTTGCTCCTCGCTGTCTATGAGTGTTATCTCCTCGTCATATTGGCTCAGCGGCAGCTGGTCAATCTCTTCGTTGGTCACTTTCATCTCTTCCCGTTCTTGCCGCCCACTAATCGCATTCCTGTTTGGCGGAGGAAATATGGCATGTTGTCGTCAGTCGTCTCGTTTGCGGGCTGGCTCTCCTCCTCCATGTCGTCGTCTTGCGAGTCGAGGTCGCCTTTCTCGTCGTCGTTCAGCTCGTCGCCAGAGTAGAGGGCTGCGTTGAGAGCGCAGAGGGCGTTGGCCGCGCGCTGCCCCCAGTAGGTGCGGAACTTGTCCGCCACGAAGGCCACGGCGTCGTACATGACGGCGTCGTCACCGCAGTGGTATTGCTCGCAGAAGTTGCGGATGTCTTGATAAATGTCCGCCATGTCCTCTGATATGGTGGCCATGATGGGCGACTCGCTCAGCTCGAAGCCCTCCTTGAATGTCGTCAGGTACCGGTCGTGGCTTGAGAGGCGCTCTCTTATGTCGCGGCGGACCGACTCGTAGGTCTCGTAGTCCACCACCTCCGGCAGCTGCTCGTCGCTCACCTCTTTTATCTCGGGCAGCAACGCCCCTTTCATGTAGAGCAGCGGGAGCAGGCGCGAGGCCACTTTCATGTAGTCGGCCTTGGTGTATTTGAGCGCGTTTTCGGCAAAGACGCAATATTCGCGCGCCACGGTGGCGAACTCAATCACGTTTTTCGAGTAGACCACCTGAAAGTCTTGCTCTTGTTCGTTCTCTTCGTTGTCCATTTGTTTATATAAAGGTCTTTTTTTCTATAAGGTCTTTTCTTCTTCCTTTTCTATTGTGTTAGTGCAGCCTGTGGCGGTTGCTCCATACGCCATAAGCTGCCACTATTCCAAACAAGATGGCGGCCACCGCCATGCGGATTGACGCTCCGCCGTCATTGTCGTAGGCTACGTAGGAGGCTGCGAGGCCGCCAAAAATGGCGTATACGTGTCCGGCTGTGCCGACCTGGGTGGCCGAGACGTCAAGCTGGCGCGTCGAGACATAGTATATTATGGGATACATGACTGACATGCAGCCCGACGCGGCCACTAAGCAGGCAAGGCCGATGAAGTTCTCGACAATGAGCGCCACCAATGTCAAAGCGCAGGCGGCGCAGGCGCAAACCGCCAAAATGATGGCCGGTCTTTTCACGACCTTGTAAGACGCTATTGCCAAAACAAGGCGGCCAAGTCCGAAACTCGCGATGCCGGCTATCTGGAACTTATACGACAAGTCGTTGGCCTCCGCGCGGCTCATGCTGTCGGCGGTGCTGCCTATCAGCGTGTCTGTGCCATAGTTCATGATGTTAGACCAGCAGAGGGCCTGCGCCATGACGTAGATGAAGAGCGTCACCACACCCAGGACGTAAGCCTTGCTCCCGAGCAGCCTTTGGCTTATGGCCTTCAAGCCAGTGTCAGCGGGCTCTTTGTCGTCCGGCCTGTCATAGAAATCGACAACGCCTGTTATGGCGGCGAGAATGACAGCCGCTATCCCGGCGAAGACGCATGGCATGGCGAGCATCAGAAGGTCCTCGCGCTGGGCCATGTCGATGGTCAGGCGCTCGGCTATGACTGGCGCCCTCTGCACGTCTATCTCGCAAATGCGCAGGAACGGGCCGATGAACATCAATCCGCTCAGCCATCCCACAATGTTGAATGTCTGGGCCACGCAAAGCCTGAATAGTGAATGGCGGCGCTTGCCATATGTCATGGCGTAGGGGTTGGCTGTCAACTCCAAGAACAGGACGCCTATGGCCAATGCGGCGTAGCAGATGACATAGGGCTCGAAAAGGGCTATCTGAGATGCTGGCAGGAATGACAATGCGCCGCCCGCAAAGCACATCAGCCCCACAAAAAGACCCGACTTGAATCCGTATCGCCTGATGAACAGCATGGCGGGGATGGCGAGCAGGCTATACGCCACGTGCATGGCGCGAGTCATCATGGCGTTGGCCGACGTGTCGTCTTTGATGTTCAGCACGTGCGCCACGGCGTAGCTCATAGGCTCGCTCAGCGCGTAGCCCATGCCCCAAAGCCCGAAACACGCCGCAATCACGAACAGTGTCAATCCATATCTCAGCCTGTTGCCCATCTGTCAGTCGCCTCGCTTAGTTCGGATTGTTACTCTTCGGCTGACGTCTTGGCCAAGCTTGCCGCCATCCACGCCATGATGGCGGGCGACGTGCGCAGCGACTCCTCGTCGGGATTGAACCCCGGGGTGTGGGCGCCCGATTCCGACCCCACGCCGAAGCGGTAGAAGACGGATGGGTATTTGACGGTGTAGTACCCGAAGTCCTCTGCCGTCATTCGCAGTGGCATGTCCTCGACTTTGTCTGCGCCAATGAGCCCCTCTGTCAACGACTTGGCTTCGCGGGTGAGGGCTGGGTCGTTGCACACGCTCGGGTATCCGTGGCGAATCTCAACGTCCGTCTGCGCTCCGTAGGCCGAGGCTATGCTCTGCGCCACGGTTGTGATGCGCTGCTTCATCCGTGCGCGCCACTCTTCATTCATGGTGCGCATGGTGCCGCATATGTAGACTTTGTCGGGAATGACGTTGGTGGCCCCGTCTGCCTGGAACTTTCCGAATGACAATACCATTGGCACCGTCGCGGGCACTTCTCGCGCCACGAGGTGCTGCATGGCCACGACCGTCTCGCATCCGATGAGGACGTTGTCTGTCAGCAGGTGCGGCATTCCGCCATGACCGCCTTTGCCATTGATGTGGAGGTGGATCTCGTCACCCGACGCCATGTACGCGCCGCCGCGGAACCCCGTGTGCCCCACTGGCATCTCGGCCAAGACGTGAGCGCCTATGACGATGTCGGGCTCGCGCCCGAATGCGCCAAGCGCGCCCTCTTTTATCATCAGGCTGGCACCGCCGGGCCAACTCTCCTCCCCGGGCTGGAAGATGACCACGAAACGTCCTGACAATTCGTGACGCATCTGCCAAAGTATTTTGCAGACGGTCAGGAGCGAGGCCGTGTGCAGGTCATGTCCGCAGGCGTGCATCACGCCCTCATTCTGGCTGCGAACCTCGTGTGACGCGTCCTCTGTGATGGGCAGAGCGTCCATGTCGGCGCGCAGTCCCACTGTTCGACCGGGCTTGCCACCCTCAATGAGGCCGACGATGCCATGCCCCTCCTCTCCGCCAAAAGAGCCGAAGCCCGTCTTGATGGGGATGCCAATCTTGCGCAGCCGCTCTGCCACATAGGCCGAAGTGGCGGCCTCATGAAACGACAGCTCGGGGTGGCGGTGCAGATGGCGGCGTATGGCCACGGTCTCGTCAAACAGGTCTGCTGCCGCTTTTAGGATTTTGTCTTTCAAGGTCTTGTTCCTGACTTGGGTTTATTATCTTCTATGCCCGGTTTCCTGTCTTATCTCTCGTATTCGAGGGCGGCGAGGATGAAGGTGCCTATGCCCTTGCCCTCGTTTGACTTGACAAGTCCGGTGTCCGTGCCCTCAAGGTAGTAGTTGAGAGTGCCGCTGCGACCCTTGTCGTTGGCGGGTCCGAGGCCGGCCGAGGCGCAGATGTCCTTGATGCCAATCTTGCCGTCACCCTCGTTGACAATCTTGTTGGCCAAGAGCCCCTCAAATGCTCTGCGTCCGGCCAAGCGGGCGTCATCGCCGAGAATGCCGAGCCGTGCGCCCTTCATGAGGACGTAGGCGAACATGGCCGAGGCCGAACTCTCGGTGTAGTTGGCGCGTGTGCCGATGTTGTACGTCTGGCCGTCAATCTCGTCTCCCTTGCCGTCAGCGCTTACGCTTCCGTCATATTTGAGCAGGTTGAACCACAGGCCGGTGGCTGAGTCCTGACGAGCCATGAGGTCTGCCGCCGACTGGCGATACATGGTCACGAGCGTGTCGCGGTCAGGGTGGTCGGATGGCATGAGCTCAAGCACGTCGGTCAGTCCGCCTATATACCAGCCCATGGCGCGGGCCCACACCTCGGCGTTGCATCCCTTGTTGGGCTCGTCCTTCTTGGCCCAGAATGAGTTCTCGTCATCCGGCGTGGCGCTCCATCCGTGGTAGTTGAGGTGCTCGCTCTTGTCGTATGTCATGTTGAAGAGGATGACGAACTGCTTGGCTATGTCAGACCAGCTCTCAGCATTGTCCTGCTCACCCAGCTCCATGCCCCATTTGGCCTGCCAGCGGGCGTAGACGGCCGGACCCATGAAAAGCCCGTCGAGCCACATCTGGTTGGGGTAGCGCATCTTGTGCCAGAACCCCCCGGCTCCGGGCAGCCCCTCGGCAATGCGGTTGTGGTCATATTTGAGTTTGTTGCGGACCATCGTCGCTGCCGTCTTCCATCGGCGGGCGGAGGTGGTGTCGCCCGTGGCCACCGCGTTGTCGTAGAGGCCGAAATATATGCGGGCAGCCGCCAAGTCGTCTATGTTGCTCGGCTGCAGGGCTGGCTTGCCGTTCTTTGTTATCTCTGTCCCGTCTGCGCTGGTGGCGAGGTCGGCGAAGCCTTTCACGGCCTTCAGCAGGTCAGTCTCCTGAGGGTGCTGCTGCCAAGCCTCAAGGACAGAGGTTGCCACCAGTCCGCCCACGTAGTCCCATGGCGTGGTGGCCAAGCTGTCGCGGTGCTTGATGTTGCAGTCGAAGTCTCCAATGCCGTGGCTGTACGCCATTTTCAGGGCCCAGCTCTCGGTGGGGACGGTCTGCTCCTCGCTGTTTTGCTTGCAACTGGTCGTGAGGGTGGCGACCGCTGCTGCCATCATGGCAATGGCTATGCTCTTTTTGATCATTTGGTTTGTTTGTGTAGGTTGGTGGCTTTCTTGTGGTAATCTTAATGACGTGCGGGATTTTTTCTGCGCTCCGAATTGGGTGCCCATCCGCCACTGCATGAAAACCTCAAAGTTAACGCAAATAATTGAGATTTTTGCGCTTATCGTCTCCATTGTGGCCTCTGGCGTGAATGTTTGCCATAGGTCTGTCTCTTTCTTTGGGGTGCGCCTCCGTCTCGTCCCGCATCTGTGGACTTGTGTCCCGCCATCGCTTTCCTATGCGGGTGGTGAGTGAGCCAATGCGCATGATGACGCTCTTGTTTGGCGGCTCTGTCGCTTTATGGTTGTCTTTCGCGGTGGGGTGTGGTTGGGTTGTTTGTGGTGTTTCTGTGCTCGCTCCCCTCGTTTTTGTGGGGTTGAGTAAAATGCGGATATATGTAACAAGATTTTTATCCCTTATTAAAACGGGAGTGCGCCTTTTTAATATGAATTAGCAAAAATGCAAAGCCCGCCCCGGTATATTTGCGTAACGACATTTGATAACAACCGAGTATAGCTTTCAGTCACCCTGATAAAGCTGATTGTGAAAGCGGTTGGTCGCATTTGCACCGATAAAATCATTAACCAAAAACAATAATAACCTCCAACTTACTAATGATGAAGCACTTTGTACTGACAATGATGGCTTTTGCGTCCGCCTCGGTGGCATTGGCGCAGAGCCGGACTGTGAGCGGCGTCATCACCGATGCGCAAGGCAATCCGCTGCCTGGCGTGGCCGTCATAGTCCCCGGGACTACAAACGGAACTGTAACTGACATTGATGGTCGCTACTCGCTCACTGTTGACGGATCTCCATATCTTCAGGCTACTTTTATAGGCTTCGCACCTACGCTCATCGACTTGTCGAGCGGACAGACTGACGTGGCGCTCGCCGAGCAGGAACGCGAGATGGACGAGGTCGTCGTCGTGGCCTACGGCACCTCAACCAAGGGCTCCTACACTGGTTCGGCCGCGCAGGTCGGCGCCGAGTCTCTTGAGCGCAGGCAAGTCTCTAATGTGACTAACGCCCTGAGTGGCACCTTGGCTGGTGTGCAGACGCTCAGCAGCAACGGACAGCCAGGCTCCGGCTCTACCATTCTGGTGCGCGGCGTAGGCTCCATCAATGCTGGAACGGACCCTCTCATCGTGGTGGACGGAGTCCCATTTGACGGTGACCTAAGCTCGCTCAACACCAATGACATAGAGAGCATGACTGTGCTCAAGGATGCCGCCTCGACAGCCCTCTATGGCGCGCGTGGCGCTAACGGCATCGTCATGGTCACGACCAAGAAGGGCAATAAGGGCGAGGCAAAGATATCTTTTGAGGGACGCTGGGGTGTCAACTCCCGCCAAATCAAGAACTATGATGTCATAAAGGACCCTAAGCAATATCTCGAGACTGTATATCAGGCCATGTACAATGGCTATAAAAATCATACGTCCGAGAGCCTCTCGGATGCCGACATTCGTGCCAAAGTCCTTGAGAACATCTTCACTGGAAATGATGGCGGCATAGGCTATAAGGTCTTCACGGCGGCCAATGGATCGGGAGAGGCGGCTGACATATTCGGCGCCGACGGCAAGGTCAACTCCGACGTCAGTCTCGGCTATTCCGATGGAGAGTATTATTACACGCCAGACGACTGGGAGGGTGAGCTCTACAAGAACAACATGCGCCAAAGCTATGATCTCTCCATCTCGGGTGGCACTGATCGACTCGATTATTTCTTCTCGCTCGGCTATCTTGCCGATAACGGCATTATAGTCAACTCTGACATCAAGCGTCTGACGAGCCGCCTCAAGGTGGACTATCAGGCAAAGAAATGGCTCAACGTGGGGGCTAACGTCTCTTTCGGACATACCAAGAGCAAGTGGCCCACCAGTCAGGACACGGATGGCGACAGCAGCAGCAACTCCTTCTATCAGGCCAATTTCATCGCGCCCATCTATCCGCTCTACGTCCGCAATGCCGACGGCAGCTTAGCCTATAAGAATGGTCACTTGGCCTATGACTACGGCATGGCGACCGGCTCGACCAAGAGTACCAACTTCAACCGCACCTACCTCACGCAGAATAACGCGATTGCCGAGCTCAACTACAACAAGTATGACATAGCGTCAGACGCCTTCAGCGGTAACGTGTCGGCCCTCATCACTCCCATCGCGGGTCTCAGCATAACTGCCAAATATGGTCTCTACGCCTGCAACACCCGATACAGCAATCTCGTCAACTCTTACTTCGGCGCCGCGTCAGACAGCAAGACGGGCGGCTTCGCTGGGCAGTACGCCTATCGGACCTATTCGCTCGACCAGCAGTATGTGGCCAATTATAACAGGACTTTCGGCGAGGACCACAACTTCGACCTGACCATCGGATATGACGGCTACCAGTATCGCTACACCTACCTCGGCGGCTATGGCAGCAGCCTCTACAACCCCGAGAGCTATTTCCTCTCAAACGCCACGTCCAACTATTCAGTCTATGGCTATCAGAATGAGTATAAGACTGTCGGCTATTTCGCTCGCCTCAATTATTCTCTCAAAAACCGCTATTTCGCCAATGTGGCCTACCGCCGCGACGCGTCAAGCCGTTTCGCCGAGGATTGCAGGTGGGGTGATTTCTGGAGCGCCAGCGCCGCATGGCTCATCTCTGGCGAGGATTTCTTCAGCGCGTCTTGGGTTGACATGCTCAAAATCAAGGCCTCGTTTGGCGAGCAGGGCAACGACGCCGTGGGCAACTATAAGGCCTATGAGGACCAGTATGAGGTGACCGGCTCTAATGGAGACTTCAATCTCCAGCTGACCTACAAGGGTAATAAGGATCTCACCTGGGAGACCACGCAGTCCTTCAATGTCGGTGTCGACTTCTCTCTCTTCAGCGATGTGCTGTCCGGCTCGGTCGAGTATTTCGCGCGCCGTAGCAAGGACATGCTCTACAACAAGCCGGTGGCAGCCTCCAACGGCTACACGTCCATCCCCGTCAATGTCGGCTCGCTCACCAACAGCGGCGTCGAGATTGACCTCAAGGCCGATCTGCTCCGCCTTGGCGTCTTCGACTGGAGCGTCAACGCCAACGCCTCGTTCATACGCAACAAGATTAATGAGCTCGCGCCCGAGCTCGGCGGCAAGCTCGTGAACGGCAGCACTATATATGAGGAGGGTGAGAGCATGTACCGCTTCAACCTTGTCGAGTACGCCGGTGTCTGCCAAGAGGAGTTTGACGACCAGCTCGCCAGCTCGGGAGAGGCTTCTGTCAAGGCACAGCCCGGCCAGTCGCTCTTCTGGGCCGAGGACGCCAACGGCAACAGGGTCAAGACCGCTGACTGGAATGTGGCGCAGAAGACGCGCAAGGCCACGGAGGACCTCATGCCAAAGGTCTATGGCGGCTTCGGCACAAGCGCCTATTTCTTCAATGGCGTCGACTTCTCGCTCTCTTTCGCCTATCAACTCGGTGGCAAGCTCTGGGACTATGGCTACCAGGAGCTCATGCACAATGGCAAGGCCAAGCAAAACGCCGGCAAGAACTGGCACAAGGATATAGCCAAGGCATGGACGCCTGAGAACACCAGCACTGACGTCCCCCGCCTCGATGCCAACGATGAGTACACCAACTACTCGTCAACACGTTGGCTCATTAGCTCAAACTACTTGGCTCTCAATAATGTGACTGTCGGCTACAGCCTGCCTGAAAACATCGTGGGCAAAATTGGCCTCAGCTCAGTGCGTGTCTATGCGGCGGCTGACAATGTGGCTCTGCTCACCAAGCGTCAGGGACTCGACCCGCGTCAGAGCTACACGACGTCGACAACCGCCACCTACTCACCCGTTCGCACCATCTCGGGCGGCATCAAGGTTACTTTCTAATTCTTATCCTCTGACTATCATATGAAAACATCATATTTATCTCTCGTCGCCCTTGCCGCGCTCGCCTCCGCCTGCGCCGATACCGATGTCGAGATTGACGGATCTACGATAACCGACTCCAAGAGGTCCGAGATTGTGGCCAACATGCCCTCAAGAGACAACTCGGTCTCCTCGGCCTACATGGGCCTCTCCGCCTATTTCCCTAATGCCACGGCGCTTGATTATTACTGGATTGCCGATTTCGGCTACCCGGGAATCATGATTATGATGGATGTGCAGGGCGAGGACATGAATGTCTACTCTGACAATAATAACTGGTTCTACTATGAGCGCAATTTCTCTGACCGCACCATCAATCACGCCTACTCGCAAATTATCTGGAGCGACCTCTACTCCTATATCCGCAACGCCAATGCCATTCTGAAGATATATAAGGAGGCCGAGACAGCGCAGACCGCCTACAACAGGGCCGAGGGCCTTACTCTCCGCGCATTCAGCTACTTCAATCTGGCGCAGCTCTACCAGTTCACCTATTTCGGCAACGAGGACGCCCCTTGCGTCCCCATCCTGACCGACGAGAACTCGGACCAGGTGGCGATTGACGGAGGCGCGTCAAGGTCTTCTGTACGCGAGGTCTATGACCTCATTGTCAGTGACCTCGACGAGGCCGTGTCGCTCATGACTATGGCCGAGGAGGAAGGAGTGGCGAGGCCGGACAAGCGCTACGCCAACCTTGCCACAATTTATGGTCTCCGAGCCCGTGTGGATCTCGTCATGCATAAGTATGCCCAGGCCGCCGCCGATGCCGAGTCCGCCATCGAGAAGTCGGGCTGCATCCCCGCGTCGCCAAGCTCCATTGACCACCCGGCCTTCACCAAGGTGGCGGATATGGACAACTGCCTCTGGGGCGTCATTCTTAACTCGACTGATGACGTGGCAAGCTACGGTTGGGCCACCTATGGCAGCTGGCTCTCCAGTTTCATGACGGGCTACGCCTATTATTGTGACGGCATCCGCATCTCCAAAAAACTCTTCGAGTCTATACCTTCTTCCGACGTGCGGCGCGGCTGGTGGCTCGACGCCGACACTGTCTCGGCCAACCTCTCTGAAGAACAGCAGTGGTTCGTCTCATCCTATGTCGGCTATCCCGCCTACACCAATGTCAAGTTCGGTGTCACCAACCCGGCCGAGGGATGGTATCCCTATCAGGTCCCTGAGGCCAATGATGTCGATGCTGTCCTGATGCGTGTCGAGGAGATGTACCTCATCAAGGCCGAGGCCGAGGCCATGACTGGCGGCGGTGGACTCTCCACCCTCGTCGACTTCGTCAAGACATACCGCGACCCCGACTACTCTTTCTCCGGCTCAGGGAAAGACCTTGTCAATGAGATTTGGCGCCAGCGCCGCATTGAGTTCTGGGGTGAGGGTCTCAGCTGGTTTGACATCATGAGGCTCAAGACTGGCATTGACCGCCGCAATACTGACCTCCCGCAGACCTCCAATATTTTCAAGGTAGCGCACAATGACAATATCCTCCTCTGGCAAATCCCCCAGGCCGAGGTCGAGGCCAACGCCAAACTGACTGAGGCTGACTATAACCCCATGTCGCCAACACCGCAGGCTGTCCCGGACGAGGCCGTCTCCATCGCCGACGAGTCAGTTCTTCTTGACTGATTTTTTTAGTCGATATTCTCTTTCTCTTCATATTGCAGTGTCCCCCGCAAGGCGTCAAAATAAGCTTTGCGGGGGATTGTTATGCTGTGTCACGCCTTTCAGAAATGACTTCTCTGCTCTCTTTTGCCTTTTAAAGTGAAACTTTATCGATGGTTGGTGCTTTTAAAATGAAAGTGGAGGGTGGCGTGTGTATTTGTTGTTTCTGACTTGAGCTGCCCCTGTCGGAAATGGGGTGCGTGGATGTGTTGTCATGAGTTGCATCGGAGTTGCCCTGTACGAAAAGGGGGTGTGCGGAGAAAAATGATGTTTTGTGAAATTGATGCGTTGTGCGGCCCTTAAGTTTTAAATCATCTACAAAATTCTTTTCTTGCTTTTATTTCGTATTTTTATTTGTGTGTTTAATTATAAAATGTAACTTTGCGACACCAAAATATTTCAAAAGCAAAAGGATCATGTGTGGATTTACAGTTTACACCGGTAGCAACCTGACTACAAAGCTCCAGTTCGGCCACGAGGCTTACTCCATCAAGCACCGTGGGCCCGACAACACATTGGAGCAGGATCTCCCCAGAGGTTGGATGGCTTTCCACCGCCTCAGCATCATGGATGTCTCTGACGCTGGCAATCAGCCTTTCGTCGCCAATGACGTCTATCTGACTTGCAATGGTGAGATTTTTAATAGCCCGGCTCTCCGTGAACGCTATTCCACATATCCTTTCAAGAGCGGTAGCGACTGTGAGTGCATTCTCCCTCTTTTGGCTGATAAGGGACTTGAAGAGATGGCGCGTGAGCTCGATGGCGAGTTCGCTCTCGTTATCTATGACAAGAAAGCCGACAAGTTTCTCGCGGCACGCGACCCGATAGGCATCCGTGGCATGTTCTATGGCTACACCGACGAGGGCGACATCTGTTTCGGCTCTGAGATGAAGTGCCTCTCCAAAATATGCAAGACGGTGATGCCCTTCCCCCCGGGCCATGTCTTCGATGGCGAGAAGTTTGTGCAGTACACAGATGTCACTGCCACTCCCGACGGCTACAACCATGATGACGAGGAGACTGTCTGCCGCAAGATTAACACCCTCCTCACCGAGGGCGTCGTCAAGCGACTTCAAAGTGATGTCCCTGTCGGCTTCCTCCTCTCCGGCGGACTCGATTCAAGTCTCGTTTGCGCCATTGCCGCGCGTCATCTCGGCAAGCCAATCAAGACTTTCGCCGTCGGCATTGAGGATGGCCCCATCGACACGAAATATGCCAAGAAGGTGGCCGACTACATTGGCAGTGATCATACCGAGGTGCTCTTCACGAAGGACGATATCTTCAACTCACTCAGCCACCTTATCTATCTCACTGAGACATTTGACATCACCACCATCCGCGCGTCCATCGGCATGTACATGATTTGCAAGTACATCCGTGAGAAGACTAACATCAAGGTGCTGCTGACTGGCGAAATCTCCGACGAGCTTTTCGGCTACAAGTATACCGACTATGCCCCCTCTGCCGAGGCTTTCCAACAGGAGGCTGTCAAGCGAGTCAAGGAGCTCTATATGTATGACGTGCTCCGTGCTGACCGCTGCATCTCGGGCAATAGCCTTGAGGCCCGCGTCCCCTTCGGCGACCTCGCCTTCGTGCGCTACGTCATGAGCATCGACCCTGAGATGAAGCTCAACAAGACCGGCATGGGCAAGCGCCTGCTCCGCAAGAGTTTCGAGGGCGACTATTTGCCTCATGATATCCTATATCGCGAGAAGGCCGCTTTCTCTGACGCCGTGGGCCACAGCTCTGTGGAGTATCTTAAGGCTTTTGCCGAAAGTCACTACACAGATGAGGAGTTCGAGGCGAAGAGGGCGAAATACACCCACGTCCCGCCCATCTCTAAGGAGAGCCTCCTCTACCGCGAGATCTTTGAGAGCCACTTCCCCGGCCGGTCGGAGGTCATCAAAGATTTCTGGATGCCGAACAAGGAATGGGAGAACTGCAATGTCAATGACCCCTCAGCCCGCGTCCTCCCCAACTACGGAGCCAGCGGCGAGTAGCCCAAGCCCCTGATTTAAGAATTTACACCTAACCCTCACTCATGCCCCCCGCAAGTTTGGCGAGATCTCTCTTGCCAAACCTGCGGGGGATTTCTTTCTTGCCGTGCAATCCGCAATCACACTGTAACACCCGCCCAACCGCGCTGTAACCTCCGCCCCCTAACATCGCGAGAGTAACAACCAACCCTTATTAACGCATGATACTTTCGCGAAGATTGCTTTCTTTCCTCTCTGCACTCTTTGTCTCTGTCGCTCTCGCTACCGCTGCGCCAGAGCCTGACCCGGCAAACGGCAATGTCCACGGCCGTGTGGTAGACTCCGACAATCAGGTGCTGCCCGGTGCCGTGGTCTACATTTCAGAACTCGCCACAGGTGCCATCTCCGATGTCAATGGTTTCTATCTCCTTGCCGGCATTCCCGAGGGGACATATACAGTTAAGGTCAACTACGTCGGCTATGGGCAGCTGACAACTCAGGTGTCTGTCGAGCCGGGCGTCACAAAAGAGCAGGACTTGGTCATGTCTGAGTCCAACGAGCTTCAGGAGGTTGATGTCAAGGCCGCCTTTCACGGACAGCGCAAGGCTGTCAATATGCAGAAAAACAGTGTGGGCATTGTCAATGTCGTCTCATCTGACCAAGTCGGCAAGTTCCCCGATGCCAATATCGGCGATGCGCTCAAACGCGTCCAAGGTATTAATGTCCAATATGACCAGGGTGAGGCGCGCTTTGGCCAAGTCCGCGGAACAAGCGCCGACCTGACCTCTGTCACTGTCAATGGCAACCGCATGCCCTCCGCCGAGGGCGACACGCGCAATGTCCAGCTTGACCTCATCCCGGCCGACATGGTGCAAACCATTGAGGTCAACAAGGTCGTCACCTCTGACATGGATGGCGATGCCATCGGCGGCGCCATCAACCTCGTCACTCGCCAAACACCCTACAAGCGCATCCTCAACGCCACTGCCGGAACCGGCTATAACTGGGTCAGCGACAAGCCCCAGCTTACCCTCGGTCTCACATGGGGCGACCGTTTCTTCACCGACCACCTCGGACTCATGGCTGCCGCCTCTTTCCAACTCGCTCCCGCCGGCTCAGACAACACTGAGTTTGACTATGAGGAGGATGGCGATGACATTAAGTTCAAGGAGGCGCAAGTCCGGCAATATTATGTCACCCGTCAACGCCAGAGCTACTCTCTCTCCGCCGATTTCCAAATCAACCCTAATCACAAGATTGAGTTCAAGGGCATCTATAACCGTCGCGACGACTGGGAGAACCGCTTCCGCATAAGCTACAAGAAGCTTAACTCAAAGGAGTCTAAGCAGTCTGTAGTCCTTCAGACCAAAGGCGGATCGTCCGACAACCACAACGCCCGCCTCGAACGCCAGCAGACAATGGATTTCACTCTCGATGGCGAGCATAGCTTCGGACGGGTTAACGCCGAGTGGCTCGTATCTTTCGCTCGCGCCTCTGAGGATCGCCCTGAGGAACGCTACTTCGGTCTGCAACTCAAGGAGCCTTTCGGCGACTCTTTTGTTGACACTTTTGACCGGCAGCCCTATTCAACTAAGGTCATCCCCTCCTTCTCTGACGCCAAATGGAAGATTAGCGAGCTGACAAACCAAAATCAGAACATTTATGAGAATGAGTGGAAGGCCCGCCTCGATTTCGACATCGCGCTCGCCCATGGCAATTTCGGCAACTCTCTCAAACTCGGAGCCAAATACTCTTCTAAGGATAAAAGCCGTGACATTCACTGCTTTGACTATATTGATTCCTACTCTGAGACCTATGGATCCGAATGGATGAGCAATCTCCGCTCTGAGGTCCGCTCTGGTTTTATGCCTGGCAGTCAGTACCCCATTGGCACTAATTTCGTTGACAATAAATACCTCGGCTCTATTGATTTCGCTAATCTCAGCGGCGAGGAGGTCCTCGAGAAGGCCTCTGGCAACTACGATGCCTCCGAGGCCATAACCAGCGGCTATTTGCGTTTCGACCAAAAACTTGGGGCGAAGCTGAAGGCTGTCCTTGGCCTCCGTGTCGAGCATACGTCTCTCTCTTATAGCGGCTTCAACTGGGTTGTCGATGCTGACGGGAATGAGAGTCTCAATCCCACAGGCGACTATGATAACGACTATACTAATGTCTTGCCGAGTGTCCTCTTCAAGTTCGACCCCTCAGATGCCCTTAAGTTCAGGCTCTCTTTCACGGAGACTCTGTCGCGCCCAAAATATTCCGCTCTCATTCCTTGTGTCAACTACTCCATCGCCGATGAGGAGGCTTCTATCGGCAATCCCAATCTCGACCCCACAGTCTCTTTCAACTATGATTTCGGCGCCGAGTACTATTTCCCCGGCGTGGGCATGGTGGGCGCAGGCGTGTTCTACAAGGATGTGCGTGACGTCATTGTAGATGAGGTGTGGGTCGGCGAGTCCGACAAAATCCCGGCTACGCTTGGCGGTGAGTATACCATCTCTGAGACCATTAACGCCTACGATGCCGACCTCTTCGGCGTCGAGGTCTCATTCCAGCGCGACCTCGGCTTCATCTCCCCTGCGCTCCAATGCGTTGGCATCTACGGAAATTACACCTATACGCACAGCAAGACTAAGAATTACCAGTTCTCGCATCGCAAAGTCTCTGATGGCGAATCCATCACTATGACCGGTTCTCCTGAACATACCGCCAACGCGTCCATCTGTTTCGAGAGAAAGGGTCTCAACCTCCGCCTCTCCTACAATGTGGCCTCCAGCTTCATCGACGAGATGGGTACTTGCTCCGCTCTCGACCGTTACTATGACCGAACCAATTATCTCGATTTCAACGCGTCATATACTTTCGGCTCTAAGTTCAAGACCACAATTTATGCCGATGCCACCAACATTCTCAATCAGCCGCTCCGCTATTATCTCGGAGAGACAAAGCGTACTGCCCAAGTTGAGTACTATGGCGTCCGTGCCGACATCGGTGTGAAGTTTAATTTCTAAAACGACTATTGATTAAAATATTATCACGATGAAAAACATATTGGCGGCTCTCGCTCTTTTCTGTTCTGCCGCGTTTGCCTCTTTCGCTCAGGAGCCTGTTGACTACTCCGTCTTCGACCATTGCCTCAATTTCTACGTGGCCAATGACCTCGGGCGTAACGGCTATTACGAGCAGAAGAAAATCGCCGAGCTCATGGGCGAGATGGCCGAGAAAGGCGCCGACCCTGAGTGTGTCATTGCTGCGGGTGACGTCCATCACTTTGGCGGCGTCATCAGCACTTCGGACCCCCTCTGGATGACTAACTATGAGTTGATCTATTCACACCCCGAGCTTATGCTCGACTGGTATCCCATCCTTGGCAATCATGAGTATCGTGGCAGCACTCAGGCTGTGCTTGACTATTCTAAGGTGAGCCGCCGGTGGGTCATGCCCGCTCGCTACTACTCCAAAGTCCTCTCCTCTCATGGGGTCTCTGTCCGCGTGGTGCTTATTGACACTACTCCCCTCATCGCCAAATACCGTTCCGATGGGGAGACATATCCCGATGCCCCGTCTCAAGACTACAAAGAGCAGCTCAAATGGCTTGATGAGACTCTCGCCAATGCGCATGAGGACTGGGTCATCGTCATAGGTCATCACCCCGTGTATGCCGAGACGCCTAAAGATCAGTCGGAACGCGATGACATGCAGGCGCTCGTTGCCCCCATCCTCAAACGCCATAAGGTCTGCCTCTATGTCAATGGGCATATCCACAACTTCCAGCACATCCGCGTCAAGGGCTCCGACACTGATTTCGTCACTAACTCTTCCGCATCCCTCGCCCGCAAGGTCAAGCCCATCGACGGCACTGTCTTCTGCTCGCCGGCTGCTGGCTTCTCTGTCATTTCCGCAACCAAGACCAAATTGGTCCTTCGCATGATTGACTCTGATGGCAATGTCCTCCATTCTGTGGAGCGCACAAAGTAAAGGCTGAAGCCTACACATTCTTTACCCCGCACCGGGCTACTCTGAAGTCTCTCGGTGCGGGGATTTCTGTATTCCTCTGTGAGTAATCCTTGTCAATCAAGACTCAAATGTAACCAGTCCCTATTCAGTAAGTGTTATATGTTAACTGCTTTTTCCCCTGCTCATTAGCATATGTGTACTCGCATAAGTATTTATTCACTTGTTCAGTCCATGGCCTACATAAACTTGGCTCTTGCTTTTGGGAACATAACTCGAAGTCCTATTCTTAATTGTCTTGGGTTCCTCCTTTATGCACTCTTGTCATAAAAGTATAAATTTATGTTTTAACACTGTTTAACACCCCCGTGATTTCTTTACAATTATTTATAATTTTGAGTCGTCGATTGAAATCAACCAATCACCGTTGTTTCACTAAAAAATTTATACAACAACTATGAGTTTTCTGAAATGTTTGGCAGCGTCAAGTCTATCGCTGCTTGTTGCGTCTGCTGCGTTTGCACAGCAGGATGGAATGGCCGAAAAGTATCGCCGCGCCTCCGTTTTCTCCATTATGCTCAAGACAGATGGTGGTGCTTTGGCCGCCCAGATGAACAAGGTCGCTGCAAGTTTTGACACGCTGCCTATACCCGACCGCTACAACGACCACAACCTGGATTTCCGCATCGTCTCGGAGTCGGATGTGAAGTCAATTGAACTGTCCGAGCAAGAGAAAACGGATTCCGATGAAGATGCTGCAAAACTCCTCAAGTACCTTCAGCAAAAGTCTGTCGCTGGCAATATGATTGCCAAGTGGTACGACTACTCTAAGAGCAAAAAGACCGATGGCCAATTTGCGGGCTACAATTTCGACTTCGACCTTATCAGCGAGCGCGGTCTGCAGAGCGCAAGTCAGGAGGACCTTGCGGCCGCTCGTTCCACAATGGCAGGCACTCGTTCCATCATGGACGCTGCCGCGTCTGACCTCATACCTAAAACATTCGTAGTTGTCAATAAGTTCACCTACCTGAATGCTACCGACATCATCGCCCAAGTGACAGCTGAAGTGCCAATTAACAATCCGATGGCGGCAAAGGCTGCGCAAGTAGCCGCGGCCAAGATGGCGGAGGTTATGAGTGGCTACTTTGTGGCTGTCAAGTCCTATCTTTTCCAGCTCGAATGGAATCCCGAGCTTCAGACTAAATTTGAGAGTACCTATTTCGTCGACAACATCGATGATGCCAAAGTTGCTGAGTTCATAACAAGCGGAGACTATAAACTTAAATATCTCGGCAAGGCCAGTAAGTTCGCACCGGCAGCAATTGGTCTCAACTCAGATAATGAGGATAAACTCATTGGACGTGCTACTGCCCGCTCTGTCGATGCTGCCTTTGCCTCTCTCCAAAAAGATTTTGAGCAGTTCCGCCCAATGGCCGCTCTTCATGTGATAGATGGCAAACTCGCTGCTTACGTTGGTCTAAAAGAAGGAGTCAAGGCGGGCGATAAATTTGACGTTTTTGAACTTCAGTTTGACTCTAAGACTTTTGCTGAGACTTATAAGAAAGTTGGTACCATCAAGGTCGACAAGAAGACTGGTGTTTGGGATAACCGTGCGGGTGCCGGCGAGACCATTGAGGGTGCTGCAACCGACAAGGATGAAGAAGGGGCTGGTGCCGATTTAAAGTGCACTTTCTTCAGTGGCAAAACTTCAAAATTCGGTGAAGGTATGCTTATCCGTGCTGCTAACTAATGAAATGATTTAGGTTTAGGGTGTGTAGTCGCCATTGCTTGTTGTGGCAGTGGCGACTTTATAAATTCTTCTTTATGAAAATCAAGTTTTTACTCCTCTTGTTTGCCGCTCTCTCCTTACTTACCTCTGATTGCTTCGCCCGAGACAAGTACAAGAGTGAATATCGCTATGAACTTATGCCCTACGAAAGCGGTGCTGCTGCTATCACGGGATATAAAGTCCTCAAGGTTTGGAGTTATGGCCGCCGAGAAGTGCTCACAACGCGCGAATGCATGAAGAATGCGATTCATGGTGTACTCTTCAAGGGTGTTCAGGCTTCGTCAGACACGGGCAACCAAAAGGATCTTAAGGCCCTTGTGCCAGATGGTCCAAGCGCCAACCAGGATTACTTCGACAATTTCTTTGAGAGCGGAGATTTCCTCCAGTTCGTGCAGGCTACAAACAACGGTCAGCTTGCCGCTGGAGATGTTATGAAAATCAGCAAGAAGGAGTATAAAATAGGTCTTGTCGTCCAAATAAATTATAAGGCTCTTCGTGACAAGCTCCAGAAGGACGGCATTATCAAGTCTCTCGATTTCCTGTTCTAAATTTTTTATTCTGAAAGTTTTTGTATGAATAAATTTTTTCTGTCACTCATCCTGCTCCTTTGCTCTGCCTTTGCTCTCGCTCAGCAAAAGGCCAAAAAGCCGTCCCTCATGGTTATGCCTGCTGGAGTCTGGTATCAGGAGCATAATCTGATGAAGGAGATAAGCAACATCGGAGAAACGAAAAAAGTTCGGCTCAAGCCGAAAACCCAGTGCATGGGATTTGACTGAAAGTGTTAAATTTGGGC
>CAVKRQ010000029.1:0-19046 GCA_963658925.1 bacterium
ACAAGGAACTGTTCCTGATTCCCGGAGCCACGCATATCAAGACCTACTACGTGCCGGAGTATGTGGATATGGCAGTGGGAAAACTGACTGACTTTTTCGACAAGAAACTATAATGACGCAAGATATGAGAAGAATATATGTAAACGTGAGTTCGATGAATTTAAAATAGGGATAACTGTCTGTCATTAAATGGCCAATCTCTGCCAAATCCCTGAAAAACCTATGCACTGTGTTTCTGGGTCTGAGCAAGTTTGACTTCTATCGGACGGACATCTCTTCCATGCTTACTCTTTTCGCTTCTTCAGATGTTCCACGAACTTGTCCAGAACATTGCGTATGGCCGCGTTTACTTTTTCGTGACCTCTAAGCACTCTCACCAAGTGTGGCGACGTGGCGTAGTAAATTTTGACAAATGCGCGGCCGAACACGCTACTCATAAGTACCTTATCCCTGTATTCTCTTAGGACTAAGACCTGCGGATGGTCGTAGTCCCCATACGCCATGGTTGCAATATAGCATCCGCCGGAGCTTGATGAGCTGCTGCCTGAAGTGCTGCTGCTTGAGTAGCTGCTGCTTGAATAACTGCTTGATGAGCTGTAGGAGGGCGTATAGCTTTTGCCGAGTGCTGAGGCTTTTATGCGTGGTGTGCTTGGGGTGGATGCGTAGTCTGGATACTTTATGCCATTTATTGAGGTGATTCGCGAGATTTTGAACGTCCTGTAATCTTCTCTCAGATGGCAATAGGCATGAATATAGCCCTCGCCCCACTCGTCAGATGGGGTTATCTCACTTATTGTCCTCCTTGACTGCTCGCCATTAAATTTGACGTAAGTTATCTCTAAGGCCTCATCATTCTCTATGGCTTGGCGCAGTACGCTTTCTTTGCTCATTGGCTGGTGATTGGAATAATTTTAAAAAAAAATCCGCAGTTCCAAGCCCGAAGCCCGGACACTGCGGATGTGGTTTATGCACTGACAATCAGATATCGGACTGTCAGAGGCGCATTTCTTACTTTATACCTCTGCACCTCTTCTCCCAGTTCCATGCGTTGAGCAGGGTCTGCTCAATGGGAACCTCGGCTTTCCAACCGAGCTCGGTGTTGGCGAGGGTGGTGTCGGCCCAGATCTTGACTATGTCGCCGGCGCGGCGGCCCACAATCTTATATGGCAGGTCGACGCCTGTGGCCTTCTTGAAGGCGTTGACAAGCTCGAGGACGCTGAGGCCCTTGCCTGTGCCGATGTTGAAATACTCGTAGTTGGACTTGTTCTTGCCCTCAAGCAGTCGCTTGATGGCCACCACGTGAGCCTTCGAGAGGTCCACCACGTCAATGTAGTCGCGGATAGGCGTGCCGTCTGGCGTGTCATAGTCGTCGCCAAAGATGCTGAGCTCCTTGCGGATGCCTGCGGCGGTCTGGGTGATATAGGGAATCAGGTTGTTGGGGATGCCGACGGGGCTCTCGCCGATGAGCGAGCTGGGGTGAGCGCCGATGGGGTTGAAGTAGCGCAGTGCGAGACCGTTAATCTGCTTCTCCTCATGGCAGAAGTCGCGGATGATGTCCTCGTTCACCGTCTTGGTGTTGCCATACGGGCTCTCGGCGGGCTTGCGAGGCGTGCCCTCGGTCACGGGCAGTCTGTCCGGCTGACCATATACTGTGCAGCTTGATGAGAACACGAGGTTGGCCACGCCAGTGTATTTCATGGCCTCAAGTATGTTCATCAGGCTGTTGACGTTGTTGCGGTAGTACTCGAGGGGCTTGTGGACGCTCTCGCCCACAGCCTTGAAGGCCGCAAAATGGATTACGGCGTTAATCTCGCCCTGATGGCGCAGGAAGAAGTTGAGCGTGGCGCCGCGGTCCGACAGGTCGAAGTTCTCAAACTCGGGGCGCTTGCCGGTTATCTTCTCGATGTTGTCCACCGTCTCGGCTTTCGAGTTGGACAGGTTGTCCACGATGATGACCTCGTAGCCTGCCTCCTGAAGCTCGACCACGGTGTGCGAACCGATAAATCCGGTTCCGCCAGTCACAAGTATTTTGCTCATTTATTTCTGGTTTGTTTTTTGGTATGGCAAATATAGTCAAAGCCGTTCGCATTTTCATCTGCGACTGGGCGTTTGAGGTGATAATTGTGCATCATCTTTGGGCATCAATGCATCCGCTCACCTCTCAACCTCCTCCATCCGCTTCAATTCCCACCCCTCAAATTGCAAAATGACCAGGTGCAGCTTAGTCCCTTGCCGCAAGGCCTCGACGCGTGGTGCCGTCGCGTAGCGTCTAATCTGCTCCACGGCATCAACCCACTGTTTCCGGGCGCGCTCCTCTGTCCAATCACCTTTCTTCAGCATCTTGAGCTCGATGATGTAGCTGTGCGACGATTTGTAGTGTGTGAAGTCGGGCAATAGGAAGAAGTCGCAATAGCCGTGGCTCAGCTCCAACTCGGGTGCTAAGATGTAGTAGCTGTTGAGGCTGAGGTACGCCATGAAAAAGCCTTGCAGGTTGCGCTCGCCGTCAATGCCGTCGCGGACTGATGAGACTTTTGCGTAGGCGTCTGATAGATATTGGAGCGTGGGCCGCCATTCGCCCTCATATGCGAGGCTGTAGAAGTTGAGGCTCAGTTCGTCAGTGTCAACTGTCGCGATTTCGTCATATTGCTCCAGCAGGTACTCGTAATATTGTTTCCTGACGTTGTTATTCGGAATGCTCAAGATTGTCTGGCTGCCGCGCATCCGCGTGTATGTCAGCATGCCATAGTAGAAAAGAAGGCTCGTGAACATTTTGGGCTTGACGAGCATGCGTGCGGGGAATGAGGTCTCGATGTGTGCCGCGATCTCACCTTGCTCCGCAATCCTCTGTACGACGCCCTTGCGGTCCCCGTCTAATCTGTCGAGTTGGAGCAACTTTCTCATTTTGCCGTAGTCGGTCCTCGTGTTCGGGTCCACCATGTCAACAGGCGGCACTTTGTCCCCTATCCATCGGTTCAGGTAGTAAAGCACCATGTCGCTGTTGAATACTCGGCTCTGGGTCTCGATAGCTCTTTCTGAGAAACAATAATTGTCATACCATGGCCTCATCGACTCCAGTGCCGCCTCTATGTCCGTATCGGCAGGAAGCATTCCCGCTTCCACGTAATAGCGTATCATCTCGCGGACGTCTTCTGTCGAGAAACCCAGCAACTGGTTGAAGTCCAGATCGGTCGATATGTTGTAGGCTATGTTGAACCCGCTTGTGAGGTCATCGAGGGTGACGGGGCTTACGCCAATCATGAAGATTCGCGTGAAGAGGACTTTGAATATTTTGAAAATGTCGCGGTAGAATCCGCTGGCGTGTGTGAGGGCTGTGTAGACCGCCTCGCCTTTCTCGTTGAGCACGTTGTTTGTGAAGTTGTCGTACTCGTCAAGGATAAGGTAAATCTGAGTGCCGTGCTCTTTCGCGAAGTCGGCTATTACGTTCAGTTTGGCTGCCGCGTTCGAGGCGCTGGCGACTGCGTCGATGGTCTTTTGTGGGTATGTGTCTGAGTATCTGTCCATAAAACTGCCGAGTTTCATGGACATGTATTCATTGAAACAAGCCTCTACATCGTCAATATCCCCCGTGATTAGTGAGAAGTCCAAATGCATAATCTGGAACCTCCCTTGAAGTGGGGTGGGGTGGCTGCCTATCCACAGGTCGCCAAAGAACTCTCGGAAGCGGTCTGCGCATTTGCTGTCATAGTAGGCGGACAACATATTGAGAAACAGGCTCTTCCCGAATCTTCTCGGTCGGATGAAAAACAAGAAATTCCCGCGTGTCTCAAGCGTGGGGATATACATCGTCTTGTCGACGTAATACTTGTTTTGTCTCCTAAGTTGCGTGAAGTCCGAGATCCCGTATGGCAAAAGTTTAACCTGCTCCATGCTGTGTCTTTTATGTTACACAAAGATAGGAAATTTTCACTCCCAGCCTCCTTGCTCCTCTTCCCTTCCTCACAGCCTCGGCTCGCGGACATATTCGTGCACAGTCACATTGTCGGTCTCAGTGCCCGCCCCGTCTCTCTTGCAGCTCTTTATGGCATAGGTCACCTTGGCCACCATACGCCCCGTCTCGTCTCGCCCCTCAATGCGTGCGTCTGATATTGACGCCAGCCGCCATGTGGTCGACGTATATGTCGCTGTTGGGCTCTCCACCAGCATAATGCCGTAGGGCATCACGCCGCCAACCTTCGGGTGCAGCGCCTCCGTGACGTCCACTATTATGTTTTTCAGTGAGAAAAGCAGGATGTCGCGCATTGAGCCGTCTTTGCCCCGGACGGTCCGCAACACTGGCAGCTCGCTCGTCGTTATGTCCAACAGGTCGCACTGCTCCCCCTCGTGCAGCATCTCGTATTTCTGCCCGCGTGGTATTCGTAGCCAAGACTTGGTGGCGCACAGCCCTATGCCGCTCTCTGTCTGGCTCCTCTCAGTCTCGTATGGCAGGTAGATGAAGCTGTTGCTGCATGTGGCCTCCTGCTGTTCTGCCGGGAGGTCGCAGCATCCCATGGGCTTGCACTCTTTGTACATGTCGCTCAGGTCGCGATCCTGCAATGTCAGTTCCTCCGTGCCCAAGAAACTGCGCATTGTTTTGTCGGTCGTCTGGATGGTAAATCGCATGTGGGCGGTCTGGATGTCATTGTCGCGCACGTCAATCCTGTCTCGCCCCTTTTTGTCCCGGATGTTCAGGATGGCGTATGCCACCATGTCGGCCGGGTTCTCGCGGTCAAAGAGCCTCTGTGCCAACTCAGGTTTCTCAATGTAGGCCGTCAACGAGCCGTCATCGTCATTAACCACAATGCAGCAGAAGCGCTTGTATGTCTTGTCCTTTTTGTAGTGGGTCATCAGCAGCGAGCCGCCCATGTTCCTGATTTCCCAGTCATCGCAGTTCGTGTCTTTCCACCACGAGAATGCTGGCAGCCGCAGGTCGCAGCTGTCTCCGTAGGTCTTCGTGTTGGCTACGTTCGTGGCCACGCTGCTCGCCGCTACGCGGATGTCTTTGAGGCATCCGGCCACATAGTTTATCACGTCCATGCGGACAATCCCGTCTCGCATGATGGCGGTCAGGTCGGTGTACCGCATGTCCCTCATGGGGGTGAAGCGAGACAACTGGTCGTCTCCTCTGAGTTTCCCGAGGATGTCGTCGAGGTGCGTGATTGTCTCGATTGTCAGGAAGTCGCCGCTCTCGTCACTCGGCGAAGTGCCATACTTGAGCATATATTTGGGTGAGGAGCTCTCTGCCGACGCGAACTGCAATAGCGTGACGGCCGGGTCCAACTCCTTCATTGCGGCAAGGGCATGCTTCCACTTGCCGCTGCTGAGCTTCTTGTCAATCCCGTCCATCCCTCCTATTCCGAGCAGGTAGCGCATCAGGGCTATCAATGCGTCATTGTCGCCTCTGTTCTCGGCCAACTTCGCTCCTGTCTTGTTGCGGTCGCCGCACTGCAAGATGTTGTGAAGCCCGTTCTCCTCTGCATGCTCGGGGCCAAACAGGGCGTAGGAATTTAAGAGCTTTTCTAAGTCTACCCATGGCCAGTGGTGCTCGCAGTCTTCTTTTATCTTGTCCCATATCAGCACCTCGTCTTTCAGATAGCCATACTCTTTTTCCCATTCGTGGGCGGTCCATGTCAGCAAATGCTTAAGTCTTATGTCTTTGACCTTGCCCGCTATTTCGCTTTTCTCTTGTTCCGTGCGTGTCATGACGTCTCTCTTGTCGATTGTTTGTTTTCCCCAAAGTTAATAAAGTCCGCAATTATGTCATGATTGTGCGCCGCGCCACCTCCAGACCCGATTTCTGTTTCTGCGAGGGGTTGATGTTTTTTTTTGGGGGGGGGCTTCAGTTTTGCATAAAGATGGAATTCTGTGTGTTTTCGGTCTCCGCAATTGCTGAAGTCTGTTGTTATTTTTGTGAAAAACAAGGGAAGTAAAGTATAAGATGCAGAGCATTTCATCACCGCAAGAGTCAATCTCGTCCTTGTTATCCGCCATCTCCGAAAACATGGAGAAGTGCGTGGTCAAGCAAGGCTCGGGCGTGTGCGGCGGCGACTCCCTGACAGGCAATCTTCTGTCGCGGGTCAAAGAGTCGGCTGTCGATTGCTTCGACGCGGTCAACATCCATACGTTGCAACAGGCCGACGTGTCGCGCTTCTGCCACAGGGTGGTCGAAGCCTGCCGGCAGGAGGCGGACAGTGTCGTCGCCCGTCCGCTCAGGTTGGGTCGGCGCGGCTATGTCATAATGCTCGCGCCCAGCCTCGGGCGGGATGTCCGGAGTGGCGGTCTAATCGTCTTCGCCTCGCGCATGGGCAAGAGTGTGCAGACCCTTTTCTCGCAAGCCGACACGCTGCTCATAGCGGTGGAAGGCGACGACCGGGATGACGGATAGACGAATGTGTGATGACGAGGCTCGCAGCCGAGCATCCAAAATTCTTTGATTAATCACGCAAATAAAACCTCACTATGAATAAGCAAGAGCGTGCCGCTCTCTACTCCAGGATAAATCAGTTAGCCGGGCAATTGGATGCGATAGGCGAGCATTTCACTCGCGCCGATCTGGCAAAAGAACTCGGCATCAAGTGCGATGACGACAACATAAGCCTCTATGTCTCCGAGGCATATGAGAGTTATGGCAACAGCGACTCCATCCGAAAAGCGTTCATCACGAACGATGAGCGGGACTATGTCGTTGACAGTTACTCTGTGAGCAAATCCCTCTATGACGGGAAAAGGGAGGCGGCGTTGTCTGTTACTCAAAGCTATCTCGACGCCTCGTGTAAAAGCCTCAATAAGCTTCATGAAAATGTCAACTCACGCAAACTCATTGTCGAGCACACGGAGAGGGATTATTTGTCTCAAAGCAGCATAGAGGGCCACGAGAGAATTGACAATTTACAGAAGAGCGCATACGAAACCTCAGACAATTACATGCGCCTGATAGATTCCTATCGCTCGGCCGAGAGTTACGTAAAGGCTGACATTAACAATTTCACGGCTCTGCGCACTGATGTCGTTGACCTCTACCGCGACTATGCCACTCGCCTTGTGGATGTCTTTGGCGACTCCATCAGGGCCGTTCAGCCTGACCTCTTCGATTTCGGCTCCATCGGTTGGCTCGATGTTGACGCCATGTTCTATAATGTCCAGTTTGAGATTAACGCCCTGCAGGAGAATTTAGCGGTTTTCTCCGACCGAATTTCACAGAGCTTTTATAATACTGCGCAAGAGGCTGCGAATACATACCAGAACACAGGAGGAGGGTGGTTGGGCGCTATTTCTGCCGGTGTGCAGATAGCAGCCCATTATTCTCAGGCCGACCAAATTACCCGCCAGATGCAAAGCCAGTTTGAGAGGGTCAAGGCAATGGTCTACCGCGACGCGACAACGATAAATGGCGACATGGGGCGACTCATTGCCATATACAAGTCCCTCAATGACGTGGCAACCCCAAAGGCCAACGCCTTCATCCGCTATGCCAACCAGCTCCTCAACTCTGACTATGCCCAGGTTGAAAAGGCCGTCTATGACCAGCCAGGTGTGAAGGAATTGTGTGATAGGCGTAAAATGCTGACAGAGAACCTACGTGGCCTTGACGAGACTGCCAACGACCACATCATGCAAGTAGCTATCTTCCAGTCTCAGATTGCGCAAAACGACCCCTATCTCTCAAGTCGCTCAAGACTCTACAAGGAGGCCATAGACCATAGGCCGAGCAGGATGCCTGCGCTCATCTCTGCCCTCCTTTTGTTCTTACCAGACGCCAAATATGTCGAGGACAGAACAAAATGGAGAATTAATTATGGCGACATGGTCGATCAATATGAGAAGTGTCTTGTCGAGACGACTCTTGCGCAGGATGAACTTGAAGACCACAAGAAGGCTCTTCAGCGACTTCATAAGCAACGTGAGGCTCTTGTCGCAGAGATTGACAACATCAGTCAGCAAATCAGGGCGAAGATAGTTGTCTCCGACAGTGTGAGGGAGACAATGGTCAAGCACCTCCGCCCGCTCGTGGCAATGCTCCGCCTCGGTCGCGAGATCGCGGAGACCAAGCTTGATGAAAACCTCACCTCGGCTGTCCAATTCCCCGACCGTCTCGGTGAGTTGCAACTGCCAGAGGAGTTGGACCGGGGTATCTCTAAGATTAGCTCATGCATCTCCGAGCATGCTTACATCAGCAATCCGATGGGCAGCATGAAGACTGAATTGGCCAATCAGGTGATACAGGCTGGTGTTCAATATGCGGAAAGAGCTGTGAGATATCAGATTCTACGCATGCAAGGTGAGGCGGTCGCCCAGGAATATGAGGCGGACCTCCAAATGTGCCGTGAGCAGTTCGCCCAATACATCAGCCAGATAGACGATAAGAGCGCATGTATCCGCGAGATTCTCCGTCAGGTAAATCTGGCATCCTCGCCAGATGAGCAGAGAGAGGCTCTCCTTCTGCTATCCGAGGCTTCCGGAACGTCACTTTCCGAAAGCGATGTCGATGCTTTCCTCCGTGGTGACACGACAATCACTCTCTAAAAGACTATCAATCAAACAAAACCTCTATATCCGATATGGAAAGTTCAAGGCGCAGTCGCATTAAGAGTAAGGTGCTCGGCTCTGATTATTTGGAACACGAGAAGCAGAAACAAAAGGAGGACAAGGCGATTAGGGAATTGGAAGATAGTATAAGATCCTCCTCTGACGGTGTCCGTGGTGTCTCCAACAATACTACGGTAATGGGATGCGGTTGTCTGGTTGTCTTATTCATAATAGTCTGCGTAATCGCTTATTTCAAAAATTAATCCGTCCCTTGTTCTCCTATTACTGGTCTCTCTAACATAACATACTCATGACAATATATATAGTTTTCGCTGTCATAGGAATGCTGATCGGTGGATACATCTACTTTCGAGGCACGAACATGGCCGAGCATGACGCTTGGCTCAAAGCCTACAAGGGCGAGGAACCCTCTGTCATGTCTGGTTGCGCCAAAATGATGCTCTTCGGAGGCATCGGCATTTTTCTTGTGATTGCAATCCTTGGCGCGCTCCTTAAGGGTTGCATCTAAGCCCCCTCTATTGTGAATTTAAAATTATAACAATCTAATACTTACTTGACCATGTGGGTTATCGTTATACTGGTTCTTGCTGCCATTGGCTATGTAACGTGGCAGTATTTTTCAAGCGGAGATGCGTTGGCGGACGTCAACAGAGGCATTGACCCAGTTGAAGGATGCAAAGCCAGATTGTGGGGGTGTGGCTGCTTGGCCATCATTGTCCTCTGTGTCCTTGGATATATTTTCAGCAAGTTCCAGTCATAGGCTCAATACTCCATCCCCCCCCCCCGAAGCCGAGCAAACATCAAAATAAAACTCCCCCGTCGTATATAATTACGATGGGGGAGTTTCTTATATCTCTCAAAAGCCTGTGGCTGCCTCAATTCTCAACAGCCTCCATCCGTCTCAGCTCGCATCCCTCAAATTGCAAAATAATCAAGTGGAGCTCCGTGCCTTGACGCAAAGCCTCGACCCGCGGGGCCACGGCGTAACGTCTAATCTGCTCAACGGCCTCATCCCACTGTTTCTGAGCGCGAGCCTCTGTCCAATCACTTTTCTTCAGCATCTTGAGCTCTATGATATAGCTGTGCGACGCCTTATACCGCGAAAGGTCCGGCAGCAGGAAAAAGTCGCAATAACCGTGGCTCATCTCCAACTCGGGTGCCAAGACGTAGTAGTTGTTGATGCTGAGATAGGCCATGAAGAAGCCTTGCAAGTTGCGCTCGCCCTCTATTCCGTCGCGGACTGACGACACTCGTGCGTAAGCCTCTGACAGTAATTGAAACATGGGCTGCCAATCTCCTTCATAGGCAAGTGAGTAGAAGTTGTTTGCGAGGACCGTTGTGTCTATGCTGTCTTTTTCATCAAACAACTCTTTGAGATACTCGTAATACTGCTTTCTGACATTGTTGTTCGGGATGCCGAGCACAGCCAAATCACCGCGCATCTCCTTATAAGTCAGCATGCCATAGTAGAAGAGAAGGCTCGTGAAAATATTGGGCTTCACTAACATTCGTGCGGGAAACGAGTCCTCTATGTTGGCAATTATTTCGTCTTGCTCCGCGATCTTACGGATTACGGATTTCCTGTCACCGTCTAACTTGTCAAGCTGGAGCAGTTTCTTCATCTTCCCATAGTCCGTCTTTGTGTTCGGGTCTACCATATTGCGCGGCTTGCGTTTGTTGTTCACAAGGCTGTCAAGATAATACAGCACCATGTCGCTATTGAAGACTCGGCTCTGATTTTCGAGAGCATCCTCCGAGAAGCAGTAGTTGTCGTACCACGGCTTAATGGATTCAATTGTGGTTTCGACATCTGTGCCCTCTGGCAGCATCCCCGCGTTTTGGTAGTATTGCGTCATCTCTCGCACATCTTCTGTCGAGAAGCCCAGCATTTGGTTGAACGAGCCGTCGGTTGACAGGTTCAGCGCAATGTTGAAGCCGCTGGTAAGGTCGTCGAGAGTAACTGGGCTCACGCCAATCATGAAGATTCGCGTGAAGAGGACTTTGAAAATTTTGAAAATATCGCGGTAGAATCCACTGGCGTGTGTGAGTGCTGTGTAGACGGCTTCGCCTTTCTCGTTGAGCACATTATTCGTGAAGTTGTCGTACTCGTCGAGTATGAGGTATATCTGGGTGCCGTGCTCTTTCGCGAAGTCGGCAATGATATTCAGTTTCGCGGCTGTATTTGATGCATTGGTGACTGCGTCTCTGGTCTTCTGCGGGTAACTGTCTGAATACTTGTCCATAAAACTGCCGAGTTTCGTGGACATATATTCATTGAAGCAAGTCTCGAGGTTCTCAATATTTCCCCTGATTAGCGAGAAGTCTAAATGCAAAACCTGAAATTTCCCACGCAGTGGCGTGGGGTGGTCGCCAATCCATAGACCGCCAAAGATCTCTTCAAACCTATCTTCGCATTTACTGTCATAGTAAGCGGACAACATATTGAGAAACAGGCTTTTGCCAAATCGCCTTGGCCTGATGAAAAACAAGAAATTCCCGCGTGTCTCAAGCTTGGGAATATACATGGTCTTGTCGACATAGTATTTGTTCTGTTTCCTAAGCTCTATGAAGTCAGAGATTCCATATGGCAACAGCTTGACTTGCTCCATGTTCTGCGCTTTTGATTTTATGATGTACAAATATAGGGAGTTTTCCGCATGGCGCTTTAAAATGGTTTTGATGAGTTCGCCCCCATCCATTCCGCGAACCTCTCCATCAAATCCTCATGCAGCGACAGCCATCCGCCAAACTCGTCCTCGCGCCCCTTCCGCAGCAGCCAGCGGCAATAGGCCTCCCAATGTTCGGCGCCAGCCACTCGCTCCTCAAAATCCCAGACGCTCGCCGCCAAGCTCCCGTCCTCCGGTCTCGTTATGTGCAGAGCCTTCTTCACACCGCACACGACCCTCAGTGTCATGGTCTCCTCACTCCTTTGAGGGTCGAACCCCAACTCCGAGGCGGCTTTTGCTATCGATCCGTCACCATCGACTTTCACCGCCGCGCGGATCAGTGCCGCATACGCCTCAAACGTCATCCGGCTCATCTCCTCCACGCGCTCGCCCTTCACCTCCATCGCCATGAAACGCTCCGCCATCGGGATGCCGTCCCAAGGTGCGTCACTGTGGAAGTGTATCCAAGCCGCCCTGTAATAATTGGGCGCATAGTCCGGGTCAACAGCCACGCCTCTCTCATACATCTCAATGGCGCCGGCGTAATCCTCCTCTTGCATCTTTATTGTGCCCAGCTCCATTATCAGGGCTCCCGAGTTTGGAAATTTTTTCAGGCCGTCCTGATAAACCCGGACGGCGTCGCCGCGCCTGCCTGCCAAGTCCAGTGCGTTGCCCTCCATCTGCCATGGCAGCGCGCCCATCTCCGCCACGCCCCTCAGGCTGCGGAATGTCTTGGCCGCACGCTCATAGCGATAGTCTTTCATCTGGGCGTAACCCAGCTCATATCGCAATGCCACCTCGGCGGGATATTTTGCGCAGAGCCTCTCGAGTGTCTCGGCTGCCCTGTCCGCCCCTCCATTGTCCGCCTGCTCTATGGCTTTCACTATGGCTGCCTGGTCGTCGTCGCTTATCACCGTCTGCGCATATCCCTGTGCGCCGATGTTTGCGGCAGCCAAGATCGCTAAAAAGGTTAATCTTCTCATCTTTTGTCCTCCTCCGCAAATATAATTATTTGTGGTCTATTTACTCCCTGTGGCTGCCGCTGCGCATAGGATGGGTAGGGTGGGTGTCCCTGCATCCTCACATCGTCTCCTGAATTAATTTGCGCACCCCGCAATGCAAATCGGCGCCCCCCCCCTCAGTAATCTGCCTTTTGCCAAAATCACAAGCATGTTCGCGTATCTCTTACCGCATTGTCTCGTTAAATTAGGTTATAGTGCGGACAACCCTCCAACGAAGCTAATCATTCCCCCGGCTTGTTTGGTCCGATTGTTACAGCATTCACCAATTTTTACAACCAAAATAAATCTAATCTCATCTCATGATTATCGCTAACACTGACGCTGAGCTTCTTGCCGCCGTCAAGGAAGGTCAAGAGAAAATCTGCGTAAAGCCTACTGCGACCGCCTCTGTAAATCGGGCCCTTAGCTATGCTGCGTCTCAGCGGAGCAACAAAATGATACTCGGCATCGCGCTTATTGTTGTCGGAATTATGGTCTCTGCCGTGCTCGCCAACGCATTGGGTGGGTCAATAATCGCCTCATTGGCGGTGGCGGTAGGTGTCGCCATCCTTATAGGCATTTTCAAGTGTTCTCCTTACGGTGGTGGTATCATAAAAACAGCGGGGAGTGTAAGAGGAAGGATACGTACTGTACTCGGTGTCATTGTATCCTTTGGTTTGGGCTACACACTCTATAAGAAAGTTTCCAAACATTACGGAGACTTTGACTTCTTGGAGTTTCTGCTCGTCTACGCTCTCCCTCTCATTCCTCTGGTAATCTTTCTGTTTGCGGGTGCGTACTTTCTTTTTTCACTGCCCAAGGAGTATAATATAGTGAACAGGAAAGATGGCTCCATTCTTCTTGTCGAAAAGGGCAACAATGCGGCTTCTCTAACAGACGAGGCGGAGGATGTGTCGGATGGCAAGTCTCAGGAAGACGCTGCGGTCTCATCTAATCCGGCATCCGATGGCCTTGCTCAAAACCCCGATAACGAAGCTTTTAACCCAACAGCTCAATCTTCCTCACCTCTTAATCGAAGCGATTTTTCTGACAATTCGACTCCGTCGTCTCCCTATTCTACTGCCTACCGAGCAGAGAACAACGAGCAGCCTCTGCAGCCTCAGCAACCATGGCAATCCACACGGCAGTACGAAAACGAACCTTCTTTTAATCTCAGCCAAAAGCCCAGGTTCTCATCTCTGCTTGTCCAGCTTTTCTATGAGTTCTGGGGCAACTACGCCAATTTCCGCGGACGCACAGCCCGTGCCGATTTCTGGCTGACTAATGTGTTCCTGTCGCTCGTCTCTTTCTTATACTTCATCCCTGTCTTTGTCCTGCCACTCCTCGGCTGCTTCTCTCCCGTGGTTACCACAGTCAGCTTCGCCGCGGTTATCATTTTCAGCATTGCCATACTCATCCCGGCTCTCGCCCTCACTGTCCGCCGACTCCATGACGTTGGCAAGTCCGGTTGGTGGATATTCATCTCCGCTGTGCCTTTTGTAGGCAGTATAATTCTTTTCATCTTCCTGGTTCTTGCAGGTCAGGAGTTTGAGAATAAATGGGGCGCGCCTGTCAATCGTAACGCTGTGACCCCCTCCGACCCTCAAGTCCTCGCTTCGCAGAAGAAGTGGACCATCGGCATGGCCTCCGTCACGGGCTTCCCCGTTCTGATTTTTATCATTGGTCTCATCATCGCCAAGACGTCCGGTTTGGGTGGTTATGATTACGATGACTATTACAGCTCATCCTATAGCGACTATGAATCTTCTGACTACGGCTCTTCTGACTACGGGTCATCCGACTCCTACTCGTCAAGGTCTTCATCCTCATCCTCTTCCTATTCGTCAAGATCTTCATCCTCGTCCAGCTCCGCATCCTCAGCCACCGAGTCTGCCCCCGTTTACCGCATAAGCAATATTGATAACCTGCCTTCTGACGGATTCGACGGATGGTATAATTCTGTTCAATATATTGACCTCGGCCTTCCCTCGGGCATTCAGTGGGCAGACAGAAATGTAGGTGCCACAAATCCTTATTCCTCAGGCAGCTATTTCACTCACAATGCCGGCTCTTTCGTCTGCTATCAATTCTATGAGGGCGGGGTTGACATCCCATCACAAGAAAACTTCCAAGAGCTCAAGCGTTACTGCACCTGGAAGTGGGAGGGCAAAGGCTATCGCATCACCAGTAAGCGTAACGGAAACTCTATTTATCTCCCTGCAGCTGGCAACTACAAGGGCTCTCAACTGAGAAAGTCTGGGACTGATGGCGACTACTGGGCTGGAAACTCTGTCGGTAGTTCTCGTGGCGCGAATCTCGACTTTACAAGCAAAAGTATAACCACGGATGACTCAAGCCCCGTCGGTATGTATTTCACAGTCCGCCTCATCGCGGGCGAGCAGGAATGCTCTGATTGCGATTAATCTGCGGCTCTAAATCTTTCCGGTAATAATTTAAGGTATAGGGTCGAGGTTTAATTAACCTCGACCCTTTGCCATTTTTGTTGGCTGGCATCTTGCCCGCGGCCCCCATTCCCAACGGGAATAGCATTTCTCATCAAGGATTTCCCCTCCAAATATTAGCAATGTTGCAAAAAACATCTACTCGTTGCATCGGCGGAATGCATTTCGCGCCTATTAATGCAAAAATCATAGGTCACCCCCTCATTTCCTTTTTGGGGGTGGCTTTTTGTTGGTGCGCGGACAAACTGAAGAGTCTTTGATGTCGTAATAGATGTAAAAGAAATTAAAATCAAAGCGCAAATGCCATACTTCAAGCCTTGGGTAGGCCCCAACTACCGCGTCTCCCGGCCTCGCATCCTTGTCATAGGTGACAGCCATTATTGTGCCGACCCTTGCCCCATCCCGGGAAGGTGTGGCGTCCGTGGCAATCTGCCTCCCGAGCGCATGGGGCGCTGCCAAAGTTTCACGCAGGATGTCACTCGGCGTTATCTCGACTGCTGCGCAGGCCGCGCCGCGATGGTGGGCTGGATGAGCCGCACCTATCGGAGTTTCGAGAAGATGCTGCTCGGAAAGGATAATATCTCTTCAGCCGAGAGTGTGAGGATTTGGAACGGCATTGCGTTCTATAATTTCGTGCAGACTGCCGCCTCGCAAGAGCCCAGCAATGACAACTACACGTCCGATGATTACGCCCGCTCAACCCCTTTCGCCGCTCAGGTGATGAATGATCTTCAGCCGGATATTATTCTCGTCTGGGGCGCAAAGGCTTATAACAAGTTGCCCGATGCCAACTGGGCTCCCGTCTCTGACTGCTGCGTGGACTACACTCTCAGTAGTGGCAAGGTCGCCCGCTGTGTCAAACTGACCCACCCCTCGCGTGCGAGTTTTGCGTCCGAGCACCAGAAGATTGTTAGTCTCGTAAATCTTTAGACATTTCATGTTTTCTGCAGGGCTCGGTGCTTTTCCCCTTGGGTGGCCACTCTGTTTTATTCGTTCCCCGTCAACATCCATTAACAAACGGTTCTCCCCATCGGCTTTATTAACTACCTTTGGTGGGAGCATGAAATAATTAAAGCGTATGTCTACACCATCCGAAAAAATCACATCTGCCGACCAGTTGAAATCCTACTCTAAGGATTATGAGGAGTCCGGCTTCTGGTCCACTGTCGCCAAGGTGTCACCAAGCCTTGCCCGCACTGCGCTTGAACTCTATTACGTCATGAAAGAGGACTCAACCCCTCTCGGTGCCAAGGCTACCATTGTCGCCGCTCTTGGTTATCTCATCTGCCCGATTGACTTGATACCGGATGTCATTCCAATCTTGGGTTTCACTGACGATGCCGGCGCTCTCGCCTTGGCCTACAAAAAGGTAAAGGATTATGTCACCCCCGAGATAACGGACAAAGTGAACCACAACATAGGCAAGGCTAATGGTAAGCGAATTAGCCAATAACTAAGTTTCAAACACTTAAAACTATGCAAACCGCATTCCGTGTATGGCCAAAGACCATCAAGCGTTCCAACGGCCAGATTCTCACTCCCGAGATGTTCGTCATCGTCACTCTCCCGTCCTACGCCTCGACCCCCTTTGTCAATGGGGCCAATGAGGTCAAGGCGGCCTACCTCTGTCAGTACGGTTTCGACTACTCCCGTTCCTGCTGCACACCTTTCGATTTCAATTTTATCAAACTCGGATAGTGGGCTGTCCAAGGCTTGCTATCTCTTAAATCTTACAAACCTTACATTATGAAGAAAACATTCAGCATTCTTTGCCTTCTGGCTGCTTTCCTTGTCTGCCTGCCTCTTGCCTCTTGCGGCAACTCCAAAAAAGAAAAATTGGTCGGCAAGTGGGAATACTCAATGACCATGTCTGAAGGTGGTGTCGACGTGACACTTAGTGGGTCGTTCACGTTTGGTAAAGACGGTGCCTACCGGCACGATTTCGTAATGCCGCTTCAACAAGAGGAGGATGGCACGGTAATCAGCATGACGGTCAAGGGCTACCAGTCCGGTGAATGGGATCTCATTGGCAGCGATCTCTATACGACAATTAACAGCTGCGATGCCAAATTGACAAAGGCGAGAATCTATAACGAATGGCTCGGCTCTTACGACGCCACTGGCAGTGACTTGAGGGAGCTTGAAAATGAGGTTATCCCTGGTTTCATCAGTCAAATACAGGATGATGAGGTTAATGAAATAACCACGCTGACATCCAACACTTTGGTTTTGACTGACGAAGGTGTGACCCTGACTTGCACAAGAGTACAATAACAATAATATTATCAGCAATTTCCGATGGGACTTGAAGCTCATCGGGAATTGCGATAAAACAATCTTTTATGAAAAAAGCGTTTCTGCTAATCTGCCTCATGGCGACCATTCTCACCGGCCTCACATCCTGCGTCAAGAAGGACTACAATAAGGAATTGGTGGGAACGTGGAGTTTCAGTTGCGCCGAGTGGCAAGAGGGGCAAAAGGTAAATGGGGTTGAGGGAGTATTCGTGTTTGATGAGAACAATTCTTACAAAGCAACATTCAGATATAAGAGTGGCGTCACTGTAAATGTTGAAGGAGAATGGTGTGTATTGGACGAGAAGAACTCTCTTTTGAAGTTTTCTAACAACTCCGTGCAGATCCAGTCGAAATCACGAAAAACTCGGCAACACTTTGATGACAAGTTTGGCTCGACTGATCATCTGATGTGCATATCAGAATTTAGTGACGATAAGCTCGAGGCGTTCTATAGCCCCTTGCTGTCGCATTGCTCACTCGGCAAGTCGACAATCACCTTTAATCACGTTAAATAATAACTGGAAATATAAAACGATGCCACTCCGTGTATGTCGCATTGTCAACGCGAGAGTGGCATGTATCGCAATATGAAAAAAGCAATAAGTTTCTTGTGCCTCATTGCGGCAATGATTATATGTTTGCCGCTCACGTCGTGCAGCAAATCCCCGTCAAAGGATAATTTGGTCGGGAAATGGCAGGCGGAGGTGCTTCTCGATGGAGTCAAGGCAAGCAGTATCCTGACATTGGATAGTGGAGGCGAGTATAGACACGATTTAGTCATGACTTTTAATCGTGAGCACCCCGATGGATCTACCTTCAAGTTGACCGTCAACGGCTGTCAACTTGGAGAGTGGGGTGTTGATGGCGATATGATTTATTTGAACGCATCTTCGGCAGACGCGAAGGTGACTGATGCAAAGGTCAGCCGACCGAACGCTGAATCCTATGTGGCTGATAGCAGCAAGTTGCAAGAGCTTAGCGACCAACTTTCTATGGGAATGGAAGCCGCTATGAGTGAATCTTTGGCTGGCCAAGTCGTGTCGTTGCAGCCAAATAGTTTTACTCTTAAAACGAAAGGAAGCTCAGATTTCTCCTACACAAGGATAGACTGAGCAAAAAGGGTAACAAGATTTTTGCAGGTAGACGAGGCGGTGTCCGTCCATGCTGCATACTCTACAATACCTGCTTTTTTGCTGCATTTTGAACTTTCTATGGAGTATTATGGGCAAGATATCCCTTCGTCTCATTGACTTATTTTTTTATCGTCTCCTGTTTATGAAAACCCTGTTACTAACCCTCCTTGTGCTTTGGACGGTGCCAATCCCTGCCGCCATTCCTGCCATATCGTCAATGCCTGTTCAAGCCGAGTCGCAGGCCAACGCCACTGTCTTTCGTGTCTGGCCCAAGCGCGTCATCCGCTCCAACGGTCAGGTCATCACGCCCGACCAGCCCATCACTGTCACAGTCCCCGGCAATCCCTACACCCCGTTCGTCAATGGTGCTAAGGAGGTCAAGGCCGAGTTGCTCCGTGCCTACGGCTTCGACTACAAAAAAGCTGCATGCACGCCAAACGACTTCAATTTCAAGAAACTAAGCTAAGGATTAGAGAAATCGCGTTTGCAAGCGTTCTCTAATCAAGAAAAATGCGGTGGTCTCATACATTGAGGTCGCCGCATTTCTTATCTTATTATTCCATCTGCGCCACAGATATTCTGTCCCTCCTGCCCAATTCGTGCCCACACCGCCCAATCTCCCCTCTTTAACCTCCATTAACAACCACTCCCAACCCCCTGACACACACAACACTATCCGCCCCCTCATCAGAAAAACACCGAAAACCTCCCGCCCGCCCCCTTGCAAAACCGAAAACTCTCCCTAACTTTGCACCCGCTTTCGGAAACGAACCGGCCCCGCCGCCAAGGCGAGGTGAAGAAAAACAAAAAACTTCTTGCGAGACTCGGAGAAACCTCCTAACTTAGCAACTCGGTTCGCCTCTCTAAAAGAGGCACACCAACGAAGACAAAAGCACATTGACATATTGGAAGTGACGCACACTTAGCAGGGCGGCTGGCCGCGAG
>CAVKRQ010000030.1:0-14440 GCA_963658925.1 bacterium
GAGGTGTGGGGATCGTTGCGGAAGTCGGTTGAGACAACAGCATCCTCGGTGTAGCCGAGTACGCCCTTGAGCTCGCCCTCAGAAGCAGCCTTCATAGCTGCGTTGATCTCCTCCTTGGTAGCGGCCTTCTCGAGCTCGCAGGTGAGGTCGACGATAGAGACGTCAGAGGTGGGGACACGGAGAGAGATGCCGGTGAGCTTGCCGTTGAGAGCGGGGAGAACCTTGCCTACAGCCTTGGCAGCGCCAGTTGATGAAGGGATGATGTTCTCGAGGATGCCACGGCCACCACGCCAATCCTTCTTAGAAGGACCGTCAACGGTCTTCTGAGTTGCGGTTGCAGCGTGAACGGTGGTCATGAGGCCACGCTTGATGCCGAAGGTGTCGTTGAGGACCTTGCTGATAGGAGCGAGGCAGTTGGTGGTGCAAGATGCGTTGGAGATGATGGTCTGGCCAGCGTAGGTCTTGTCGTTAACACCATAGACGAACATAGGGGTAGCGTCCTTAGAAGGTGCAGACATGATGACCTTCTTTGCGCCAGCCTTGATGTGTGCGCTTGCGAGCTCCTCGGTGAGGAAGAAGCCGGTAGACTCGACAACTACGTCAACGCCGAGTGCGCCCCAAGTGATGTTGGAAGGATCCTTCTCAGCGAAGACCTGGATCTTGTTGCCGTCGACGATCATGTAGTTGCCATCGATCTTGATGTCGTGGTTGAACTTGCCATGAACTGAGTCATACTTCAGCATGTATGCGAGGTAGTCAGGGTCGAGGAGGTCGTTGATACCTACAACCTGGATGTCGTTGCCGAAGTTCTCGACAGCTGCACGGAAGACCATGCGGCCGATACGGCCGAAGCCATTGATACCGAGTTTGATCATTTCTGTAAATTTGAATTATATGAATATTTATCTTGCTTGTGAAAAGATAAATCTGACGATGATTAGGTATATGCACACAAAAAAAGGAACAGGACAACCTATTCCTTATGCATATAATTATGCCACCTCTACGGCTGCGTTTGCGTTAGTCTCAGCCTGGCTGTATGCCGGGCACTCCTGCGTGCTGCCGCAAGATGTCAGAAGCATTCCCGCAACTGCGAGAGAGGCAACAAGAATGATAGCTTTCTTCATATTCTGTTCGTCAAATTTTCGTGATGCTAAATTAGCTATTTGTTTTTACGTTCGCTACTTGTTTGGTGTTAAAAAGTATTATTGCCACCTTCCTTTCGCTCCGTGTACCCGTTTCTACGTGGCTTACGCCGTTTTTGTTGCGCGCAAGTCGGGCCCTTCGCCCAGTCTCTTTACGATTTGGGGCTGTCCCGTCTGGGCTGTGTCTTACGCGGCTGGCGAGGCTGCATTCGTAATCTGCCCGGTCACCATGGTCATCTGGCAGCCGCCGAAGCGGGGCTTCTTCTTCTTTGTCATCGTCCCGCAGGCCGACAGCAGCAGGCAGGCGGCGAGCGCCACGGCCAAGGCTGATATGCTTTTCTTTTTCATGATGCTTCTGGTTTTTATGGTCTTTTTGCTTTCCTTAGATGAGCGGCATTCCGTTTGCCTTGCAGTCCTCGCGCATCTTGTCCGGCCAGATTGAGGCCTGAATCTCGCCAATGTGGGCCTTGCGGAGGTAGAACATGCAGAGCCTGCTCTGGCCAATGCCGCCGCCAATGGACTGGGGCAGCTCGCCATTGAGGAGGCGCTTGTGGAAATAGAGCTCTTTGCGGTCTTGCGCCCCGCGGATGTCCAGCTGCCGCAACAACGCCTCTTTGTCAACTCGTATGCCCATGCTTGACAGTTCGAACGAGTGGCCGAGAATCTCGTTCCACACGAGGATGTCGCCATTGAGGCCTTTATGTCCGTCGGCCGACGGGGTGGACCAGTCGTCATAGTCCGGGGCGCGGCCGTCATGCGGCTCCCCGTTCTTCATTGCGCCGCCTATGCCCATGAGGAACACGGCGCCGTACTCCTTCACCACCTTGTCCTCGCGCTCTTTGGGCGTCAGGTCGGGATATCGCTCGGCCAGGTCCTCAGCCCACTCGAAGTGTATCTCCTCGGGCAGCTGGGGGCGGATCTGGGGGTAGTGCTCGCAGACGATGTACTCGGTGCGCCTCATGGCGCCATAGATGCGGCGGACGACGCTCTTGAGGAACTCCACGTCGCGCTTGGCGGGGTCCATGACCATCTCCCAGTCCCACTGGTCCACATAGAGCGAGTGGATGTTGTCAAGCTCCTCGTCGCTTCGGATGGCGTTCATGTCGGTGTAGATGCCATACCCCTGCTCGATGCCGTAGTCCGCGAGGATCATGCGCTTCCATTTGGCGAGCGAGTGGACGACTTCGGCCTTCTGGTCGCCAAGGTCTTTTATGGGGAATGTCACGGCGCGCTCCACTCCGTTCAGGTCGTCATTCAGTCCCGTGCCCTTGAGCACGAAGAGGGGGGCGGTCACTCGCCTTAGGCGCAACTCGGCCGAGAGGTTCTGCTGGAAGAAGTCCTTGATGTAGTGGATGCCCATCTCGGTCTCGCGCAAGTCGAGCAGCGGACGGTAGCCTTTGGGTATGAAGAGCTTTGACATGACTGTTCTTTAAGTGTCTTTAGTTACGGATTTTCATTCAAATGATACGCAAAAATAACAATTTTACGGAAAATTAAAAACCTCGGGTTGAAAATTGTAGCGTCAAGTCACCTTTTGCTGTTTTATCGTCAAAAGAAAGCGACTTTGCTCGCTGCTGATATTTTTGCTATCTTCGTGACGCGTTTTGATACATATATAATAGGTATGCCATATAAGTTTGGTCTTGTCCTCGAGGGCGGCGGGATGCGCGGAGTGTTCACCGCCGGTGTCACTGACGCGCTGATTGACTACGGCGTCAAGTTCCCTTACGTCATCGGCACGTCGGCCGGGGCCAGCAGCGGCTGCGTGTACCTTGCCGGGCAGCGCGGCAGACTGCGTTACATCGATATTGACCTGCAGACGGTCCGACCCTACGTGGGGCTGTCGTCCATCATTCATGGCAAGGGTGTCATAGACCTCGATTTTGTCTTTGACGAGGTTCAGGAGAAATATTACCCCTTTGACTTTGGCGCGTTTGTCAGGAGTGGCAGCCGTTTCGTCGCGGTGTCAACGAGCGCGCTGACGGGCGAGGCCGTCTACTCTGAGGAGACCCGCGATTTCAGCCGCTTTGTGGACATATGCAGGTCCAGCTGCTCCCTGCCCATCCTCTGCCCCGCCTGGCACATTGACGGCGTGCCGATGGTTGACGGCGGCGTGGCGGACTCGATACCTTTTGACCATGCCTTCTCCGACGGGTGTGAGCGCGTGGTGGTGGTGACCACCAAAGACGCCGCCTACCGTAAGAGTGAGCGTAAGATATGGCTGCCCGGACGTATATATAAGGACTATCCTAACCTGCGCGAGGCTCTGCTGAGCCGCAATGTGAGGTATAACCGCCAAGTGGAGCGGCTCAACCAGTTGGAGGCCGAGGGGCGGGTCATAGTGGTGCGTCCGCGTGATTTGCATGGCGTGACGCGGACCACTTCTGGCTCCGAGCAGCTTGAGGCTCTCTATGCCGAGGGACTCAAGGCGGGGCGTGACCTGGCTCTTTCCGTAGGCCCGCTGTTGGCGTGACGAGCATGCGTGAAGATCCTCACCAGTAAAGAAATCACAGGTCTCCATTCTCATCTGTAAGATGGCTAAATTAAAGGTGTTCTCGGCCTCGGCAGGCTCGGGAAAGACATATACGTTGGCTCGTCAGGTCATTAATCTCCTGCTTGCCGACCCGCGCTCCTATGCCAACATCCTTGCGGTGACTTTTACAAACAAGGCCACGAGCGAGATGAAGGAGAGGATAGTGGGCGACCTGGACCTCATGGCCAATGGCCCCGACGGGGATCCCGCGCGTGAGGCCATAATAGCCAAGCATGTCGAGATGCGCCATGAGGACGGGGACGCCTCCGCCGACCGCGCAAAGGTCATTAGTCTTAGCCACAAGGCTCTCAGAAACATACTTTTGGATTATGGCCAATTCTCGGTCTCGACCATAGACAAGTTTGTGCAGAGGGTCATCCGCGCCTTCGCCTATGAGCAAGGTCTGGCTTCCAACTATGGCATCCAGCTGCAGGCGGACCCGGTGATAAACAGCGCAATGGACAATCTGATGGAGAGCATGTCCGTCGATGCCGAGCTGCGCAGTCAGGTCGTCGCGATGACCGAGGACGACATGGAGGACAAAGGGTGGGGCGGCGCCGAGAAGCGCATACGGGCTATGTGCTCGGCCCTGCTGCAAGACGGCATTGACATCAATTACGACATTCTGACTTCCACAAACATATCTTTGCTGAGCGACAAGATGGAGTCCCGCTTGGACCGTGCCACACGGGTGGCGCATGACGTCATGGCGCATTTGCGCGGCGAGTATGTCAGGGTGGGGCAGAAGGGGCTTCGCTCTAATTACAATATAGCTAAGATTCTCAGTGTTGACATCCCTGTTTGCGACATGTCATCGCCCGCCAAACGCAGGCAGTCGCGCCGTCAGGCTGAGGCATTCTATGCGGCGTTGTGCGGCATAAATCCGCAAAGTGCCGTGAATAAGACCATAGAGGGCGGCAAGGAGGCTTTTGTGGCCATTGTCGAGGCTGCCCAAAATAGGCTTCTCGCGGCGCAGGCTGAGAGAAACACTGCCAAGGCCGTCTTGGCGAATGTCAGCTCGCTCGGCGTCATTGGCCGCCTTGGCCGTTTTATCGGCGAGATTGAGGAGCGGGATAACAAGATGCATATGAGCGGCTCGGCGCGTCTGCTCTCCGACCTCATCGACGACTGCCCGGTGCCGTTTGTCTACGAGAAGATTGGCGGTCGCTATGACACCATCATGATTGATGAGTTCCAGGACACGAGTGAGGTGCAATATGGCAATTTCCGCCCCCTCTTGGATGAGAGTCTGGCAGAAAACCATGACTGTCTGCTTGTGGGTGATGTCAAGCAGAGCATCTATCGTTTCCGTGGCGGCGACTGGCAGCTGCTCGGCAAGCGCGTCTCCGACGATTTTGGCAGCCGTGCGGCCTTGCTGCGACTGACGGAGAATTACCGCAGTCAGGCGCAGATTGTCAATTTCAACAATATGCTTTTCTGCAGCCTCCCCGCTGTCATGGACAAGGCCCTTTACAGTGGGGCTATGTCTCTGCCCGATGGCGAGAGGGGAGTGCTTGAGGTTATGTTCGCCGATGCCGCGCAGGTCCCCAAGAAAGGTGATGGCGGCTATGTCAACCTGACAGTGTTCTCAGTTGCGCATTCAGACGCCGACGCCGCGCAGGCCTATATCGGCAATGCCTATGTGCGAGCGGTGAAAGAGGCTCTTGACAACGGCTATTCGTATTCAGACATCTGCATATTAGTCCGAAAGCAGACGACCGGCAAGGATGTCATTGACCGCTTAGGCTGTGAGACTTGGAACGGTGAGCCGATCCCGGTCATGTCGGACGATTCGCTCTTTGTGATGAATTCTGATGCAACCGAGTGTGTAGCCAATGTCATGAACTATCTCGTCTCGGGCGAGCGCAATTACCTTTTTGCCGCGCTCCGCGTCCTTCTTGGCGTTGACGAGCAGACGCTTGGCGCCGAGTTCGTCTCGCGGGGTGACGCCCTGGGGCGTGACATTGACAGCCTGCGCGGACTCGGCATCCTTGAGATTATAGCAGCCGTGGTCAACCGTCTCCCGCAGCGGTTGAAAGATGAGGACGCCCCTTTCCTCGACGCTTTCCGCCAGTTGGCCATGGACGCTGTCAATGAGGATGGGTCGGACCTCAGCCGTTTCGTGAAAAATATTGAGGACAACCGCGACAAGTGGACTGTCTTCTCCACTTCCAGCCGCCCGGCTGTAAAGATTATGACCATCCACAAGTCAAAGGGCTTGGAGTTCAAGGTGGTCATTCTCCCTGACGCGGCATGGGACATGGAGACGCACCGCGGCAAGAACACCATATGGTGCTCAACCGATTGTCTCGGCATCCCCGAATGGGATGGCGGACGGATACCACTGACTTTTAATGAGAGCCTGTCGCAGAGCGATTTCCACGCCGATTATAAGGCCGAGCGGGAGCAAGTCTTTGCTGACAACTTGAACATGGCGTATGTGGCGTTCACCCGCCCCAAGGAGGTTCTCTACGCGTGGGGCGTATATGAGAAGCCCAAGAGCGACGGCAAGAAAGACAATGAGGCGGAGGGAACCGGCAAGCTCGGCAAATACCTCTGCCGCGTGCTTGAGGACATGGTGGGCTGCGACAGCCGTGTCTCCAAATCAGAGATACAGGTGGATGACGAGGGTGAGCCTTCGTCTGGCGGTGAGCATTCCCTTGAGGCCTTTGTCTATTCAGACGGCTCGCTGCCCGACAAAAAATCAGATCCGCTCTCGGCTCTGTCAGAGGTGCGCCAACTCGTTGTCTCACAGCCGCGCCTCTGCGACCCGTCCGACAGGCTTAAGATTAATGCCGACGCCGAGAGCCGCATCATTGCCGATGTCGAGGACTCGGTAGACGCGTCCTCCCACAACAGGGCGCAGATGATAAGCGCCGGCCTGACCAACCATGGAATCCTTGAGCGCGTCGTCACTCTTGACGACCTGCACCGCGCTGTGCGTCAGGCTGTGAGCCAAGGCGCTTTGCGAGAGGCGGAGGCGGCGGCCCGCGAAAATGAGATGCGAGCCAAGATAGAGTCGGCCCCCCAAGTGGCTGAGTGGTTCACGGCGGACAAGGTCGCAAAGGTCTGGACCGAGACCTCAATGGTCGGACCCGCAAAACCGGGCTCCCCTCTGCCCTTCGCCCGCAAGAGGCCGGACCGCGTCATGAGGATGGCGGACGGCCGGACTGTGCTTGTCGACTACAAGTTCGGCAAGCGAAACCGCAAGCACCATCAGCAGGTGGCTGAATATCTCGAATGGCTCTCAATGGCTGGGTTTGAGAATATTGAGGCCTATCTGTGGTATTATGCCGAGGGGGTTGTTGAGCGTGTTAACTTGTAAAAGTGGAGCAAGTTTACTAATTTGCGTACTTTTTCGGAACAAACGCATTTTTTAGCAGTGGAAGATGTAACGGTGTGTTCGTTGGCCTCTGGCAGTAACGGAAACATTTATTATATAGAGTACCGCGGCAAAGCTGTGGTGGTGGACGCTGGCATCAGTTTCAGGAAGATGAAAAACAGGGCCATGACCCGCCACATCGACCTCAAGAAGATAAAGGGCGTGTTCATCTCGCACGAGCATTCCGACCACGTCTACGGGCTTGCCGGCCTCTGCCGCCAGGTCGGGGCGCAAGCTTTCATGACGCGCGGAACGTGGGAGGGGATGAGGGAGAAATACCGCTCGCCAAACGACCACACAACCTTCTTCAAGATTGGCGAGCCTGTCGTCTTTGGCGACTTCACCATCCATAGTTTCGCCAAGCCTCATGACGTCGTCGAGCCTTGCTCCTTCCGCATCGAGGTGGGTGGGGTCAACATTGGCGTGTTCACCGACATCGGCGCTCCTTGTGATGGCCTCGACGCGCATCTGCCGCTCTGCCAACTCATCTTTTTGGAGAGCAATTATAACCTCGAAATGCTTCGCTCCGGCCGTTATCCCGAGCATCTGAAGCAACGCATCGTCTCGGGCAAGGGTCACCTGTCCAACGAGGAGGCTTGTGACATTGTCAGCCGCTTGTCCCCTGCCGGACTCCGCGCCATTTTCCTGTCGCACATCAGCCACGACAATAACAGGCCCGACATCGCACTCAAAGCCTTCGACAGCCTCAAGGACAAGTATTTAGTGGCAGTCATGAGCCGCGACGAGGCCAGCGATATTTGGCGCGTCAAGCCCGACGGCGTGGAAAAACTGCCGCCCGTCATTGAGATTCCGGCGCGGCTTGACCGTGTGCCTCTTAAGGTCTGCCTCTGACAGGCGCGCGCATAGAGATATGAACCTTTCCGTTAAGCTATATGAGCAAAGTCGAGCTCGCTCGATCTTTGCCATGGCGAAAAAAGGTGCATGAATAAGAACCTCCCAACACCACAAAAAACATAAAAACAGTATGGTGGAGCTCATCATCGACGTGGGCAACACGAAATCGAAACTCGCCCTCGCCTCAGGTGGCGTGTTGACGTCAGACGTCGTCTTGGCGGATCATGAGAAAACAGCGTCGGAGGCTTTGCGCGTGGCGCATGAGGCTCGGGCGGCGTGCTGCCTCATAAGCAGTGTGGCCGAGGGCGCGGACGCCCTTGTTGATGCCCTCGTGGCTGGTGGCCTGCCCTCTCGTCTGCTCCGCGGCGACCTGCGGCTCCCATTTGCCATTGACTACGCCACGCCTCACACGCTTGGCTCCGACCGCGTGGCGGGCATAGCTGGCGTGGTGGCCAATTTCGGACTTTGCGACGCCCTCGTAATCGACGCGGGCACGGCCATCACCTATGACTATCTCACAGCCGACGGGAGGTTCATTGGTGGCGCCATATCGCCCGGCATAGCCATGCGCTTCAAGGCGCTCCACGCATTCACCGCCAAACTGCCATTGTGCGCCCCTTGTGACATGCCGGCTTCGCCTGTGGCCAAGGACACCCGATCGGCCATAGCCTCTGGCGTAATGAACGGAGTTTGGGCCGAGGCCAACCGGTTTGTAAGTGAAATGAGGGGCAAAAGTCCCAATTCGATAGTAGTTTTATCGGGTGGGGATTACAAAAATTTTGATTTAACTTCAAAAATAGGCATATTTGCGCGTCCGAACCTGGTGCTTGAGGGGCTGGCTTTCCTCGCCCACGAAAATCTTGACACCTTGGCGAAGACCCGAATGTGTTGACTTATAACGGAGTTCGGCAAACGATGGCGTTTCGCCCCCTCGGTTACTGAAATGTTGGCAAAGTTTTTGCTGATGGTAGGTAACATCGTACAAATGACCCGTTTCTGTCATTCGAGAAGTATCCACCTCTCGCTTTGTAACAAAAAATTAACCTAAGAGAATTAAACCGAACAATAAAAAACATGGACAACTTTAAGATCTTGGCTGCGGCAGCCCTCATGGCGGCTCCCTCCCTCGCTTTCGCGCAGAAGGGTGTCGAGGACGGCTCCAAATACGGCCATGGCGCTGATAGTGTCACCTGCATCTCGAACCTCGTTCAGTACGGCGACCAAGTCAAGGCGAAAAACTACAAGGACGCTTACACCCCTTGGACCATCATCTTTGAGCAGTGCCCACTCGCTAAGGGCGTAGGCCTCTACACCGATGGTCTCAAAATCATGAAGGATCTCTATGTCAAGGATGCCGCAAACAAGGAGACATACTACGACTACATCCTCAAGATTTACGACCAGCGCGCAAAGTACTACGGCACCAACAAGAAGTACCCCTCTTCTTACCTCGGTGGCATGAAGGCCCTCGACATGCTCAACTACAAGGATGGCGACAAGGCTGTCCGCACCGAGGCTGTCGGTCTCCTCAAGACCGCCATGGCTGGTGATCCCGGCACCATCCAGCCCGCGTTCCTCCAGACCTATATGCAGCAGTCCGTCCTCCAGTTCAAGGATGGCGAGATTACCGCCGAGGCTGTCGTTGACGCTTATCTCTACTGCTGCGATCTTATGCCCAAGGTAGAGGCCGCTGCCTCTGAGAAGGTTAAGCCCGCATGCGAGACTTCCAAGTCTAACATCGAGCAGATTTTCGCACAGAGCGGTGCCGCTGACTGCGCAACCCTCGAGAAAATCTTTGGTCCCCAGCTCGCAGCCAACCAGACTGATGAGGCTTGGCTGACCCGTGTCAACAAGCTCCTCGGCAATGGCGACTGCACCGAGAGCGACCTCTTTTACGCTACCTCCGAGGCCCTCCACAAGATTAAGCCCGCTGCCTCTTCCGCCCGCGGCATCGCCAAGATGTACCTCAAGCAGGGCAAGGTCGACGAGGCTCTCAAGTACTACGAGGAGGCCATTATGCTGGAGACTGACGACAACACCAAGAGCAAGTACTACTACGAGTTCGCTCTCGTCAACTTCTCTGGCAACAACCTCGCAGCTGCTAAGCAGGCTTGCTACAACGCCATCAACCTCCGCAGCGACTACGGCGCGGCCTACATCCTCTTGGCTAAGGTCTATGCCACCGGTTGCCGCAACATCGGCGAGAAGGACTACGAGAAGAAGGCTGGCTATTGGGTAGCCGTCGATAAGCTCCAGAAGGCTAAGGCCGTTGACCAGAGCGAGAACATCGTCAAGGAGGCTAACGACCTCATCCGCCAGTACAGCCAGTACTTCCCCTCTAAGGAGGACCTCTTCTTTGAGGGCATCAAGGACGGCTCCGCTCATCATGTGGGTGGCTTCATCAATGAGAACACTACCGTACGCGCACGTGCCAAGTAATCACTTGGAAATGTGTAATTCTGACATATAGATGGCAGTATTGTCTCATAACCATAAGGCAATGGCAGGCAGCGCAAGTGCGCTGCTTGCCATTGCGTTTTTATCGCTCCCCCTCTCATCGTGCATCAAGAATGATGACAACGAGCTCAAGGTGGTGGAGCAGCAGATGGAGAGCGCAAGCTTGGCGGCCTACGACCTCCATACTTTTGTGACCGACTCGGGTGTCTATAAATATGAGTTCAAGACGCCGGAGCTGAAACAATATGATAATGTCGAGGAGCCGTATATTGACTTCCCTGGCGGCCTTAACTTCAAGATGTATGACGCGTCGGGTGTCAACGTCAAGAGCCGAATCAGATGTAACAAGGCGCGATATTTCAAGGCCCGCAATCTCTGGGAGTTGAATAATGATGTCGAGGCCCAAACAGAGAAAGGTGACATCCTGAACACAGAGCAGATGTTCTGGGACACAAAGGAGAGGCGAATCTATTCGGAAAAGTTTGTGAAGATCACCACCAAAGGTCAGGTCATAACAGGTCGCGGCTTTGAGAGTGACGACCGCATGAGCTTCTACGAGATTAAGCATCCTGGTGGCGAGATTGATGTCCGCGAGAGTCGCTGACGTCCATCCCCTTTGTTTGGCGCATCCATGCGCAGCCCCTTCCGCTCCCGTTTTAAGAAAAATCGCACGTCAAAAATTTCATTGTCCGGCAATTTGTGAGGTTTACCATCGCCTCCCGCCTTCGTTGCCGCCTCCGCTAATTCCTGTCTGCCAATTGCCCTTTGTCCGCGATTGGCACGCATATTGCAAATAAAATACCGCAGATATCCAACAATAAGGCAACATTCCACGTTATCATATATATCGTATGAAATATCTTAAGAAGAGTTCAGTCGCGCTGTTATTATTGTCGCTAACCAGTTTGCTCGTTTTGACCGGCTGGGCGCAAACCAAATCAGTAAAGTATATGACGGATGAAGAGTTAAGGACCTCTATCGACTCTCTTGTTGATAGTGATTTGCCTCTGTCTGCCGAGCCTCTCATCGCAGAGGCGAAGGGTAGGGCTGCGAAGGTGAAGGACACGCGGTGGATGTTTGATCTCATAACCAAGGAGATTAGTTTGAACGCACGTCGGAGAATGCGCGAGACGACTGTGGCGGATGAATTGCGCAAGGCTCGTGAAGAAGCCTGGACACCGTTGCGCCAGATGCTCAGCCTGACCATTTATTCCGAGCAAGAGGATACGGCTGACGCTTTTGCGGCCATCGAGTCACCTTCTGAGTTGCGTAGGTTTAAAGCCAAGGATGTCACTGACGATACTGAGGTTGGTGACCTCAATCTGCTTGATTACATAGGCTTGACAATTGTTGTTAAGAACGACTATGACGTAAGGGAGCTGACCAACGCCCGGCAAGTGGAGGCGTTTTCCTCCTCGCCCAAAGATTTCGCCTCGTCGACAATCGAGATGCCATTGGGCGTTGAGGTCCTGCGCCGCATGACGGCGGCCGCAGTCAGTGCCGGCGACCGCCAATCCCTCGTATTAGCTCAAGCTTTGCGAGTTCTTTTGGCAAGCAGATCTTCGGCGATTGATGGTGACCGGTTACGCGCTGATTTATATGCTATGAGCGCCCAAGACGATTTGAGCGCGGCTTTGATAAAGGTCGCAAAGGCGTCCGATCTTCTTCATTCTGCTGAGATGCGGGGTGTGGAGCATATAGATGAGTCTGAGGCTAAAATCGAAGAAGCCCTATCACTTTATGAGTCCGTCCTAAAGTCAAGCGTGTGTGAGGCGGTAAGGGATATTTGCAGCGAGCAGATTAAGGAAGTCGAGGACACGTCAATGCGTATAATGGCTCCGAGACAGGTCATGAGGGGCAGATATGTGCCCATTTGTCTCTCCTACCGCAACATTGACAAGGTGACCATTCGCATTCACAACATTGACAAGACCTCAAATGGACCGTCTAAGGATATTCTGAAAGAGGTCTCGCTGCCCAAGACCTGCAACCGGCTCTATATGTCCTCTGCCTATATAGAGTTGGATGGGCTCGATTGTGGATATTACGAGGTTTCTGCTTTAGCCCGGAATGAAGACAATCCTTTGGCTGTCACCACGCTATGTTGCTCAGCCTTGTCTCCAACAGTTGTAAGGACAGGCAATTCGTCTAACGCTATTATCTCGGATTTTGAGACTGGTGTGCCTGTCACAGACGCGCTTGTCAATGGGCGTGTCAGGCATGACAAGGATGGCTGGCTCGACATCTCTTATATCAGTGGGGATATAAGCATAGTGCGAGGTGATGACAGCTTCGTCTCCTCTTTCCCGAGGTATAGTTGCGGGAAGCAGCCGAGGCATAAGTCTGATGTCCAGATCATAACAGACCGAAACATATATCGCCCAGGGCAAAAGGTCCTCTTCAAGATATATTCCTACGAGAGGTACATTGACCGCACGGCTCCCTCTTCCAGAGGTGGCGAATGTAAGGTGAGCCTCTTCGGAGCGAATGGTAAAAAACTTTCCACAAAAAAGCTCAAGCTTGACGAGTTCGGCACGGCGAGCGGAGAACTCAATGTTCCCGATGACGCAATGAAGGGCAGTGGCTACATCATGTGCGAGTGCAATGGTGCTTATAGGCAAGCCTATATCTCGATAGAGGATTTCAAGCGCACGGACAACACTGTGTCGTTTGATGAGTTCTCTGATGTCGTTCTGCCCGGCTCGGAGGCCGTCGTATCTGGCAAATGCGTGTCAGCCGCAGGCCTGCCCGTCGCCAATGCCGCTGTGGCATATGAGGTGCTGCACTTGGGAGGAAAGCGTAAGGTGGCCGGCGAGACCATGACCGACGCCAATGGCGTATTCTCGTTCTCTTTCAACGCGGAGGATGGATATTATGACATTGACGCGAAAGTAACAGACTCGAAAGGAGAGACGGCAGACGGAAATACGAGACTTAGTGTGACGCCCGCCGGATATAGCATAGGCTTGAGCGTCAAACAGGATTTAGTGGATGCCGCCAGTGGTCCGCAATTAACGCTCAAGTCCCTCAATAGCAATGGTTGCCCCTATGCCGCCAAAATCCATCTCTCCGTCACGCCCTACGAACCCGTGACACTCCGTCCCGTCCTGTTTGCCAACCCGATGGACACGGTGATTGGCAACAAGTGCAGTGTGGCCTTTGGAACGTCTGATTTCTACGGCAACAATCCGCGGAAAGCGGCGTCGCCAGTCTTCGAGGCGGACTATGATGTGTGTGGCGAGAGAAGCTTGGACCTTGCGAGCCTCAATCTCCCGGCGCGCAGATATAACATACAGGCCACAGCCGTGGCTCTTGACAGCACTGAGTTGCGCGGTGAGTCCGATTTTGTGGCAATGGCTTCAGATGGAAGACAAGAGGGGTTGGATTACCTCTCTATCTTGCGCCCCGACTTCGCTGAATGTGGCAAGGACCTTCAATTCCGAGTCGGCACAGGGCTTGACAGCGCGCATGTCACCGTAGTCGTCTCTTATCGCGATAAAGTCGTCTTGCGCAAGCATATCGACATGTCGCGCAGCGTGACCAGCATATCATGTCCCGTGCCTGACGATGCCGTTGATGGCGAGACTTTTGCCATTGGCGTCTTCACCACAAAAGAAGGACAGTCGTACGTCCAAACGAGAGAGGTCATGGTCAAGAAGGTAGACAGGGAGATTAAGCTCTCACTCTCCACTTTCCGAGACTACTCACGCCCAGGTGCCAAGGAGCAATGGAAGCTCCGTTGCACAGGCGGTGACGAGTCTACCATTGCCGCATCAATGTATGACAGCAGGTTAGACAAGTATGTGGATAATGCATGGCGGTGCGGCTTTTCCCGTCTGCCTGTCGCCAATAGGCTCGACGTTTTCTCCGTCTCACCAAAAACCAAAGGACGTTTCTCCTATTTACGGTTTGACGATGGTTGTCAAGTTGACAGTGATGTCTTATCTGACATATTCGGTTCGTTTACTTTCACCGGTGTTGATTTCGGCGGGTTCTACTACTCGGCTGTGAATGGAATGCGGATTGCTGGCTTGGGTGCGTCTCCGCGTCGTTTGAACAAAAGCTTAA
>CAVKRQ010000030.1:14688-16301 GCA_963658925.1 bacterium
GACAAGCAGATGCGCTACGCTTATGCCACGGCCGCGCTTGCTGTCCGAAAGCCACTCAACGTCAGGTTGGGACTCCCGCGGTTTGTGACGGAGGGCGACACGATAACAATCCCCATTGACATCACAGCCGCCGACTCGACAATAACGGCTGCGGAAGTGTCGCTCAAAATTTCAGATGCTGAGAGTGGTCGGGTCCTGTATTTACAGCCTTCGCAAAGTGTTGACTTCAACGGCGCTATGTCCGGCTCGGCGCAGTGGCTCTTTGTCGTGCCCGAGGAAGTGGGGTCTCTCGCTGTCGAGGTGTCTGGCGCTGCAATGTCTCAAGAGGGTTTGACCGGCGACAAGGATGGTGAGCGCATATCAGTCCCCGTGGCCAAAGCGAATATCGAGGTCGAGGAGAGCCACTCTTTTGCTCTGACAGGGAAAGGTAATCATAAGATTGTCAATCCATTCACCGAAGGTCGCACTAAGCTTCTCTCTTTCGACTACACCAGCAATGCTTTCATCGAGGTGCTCCGTGCGCTGCCGAGCCTTGACAATAGTTGGGATCCGTGCACAGACGCTTACCTCGGGCGCTATGAGAGTGCGGCCATAGCGTCGCTCCTTAAGCAAAAGGACGATGTGAAGAGGGCTGTGGACTATCTGAAGAAAAACGAGGGCAGCCTCGCCACCATTGATGACGCTGACCACAACCCGTGGTATCTCATGGCGCGCCGACTCGCTCAGCATGACAAGGAGGTTGTTCGCCTCATGAGTGGCAACTATGCTAATGCCACAAGGCGAGACAATCTGCGCAAACTGCAAAACATCCAGCTCTCTGACGGCTCTTTTCCATGGTTCAGTGGCATGAAGGGGTCTGACTGGATGACCGTCAGCGTGACGACCACACTCTGCGAGATGATTCGTCTTGGTCTCGTAAATCAAGATGACATGAGCACTGTTAGCAAGATTCTTTCAAAGGCTCGTCCCCGCATTGATGCCATCCTTGCCGAGCAATTGGCCGAGTATGAGAAAAAGCGGCGAGAATTAAGTGAAAGTAAGGAGAAGCATGGCAGGACATTGCGGCTCCCGACATTTGCCCTCGACGCCTTGCTCGCCCGTGTGCTGATGGATGCGCGGTTGGACGACACGTCTTCCAAACTTGTGGAGGCCCTCAAAGAAAATTGGCGTTATCCCGTCATGTGCGACCGCGTGACGGCCGCCACCATTCTGATGCAAGCAGGGGAAAGCAAGACAGCCATGGTGATTGTCAATAGCTTGGAGGAAAATCTTGTGCAGACCAAGGACGGCACGGCGTATATTCCTGAGGTTGGCGCATTCCACCGCCGTGAGCAGGTGGAGGCTCAGGCCATGCTCATTTTCACCCTCCAAAGACTTAATCCCGAGAGTGAGAATCTTCAGCGAATCGTCAATCACCTGGTCCTCATGAAACGTGGTGAGGCTTGGCCCGATGCCCAGTCCACAAGCCGCGCCGTGCTCGCCCTGCTCGGCTCCTCCGCCATAGGCGCAGACACCGATGTGGTTGATGTTGCTGGCCAGAACGTCACCTGCACTGTCGAGCGACCCGAGTTCCATGTGGCATTACCCACCGATGGCTCGGTGACGGAGGCCTC
>CAVKRQ010000030.1:16565-17959 GCA_963658925.1 bacterium
GTCGGCTGTTGAGCCTGATGACAAACACTCTGGTTACAGGGGCTGGTGGTTCTGGCGATGGGCTGATGCCGACATCCCTACACCTTGCCACTACCTCCAGATTGCCGACGAGACGACCGACTTCTTTGTCGATTATCTTTATGAGGGTTGGCACAGCGTCTCCTATACTGCGACAGTCACCCACTCAGGTGATTTCGCAGGCGGCTACGCTGACGCCGTGTGCATGTATGCGACAGAGATTAAGGCGCACTCCGACGGCAAGCGTATATCTGTCTCTGCTCGGAAATAGCTGATTATTCCAAGCGCCACAGATAAGGCGCAAGTTCAATAAAAAATCCCCGGGACTCACATGTTTGAAGAGTCCCGGGGATTTTTTTATGTTCATGTCTCGGCTGCTCACATTTATATAGAAGTTTGCCATGCCAATCCTATATGATGCTCTCCTTGTCAGGGTCTGACCTGTGTCTCTGGTAATTAGCCATTGCGGACTCTTTGCTCGTGTTTGCGTAGCAATATTCGCACATGTGCGGACAAGTGTCATATTGGCCGATGTCTTTGCTGCCCACGCATCCGCAAAACGTGCGCTGCCCTTTGTCTTTGCCTACTCTCTTCCTGATGGCGTAATGCTCTTCGTCGATTAAAACGGCGTCGGCCGGCATCATGTCAAACAAACTGTCCGATCGGTGGCGAATCTCCGCGCAGAGGTGTCTCATCAGCTCTTTGTCCTCGTGTGCGAGGCGTATCATCAGCTCGTCATCAATGCATCTGTTGTGCTCTATGCCAAAGGATGACAAATCTATGCCTTCTGCGCACGTGGCAATCTGGTAGTCCCATCCGCGCTCGCTGTTCATTGCCGAAAGACGCCCGGCGAGTTCTGTCATCTGGCTTGTTGTCCAATCCGCATATCGAATCCCGCCCCTCTCAAGGTTTCGCATCACTCTCCTGTATCCTGCTATGTCCGCAAAGCTGAAAACTAGTTTGTCGGTATAGCCTGAAAGCTGATCACCTATGCCTCGCACCTTTTCTATTAGTCTGTCTACTGAAATATTGTCTGTCAAGATCATCGGGTCAAAACGCCAAACCACGCGTCCGCGCCCCAATCTCTCAACTAATGTCTTGAATGTCCTTATCCTTTCGTTAAGTGGCGGCACTCCTTTCTCCAGTCCCTCTCTCTCGTAGTCGTTAAGCGTGAATTGGATGTAACAGCCAATGCCTCTCTCGCCCAGTTTGTCTATGTGCGCAAGCAGAGGTCGGGGGTTCTTGGACCAGAAGACGATGAACCGCGTGTTCATGAACGAGACGTAGGACCTGACGCCGTTGAACGGGTTCACCCAGACGGAGTAGCCCACCTCCAACCTGTGGAAAAACCAGTCGGAGTAGAAAGCCGGAATATC
>CAVKRQ010000031.1:0-17666 GCA_963658925.1 bacterium
CTGCGCCGCTTTTGGCCATTGCGCTATCTGTCGTATGCACTGTAACCTCTTTAGGCCAGAACAAAGTGGGGGGAAGTGTGCCCAAAGAATCAGAAGCCATAGACCTCGGCCTCTCTGTCAAGTGGGCTCCATGGAATATTGGAGCTTGCCAACCCTCTGACTATGGTGAGTATTTTGCTTGGGGCGAAGTCTCCCCCAAGAAGGATGAAAATGGTAATTATCTCTCGTATGATTGGAGCACATATTATTGGATGAAAGACGGAGAGAGCAGTGGGACCCATATCACCAAGTATCAGGCGGAGGACTCTCAATATGACGCAGACTGGTATGACTACGCTAAGGCTTTCATTGGTGATGGCAAGACTACTCTTGAGTTTTCAGACGATGCCGCCACCGCCAACTGGGGCGGCAAGTGGCGTATGCCCACACAGGCGGATTTCGCAGAGCTCTCCAATGAAGACAATTGTGAGTGGAAGTGGACCGACAATTACAATGAGTCTGGTCATAGCGGCTATATCGTCAAGAGCAAGAAGGCTTGTTATGAGGATGCCGTTCTCTTCCTGCCTGCTGCTGGCTTCCGGTGGCACTCGTCCGTTAACTGGGTGGGGGGCGGTTTCTACTGGTCGTCCGAACTCTGCTTCTGGAACTCTGCCCGAGCCGGGTTCTTTGGCTTCTACTTGAACGGTTTACTTGCTGGCAACTACGATAAACGTTACCGTGGTTTCTCTGTCCGTGCCGTTTGCCCCCGCTCCGAATAATCACCCACCTCCTGTAAACCAACAAAAACATCCCCCGATAGTCCACCCCAGTGCAGACTATCGGGGGATGTTGTCAATCTAACCTATCCATAAAAAGGAGCTATCTCCTGATAGTAATCTTCACCCGCCGGTTCATACTCCTATGCTCCTCCGTGTCGTTTGGCGCAATAGGCTCGGCGGCTCCCATGGAGAACACGTGTATTCGACCATCATAGACGCCATTCTTTTCAAGGCTATGGGCTACTGTCTCTGCTCGCTCCCTGCCTATGCGTTCATTGACCTCCCTTGTGCCCATGTCGCACGTGTGGCCTGTCACGTCTATGTTATAATCTGGGTGGGCGTTAAGCAATTCGGCAATGCGTTTTACTGTGGCGGACGATTCTGTGTCCAATCCGCCGCTGCCAAGGTCAAAATGTATGCCGCCTGCCTCGTCTATCATGTCTTGTATGTCGCGCTCAAGCCCTGTCGCAATGCTGTCACGCCGTTTTATGTCTAAATCCGCCAACTCTGCTTGCGATAATCTAATGGTCTCCGCGTTTACTGACCTTATCTCCGTCAATTCATTTGATGGATTATCTTCAGTCGAATTGACTTCCTCAGTTGACCTATTCCTCAATCTGCGTGAAGCCCTTTTCTTGCCCATGTTCATGCCTAAGCTTACCATGAAGCCAACTGCCCTTGGTTTGACGCTTGAACAGCTCGTGGTGGCGACTGAACTGTGATATTGCGCCTCATACCCGTCCGCTCTTTTGCAGTCAGGGTCATATTGCTCGGCATATCTCGTCTTTCCCTTTGCATCCGTCATTGCGCACTTGCCGTAGATGGTCATGCCCAAGTTCAACCTGTCGGTCAGCTTGCGTTCCATGCCGATTTGCGCCCCAAGCCCAAATGTGGGATTCCACAGTCTGATGCGACCCGAGAAATTTGGCTCTATGACGTAGAAGCCCGCCTCGGGAATGTCCCCGTCTATCAGCAGTCCACCATATTGTTCGTAATAACCTCTTGTCGTTATCGTTCCGCCTTGTGTCTCAAACCTGTCTTTCGCCACTAAAGAAATATGTGCTGACACGCCCATTTTAAACCGCCAATGCTCCGATATGGCTGTTCTAAACCCCATGCCCACTGGGATATCTATGGCAATCGCCCTCTGAGTCTCTTTTACCGCGGCGAGTGTCATCCTGTGCTCATACTTCTCTCCGTCTATGTCAACCGCGCCTTTTGTAATCCTATATTCGTTAGTCTCTGTGTCTGACGTGTATGATGTCATTTCAACCCCCGTACGCACATCCCAATGCTGTGAAAACAGATAGCTGTACCGCAGTGCGAAACTCACACCCCCGTGTGTCCCCACAACCACAGTCCCGCCACTCATGTCCGGGTTCAGGCAATGAAATCCGCCCCCTAATCCAACAGACAACTCGTGATGTCTCCACCACACAGAGTCAATTCCAATCTGCGCATGGCATGGATGTGTCGAAGCTATACAAATCGCTATGGCGCACCAGAGGGCGTATATCAGTTTTTTTAAATCGGGCATATAGTGCCTTTTTTGATTGTGCAAATGTTTCACATTGGTTTAATGGCTGTGTCAGACTGCCTATTCTGGCGCTTTCATTGAGATGATTTCGTCAATCAGGTTTCTCAACTCGTCAAGACCGCTTACACCTTTAATGACCATGCTGAGCTTGTCAATAGATTGCTTCAGCTGGGCTTTGCGAGGGTGTCCCTGTATCCACGATATTACGTTCATGAAGACAGGCGACTGGTAGAACGCTGAGTTCTGGTTGGTGACGAAGTTGAATGTCGCCACGCCGCCTTTGACCACAATGCGCTCCACGCCAATCTGCTGGGCCCTGTTGCGAATTTTTACCACATCGAGAAGGTTGACAGCCTCTTGTGGCAATGCCCCGAAACGGTCCACAAGCTCGCTCTCGAATTGGGCAATCTCCTCATCGCGGCTCATTGAGTCAAGCTGCCTGTAAAGGCGCATCCTCTCTGGAATTGAGGATATGTATGAGTCGGGCAGAAGAGCCTCGTCGTCTGTCGTTATCTGTGTGTCGGTGACGAACTGGGGGATGGAGTCATTCTGGGCTACGTTGTCGCTTGCGAAGAGGTCTTTATACTCGGTGGTCTTGAGCTCTATGATGGCTTCAGCCAAGACTTTTTGATATGTCTCGTAGCCCATGTCGGTTATGAAGCCCGATTGCTCTGCGCCAAGCACGTCGCCCGCGCCTCGTATGTCCAAATCCTGCATGGCTATGTTGAAGCCCGAGCCAAGGTCCGCAAACTCTTCTATGATTTGCAGGCGGCGGCGCGCGTCTTGTGTCAATGTGGAGAATGGCGGCGCGAACAGATAGCAATATGCCTTTTTGTTGCTTCGTCCCACACGTCCGCGCAGCTGGTGCAATTCGCTCAGGCCAAACAGGTGGGCGTTGTTTATTATTATGGTGTTGGCGTTCGGTATGTCCAATCCGCTCTCTATGATGGTGGTGGCCAACAGCACGTCATAGTCGCCGTTGATGAAGTCCAGCATTATCCGCTCCAGTGTCGTGCCCTCCATCTGTCCGTGGGCTACGACTGTGCGTACGTCTGGCATCATGCGGTGAAGCACGTTCTGCAGCTCCAGCAGATGCTCTATCCTGTTGTTTATGATGAACACCTGCCCACCGCGTGCCACCTCAAAGTTGACGGCGTCGCGCATGGCGTCCTCGCTAAAGGTCTGAACCTCGGTGACAATGGGCTGACGGTTGGCGGGTGGGGTGGACAATACGCTCAGGTCGCGAGCGCCCATCAGTGAGAATTGGAGGGTGCGGGGGATTGGTGTGGCGGACAGTGTCAGTGTGTCCACGTTGACTTTCAGTTGGCGCAATTTCTCTTTCACGCTTACGCCAAACCGCTGCTCCTCGTCCACAATGAGCAGCCCGAGGTCCTTGAATTTGACATCTTTGCCAATCAATCTGTGAGTGCCAATGATGATGTCCACGTCGCCAGCCTCTAATTTTTTCAGCACGGCGCGCACTTCAGATGGTTTGCGCAGACGCGATATGTACTCCACTTTGCATGGCAAACCCTCCAACCGTGAGCGGAATGTGTTGTAGTGCTGAAACGCCAACACCGTCGTCGGGACAAGGACAGCAACCTGCTTGTTGTCGCACACGGCTTTAAATGCGGCTCGAACAGCCAACTCCGTCTTGCCAAATCCCACATCGCCGCAGACCAGTCGGTCCATCGGAGCCTCTTTCTCCATGTCGGCCTTGATGGCCTTGTTGGCCTTATACTGGTCGGGCGTGTCCTCATAGAGGAAAGACGCCTCGAGCTCCTGCTGAAGGTACGAGTCGGCTGAGAATGCGAACCCCTGCTCCTCTTTTCGCTGTGCGTAGAGTGCAATGAGCTCACGTGCAATGTCTTTTACGCGGCTCTTGGCCTTCTCTTTCAACTTGTCCCAATGAGCCGAGCCTAACCTGTTTATCTTTGGCGCGATGCCATCTTTGCCCCTGTACTTGGAAATCTTGTGCATCGACTGCACGTTGACGTACAGTGTGTCGCCCCCTTGATATGTCAATCGGATGGCGTCGTAGGCCTTGCCGGCCACATGTTGGGTGACGAGGCCGCCAAACACGCCAACTCCATGGTCCATGTGCACCACATAGTCCCCGGGCTTCAATTCTGCCAACTCGCGGAGTGTGATGCTCTGCTGCTGTTGGCGCATGTTGTCATTGCGCAGTGAGAAGCGTTGGTACCGCTCAAATATCTGATGGTCCGTGTAGTAGCAGACTCGGCTCTCTTTGTCGATGAACCCGGCGTGAAGCGACATCTGCAACTCTGAGTATTTCAGTTTGCGCTTGCGCTCGCTTAGGATGGTTCGCAGGCGCTGCAACTGGCGTGAGTTGTCAGACAATATGTATACCAAATATCCGTCTGCCGATTTGTAGTATATGTCGTCCTCTAAGAGGTCGAAGTTTTTCTTGAACAGCGGCTGGTGGGTTATGCAGAAATCAAGGTCCGCGTCTTTTTTCCCGTCGCGTATGTCGATAACGGGGCAGTTTATCTGCCTCTCCCAATCTTCCGCCGTGCAAAATGATTCGATTGTCACCTTGTTGTCCCCATCATGGTCCGGCTCGGTCTCTACTACCGACTTATACTGGCCATTGTGGAGGTCCATGCACCGCTCTCTGTCCATGAACCACAATGCGGTGTCTGGCGTTATGGATTGAGTGAATGGTGTCAGGGCGGATGGCTTGCTGGCTTTGCCAAGGTCAGGCACTATGTTGATTTTGTCAATCTTCTCTTTGGATAGCTGAGTGTCAATCTCAAATGAGCGTATCGAGTCCACCTCGTCGCCAAAGAAGTCTATTCGCGACGGGTCGTCAGATGCGAATGAGAAGAGATCCACTATGCTGCCGCGCACGGAATACTGCCCTGGCGCATACACGAAGTCGGCTCTTGTGAACCCATATTCGTTAAGCGTCTCCACCAGAAAAGATTGGCTTAGCTTATCCCCGCGGTGTAGTGTCAAAAAGTCCGCCTTCAGGTCACGTGAAGCTGGCACTTTCTCAGCCATGGCGGCTGCGTAGGTCACTATTGTCACATCCTCGTCTTGCGCAAAGTGGGCCAACGCCTCGGTTCGCAGCTGTACATTCTGCGCGTCATACCCGTCTGCCTTGGGGGAGTGGCGAAATGACGACGGTAGGAAGTATACCCTCTGCTCGCCCAGCAGGCAGCACAGGTCATGATACAGATATGGCGCGTCGTCTCGGTCTGAACATACCACCACGTTGCGAGATACGCCTGTGGCCGCCACCGCCACTGCGCGGGCTGACGCCACGAGCGACTTGACTGTCATTACAGAGCCTTTCTGGCCCGAGGCTATGAAATTGCGGAGCGCAATGACACGCGGATCCGATATGTATGTTTCGACTATTGCCACGTCTTTCTGTTTTGGCTATTAACACAAGAGCCGCCGCTACCCTTATGGGTCGCGACGGCTTTTTATATGCTCACCTTCGCCTCTTGACTCTGTCCATCGGCTCGGGTTTCGCTAATCAATAGAATTTGATGCGGTTGTCCTCAATGTCAACGTTGGTGACTACGTTTTGGACATAGTAGGGAATGCTGCGCATGCGGGCTGAGTAGGCGTTCTTGACGGCTGCGTCATCGGCCTCGCTCGGGTTGGCTGAGACAACCTCAATGGCATATGCTCCATTGATGCCCTCTACTGCTGAATAGACCTCGCCAGCAGGGGTTGACACAATCTTGCCGACAAGCGCGGGCTCCATGCCTGCGCCGGCTACACTGTTGCTGCTGAAGGTTACGGCCTTTGCTGAGTCAACCTTGACGCCATATTTGTCTGCAATCTGGGCAAGGCTCATGCCCTTGGTGGCTGCTGTGACCTCTGCTGCTTTTTTGCCGAGGCGGAGGTGTGAGGCGATGCCCTGTGAGACCTCTTTTACGTCTGCGTATCCACGCTCCTGTACTTTGGTCAATGTTGCAAGAACGAATTCGTCATCGCAATGGAAGAGTGGTGACACGTCTCCCTCCTTGGCATCATAGGCCCACTTGACAAGCTCGCGTGCGTGTGCGATGGAGTTGATCGACTGGGCGTTAGATTCGATGTTGCGACCTACGCGCTTAACAACGTTTCCGGTGTCGGCAACAGCCTGGAAGGATGCGCCGTCCTTAATCTTCGATGCCAATGCCTGAGCCTGTGCGTAAACCTGCTGCTCGGTGCGTGAGCTGTATTGAACGGTCTTCTCAATCGTGGCAACGTGATATTTCTTGACCTCTGCGCCACGTGCCTGAATGTTGATGATGTGATAGCCGTAGGGGCTCTCGACCATCACGATGTCGCCAGCGTGGCCGGTGAAGCAAGCCTCGTTGAAAGTGGGGACCATGGCGCCATCTGTGAACCAGTCAAGGTCGCCACCATTGATTGCTGAACCCGGGTCTTTGCTATACTGACGTGCGAGCGCGGCAAAATCACCACCATTCTTGGCAAGCTTGAAGATGCTGTCTGCCAACTCTTTGCTGTCCTGAATAAGGATGTGGCGGGCTTTTACTGAATCAGGACGCATGGTTACGTCGGCAAGGCGTGAGAGTTTGAAGGTCTCACCCTCCTGGTAAGGACCATATACGTCACCTACTTGCGCAGTCTCAATGAAGTTCTTGAGGGCGCTGTTAATCTTTGCTGCTGTGTAGTAGCGATTGTCTACATCAGTCTCCGAGTTCATCTGCGCATACTCGAATGCGTTGGTCTCGGGGGCTGCGAAGTCTGCCTTCATTGCCTCAAGAGCCTTCTGAGTGTCCTCCCTGTCAAGCTCGGTTGGGCGGATGGGGAATGACACGTATTCAATGTCACGGCCATCGTTGACGCGGTAGAGTTCTTTGTTTTTCTTATAGTAAGCCTTAATCTCGTCATCGGATACGGTGATGGTGCTGTCAGGAATGAGCGAGTAGCGGACGTTGACGAAGTTGACGTCATAGTTGTTTGCGAGCTTTGCCTTGGCGACCTCAACCTGGGCCTTGTTGCAATAAGCAGACTTCGCTAAGAGTGCGCCGTATTTCTGGATGCAGCGGTTGAAGCGAAGCTTGCCCTCGAGGTCTGACCAATAGAAGGCGACGTCAGGGCTCTGCTGACGACCGACGGTCAGGAAGTTAATAGCCTGCTCGCGGTTGAATATGCCGGTCTGAGGGTCGGTGAACATCTGGCGAAGCTGGGGAACAACGTGGTTGCCGGCTGCCATGTCAAAAATCTCAGCATCGGTTACCTCGATGCCGGCCTCCTCAAAAAGCTTTCCGAATGTGATGTGAGCTATCTCTGTCTGCCATACATTCTCGCGAATCTCATTCTGGCGCTGCTCGGGGATTGAGGCCGACTGGCTCTCCATCTTGTAGATGGTCTCAGCGTTCTCAATCTTCTGCTGGTACTCTAATGTCTTTATTTTCTGACCGTCAATGATGCCGACGGTCTCGCGGTCTATGAAGATGCTGCTACCGCTGCCGAGCAGGTCGGTGAGGATGAATGCGAGGAGCGCCAGTGCGATAAGGGCGGTGATGAATACCGCTGCCTTATTCCTCAGGGTTTGTAGTGCTGCCATTTTGAAAGAATAGCTCTATTTTTGAATTTTGTTTGTTACGTTAGGGAGAGGTTTTGATGTCCCCGAGCGTGCCAATCCCGACCGACTGACTTTCTATAAGTCCGGTCTTGGGTACACAATCAGGGCGCAAATATACTAAGTTGCTGTTTTTTTATCAAATTTTCACCTGAATATTTCCCCGTGCCAACTTACGCCTCCTTTGTTGGGATGTTTATGAGGACGTGTGTCATGCCGTCCCCGAAGCTGCGGGTGACTATTGACGCCCCCAACGATTTTGCGCAATTCTCTATGTTTGGTGGTAATGCCAAGTTCTCTGAGTCAGACGTGAAGTAGATGCTCGATGCCGGCTGCGTCCCACCTATGCTGACCAAGATGGTGGCTGCGCCCGGCACGTATTTACCTTTCTCTACTTTTATGCGCACGAAGCCCTGTCCGGCGGTCGAGACTATCGCCTCGACGATGACGTCAACGAGCAGAGCGCGGAGGGCCTCGATGTCAAAGTCGAAAACACAATGTCTGAGCGGTGTGGCGAAGCCTACTGATGACTGGGTGTGAGTGACCGAGGAAACTTGTTTGACTATGGCGCGAACCGAGGCCACAAGGTCATGTCGGCCCATGCCGCCAAATTGAGAGCCCGTTTGGTCTGCGCCTCCGCCTATCTGCTCTGCCACGGATGCCAAGGCAAGGTTTGCCGTGTTGAGCCTGTCCGCCAAATTGCGTATCGTGAGCGAGTCCGCTATAGATATTCCTGCGGTCTGTGACACTGAGCGAAGGTCGTCGGACAGGACTCCGATGGAGGTCGCCACGTTGGCCGCAACGGTGTGCAGCACGATGGAGGTCATCTCGCCGTTTTGGGCGGTGTTCTGCTTTATCGCCGCTTTCGTGTCAATATCTGCAATCGTGTATGCGGATGCTTGCTGCCCCTTCCGTTTGCCCCGCTTCGTGCCGCCCTTGAATGTTATGATTATTATGACAATGACGACAAGCACTGTCACCGTGGCGATTGTCAACGTCTTTGCGTACCATGGCTGCACTACGTCAATCTCTAAGTCCGCAGGCGCGCTTTTGAGCCCATCGGGGTCTATCGCTATGACGCGCAGCGTGTAATGCCCCGGGGTGAGGTCGTGAAGGGCGAATCTTGGCTCGCTCTTGATGACGGGGGGCTGGCCCAACCCAATCACTTCGCACGAGTAGGACATGGAGAATGGGGCGGGGGCGTTGATGGCCGCAAAGGTCACAGAAAAGGAGGATTCTGAGATGGGCAGTGTGACGTGTCTGTTGACTGGCAGAGGCCTCTCTACTGCGACTACGCCGTCAACCACCTGCCCTGGCAGCATGAATTTGCCCTTGTGGACCAGATGGCTGAACTCAACCGATATAGTTTGCGTGGCACCCCCCGAGGCGGGTATGTATTCGTTGACGCCAAGCTCCGCGCCTATCCATACGCTCCCGCCTGGCATCCTGCAAGCCGCTCGTGGACTGTTTACTCCGCTATATCGGTTGCCTGCCGTGCGGTAGTGACCTGTGACTATTCTGATGCTGTCACCTCCTTCTGATGGCAACGCGCGGAGCATATACAGCTCGGTAGGTGTCGCCACCACGATGCCGCCTCGCCCACCCGGGGCTATCGCTACTGGTGGTTGTGGGAATATCTTCCTGTCAATCAGTTCCGTGCCGGCATTGCCGCCTCTGCCCTTGAAGAGCAATACGCCCTGTGATGTGGCCACCCAATAGTAGCCTTTGGCGTCGACGCAAATGTCGGACGGCCGGTCATGCCTCAAATCATAGTCTGCGAGTCTTGCCTTCTCTAATTTGGCTCCCCGTACTCTCAAAGCGTAAAACGAGTTCCGTGTCAGCGCAATCATGGCTGACGAGTCGTTGGATGCGCGCAGGGTTACGACATTCTCGCCTATGTTCGCGGACACTCTGCCTTCCAACACCCGGTTGTGGTCTGCGGCGTTCGGTAAGGCCAATATATCGCTGCCTGCCGCTGCGAACAGGCATCCGCCAAGCGTAGTGGCCACTGTGCCTGGGATTTCAGATCGCCCAAGGGGTGAGGGCGCTCCTTTCGTCTCGCCAAAGTAGCATACGGCGTTTTCTCCCGCCGTGGACCAGCACGACGCTCCGTAGCGCGCGAAGCCCCTGCCGTTGACGTAGGCCCAGACTGACCCGTCGCGCAGTGCGGCTACATGGCCTATCACGTCTGTGTTTTGAAATGGCAGCACGGAGGCCTCCCGGGTCGCAATGTTTACTTTTACGAGTCCTCCGCCGTTAGTCCCCACGTAGGCGTATTTTCGCCCGTCGGTGGTGATGCTGCGAACGTCTGTCATGTGATCGCGGGTCGCTGTCGGCTCTACTTCGACTGGCAGGAACTTGAATGCCGAGGGATTGTATATGGAGAAGCCCGAATGTGTGTATCCCACCGCCACCGACCCGTTGTCAAAAGCGGCCACACATGTGCACTGGTTGCTGCGCAGACTGTATATGTCGGTTATGTCGCGTCTGAGTCTGTACGCTTTGCCGGCATCGGGGTCTATCACGGTCGCCCCGTTGCTCTCTGACGCAATCCATATGCGTTTCTTTGTGTCCACGCACACGTCAATCATACCCTTAGGCATGTTGCCTCCGCATCCCTTGAGATTGTTTATCAACTCCCACTCGCGCCGAGCCATGGGCTTGTGCCACAATGAGTCCCCTTTTGATGTGATGACCCACAAGTCGCCCTCTATGTCTGTGCGCATGACTCGCGCCCCGGACGCCAATGGTGTCGAGAAAAATTGAGGTGTGGGCTTGTGCCCCTCGGCTGGCGGGAAACAGCGTAGCAAGCGGCCGTCCCGCAACAAAACCACGATGCCATAGCGCGACCCGCATACGCTGGACACTTCGGCCCCGTCTGGCAAGTGGATTCGCATGGGTCGCGACGCCCCCTTGGGTGAGTAGATCACGTCACCGTCTTCCACCATCCACAGGTTCCTCTGTCCGTCAACCCAAACCTCGTCAGGCTTCCCCTCGGCTCCATTTGAGCGGAGAAAGTTGTCGGCGGGGGTGAATGTCATTTTGCTCCTGATGAACAAGATGTAGCCCTGCGTGCTGCGGACTATCATCGTGTCTCCCCCAAACTCCTGCGCTCCAAGTAGTTCGCCGTCGTTGAGCAACGTGTCTGGCGGCGCTACGCTCGATATCGTGTAGCCGTCATATGTGTCCAACCCCCACATGGTGGACACCCAAAGAAAGCCCCTCGAACCCTTTATTATGTTGTTGACGCGCTCGTGAGACAGTCCCGCGTCTATGCCCACGTGCATAAAGGCGAATGGGCGCTGCGCCACTGCCTGTGAAAGGGCGAGCGTGAACAGCACGCAGGTGAGCAGCGTGCGTATCCATGAGTTGCGACTGTCTTTGGCGTGCATAAGGTTGTGACGTTCTGGGATGTTTCTTGTGGGCTGTGTTTTTGAGCGACCCGCGAAATTAAACAAGATGCGCAATTTGAAGCCGTGTCCCGAAATTAATTATTGTTTACGGCTGCTCTACGTCGGTCTCCACACCTCGCTCACCCATGGCCTTAAACGAAATTTCAAGGATTTTGTTTAACTTCGCACTCATGTGCGGGCAGGGCGGATTGGATTAAGAATCCACTTCCCTCATCGCCTGACGTTCAGACTCTAACAAATCAGATGGAAACTTTAATCATTGTGCTGCAGCTCCTGCTCAGCCTGTCTATATTGGTCGTGACGCATGAGGGCGGCCATTTTTTCTTTGCGAAGCTGTTTAAAATCAAGGTTGAGAAGTTTTATCTCTTCTTTGATCCCTGGTTCTCGCTGTTCTCTTTCAAGAAGGGCGACACGGAGTATGGCATAGGTTGGGTGCCTCTCGGCGGTTATGTCAAGATTGCCGGCATGGTCGATGAGTCGATGGATACGGAGCAACTCGCACGCCCTGTGCAGGAGTGGGAGTTCCGTGCTAAGCCGGCTTGGCAGCGCGCTTTTGTCATGGCTGGCGGTGTCATCGTCAATTTCCTCACGGCCCCGATCATTTTCTGGATCATGGCCTTCTCTTACGGCGACACTTATCTGCCCATGTCTGAAGGGCGCAACGGCTTCGATTTCAGCGAGCCGATGCTGAGCGTCGGATTCCAAAACGGAGATGTCGTGGTTGGCGTCAATGGTGTTAAGGCCGAAAAATATAAGGACGTGGCCAATGCCATCATTTTTGACGACTCCTGCACTGTCGATATCATACGCGGTGGACAGCCCATGACTATCCAACTCCCCCACGAGTTCTTCCGTAGTATTCTCAGCGGTAAGGATAACCAGGCTCTTTTCGCGTTCCGTGTGCCTGTGGTAGTCGACTCTGTCATGCCCGGCTATCCCGCGGAGAAGTGCGGCTTGACGCGTGGTGACTCTGTCATTAGCGTAGGCAGGGTTCAAAATCCGTCATTTTACGAGCTGGCATCGGAACTCGACAGTCTGAAGGGAACCGACGTCCCCATGGTCGTGGCTCATGCCGCTGGTGGTGTGGACACGCTCTCTGTCTCTGTCGGGGCCGATGGCAAAATCGGTTTCTACAATTGCGACCCGTCACGCTGGCTCTCCACAAAGACTGTGACCTACGGCTTTTTTGAGGCTCTTCCCGCTGGTGTCGTCAAGGGCTGGGACCTCCTTGTCAACTACTGCCGTCAAATCCCTATGCTGTTCACCAAGGAGGGCGCGACTAAAGTCGGCGGTTTCGGCACCATCGCCAAGATGTTCGCCCCGACGTGGAACTGGCAATCTTTCTGGTTCAACACGGCTTTCCTCGCCATCATCCTCGGTGTCATGAATCTGCTTCCGATACCAGGCCTTGACGGAGGTCACCTCCTTTTCGTTATTGTTGAGATGATAACGGGTTACAAGGCGTCAGACCGTGTCCTTGAGGTCGCACAGACCATAGGCATGGTTCTTATCCTTCTTCTGGTTGTCTATGCCAATGGAGCGGATGTCGTGCGTCACTTCCTTGGCCAATAGAAATCAGGTTTTCATTGGCGTCCTTTTTTAGCGGTCAGTTAAGATAATGGCTGGTAAATTCTGCGGTGGCGTGCGTCGCTATCATGCGACTTGTTGGGGAACCGGTCGTTGGCCGTTGCTCTCTGCGCTTATCGCTGTCTTCTCCATTGCCCTGTGCCCTGCCGCTTCCGCCCAAGGCGCAGGCACTAACCCGCAAGTGCCCGATTACATCTATGCCCGGCGAATGGAGCATCTGAATGACCTGTCCCCCATCACGCTCGAGTATAACACGCAGGTCCGTGCCTACATTGATGTCTATCTTGAGCGCCGAAGGGATCATTTGGCCAACATCTTGGGACGCGCCGAACTATATTTCCCCATCTTCGAGGAATACCTGAGCAAATACAATCTGCCTCAGGAACTTAAGTATTTAGCGGTCATTGAGAGCGCACTCGACCCAAAGGCCAAGAGTAAGAGCGGTGCGATGGGGCTATGGCAATTCCTCTATCACGCCGGCGTCATGATGAATCTCAAGGTGACGAGTTATGAGGACGAGAGGTGTGATGTCCGCAAAAGCACAGATGCCGCTTGCCGTTACCTGCAATACCTATATAAGAATCTTGGTGACTGGCAATTGGCCCTCGCCGCCTATAATGGCGGACTCGGTCAGGTGCAAAAGGCTCAAGAACGGGCGGGCGGCACAAAGAAGACTTTCTGGGAGCTCTCGCCATATCTGACGCCCGAGATGCGGTCTTATGTGCCGGCTTTCATTGCGGTCAATTATGTCATGAACTACTACGCTCAGCATAATGTCCGACCCGCCAAGCCCGCCTATACCCTTGATGACGTGGACACGGTCTATGTCAATATGAACCTCTCTTTCGACCAGATAAGTCGTGCCTCCGGAGTCAAAAGGGATGCCTTGCAGCAACTCAATCCGCAATACATCAAGGATTTCATTGCCTACGACGGAACTCCCAAGAGGCTTACGCTGCCTCGCAGCAACATCCCGCGCTATTTGAGGAGTGAGCGTATGCTCCGACCTGATGTCGCACCCGACCTGACCGGCTTTTTCGGCACTCCGCAAATCGTGACGGACACACTCGTCCACGTGGTCGAGAAAGGTGAGTACCTCCACAAGATTGCCATGCAATACCAGACAACGGCGGCCAACATAATGGCGTGGAACGGCATGGAGTCTAAGGATATCAAGATAGGGCAGAGGCTGACTATTTTCTACGAACGCGAGGTCTCTCCCTATTTCTTTGTGGTTGACGAGGTTACTTGACCTCTTTGCTTTGATTGTTAGTCTCTTTTCTCTTTTTGTCTAATAAATTAAAAAGATACAGGAGTCATGAAAAATAGAATATACATGGCCATCGCGGCTATGGCGTCATTGGCTGCCATGACCTTAGTCTCTTGCTCTGGCAATGATGCCAAGAAGGCTTTTAAACCAGACATAACCGGCCGTGCCGGCGAGGTTCTCGCAGTCCTTTCGCGACCTGACCTTAATGACACTGTCGGAGGTTCTTTGCGTGCAGTCCTGCACCAGCAATACCTTGGCCTGCCAACTGATGAGCCCATTTTTGAGATGAGTGCCGTCACTCCGCAAATGTTTAACTCCGATGTCAATATGCACAAGCTGCGAAATATTGTCATTGTGGAGATCGCCGACACTGTCTCTGCCGATACCATTGCGTTCTATAAGGACTCATGGGCGCGCCAGCAGGCCGTCGTCAAGATTGATGCCTCCGCAAGCCTTAATGCTGCTGATGTCATAGTCCGCAACCAGAATAAGATTGTCAGTTTCTTCGCCAAGGCTGAGCGCGACAGGCTTATCAAGTACTACGGTCGCATCAAGAGCGGAGCTAATATCAATGATGTAAAGCAGACTTGGGGGGTCAATCTTGTCATCCCCAATATGTTCGAGAAGTGTAAGCCGGCTCGAAAAACAGAGGTCTCCTGGTATATGAGCGACACGGAGGAGTACTCCGACGGCCTCATTGTCTATTCCTATCCCTACACAGGCCCCGAGAGCATGACCAAGGAGGCCCTTGTCGCTCACCGCGACACCATTCTGAAGGCGAATATCATCGGACCGCACAACTCCCGGATGTGCACTGAGACCCGCTACGGGCTCGATGAACTTGTCTACAAATATGGTGAGAAGATGCAGGCAGGGCATGACGTGGCTGAGCTTCGCGGACTTTGGCGCATGGATGGCGCGGCAATGGGCGGCCCGTTCATTATGAGGGCTGTGCTTGACCAGGAGCACGACCGCGTCCTTGTGACGGACGGCTATGTCTACTTCCCACGACGTGAGATGAAGAGGAACCACATAAGGCAGCTCGAGGCCATCATGTACACTCTCTCTTTCTAATCCACCACAATCTTTCCACACGCACTAAACTAAGACATACATATAATTATATGAAAATAGGCATAACGCAAGGCGACGTCAATGGCATTGGCTACGAAGTCATCATGAAGGCCTTGCAAGACATGGAGATTATTGATGACCTTACTCCCATAATCTACGGCTCGCCAAAGGCTGCGGCCTATCACCGCAAAGCCCTCAACGTGGCCGGGTTCAGTCTCAATAACATCAATACCCCTGATGAGGCTCACCCCAAGCGCATTAATATCCTCACTTGCGGCGATGACAACATAAAGGTTGAGCTCGGCAAGTCGTCCGAGGCCGCAGGGGCGGCCGCTTTCGCCGCTCTTGAGTCCGCTGTCCGCGACCTTAGTGACGGCCTCATCGACGCTGTGGTCACTGCCCCCATCAATAAGAAGAATATTCAAAGCGAGAATTTCCATTTCCCCGGCCACACTGAGTATCTTGAGCAGGCGGCGCAAGCTCCTGCGCTAATGCTCCTCGTCGCTGGCAAGCTTCGCGTGGGTGTAGTTGCTGGCCATGTGCCTATTTGCAAAGTTGCAGAGTATATCACCAAGGACCGTATTCTCAGCAAGCTCCGCATTCTCAACAAGTCTCTCAAACAGGATTTCAACATCGATGGCCCGCGCATCGCCGTCCTCGGACTTAACCCCCACTCGGGAGACCATGGTCTGCTCGGTAGCGAGGAGCAGGAGGTTATCGAGCCGGCCATTGCTAAGGCTCAAGAGGAGGGCATCTGCGCCATGGGCCCTTATCCCGCCGACGGACTTTTCGGCAGCGATTCTCTCGGCAAGTTCGATGCCATTCTCGCCATGTACCACGATCAGGGGCTCGCTCCTTTCAAGGCTCTCGCTTTTACCAGTGGCGTCAACTTCACCGCTGGTTTGCCAATCGTCCGCACGTCGCCCGACCACGGAACCGCCTACGACATCGCTGGGCTTGACAAGGCCGACCCGACATCTATGCGCGAGGCCATCTATTTGGCAATGGATATTGTGCGTAATCGTAAGATTAATGTCGAGCTCGAGGCCAATAAACTGACGGTCAAGGGCGAGACTCGCACCGAGCGCAATGCTTAGTCCAACTGGGCGGTTCGCACCCTCGCCCAGCGGGCGCATGCACCTCGGCAACATTTTCGCCGCCCTCATGAGCTTCGCCTCTGCCAAAAGTCGTGGAGGACGATGGATTTTGCGGATTGAGGATCTTGATCGCCAACGTTGCCGCCCTGAGTATTCTGAACAGATTATTGATGATCTGGCTTGGCTCGGTCTTATAGCGGACGAGGGAGCAGGTGCAGTCTCAGATGGCGGACATGGCCCTTATTATCAGAGCCTCAGGGATATTGTGTATGCTCAGGCTTTCGACAAATTGTGTCAGTCCGGTCTCGCCTATGAGTGCTTTTGCCGCCGACAAGACCTGACTGCCGCCTCCGCACCCCATGCGTCAGACGGCCATACCATCTATGCCCGCACTTGTCTCCGTCTCTCGGAGGACGAAAAGGCTCTTTTGCGTCAGACCCGCAAACCGGCTTGGAGGTTGCTTCTCCCCGATGAGGTCAGTGTCTTCATTGATGGTCATTATGGTGAGCAGAGGGCGGTCTTGTCCTCAGACCGTGGCGATTTTATTCTTCGTCGTGGCGACGGTAATTTCGCATACCAATTGGCTGTCGTGGTTGACGATGCCCTAATGGGTGTGACAGAGGTAGTGCGCGCCCGTGACCTCATGTCGGCATCACACGAGCAGAGCTTTTTACTCCGTCAGTTGGGCTTCCCGGCCCCGGCTTATTGTCACTTCCCTCTGCTTGTCGCTCCTGACGGCAGCCGCCTGAGCAAACGTGAGAGGTCTTTAGCTATGGATAAAATTCGTGAGAGGCTCAAGCCGGACGAGCTTATCGGCCTTGTCGCTCAATGGGCGGGGTTACAAAATGTTTGGCATCCTATGTCTCTGACCGACTTCGTCAATTCATTCAATTGGCGGCTTGTCCCGATGAATGACATCATTGTCGACCCCAATGAGATAATTTAACTCGGAAATATTCCCAAAATATAAATTGCGCAAGCTAAAGGAAGTCGGTAGGAAATCCCCTGCCGGCTTCCTTTTATTTTGAGCGTCGCCAACAGACTCTTCGCTCATCTCCCTAAAGACTGTGCCATTTCCCCATTTTTCACGACGACGCCTGTCAGAGGAACACAAGTTTTATCCTATTCTTGACTGACGCCGCAACTGATATGAAAACGTTTAAATCAAGAAATGTCTGACTTTATTCATGCAGTGTGACATCTTTTTTCCTCTTTGACTCCCATTAACAACCCCTCCCAACCCCTTGACACACACAACCCTATTCGCCAACTCCTCAGAAAAACACCGAAAACATCCCGCCCGCCCCTTGCAAAACCGAAAACTCTCCCTAACTTTGCACCCGCTTTCGGAAACGAAC
>CAVKRQ010000032.1:0-13132 GCA_963658925.1 bacterium
GTTTCTCCGAGTCTCGCAAGAAGTTTTTTGTTTTTCTTCACCTCGCCTTGGCGGCGGGGCCGGTTCGTTTCCGAAAGCGGGTGCAAAGTTAGGGAGAGTTTTTGATTTTGCAAGGGGCGGGTGGGAGATTTTCGACGCATTTCTTAGGGAGGGACTGATAGGAGTTTGGAGGTCAGGGGGTTGGGAGGGGTTGTTAATGGAGGTTAAAGAGAGAGAGGCGATGGAACTGCCGCTAAAATGAATTGGGAGGCATTTGGAATGAACAGATGAACGGACACAAAAACCGTCCGCATAACAAGAAAAGCCTTGGCATGCGGACGGGATTTTAGATTGGCAACAGAAGCAGGTGTTTATTGCGCAATAATTGCTTTAACCTTCTCCATCTGACCATTGATGGTCGAGAGTTTTGTTTGGACCTCGTCAAGAGCTGCTTGCGCCTCTTTGGCTTTTGCCTCACGGCCAGCCTTGTCATTAAGCACCTCTTGAAGTTGCTCTTCAAGCAGGTCAATGCCTTGCTTTTGAATGATGTCCTTGACTTCAGCTAAGGCATTATCTTTCATAGACTGGACACTATCCAAAATTTTATCGATTTGGGCATCGGATTCATCATTCCAGCCGAACTGGTCGGTGCTGACATTTACCACAAAATCGACTCTATTTCTTGCCTGAGAGACAATTGCATGAGAATCAAAATCCTCGACTCGATCTAACAAGTCAGTAGCATCATCAAGAAAGGCGTTGACACTTTTGAGAACAAGTTTATTGCATTCATCACACACAGACTGGATTGCATCTCGGACTTTTCTGCCATACTTACTTTCCGCAGCTCTCAATTCTCTTATGTCACCATCTGTCGTGCCAACAAAAAAGCGCTTAAAACCGCCACGTGAATAAATCTCATTTTGCAGAGCTTTTGCGTCATCCTTGCTATCCTCTACTTGTCGTCCTGCTTTTGTTATGGCATTACGTATTTCAGACTCAATATCACAAGCCATCGAGTCAATTTTCTTGTCCAACCTGCGCTTTGCCCTCTGTAAAGTCGACAGTTTTTCTTCAAGTTCGTCGTCTGGCTTAGAACAATTGATGACGATCTGCCTCTTATCCTCAATAGACTTGGCCAGTTCATCAATCTTGCTCTGACCTGCCGCCTTAATCCTGTTGACAGGTTTGCGGATAAGGATCTCGGCCTTTTCTTTCTCAATGACCTCGCGGACAGCAGCGATAAGTTTCTCTATATGACTCTTGGCAAGGAGTTGTCCCTGCCCATTGGCCTCGAAGATGTCGCAATAGCGTGTATAAGCGTACTTATATTCCCCACTACGCTCCACCTTCGACATAGGCATCTCGGACAGCAAAGCCATATTGGCAGACAGAGGAATGGGATTAGTTTTCTTGAGAATATCATTGATATCATCATTCCGCTCCTCACGAGCCGCATTTTCAAGTTGTTCGACAACGTACTTGACAATTTCATCCTCTGACTCACCAGTCTCGTAGGGAATGTCATACTTGTTAATGCCAATGAGGACACGCCCAACGCCACATTGACCGACATTCTTGAAAAGAATGCTACGGTCAGTGGCATCAAACGGGCGACCAGCATAGAGCATAAGGAGTACGACATCAGCCTTATGGAGAAACTCCTTGGTTCGCTCCTCACGACTGACAATGGGGTCGTTGAAACCAGGAGTGTCAACAATCTCAACACCCTTAAGATAGTCCTTGGGGTAGTAAATCCTTACAGCCTTAGTAATAGAGACAAATTTACCGTCGGCACCAACATAGTCAATCAGATTGTCAAAACTATCAGCTTTCGTCTTACCAAGGAAAGACTCAACCGGACCAGGCAGGTTGCGAGATTTCTCGACGAGTTCCTGCGCCGACTGGATTTTCGACTTAGTCACCTCATCAACATTCTCAGTACTCTTAGATGCATTGAGTTTTTGATCGGCCCACTCGTCACGGGTGTAAAACTCCGCCTCAATTTTCTTCTCCGCACCATATGTTATTACCGACAACGCCGCCGTCATCGGTGTAGTGGCAGATGGGAGGACATCATCCTCGAAGACGAAAGCATTGAGGAAAGTTGACTTGCCGCACTTCATTTGGCCGATAACGCCAAGAGTGAGCACGTCATTATCAAGTCTCTTTATTATTTCGTCTCCATCATTTTTATTGAGCCAACCGAAAGAGATAGCCTCCTTTGTAAGATTGGCAACCATTAATTTCTTTCGTTGGAACTCTTCAAATATATTGTTTTGCATCGCATTGTTATTTTTTAGTGAAGGCGTAAGAGCCGTCAACAACATTGAAAGTTACACTCCAATAGCCCTCAGAGACATAGATGCTGGGACCATTTTCCTCTGCCACGCCAGAGGGGAAACCTGTACCGCCCAGGTTTTTAAGCCTATCGCCTTTGTCCTTGAACATAAAAAAGGCACCACCTTTGGGAGAAGTAAAGGATGTGGTCATGAGGTGAGCATCTGAGACAGTCAACCTCCATTCTTGGCTACTATAGTCTCTCTTCAAGGTGATGTTGGGACATACTGCAGTTTGTGCTTGAGGTTCCCTAACATTCTTTCCACCCTCATTATTTACATTTTGGGTGACGCGAGGAGCAGATGCCGAAGTAGCCGTGAAAAGATTTTCAGCAGTTGAAGTTACATAGCCCGACCCGTTCTGCTTTTGACAGTTTTCTACCTCACTCTTTTCAAAATGGGGGGGGGGCAACGAGATTTGCACACTTCTTGTATTCACCGAGCAGTTTCTTGAAGCGCTCTTGGAGAGCTTTAGCCTCCTTAAAGTCGGATCTGGTATTTTGGAATTTCTGTTCTGCTTCTTGATTCGCTTCAATATGACCCTTGAAAATCCCAATATTATTTTTTTGAAGTTCTACAGTTTCGGAAAGATGATCTAAAGTTTCTATCAGACAATCACCTTGAGCCGGGGAGAGTTTGTAATCGCCAGTAAAGGATAAATTACGGCTAGAATCACAAATCGCATCATGAACGTCTTCTGCATCAGAAGAAATGATATCGAAATTATTCTCCAAGATTTTAATGCCTTCTTCAACTTTTTCTGACCAGTCTCTCGATTCTTTATCAGCCTCTTTATACTCCCGCTGCAGCGCCTTAACAGAATACTCAATACAGTTGTCGAAAGAGTCCAAAATCCAATCAAACTCATCCTTTTTCTCAATAGCCACGATTGGATTAGTCAATGTTGCCAAGTCGCTCTTAAAGCCGAAGCATATGATGCCTGTCACAGGAACTCCAGCCTTCTTGAAATCGCCACTCACCTTACGCACAACAGAATCGACCTCACCGGAACTCTTAGTATCAGTCTTGTTAATGACGACATAGAGAGGTTTGGACGAAGTATATCCATCCTTAATGACCTTAAGAGAACTCTTGTTAACTGTGCCTGCATTCACGTCGATGACCCAGAAAAGAGCATCGCACTCATTAATAACCTCCATAGTGCGATTGGCGTCCGCCGAGTCATTGCTGTTAAAACCAGGGGTGTCAAGAATGGAGAATCTACCGAGAGCAGGAAGCCTCTGATACATAATGAAGTACTTGACCAAGTTTGGAAGTCCCTCAATTTTATCCATAACCTCCTTAGACGCAGAAGCAAAAGTCTCCTTGCTTAAGATTTTCAGCTCGTCATCCTTAGTGACAAAAAGGAATCTCTCCTTATCCCCTCCTATTACATACGTCGGGACGGCAGTTGCCGCCTTTGCGCTTGTATAGAGAAGACCTTTGTCATTCTTGTCATTGACATTCTGCCCAAGAAGACGGTTCACAATGGAAGTCTTACCAGCAGAGAACTCACCCACAAAAGCAATGGACTTCTTTCCACGAAGCCAAGACTTCTTTGTCTGGAAAGCCCAGGTGTATAAGTCAGGATATAAATCTCTCTCTTCATTTGTTTCCTTACTAGTAAAACACAGAGGGTTAAAATAAAAAACACGTTTCGAGAAGTCGACATAATCGTCTGTTACAAAACTGACAATGTCATCTACAGCGCGAAATAACCGTGCGCCATCACTTTGCTCGTTATCATTCTCAGACTTAGCATTGAGAATTTCAGAGACAAAATGCATTGACTTTGCGATAGTATCGACCTCCTTTTGAGACTTGGAGAGTTGATTTTCTGCAAGAGACAGATTTTGCTTAGCATCCTCAATGACCTTGTCCTTCTCAGAGAGCATGCCTTCAAGTTCAGATTTTGCAGATTCCGCCTCCCTACGTTTCTTCTGCTCCTTATCGAGGTCGGCCTCGAGGTCTTCTATATCATCCTCAAGTTGACCTATCTTCTTCTTGAGCTTGTCCAAATCTTCCATACGAGTATTTATTTACGCTGGTTTAACTCCCTTTCATAGGCACGGCAAGCCGCACGGCTCTCATTGAGGTCGGTCGTAAGTTGCTCAACTTGCGCACGCAACTTCTTAAGCTCACGCTTTGCATCATCAAGCTCATCCTCCATATCGTCATGGGAACCATCAAGATCCTTATTAGACGAATATAGTTTGCGAACCTCCGAAAGGAGTCTGTCAATCTCCTCTTGCATCTCCTTGGTGCGAGTTCTGAACTTCTCGGCATCATTACAAGCCGTGTCTATTTCCTGCTGCTTTGCCTTTATCTGCTGCTTTACGGACATGTGCGACAAGCACACGCCAACCACGCAGCCCACTACGAATGCGATAATTGCTGCTACCATACTTATTTGATTAGAAGAGTTTTAGAGTTACGCTGATTCTATTTCGTTTTTGAGAGACCTCAACTCATTAATGTGGGACTCAAAAGCCGCCTTGTCGGACTCCTTCTGCCTCTTGAGTTGCTCAAGGGCCTCATTCTTTTGTTGGATATGCGCAGAAGCCTCCTGCTGAATAAGTTGCGATATAGAGTTGACAAGCATATTCTTCTGGTTGTCGAGGTGCGAACGGAACTCGGGCATGAGAGAGCCGTCGATGTAATTGCTCACAGCCCTCTGACGTTGGGGCTTACCCATTCCAAAAACATTCTCGGAAATGTAACTTGCGATGGAATCCACAATACCCTTTTCAGATCCAACTTGCTGTTGGATTTTTCTGTCAGCAGACTCAACGATTCGCACACCTTGCTCAAGTTTCCTCAAACGATTTGCCTGATGTGCAATCAAGCCGACCTCCGCCGCCTCAACGAGGGCAGAAGAGCCAATCGCAGACCCCGCTGCAGCAACGCCAGCAGCTGGAGCTAATGCGCCAGCCGTGGCTACGACGGCAGCTGCGGCCACAACTTTAAGTCCGTTTGCGATAGCCCCGTCATACTCATGCCCCTCCTTATTGAGGTTCATGTTGTAGGATATTGTAGCAGAATCGATTGAAGAGAGGTCAATCTCGCGAGCTGACGATAAGGCAATTTCACCATCCTTACCAAGTTCCTTCTGAGCCACACTGCGGATTATGGCGCTGACACTACTACGGAACTGAGACAAGAACAAGGCGGCCATGCTATTGACCGCAGCACATGCGTCGGCATCGAAATTGGGGCTCTTGCTCGCGACAATTGCATTCAACCTCGACGACACCTCACTCTCGAACTTGCGCGCCGTCTCACGGGCAGCATCCTCTACATCACCAGCGGCATCGTCAATCAGCCTATTGACAGAAGACTGGATTTTACGGAGTTCACCAGCATAGTTGCGGATTTGCTCATCAACACCCTTATCCTCCTTGGCGGCAGCGAGCAACTCATCAATGTGAGCCACAAGAAGAGACGCCACATTGGCTTGCCTCTCCTCATCAACCTTACGGATTATCTCGCCCTTACGAGACTGCACAGAATTGAGAATGTCAATGATGCCACTGACATTGCCTGTCGTTGCGGAAGTAAAGGCCACATTCTCGATAGGGATTTCACAATTCTTTGACCATAGAGCGCGAGTTGACTCCACGTCCACCACATTGTCAATATGCGTACCGACAAGGAAAATGGGACGAGCCGTCAGCTTCATATCCTTGACAAAGGAGACAAGCGTATTTGTAAGTTGCGCATTTACGTCAACAACCAGAATAATGCCATCCGCATGCGGCATAAAGTCCATCAGAGTCTGCTTGTGACGCGGATCGGGAGAAGAGAGGCCCGGAGTGTCAACGAGGACAGTCGAGCTCGGCACTTTCTTGGAAGTATCCCACAAACCAACCACATAAGCATCTGCGAGATTATCATTCTTAAGCTCTTCAAGGGCGACTTTCTTTGAATTACCATCCTTGTCTGTCACCACCGCCTTGCACTCCTCGGCGCCGAAATGGATCTCATAGATGGTCGCGGTTGTTGGTTTCGTCGCGGTCTCGAGGGCCTTGCTGTCCGTGAGGGCGTTGATGAGAGTAGTCTTGCCAGAGCTGAACTCGCCCACAAGTGGGAGAATGATGTCGGCCGTGGGCTGGTTCTGGCGTTTTTGGATGGCGGACAGTTCCGCAGCCTCTGATTTGCAACCTAAACTCTCTGCGATTTCGAGAAGTCGTTGAAGATCTTTCATAGTGTTTTATTTTCTCCTTAATTAGGTGTCGTTAGGATTAAATCTTTCAACCATCACTCCCGCAGGTGAGCAAGAGCAGAGGGTAAAAAAACTGAGGGGCAAAGCACCTTAAAACGAGCGGGGTGCGCGGTGAAAGTGATATGGAGGCATACAAAACAACCGGCGCAACCAGACAGCTTTGCGATAGACAAATGTACGAGTTATTTTAACAATTGCCCCCCCCCTATTGTTAAATATACTTAACAGTTATTGGATTTATAGGATAGGCTGCGGTAAGGAAATTGGAAGGGAGGGGGGGGCTCCGATAGAGACCCAGGGGAAGGGGAATGGGGATAGGGAGGCGACCTGGTGGGGAATAGTTAGCGGAGACTGCGATAAAAGAGCCAAGCCGTTGTTGTGTCAGGAGATATAAATTATCTTTGCAGGGATACTTGCGAAGACTCATTAGATAACGGACTTAGCACACACCGACATGTCATCACAAAGTGAAGCAGCCTTAGAGAGTGGACTTATCGCCACATTGGAGAAGATGAACTACGAGTATGTCCATCTTGAAGAAGAGAAGAACCTGCATGCCAACTTCAAGTTGCAGTTAGAGAGACATAACCACAAGCAGCTTAATGAGTTGGGGAGAGACCAATTCACAGAGGCCGAGTTTGACAAGATACTCCTCTATCTTGAGGGGGGCACCCGCTTTGAAAAGGCCAAGAAGTTGCGCGACCTCTACCCTCTTGAATTAGAGACCGGCGAGCGCATATGGGTGGAGTTTATCAACAGGACGCATTGGTGCCAGAACGAGTTCCAGGTTTCCAACCAGATTACCGTTGAGGGAAGGAAGAAGTGCCGATATGACGTGACGATACTCATCAACGGCCTGCCTTTGGTCCAGATAGAGCTGAAGCGCAGGGGCGTTGAGTTGAAACAGGCATACAACCAGATACAGCGTTATCACAAGACGTCGTTCCACGGCTTGTTCAACTACATCCAGTTGTTTGTCATCTCCAATGGCGTGAACACCCGATACTTCGCCAACAATCCGAACAGCGGGTATAAGTTCACATTCAATTGGACGGATGCAGCCAACAACCCATTCAACGAATTGGACAAGTTCGCATGTTTCTTCTTCGACAAATGCACTCTCGGAAAGATTATAGGCAAATACATAGTCTTGCATGAGGGCGACAAGTGCATGATGGTGCTACGCCCCTACCAGTATTATGCCGTGGAGAAGATACTGGACAGAGTGGAGAACTCCAACGACAACGGGTATATCTGGCACACGACAGGCGCAGGCAAGACACTGACCTCATTTAAGGCGGCTCAGTTGGTGTCTGAGTTGGCAGATGTGGACAAGGTGATGTTTGTCGTAGACCGTCATGATCTTGACACGCAGACACAGGCTGAGTATGAGGCTTTTGAGCCAGGCGCGGTTGACAGCACGGACAACACAGACGAGTTGGTGAAGCGCCTGCACAGCAATTCGAAGATCATCATCACCACCATACAGAAACTCAACGCAGCGGTCAGCAAACAGTGGTATAGCAACCGAATTGAGAAGATACGCCATTCGCGCATCGTGATGATTTTCGACGAGTGCCACCGAAGCCATTTCGGAGATTGCCACAAGAGCATCGTCAAGTTCTTTGACAACACTCAGATGTTTGGCTTTACCGGCACGCCGATCTTTACTCAGAACGCGGTAGACGGGCATACCACAAAGGAGATATTCGGCAACTGCCTGCACAAGTACCTTATAAAGGATGCCATCGCGGACGAGAATGTGCTTGGCTTCCTTGTTGAGTACTATAAAGGCAATAAGGATGTAGACAACGGGGACAACGACCGCATGACGGCTATTGCCAAATTCATCCTGAACAACTTCAACAAGTCGACATTCGACGGAGAGTTCGACGCCCTTTTCGCCGTGCAGTCTGTGCCCATGCTCATCCGCTACTATAAGATATTCAAGAGCCTAAACCCGAAGATTAGGATAGGCGCGGTGTTCACATATGCCGCCAACAGCAGTCAGGACGACCCGCTGACAGGCATGAACTCGGGGTTCGTCAGCGAGAGCACGGGGGAGGCAGACGAGTTGCAAGCTATTATGGATGACTACAACAGCATGTATGGCACGAACTTCACCACCGAGAACTTCCGCGGATATTATGATGACATAAACCTGCGCCTGAAGAAAAAGAAGGCGGACATGAAGCCCCTTGACCTCTGCCTTGTCGTGGGCATGTTCCTGACAGGCTTTGACAGCAAGAAGCTCAACACGCTCTACGTCGACAAGAACATGGAGTACCATGGACTTCTTCAGGCGTTCAGCCGCACAAACCGCGTGCTGAGCGAGAAGAAACGATTCGGAAAGATTGTCTGCTTCAGGGACATGAAGAGCAAGGTGGACGAGGCCATCAAGCTCTTCAGCAATAGCGACAATCCTGAGGAGATTGTGCGCCCGCCATTTGAAGAGGTAAGGCAGGAATATCAAAAACTGACCAAAGCATTTCTGGAGAAATATCCGGAGCCGAGCAGCATAGACCAACTGAAGAGTGAGAAGGACAAGAAAAATTTTATCCTGGCATTCCGCGACATAATCAAAAAACACGCAGAGCTGCAGGTGTATGATGATTTTGACGAGGACGACCCGAGCCTCGGGATGACGGAGCAGCAATTCATGGACTTCAGGAGCAAGTATCTTGACATCTACGACAGCCTTATATTGGTAGACCCACCTGTAGACCCTCCAGTTCCTCCTACTGATGAACCTAATCCAGAGCCGACACTACCAGACATTGACTTCTGCTTGGAGTTGTTGCATAGCGACGTGGTCAACGTGGCTTACATACTGGAGCTGATTGCCGACCTCGACCCGTATAGCGATGACTATCAGGAGAAACGCAAGCGCATCATTGACACCATGATAAAGGATGCAGAGCTGCGCAGCAAGGCTAAACTCATCGACGGATTCATCCAGAAGAATGTGGATGAGGACCGCGACAACTTCATGGCCCGGAAGGGGAACGCGGATGGCACGAGCGACCTTGAGGAGAAGCTGAACGAGTACATCATTTCGGAGCGCAGCAAAGCCATCAACACATTGGCGGCGGAAGAGCAAATAGACCCGGAGGTGTTGAACAGATACCTCAGGGAGTATGACTATTTGCAGAAAGAGCAGCCAGAAATCATACAGGAGGCCTTGAGAGAAAAGCACCTGGGGCTTATCAGCAGGCGCAAGACGCTGACCAGGATACTTGACCACTTACGAAACATTATAAGACGTTATAAGTTTTAGTGATTAGTGATTAAGTTTTAGTGATTAGTGATTAAGTTTTAGTGATAAAGTAAGATGAAAAGAAGTATATTAAAAGACAAAAGCAAGGCGTTTGCACTGAGGATAATACGCTTATATAATTTCCTCTGTAAAGACAAATGTGAATATGTGTTGTCTAAACAGTTGCTACGAAGTGGGACGAGTATTGGGGCAAATGTAGCCGAAGCTTTTTACGGACAAAGTGAAGCCGACTTTATTGCGAAACTGTCCATATCCCAAAAAGAAGCAGGCGAAACCATGTATTGGCTGGAATTGCTGCATGAGAGTGAATATTTAAATGACAATGAATTTAATAGTGTTTATGCTGATGCCGAGGAGTTGATGAAGCTATTGACTTCCTCCATAAAAACAGTTAAGGCAAAACATAATCACTAACACTTAATACTTAATACTTAACATGAGCGAAGAGCTACAACAAAAACTCCGCGACCAACTTTGGGAAGTCGCCAACAAACTGCGCGGCAACATGTCGGCAAGCGACTTCATGTATTTCACACTTGGCTTCATCTTCTACAAATATTTGTCGGAGAAGATAGAGAAGTACGCCGACGAGGCATTGGTCGACGACGAGGTGAAATTCAAAGAGTTGTGGGCGATGGAGAAAGATGCCGACATCGAGGCGTTGCAATGCGAGGTGCAGAAAGAGTGCCTTGACAACATTGGCTATTTTTTGGTGCCGGGTGACCTGTTCTCGTCCGTGATAGAGTCTATCAAAAAGAAAGAGAATATCCTCCACAAATTGGAGCAAGCACTAAAGAATGTCGAGGAGAGCACTCTCGGCCACAGCAGCGAAGAGGATTTTGGCGGCTTGTTCTCCGACATTGACCTTGCATCGCCCAAGTTGGGCAAGACAGCCAATGACAAGAACACGCTCGTCAGCAACGTACTTCTCGCGCTTGATGACATCGACTTCGGTGTGGAAGCGTCGCAAGAGATTGACATTCTCGGCGATGCCTACGAATATATGATCAGCCAGTTTGCAGCAGGAGCCGGCAAGAAAGCCGGTGAGTTCTACACGCCGCAGGAGGTGAGCCGTATCTTGGCGGAGATTGTCACCATCGGTCATGCCCGACTGCGCAATGTCTATGACCCGACCTGCGGTAGTGGCTCGCTTCTGCTCCGCGCAGCAAGCATCGGACACGCCAACGAGATTTTCGGGCAGGAGAAGAACCCGACCACGTATAACTTGGCCCGCATGAACATGCTGCTCCACGGCGTCAAGTTCAGCGACTTCCGCATCGAGAATGGCGACACGCTCGAAGCCGACGCGTTCGGCGACACCCAGTTCGATGCCGTTGTCGCTAACCCTCCATTCTCAGCCGAATGGAGCGCCGCAGACAAGTTCAACAATGACGACCGTTTCAGCAAGGCTGGACGACTCGCACCCCGCAAGACAGCCGACTACGCTTTCATCCTCCACATGATTTACCACCTGAATGAAGGTGGCACAATGGCTTGCGTCGCTCCACACGGCGTGCTATTCCGTGGCAATGCCGAGGGCGAGATCCGCCGTTTCCTCATAGAGAAGAAGAACTACGTGGATGCCATCATCGGTCTCCCTGCCAACATTTTCTATGGCACGAGCATCCCCACCTGCATATTGGTGTTCAAGAAGTGCCGCAAGGAGGATGACAACATCCTCTTCATCGACGCCAGCAAGGAGTTCGAGAAGGTGAAGACGCAAAACAAGCTTCGCACGCAGCACATCCGGAAGATTGTGGACACCTACCGCGACCGCAAGGAGATAGAGAAATATAGCCATCTCGCCACATTGCATGAGGTGGCCGAGAACGACTACAACCTCAACATCCCCCGCTATGTTGACACATTCGAGGAGGAGGAGCCTATCGACATCCATGCCGTGATGAAGGAGATCAAGGAACTTGAAGCCAAGCGTGCCGGGCTTGACAAGGAAATAGAGGGATATTTGAAAGAGTTGGGGTTGGTGTAAGTGTCAGGTATAAAGGATTAGTGATTAGGTGTTATGGCAGACAAGAACAACATACCGCAGTTTGTAAATAGCGATTCCTTCATGGCAGACAAAAACTACGTGAAGTGGTTGTCCGACCTGAAGAAACGCTTCCGCACCGCTCAGCTCAAAGCTGCTGTCGCAGTCAATACCGAAATGCTCAAGTTCTATTGGAGCCTGGGCGAGGACATCTGCGAGAAACAGAAACAATATAAGTGGGGCGCAAACTTCATGAAGAGGCTTAGCCTTGACTTGCGCACGGAATTCCCTCAGGCTGAAGGATTTTCTTTCGTAAACTTGTATTATATCAAGCGTTGGTATAAATTCTACTCTTCGCATTCAGACTTTTTTTACCAAGCTGGTAAAAAATTACAAGAAGTGGAAAATTCGGTCACTCCCATCCCCGAAGTATTGCTTTGCGTGCCTTGGAGACATCAAACGGTGATTGTTTCCAAATGCACAACGATTTCTGCCGCTTTGTTCTATCTCAACAAGGTGGTGGAGGGCAACATGAGCCGAACGGAGTTGGAAAATGTTGTCAAGGCGCAACTATACGAGCATACAGGCAAGGCTTTGAATAATTTTGATGTAACACTACCACGCCCTCAAAACGAATTGGCAACAGAGATTATAAAAGACCCTTACAAGTTGGATTTCTTCTCTCTGCCAAACAAGTTCAGCGAAAAGGACTTGGAAGACAAGTTGGCTCAAAACGTCACCCGCTTCCTCCTGGAATTGGGCAAAGGCTTCGCCTACGTGGGGCGACAGATGGAACTTGACACGCCAAGTGGCAAGTCTTACTTCCCCGACATGGTTTTCTATCATACCCGACTGAAATGTTATGTGGTGGTAGAATTGAAAATTGTGGACTTCATGCCAGAGTTCATCGGCAAGCTGAACTTCTACGTTTCGGCTGCTGATGAATTGCTTAGAGGCGAGGGAGACAATCCCAGCATTGGCATCCTCCTTTGCAAAGACAAAGACTCGTCCGTTGTGGAGTGGTCTCTGCGCGGCATCACGACTCCGTTGGGTGTGGCAAGTTACCAGTTACAAGAGGTATATGACCGAACATTGCTTGAAATAAAGCAGGAAGCCTTGGAGGAAGAAGCCCCCGAAGGTAGTAACGAAGGGATTTAGAAATCTGCCACAAATCATGGAAGAATCTGTCTACCAAGTTGGTGGACAATTTAAAACTAAAAATTAAGGATTAAAAATGACTACAACAATAAATAACGAACATAAGAAACTTAATGCCCCAAATCTCAGATTCCCGGAGTTTCGGGGGGAGTGGGAAAAAACAACTTTTG
>CAVKRQ010000033.1:0-8559 GCA_963658925.1 bacterium
CTTAAAACAGTCCGCCCCCCGGAGTCATCTCCGGGGGGCGGATTTTTTCGTGTATACAACCCCGACGTGCGCGCCCCCCAAAAAAAATCGCCACCTCCCGAAAATCCGCCCCTGAACACAACCACACGCAGACGAGTTATATCCGCTTACCTTCACTCTCCATACATCCGCAATCATCCAACCAGCTTACTCCCGTCCTTCGCTCCGCCCCCCCTTCTTGTCGCAATCACATCACCTGTCGCAAAATCGAAAAAGTTATCATTTGGGGAGTAAAAAGTGCAAACCACTTGCGTATTGTGATTTTTTTTTTTTTAGCTTTGTTAAAAATAAAATAAGGCAGCGCATGCGGCATAGCATAATGTTTTTATACGTGTATTTGTGCAGACAATGAAGATTTCTCTCGCCATAAGCACACGGGTGATTGTCATTGAGGATAATCCGTGAGAACTCTTGTCGTATCATTTTTGCCGAAATTTTTAATGTGGTTCTTATCCTAAATAAGATATGATAGAGTATTTATTATCAGGCAGTAATAATCCTACCAAAGGGCAGATTGTGTTCGAATCTTCTGATCACATGCGTTTTCAGAATGGGAAAGCGGTGTCTGGGCATAACTATGGAGTTAACAGACGGGTTGTTATAGAGAACAATGTTGAGGGAGGTGAAGGGTATACAATAACATTGTATAATGTGGATGGGAATAATATTCAGATGACCCCAAAACCTATGCGGATAGTAAATGTTGAAGGTAATGTAGTTACGCTTCGTGGATGGGGTCACGATAATTTTGGTGGCGATTATTCTGATTATGGAATTCTCCTCCTTATTGAGAACAATACTATAACAAGAGTTCAGCTTAATATGTATGATAGGGGCGTAAGTATTGTGTACTTTCCTTTTTTTTCTTTGGTGAGGTTAGATTCTTTCATGTTTGAGCCTTCTCGCTATGACGAGTGGCAAGGAGGTAAAAGAATTAATAGTGGATTGACAAATATAAAGGTTGATTGTACATCATTTGATGAGGGCAACTCCGTGGTGAAACTATCCAACAATGACCTACAAGACAAACTGTCTGATTGCTCTTTTGATTTTGCTCTAACTCTTCAGGATAGAGTTCTGCTTTTCTCAAATCCGCCTCAATCTAATGCTGATATTTCTGTTGTAGAAGCAATCAAGTATATGTTTCCACGAAGTGGAAGCCCCAAAAATTATCAGCCAACCGAGCCTGTTGTCTCGTCCCTATTCTTCCAAGGAAGCCGTCTTGTGAAAATGACATTTACAATGAGTAATCCTGAACGCCTCATCGAGTTATATTAACTATGATGGCAGTCCGGTAAACTTTTCAAGCGTCCCTGCATTGTGTTTGACACTTTTCCCGAGGTACAAGTCATTGGGGCAACCATCTCTTTAGCCGATAATCCGTAACTATGAGTGTAATGTAGCAATTGTTTTCAACCGCAGATATGCACGCTTTCAGGATTATTCGCCATGCTTTTATGTCCGTTGCCCCCACTTTCTGCGGACCTTCTGAGAAATAAAACAGCATATACCACGTTATTCTTATGTGCCGAATTTAGACCTCCTGCTTTTCTTATTGCTTGATAAGCAGGAGTTTCTTTTGTTATGTAACTTATAACTCAAAATAAAGTACTATAATGGGTTTCATCGAGAATCTTCAGAAAAAACGTTCTAATTACAACTATGCGGACCAAGCCCGCACTCAAGCGGAATCTCTTAAGCAGCTTTCGGCTGGAATTTATACTGAGGAAGAGCGTTTCGTCTACGAATTGCTGCAAAATGCCGTTGATGCCTTCATTGATACTGACGAGAAGGTGCTAAATGTAAAAATCCAGATAAAAGGTGGCATCTTGTGTTTTATGCACAATGGTGCTAAATTCACAGAGAGGGACATTGAAGGTCTGTGTGATGTCGGAAGAAGTAACAAATCTTCAAACGATCAGGCTTCAAACAAGAAGAAGGTCGGCTACAAGGGCATAGGTTTCAAGTCTGTCTTCATGCAGAATGTTGAAAGCGTTTGCGTTAAGTCTGGAAATTACTGTTTTAAGTTCGACAAGAATGAATGCGCTCGCTTGATGCCGAATTTTTCCGATGGAAGACTTTCTCCCGATGAAACCCCTTGGCAAATTATCCCTATTCTCTGTGACGCTCCTTTGGGTTTTGACACCTCAAATTTCAATGTGGCAACGTTCATAGAGACAGGAGAAAGTTTGACTCTCGTCAAAAAAATCAATCAACTGCTAAGTGATCCGCAGTTCCTTTTGTTCATTAATGCTTCAAACATTAACATAGAGTTATATAACGATGGCGTTCTTTGTGCTAAGGCTGGCCGTGAGACCCATGGGGAAGACGTGCGTCTTCTTCGCGATGGAAAAATTGTTAGCAGGTGGCTGGTAAGTACAACAGAACCTATTCCTGTTGACGAAATCGTCAGGGCGGATTTAAGAAAAGATTTCAATACACCACAAAAACTTAAGGAGGCGACTGATTTTGAAATCTCCTTTGCGATAGGTGTAGACGAGTCGGGTGGTTTTGTGAAAACAAGCAACAGTGTTGTCTATACATTTCTTCCAACATCGTATGGAAATTTGGGGCTCCCCTTCTTGGTAAATGCGAATTTTATCACAGATGCAGGCAGGCAGCAGCTCCATCAAGAGGCTAAATGGAATAGGATTATCTTTGAAAAAATCCCTGAATACTTCCTTCGGTGGATTGCTACCATTTCTCCAGAGCATGAAGACTATTGGAAGATTCTCCCCAAGACTAAGTCTCTGCATTCTGATAGCTTAACCGCTATTTTTGACAACGCGTTGAGAAATGCGTTGTCTGAGGTCGCATTCATACCTCGCATTAGCGATAAGGTTGTCATTAAGCCTGCTGACGCTATTATAGATAGAGTCGGCATATCTAAATCAGTCGGCCAGGACAGACTCGTAACTCATATTAATGCAGAGTACAACAAAAACTATTATGTGGATAATTTTGTCGCTTCGCAGACCGTCTCTCTTTTTAAGGATTATGGTGTGTTCATCTTCGACAAGAATTACTTGCCTACGATGTTTGAGGATTCTGATGTCTTCTCAAATACAGTCAAGGGTAATGTGAAGTTGATTGAGTTCTTGCATTCCTATGATTGCGAGCATACTGACGAGCAGGCTGAACTCCGTCAGATGGTGAAATGTTCTCGATGTGTATTAGACGAGAACAATAATTTGAGTTCTCCGCAGGACTTGTTTTTGCCTTCCGAATATAAGGACATTGCCAATGTTACGTATATTAATTCAGAAGTTTATGCTTTACTCTGCAAAGACACGCAAACTTGGCTCAGAAAAGACGTAGGACTAAGTGAGTTGTCAGACAATTCTTTCGTCAATTATCTGTTGGATAATAACGACTACATCACGGAGGATAACGCTATTGAAATCGGACGCTACCTTTTTAAGATAAATTCCAAGTCAAATATTTTCTCTCAAGCGTCATATCATCGGATAAACACAGTCAAATTTTTATCACGCGGTGGAAGGTTATGCGCTGCCTGTAATCTCTACTTGGGTGATCAATTTAAACCTGAGTTGTCATTTGAAGGTGTTTGTGATGATGATATTTTCATCAGTTCTGAATATCTTCCATGTGATGCGCAAAGCAAAGATGTGGCAGAATGGAAAGCTTTCCTCTTGAATTTCGGTGTGCAGGAAGACATCAACTTCGAGGAACAATGTATCGAGACTTTTTGTAAGAAAAGAATAGAGAAGCGTATTGACAAGGAGTGGATAGAAGACGTTGTCAATTGCTCCCAAAAATATGGTAACTATGCTAACTATGGTTTGTCTCTTGAAAATAAAGAAGGTAGAAGGTTCAATTTTTTTGCAGAAGAAATTCATTTTAAGTCATACTCATTGTTGAACTTGTGCGGAAACTATGATTCCGCTAAGATCATATTATCAAGAATCCTTAGTCGTAATGATGCGGAGTCGTTAGAAGAAAACTCAGGAGTATATGTTAGGGGTGAGTGCGGTTGCTGGGGTCGTAGAATAAAGCAAGAACTTTTAGTTGCTGCCGGTTTAAAGTCCCCAAACTATTTCGTTTGGCTTATAGAAAATAAAGAAATCATCCCAACCACTCAAGGGAGGTGCGAACTTGCCAAAAACGTATTCATTAATACGATAGATGGCATTAATGAGATAGTGAGCCCGTATTTGCCAGTCCTTGATGTTGCTACACCTGTCTCTGATGGCTGGCAGAATATCTTTAATTTCAAGAGAAATCTCACTTTGAATGATTATCTTGACATTTTGTCAGCTGTGTCAAATGACCCAGATGAGGATAACAAGGATAGAGTAAATCTAATTTACAAAAAGATTGTCGAGTCTGGGTACCAGAATGATGAACGTATCGCCCGATGGGGGCAATACAACAGGTTGCTGTCCTCGAATGGTGAATACATGAGGCCCGAAGATTTGTCGTACATAACGATTGAGGGGTTCAAATGCACTAACACAGCTTATGTCGGTAGAACCGTAGATTCTTTACATGACGGCATTTTGTGTCTCTTGAGAAAATTTGGTGTACGGGTTATAACCCAGGATGATGTAAAACTCAAGACGACTGATGCAGTTCTGGATTCCGACTTAAAAGAGTTACTAACTTCCAAACTCCAATATTTGGCACTCCTCAGGGGCAGCTTTACGAATCGGTATTCATTCGAGCATTGTTGTGAGAAACTGAGCTCGGATATTAATGCTGGTAAATTTTATCATTGTGGAGCTATCGAACTGACATATGGAAACGATGATGATGTTGTGCCAAGAACAACATTCTCTCAAGATGGCAAGTTCTACTATACTGGCAAACTTAAGCCAACTAAGTTGGAGCCACTGATGCAGCCCTTGGCACATCTTCTGAATTTGATGCATTTAGAAAAAGAGCTGCTGATCATACTCATCACGCAGAGTCATAATGAATTGCTTGAGTTCTTGAATGAAAAGGGATATGACACAAGCTACTTGACTGCCCCAAAAGTTAATGCGGATGGCGGTGTGGGTGAACTCGCTGTAACGAGAGGGGGAAATAGCCACCTCGATTCCAAACACATGTATACCGCCCAGTTAGAGGCACAAAAGTTCCTGATTGATAGCCGTCAAGACTGGAGTTTCCCCGTCGGGTATGGCACGTGTAATATGGATGGCAGCCCTAAGTTCTTCTCTAATGTCGATGGAATTAAGGATAATCATGGTGAGGAAATCGCTATTGTCCTGAAAAGCTACAAGAAGCGTGACGAACCATTCCATATTAATCCGGAAGAGTGGCAATGGATAGTGGAAAAAGGTGCGAAGTTGTTGGTTCTCACTTTTGTAAATCGTGGATTTGATATAGTTGAGATACCGCAGGAGAACTTGATTTGTGGGCAGTCAATACAATTGTCTTTTAGCACGAAGAATTTGGACCCACAGGAACATGCTGACAGGATTTCTGCTTTTGCTGAAACCCTTCACTATTTCAGTGGCCTCACATTCGATTTCGAGGAGCTATACATTGCTCCTAATTCTACAAGGATTAAGGACGTGGAGTTCACAAATCATCAAAAACAGAATGAAGTATCCGATTTTGACATCTAACCATGAGGTATACGAAAGACGACTATAAGGAATTTCTTGAGGCTGAGTATGATGCTCAGATGAGAAGTTATGCGCGACTCGTTGAGACTAAAGCTCTTGTTCTTAAAGAGAGAGGCTCCGTGTTTGTCGCCCGTTTCTTGAAATTCAATGCAGATATTGCGGTCTTTAAGATTAGGATGGCTGAAAACAGGCCTCGAAAGAATTCTTTTTGGACGGCATCTGTATTTTCTGGAGATATGGGAGCCTATAAGAACTGGGGAGACTTGTCTTGGGCTGATTTGAGAGGAAACTACCAATCTGAGTTCTCCGCAAAGGCGTTGTGCGCATGGAAGGGTAAGTCCGAAGACTCACAGTTCTGTCTCTTAGGAATTAAGGGACTTACTGTTGGCTTCGCTAAAGTGTTGGAGAAGACCAAACCTGTCGTTGCTTTCGGCCCAGATGTTCCGCCAACAAAATATTTGTTGAACCTGTTAGACCTTAGCAAGGAGGATAATCCTTTAACGAGAGGACTGTTTGGCTATTCTCAACATCACAATAGCCTTTGGTCTCCGCAGATTATCACGTCCAAACAAGACTTGAATGAGACTTTGATTGATTGTTTGAAAAAATCAGATGGTGTGGTAATCCAAGGCCCTCCTGGAACAGGTAAAACATTCAGAATGGCGAGGCTGGCGGCTCAATTACTTGGTCAGAGGTGTAGTGTGCTTGTTACAGCCCTTACTAACAGGGCTTTGATGGAATTGGCGTCAAAGGAAGATTTGGCTTCGTTTCTAAAGGTTGGAAAAGTAACCAAGACGAACCTAACTGTCGATGAACACAAAGAGTTGCCTGATTTATTGTCTAATGAAGACAACAAATGCAATGCAGCTTCTGGCAACCTTTCTCTGTCAACATTCTATATTTCCAGCGGCTGGGCGAAAGAGTTCAAAGATGACATTCCTTTTGACTATGTCATAATGGATGAGGCAAGTCAGGCCATGTTCCCAATGATTGCTGCAATCCGCAAACTCGGCAAAAAGGTTATTTGGGTCGGTGATCAGGCTCAGTTGGCTCCTATTGTATCAACTAATGCAGATTTAATAGCTGAAAAGGGGTGGTCTGGGATTGTTCGTGGTTTTGAGGCGTTATGCGATAACTTTACATACCCGTCTTACATGCTGAGTGATACCTTCCGTCTCACCGAACGTGGCGCACGTCAGACTGGAATTTTCTATAATGGTAATCTTAAGTCTGTCGCCCCAAAAACATCTGTATCAACTGATATTCCAGGACTCAATCAAGAAGGTGGCGCCTCTTTTGTCGGATTGGATATCAAATGGGGTGATAAAGCCCCACAGCCTGCGCTAAATAAGATATTTGATATTGCGCAAAGTATTTTGACTCGTAACCCAAAGGCCGAAATCGCCATCCTGTCCAAGTTTATCGAGACAACAAAAGCCTTGCAAAATCACTTTTTGAATAGGCGCACCGACGAAGTCCCCAAGAACTTGATTATTGAAACTGTCGATAAGGTTCAAGGCCTGACTGTCGATTACACTCTGTTCCTTATTCCCAAAGCCTCGATTGAGTACTCTGTCGAAAAAGAACTGTTCAATGTGGCGACCTCCCGTGCTAGATTTTGTACAGTTATTGTCTCAGACAAGAGTTTGCTCCGTGAGAATATGCCTCAAGAGGTAAGACGTTTTTTACTTCAAACGGAGGGAGAAAAGTGCGCAGCATTCAAAGAGTCTCAACCGCTCCAAAGAATTTCCGCTGGAGAGCTCGGAGTCACTGTCCTTGGTAAAATTGACCTTCCCAAACAGAGCTTAAGAGAAATAGTAGAGGGCAAGGAAAACATATTTGTGATAGATACTAATGTTTTCGTTAAGTGCCCAACTATAATATCTAAAATAGGCAGTTATAAAGTTGTGGTGCCAACCACGGTGTTAGAGGAACTTGACCACCTGAAGCTCAAGCCCAATGTGGATAAGAAAGCTTTAAGTGATGCCGCAAAAAATATTAATGCGGCATTCCAAAATCAGTACTCGCATTTGGAGGCTGGCGACTCGAGCTTATTGCCTGCTGGTTTTGATTCTAAGAAAGCGGATTGCTTGATTCTTTCGGTAGCATTGAAGTATAAAGATGAGGGAAAGAACGCAATTCTTTTGACATCAGACCAACTCCTCCAATCTAAAGCTTTAGGTTTGGGGCTTACAACAATATCATTATCAGAGTTCATCAAAGAAAGAAAATATTGACATTGACATATGTTATTTATTTGGCCATGTGGCTTATGTGCCTATGGCCTCTGCTTTTTCTTCTATGAATGTGTCAAAATGCCAACTTTGGGTGGTTATGAGTAGAGTTCATCAAGCAGTAAGCTGAAGAAGTTATGGAACAAGAGCAGCGAACATACTGCTGAACTGCTTCATCTCTGTCTCTGGTAACTCAATTCCCCCTGAAACTTGTTCTTTCGCAAAGAATGTGAGTAAGACGCAAAGCCCCAGTCTGTACCTTTTTTTGGTCCGGGCTGGGGCTTTTAAGTAAATTCTTATAATCGGACAATGTCTGTTTGCGAGGAACAATGGCGATTCCCGCAAACAAGAATTTCGTTTCGTGATTTCCTGTGAGACTCGCATGAATGTGATTATGAGATATGCATATTTTGTTTACACAAGTACGTGAACCGACGTTCTGGTTTCAAGTAAAAAAGGCTTGAGTCTACCCCCCCCCAATGCGGCTTGCCCAATCACCCGGCAAGCCGCATTAACACATTTATACCCATTCCCCTCAACCTCCTGTCTCTCACCCCCAAAAACAACCTTCATCCCTCAAAAAACACTACTCACGAAAAAAATCTCACCCTCACCCCTTGCAAATCCAAAAACTCTCCCTAACTTTGCATCCGCTTTCGGGAACGAAACGCTCCCAACAAGCTAAAGCACAT
>CAVKRQ010000034.1:0-8185 GCA_963658925.1 bacterium
GGGCAACCCGTGGTGCGAGACGAGGGAGGTCAGGAGCGTGGAGGTTGTGGAGTGAGAGACGAAGTATCAACTATAAATCAATGAACTATGAACTATTACAGAAACCCTTATCGTGCGCTCACAAACCTGCGTTTTATGAGTTACAGGCACAGGTTTGACTATGGTGGCCCGCTAAAAAAGAAAGACCCTGATACGCCAGAAATAGAATATTATACGGATAAATTCGGGCACAAAATTGCATGTGTACGCGATGCATCAGGACAATTGTGGCGTTGGTGGCCTGGAATACAAGAGCGTATAAGACTGCAAAACTACAATAGAAGGATGGAACCAATATGGGCCAAACAAAGAGCGGAAATGGATAGGATAGAGAGGCAGCAAGCGGAAGAACGGCAACGACAGCAAGAGGAAGATGCATGGAATAAAGAATATTGGAGACGGCTTGATGAAGTTCAGTCTTTGGAGGATACAGGTATAGAACTGGAGCAGTCAAAGCAGAACTACCTTGACAAATACGGCTATATAACCGGGCTTCCTGATGTGCGGACACAGGAGTTGAATTGATACTGGTAGCGAGAAAAATAAATTTACTTTTGGGTGAATTTTTCTCGCTATCTTTTAAAAGAAATATGAATACTACGATAGGAGGAGACTATATAAAGCTAAAGATAAAGTATTTCATAAGTTCTCATCCCGAAGCACAAATTTCATACGAGTTCGACAAGGATGATAATGCGCATCTTATTAAATTTAGCCCGGCAGAGTTGAGGTGTGATGATGACTTTAAGAGTTGGGCGTCCAGTATTATCAGAGAAGCGGCAAATGAATTTCCGGTAGAACTTGTCGTTTTTTTAGACAACAGAGAAGATGTTATCAAACAAGAAGGCTGACAAATATCACACCTCGCCAGCAGGAGAAAAACAGAATGTGGTTACCGTAGAGAGGATAGGATATACTATAGCTGTAATGTACGTGTGTATTCCTTTAAGCCTTTTCTTTATAGCGTTGACTTGTTGCTGAATCTCAGCTTCATATTCGCCTGACGCCCAGCATTTTGATATTACCGATTAGTTTCCTATATTTGCGAAATAGAAATTTTTCTCGCACGAACCGCAATAAAATCCCGAGTCGTGCGTTATATGAAGAAAAATCAAATGGTTATGAAGAGGATTGCGATTATAATATTGATAGTACTTGCCGCAGTGCTATTTACATCTTGTAGTCTCAGTTCCAGAGCTCGCATACTACAAGTTAAGGCCAAGATAACAAGAGATGACATAAAGAAATGCCAGTATCTATGCGCAGCCGATTGGTGTCACACGTTAGACAGTGTTAACAAAGTTGCTGAGCCTTTCAATAATGATACGCTATATTTGACCGTATTGGATTGCCATCGTAAGTCTGATGGCGTTCATTATGATATTAGACGGGTAAAATCGACAGATTATACACACAGTTTTGAAACTCCAGACAGGCCGTACTACAATGGCGTTGCTCGTGACGTTAATTTCTGCTGGGGAGGTGATGCGTTTAGAGTTATCGCACATACATTAGATGGTCAAATTTTCGCAATGTACTAACAACTATATAACATGCTATGGGAAAATTAAATTACAAAAATGCGTATACAAGACCGATAAATCCTGACTACACAGGGGTATTCGACCGAGTTCAAAAATGGCAGCCGCTCTCTGATGAGCAAATAGCAAGAGCAAATAAGTACGCTGACCGTAGAATGGCTGAGGAAGACGAGGCGTACAGAAATGGTAATGTGCCAGTTACTCATGTGCCTTTAACTCGACAGCAAGCGTATGACGACGCTTATAAGATGGAGCAAGAATTTAATAATTTCCTCAGACCAACTTATCAGCGTAAAGTTTTCGCAGAGCCGGGTAACATAAACAAGTCTGACTTGAAAGTAAGGGATTATACGTTGCCTGGTCTTTTTTATGCCGCGCCAGATGCAGGAACACTGTATATGGATGATGGAGTTAATGGTGGTAGCAGAGTCCAAGTGCCCGTAAGCAGAGATTTAAGCAATGCTGATGCTAATGCTTCTTACTATGCTGATTTAAGTGCCTCACAAAGAGATAAGATTTTGAAGGGTGAAAAAGGCGTTCTTGGCTTGCCACCAATGGTTTCGGACAGATTAGATAATAGCACTCCTAAGAGATTAGCGAGACAAATAGCAGCAAATCAGAATATGCAATCTGCATTTGAAGATTGGATGTCGTATCTTGACCGTGAAAGTTGGGCTAATTCGTACTATGATATGGCAAATCAAGCTGGAGAAAGTCCAATCTTAACAAAACGAAGAGATGCCCAAATATTATCAGCGGCTCTTGACGAAACTGGTGGGGACTTGCCAACAGCTTTTAGATTAGCTTCGGGTAGGTTATCAAGCTATGGACGCTCTGCAATAAATTCCATGATTGGCTATTTTAATCCGTCTCAGATACCTCAGAAGGATAGAAATGATTTGCTGATAAATGATTTCGCCCGCTTCTTCAACGCAACTCGTGATGCGGAAGACTTAGCTTCAAAATATTACACATTTGATAACAGCCGCGCTACATACGCACCTAAATTTTACGACCCACTCGACCCCGATAATTCGCAAGGTCGTGCTAATGGCCTCTCATACGATGACTATATGCGACAGAGCGCCGCTAACGACCTACGTCTATCAGACCGCGCCAAAGCGATGATGAATCAGAACTCATTCGCCCGCGGCGGCCGCCTCCGCACCCCCAACACCATCCGCTCCCGCAACGGCCTGAAGATGCGCCGAGCCGAGGACCTTGGTGGCACGGACTACGACATATACTTCTAACAAGAAGTATCTTTTTTATAAGAATAAATTTCTCCCGTCTGCTGTGACAGCAGGCGGGAGGTTTTTTTTCTTATTCGTCATGGAGGATATAGACGTATCCCTTGCCGTGTGTTTTTACTTTTTCGATTAGTTGCTCTCCTACCATGTAATTAAGGTCTTTAGTTGCGGTAGGGATGCTCACGCCGCATTTGTCCGCTATCTCCTTGGCTGTTATCGATATGACCGCTCCTGATTTCAGGTAGTCGTAAGCCATCAGCTGCCGTGAGTTGAGGCTCTTGCGGATGTTCTGCCTCTCATTATATGCTTCGCCTGCCTTTTTATGCAGATAGAGAGTGAGACGCTCTACCGCCTTGTTTATGACTTCGAGATTGTATTGGATGAAATAGCCTATGTCACCGCCATCAGCCGCGCTATATTGGTAGGCGTTCTCGTAGCTTTTCTTCGACATGCCTATTATCGTCGATATTGAAATGTATTTTGAAATCCAATATCCGTACTTAGCCATGCACCAATAAAATAAGGCTCTCGCCGTCCTTCCGTTGCCGTCAACGAATGGGTGGACGTAGGCTATGACATAGTGGGCGATTATAGCCTTGATGACGGGATGGAGGAAGCGGTCGCCGCCGCTATTATTGATGAAGTCGCACAGGCTACGCATCATGCCCTCAATCTCAGTGAACGATGGAGGCCTGTGGACTATCTCGTTCGTGATGGCGTTTGCTACCACGACCTCGTCGTTCTTCCTGAACTCGCCCGCCGCGGCATTATCATCAAGGGTGTCCTCTGTTATGGTCGCATGGATTTCCTTTATCAAAGAGACGGATAAATCGCAATCGAGAAAATCGTATATCAAGTTTATCGCAGCGAAGTTATTCGCAATCATGCGCTCGCTTCTGTCTTTGGGTCTCCTGTTCTCCCTGAGCATTTGAACGGCCACCCGCCTTGTTGTGCTTGCGCCCTCTATCGAGCTTGATGTAAAGGCCTCATCCTCGGTGACAGACATCAGCACATACCTGAATTTGTCAGCCTCCCGCAGGTTGTACGAGCTTGTCAGCGCTCCACCCGCTTTCATGTCGATGTCATGGAGCACGGCCATCATGGAGCGCGTCAGCGAGAAGTGGACGCTGAAAGCCGGAATGTCAACCTTTATGACATCAAGCAAAATATTTCACGTTTGAGACATTTGTCTGTCGTGCGTGAATGATAATACCGTATCACGCATAAACGGTACTTGTAAAGATGCTATAAGTGTAGTTCGCGCCTATATTCGTGCTCTGTTTTTAGACATATGTTAACGTATTGACTATTAGCGCATATTTTAAAACTCACAATTTTGGTCAAACTCCCATAGCGCACCCCGACACCACACTCTCTGACATTAATTAGGAAAGCTAAATCGCTCAGCTTGCGCAATAATTGGTAACTTAGCCAAGACAAAAAGAGAGGCTCTGAAAAGACAGGGCCAGGACAACAGAGAAGAAAAAGGATGGAAGAGAAGACAAGGCGCGCGTTGCCTGGTCACATGGCGGCATTGGCAGCCAACATCATGTGGGGGCTGATGGCCCCTTTGAGCAAAGAGGCGCTCAATTACTTCGCCTCGGTGGGCGTCAGCCCCGTGGTTCTGCCAGCGTTCAGGATGGTGGGGGCCACATTGTGCTTCTGGCTACTGTCCGCCATAGTGGGGCGCGAGAAGGTTGACAAGGCGGACATGCCACTCATCTTGTTGGGTGGTCTGCTGAGCGTGGCGTTCAACCAGAACCTGTTCATATGCGGCATAGCGTTCACATCGCCCGTTGACGCGTCGGTCGTCACCACCATGCTGCCCATCATCACCATGCTGCTCTCCGCCGCCATACTCGGCGAGCCAATCACGGGTCTCAAAGCCGGCGGAGTGGCGGTTGGCACAGCTGGAGCCATACTGCTTGTCATGAGCAACGGCGATGGCCTGACCTTTGACGCCGGTCACGCCCTGGGCGACGCCATGTGCCTCGGAGCTCAGCTGAGCTTCGCACTCTACCTCGTCTTGTGCAAACGCGTCATGGGCAAGTATAAACCCGCCACATTGATGAAATGGATGTTCCTGTCGGCGTCAGTTGTCACATTGCCATTCTCAGGGCCGAGTGTCGCGGAGATTGACTTCACAGCGGTGCCGTCAGCCGTATGGGGCGAGGTGGCATACGTAGTTTTCATCGGCACCTTCATGACCTTCCTTCTTGTCCCCATTGGCCAGAGGCTGCTGCGCCCCACCGTCATCAGCTCATATAACTACACACAGCCCGTGGTGTCCGCCATAGCGTCCATTGCCCTCGGCTTAGCCACCTTCGGGTGGGTGAAGGGCATGGCTGTCGCACTGGTCTTTGGCGGTGTCATCATGGTGAGCCTTTCGCGCGCCAAGGGAGACAAGGCATGATATTTGATAGAGAGACAGACGTGACGCCCTTAGCGGACAACCGCCATAACACACTACAGCACACTATAACACACAGATGAAAAGACAGATAATGACAATATTAGCCTCGGCCACGGCAACCATCGCCATGGCTCAGGGCGGCCCTGTGAGCGGAGGCTCTTTGGCTCAAGAAGACAGCCTGATGAACGTGGCGCGAAACTACGCCGACATGGGCAATTTCTCGGAGGCTATAAACACCTACAGCAGAATACCGACAGAGAGGGCACGCGTGGAACGCGCCGCGGCATACCTGGAGATGGGCAATGTGGTGAGGGCTCTGAGCGAGGCCAAAGCCATGGGTAAAGAGAAAGAGTTCAGCCTGAAAGACGACGCGCTGCTGATAGAGGCCCGTTGCCGCGAGAGGCAAGGATTCATACCAGCCGCCCGCCGCATGTACCGCAAGTTGGCACGCCACAGCCACGCCGAGGGAATGTATTATTACGCATCGTATCTTCACACCATAGGTCACCAGAGCCAAGCGGCCGAGTTGTGCCAAAGGGCAGTAAGGGCAGACAGGCAATTGACGCCAGCGCACAAGTTGGTAAGTGAGATTGAGCTGGCTCGCGGACACAGATACCAGTCTCTCCTACCCCTCTACCGCTATATGCTCTCGGCGTCTGACGAGGGGCGCAAAGAGGGCGCGGTGAGACTGCTAAGGCTTTGGCGACGCGGCGGACTGGGCATCGACCTGTTCGGCAGGCGCGAGGCCGAGGACAAATATAGCGAGGAGATGGAGCCTCAGATTGACGCCATCATAGCCTCAATCCCCGCAAGCGGTGACGACCACGCAGCCTTGATTGCCGCCATTGCCGAGCGGACAGACTCATTGCTTAGCAAGATGCGCGACACGGGCGAGGACAACCTGGACTTCTGGCAAGTGGAATATGCCGACTTCCTGATTGAGATCCACGCCCGAGGCTACGTCCGCCCCATGGTCTACTTCCTTTTCGAGCCGCTGTATAAGACAGAGGTGCTCACGTGGCTTAGCGAGAACGCCGGCGACTTTGAGGAGTTCATGGAATGGATGGGGGGAAGGCTGTGAGAGAAAGTTCCTTGTCAGAGACAAGGCGTTGCAACTAATCACACTTGTGATAGACGAGCCGCCACGGCAACCGCACATGGAAAAGAACCAGATAGAAATATACCGTTCGGCAGATGGCAACATTGAGTTGAACGTGAAACTGGAGAACGACACCGTCTGGCTCACACAGAGCCAGATGGCGGAGTTGTTTGGCAAAGACCAGTCCGTTATTGCCAGGCACATAACCAATGTTTTCAAGGAGGAAGAAGTCACGGAAGAAAGTAATATGCAAATTTTGCATAACACTCAATACAAGTTCCGTCCGACCAAGATTTATAGCCTTGACGTTATCATCTCCGTTGGCTATCGAGTAAAAAGCAAGCAAGGTGTTGCTTTCAGACGTTGGGCGAACAATGTCCTCAAACAGTACATCATCAAAGGCTACGTTGTTAATCAGAAACGCCTTGACCACTACGATGACTTGAAAAGCGTGGTAAATCTCATGTCACGTGCAATTGCCTTGCAGCAAAAAGTGACTACGGGAGAATATGAGGGCTTGTTCTGCGTCATCAGCGACTACGTGTATGCCCTTGACACGCTCGACCGCTACGACTATCAATCGCTTGATATCAGCCAGACAACCAGCGAAGAGCCATTCCATGCCACCTACGAGAATGCCATGGAAGCTATCAATGCTCTGAAGGAGAAGTTCGGTGGCAGTCAATGGTTTGCCAATGAAAAGGACGCCTCATTCAAGAGTAGCATCGGACAGATATACCAGACGTTCGGTGGCGAAGACCTCTATCCCTCGGTGGAGGAAAAAGCAGCAATGTTGCTATACCTCGTGGTGAAGAACCACTCCTTCAGCGACGGCAACAAGCGTATCGCCGCCATGCTCTTCCTTTGGTTTATGGAGAAGAACGGCATCCTCTATGGAGAGGACGGTCACAAGCGCATTGCCGACAACACCCTCGTGGCCCTCACGCTGATGATAGCCGAAAGTCGTACGGAAGAGAAAGACGTGATGGTGAAAGTTGTTGTGAACCTGATAAACAAAGAGAACAGGTAAGCCACGTCTAAATATAACAATAGCCGACTCATCACGAGCCAGCTATTCTTGCTTCTGATTGTTTTCCTGATTGAGATTCACGCCCGAGGCTACGTCCGCCCCATGGTCTACTTCCTTTTCGAGCCGCTGTATAAGACAGAGGTGCTCACGTGGCTTAGCGAGAACGCCGGCGACTTTGAGGAGTTCATGGAATGGATGGGGGGAAGGCTGTGAGAGAAAGTTCCTTGTCTGAGACAAGGCGTTGCAACTAATCACACTTGTGATAGACGAGCCGCCAAGAGTTCACTGCACCGGCAGACGTTCTTAGCAGAGAAACGCTACATCCTTTCTTTGAGTACGATGGCGATGCGCTCGACAATGCCAGTCACAAGTGCATTGCCCATCAGAAAGGCGCGGCGCAAATCACTTGAACCTGACGTATGGTTGTCGGGGAACATATTCAGTCGTTCCAATTCTACGGGTACAAGACGACGGTATCTTCCGCTTTCCGTCTTGATGATGTGCTTGAAACGAGATGGAGCTGCGCCGCCCTCGCCTGTAATTATAGTGCGTGAAGCCCTGTCAAGATAATCGGGGAAAGCCATTGCGCCCTCACTGTAATTGTATTCAAAACCGGTTGTCTTATTGATGCGTTTCAGCGATTTTGACCCTTTCTGATATTCCCATTTTGGCAATTCCTCGTCAGAAATAAAGAACTCTTCTGGCACTTGGCTCTCGTCTACAAGAATCTCGCCGAGTGTAAGGCAATGACCTTCGTAAACTGGCAATGTGTCGAGCGTGAACACTTGTCCGCCACACATGATACCCGAATTT
>CAVKRQ010000035.1:0-5985 GCA_963658925.1 bacterium
TAACATCACAGGGGTGCGCATTTTAACATATGCACCTGAAAAAAGGCTTGAGCCGCCAAAGACTCTCTTCTGCGAACAGAGTTGACTTTGTATAACCTTATGAAAGAGCGAGTTGATCATGAAGTCGCTTTGGGTCGGTCTTTGGGTACAGAGTTCCGTGAGGTCTGTCTGAAATGTGAGGATGTTAAAGTGAAAATTATTGACAATGACAATGATAGGAGAAAAAAAGAAAGCCTAATCCTGTCAAAATATGGTGTTAGTGTAGAGAAAAAGAACATGTGGTGTTGTCCTGATTTCCCTATTGTTGAACTTAGTTTAGATAGCATTGAGTCTGCCGCCTCTGCCAAACTTGATGTTATGTATGCATATTCTTTTGAGAGTCAGAAGAAAAACATCGAACGGCTTAGACGCACAAGATGGGGGACGCCATCCTTGTCTGCCAATATGGGCTTAAGTTCTTCAGCAAGTGATTTCGACTGTCTGAGGAATAATGTTGACAGAGATTATGGGGCGGGCGTCAACTTTTCTCTGTCTATTACTGGGTTGTCAGACAACGGGAAAGAAATGAAAAAAGCTCTTCTGCAAAACGACCTCTTAAGCTTGAAGCATAAGAAACGTCAAGATGATTTAGTGATAGAACTGGAGACCGAATTGCATCGCTTGGCTGTTCTGAGGGCTGCGTATCTTAATAACCAATCGCGTGAGATGGTGCTCTTGGACAAGTGTGAGGCCGTTGTGGCGAAATTCAAATTGAGACGTGTATTGTTAGACGATGTCGAGGAGGTAATGTCAAAGATGTTTCAAGTGAGGATATCCCAAATTGAGAACATTCGTGACGCCTTTTTGCTAAAGCTCAGTTTGATGAAGCGAATGACCTACTGATAAATATATGGCTATGCAAAACAAGGGATATTATATAAAAATTGTTGAGGAGTTTGTCGCAGAGTACTTCCCAAGTTCCTCTGGGGTGATGCTTACGGGGAGTTTCGTCTCTGAGTATTTTAATGAGTACAGTGACCTTGATGTCATCATCCTCTCTAAATGGCACTATAAGGTGTTCATTGAGTCATATGAATATAGCGGAATTAAAATTCAGATAATAGCGCTGCCGTTAAATGATGCCTATGACGTGCTGCGTAAAGACTATACAGTCAGAAACGGGGCGCTGATTTCAATGCTGAGCAAAGGTCTGATTTTGAGCGATGGCAAGGGCTTTCTTGAGAGGCTAAAGAATGAGGCGAAGCGGCTTTTCTTGAATAAATCATATGTCCCCAAGGAATTTCTGGACAACGAGCGCAGTAAACTCACTACGATATATGAGGATATATGCGGATTATCTGATGCTGATGAGCTGGCATTCGCCATCGCGGACGCCATGCCAAAGGCCTTGAACTTGTATTTTTTGAATAACGGCGCATGGCTGTATAGTGGCAAGTCTGCGGCAAGAAAGTTGAAAAGTGAATGTGACCAGTTTTTTAATAGGTATACGTCATCTTTGAGAACCTTTTTCAAGGATGGCGACAAGTCCCAAGCAGTTGATTTGTTGCGCGGATTGTTAGTTTCTGCAGGAGGTGAACTCCACTATCATACGACTAAGACTTATAAGGACACAGCCGACCATGACGACATTGTCGTCTATGTCTCACCTGTGAGCAACGACCGGGAACTTGAAGTTTTGCGCCGAATAGAGTATGCGTTTCACGTCTTTGTTGGACGCAGGTTGCATGAACTCAGGTTCGTCTCCTACGTGAACAGAGCGGACGGGGTGTTCGGTCGTGGCCTCTATATCATAATATGCGCGCCCCTTCAGACGTTAAACGAGAAAATTCTTCCACTCATTAACCAATTCCATTTCGGTAATCCAGTCTCTGTGTCAAGCGGATTGGTGGATTGTTGGAGTTACCCTCACGTCTTTAATCCTCTTCTCATCAGGGGACTCTACACGAAACCTGTCTATGATTTTCTATGCCACGTCAATGAAGAAAAATTTAATCATCAAGACAGGGTAAAATATGCTTTGTCTGTCCTTTCTGGTTTTTCTAAACATGTCGCAGTGAGTTACGATGGAGATGTGCGAAAAATTTGGAGTTCCGTGTTTGATGTGTTTTGGTCCGCGCACTTAAATAAGATGTTGCCATTTGAATGTATTGAGATGGTTAATAACTTGAAAATGAGAAAGATTAAAGATGGTTACGCTGCGATTCTTGACAAGGGCGCATTTTCTGGTCTTGACGATGTTCCCTGTGCATTTGATTTTGCGGGGATTTTAGAGGCGATATGGAATGCTCAAAAAGAGAACGGTTGTGAACTGTATGTGTCCGAGGCGGACATCATGACCTATAGTCTCTACAAATTGACCAATATTGTGATGGATGTTGTTGGCGCAGATTCGGCCGATGACAAGATGCTTGTCTCTTATTCGTTTAGCCAATTGATGTAGCATGTCTCTTAAGCCAATCTTTCACAGACAGTTCTCTCATTCGGAATGTGGCCCCGTGGCTTTGCAGATTGTCCTCAGCTGTTTTGGCGACAATGTGAGTTCAGATGAACTCGTTAAGACAGTGGCTTGCCGCAAAGAGGGATGGTCTGTTGATGAATTATGTGAAGTAGCAAAAGAATGGGGTGTGCACACAGAGGTAAGGCTGGGTGCGCTGGCTCGTGGCTCGCTTTCCTCCGTGCCAATAATCATCTTGGCTGATGGGCACTATGTCGTCGCATATGAATTTTCTAATCAAAAGGTCTACTTGGCTGACCCTCTTCACGGGAAAGTTGTTATGCCTTTCGCCGATTTTTCAATACGGTATAGTTCTGCCGAAACAGTCGCTATCGTGTGTTCCCCCTCTTCCTTGCGGATCTCGGCTGAGAAAGCTGCCAAATGGGGCGCTTTGCGCTGCTTTAATTACTTGAGTCCCTATTTCAGGGCGTGCAAGTCTGATTTCGTGAAATTGTTCGCAGTCATACTTGTTGTGGGATGTTCGCAGTTTCTCGTGCCTTTTATCTCGAGAGCCGTAATTGATGACGGGCTTCACTCTCTGTCCTTGACGTTCATCAAGTTGATGTCTGTCGCCAGTGCGGTTTTGATGCTATCGTCTGTCTTTGGCTCTCTTTGCCAATCCTACATAGGTTCTTTTATGACTTTCCGCGTCAAGGCGGTCATGCTGACTGACTATTTCTCTAAGATTAACAGGATGGTAGTAGAGCAAGTTTATCGCTACAATGTCGGCGACATCATGCAAAGATTGAATGACAGCGATAGAATTCAGGCTTATTTGACTAATGTGTTCTTCCCTTCCGTCAGTGCATTCTTATTTCTCCTTATATATCTATCCATCTTGTTCTATTTCAATCAGCCGTTGTTATGGGTGGCTTTTGCAAGTGCTGTCGTGTTTTTATGCATTAAAGCCCTGTTCTTGAGAGAACGAAAGAATATAGATGTGGATATTTGGAATGTTCAGGCAAGATGCAACAAGCATATCATACAATGTTATAGCCGCCTGACTGATGTGAAACTTTTCGGTATGTCGAGGAGGGTGGAGGGAGAATGGCGCTCTTGGGTGTCTCGATTGCAGAACCACCAGTTGACTTTATTCCCGTTTCTCGCAATTTCAAGAGGTCGTGACCACACTGCTTCTGCGGTCTAAAGACATCTTGATGACGTATTTGGCTTGCTCTTATGTTATCAGTGGCGAACTTACCATTGGCGGTTTGTTCGCAGTCCAATATCTGACGGGAATGCTCAATGTGCCTCTTAACAAGATAGCTGTGTTTCTGGAACAATCGCAAGTCGCCATGGTCAGTATACAGAGAGTTTCGGTCTTTGAAAGTCAACCTGACGAGGTCGCACTATCCAAGTTGGGCTCAGGTGTCTTTATCCCAAAGCATAAGCATATAACGTTGAGTAACTTGTCATACAGGTATCCTGATGGAACCGTCGCTCTTAGGTCGGTCTCAATGAGGTTTATGATAGGTCAGAAGATAGGAATTGTTGGCAAAAGTGGCTGTGGCAAGTCTACTCTGCTCAAGCTTGTCTGTGGCATTGTGAAGCCAACGACAGGTGACATGTTTGTCGGCTCTGCGAATGTTAACTCATTGAACTGGCATGATTTGCGCAGGAGTGAGTTCTGCGCAATGCTTCAGGGAAACTCAATATTCGAAGGTACTATATTAGATAACATTATCTGCTCCAACGATTATGATGAAACCAGATTGGTCCAAAGTGTGGAAGTAGCTAATATCCGGGACGAGATTGAAAAGTTGCCAATGGCATACAGGACAATAATTGGTGACGGGTCAAGGTCTCTCAGCACTGGGCAGATACAGCGATTGCTGATTGCGCGGGCTGTCTACCAAGAAGCTAAAGTCTACCTTTTCGATGAAATGGCAAATGGTCTCTCAAGCCGATTGGAGAAACGGATTGTCAAGCGTATAGACTCAGACAAGGGTGAGTCATTAAGGATTTATGTGACACACAGGGCGGAAGCAATAGAGGATGCTGACCTCATTCTGGTCTTTGACGATGGGCGCCTGATTGATATGGGCAAACATGATGACCTCGTGAATAGGTCGAACTATTATAAAACATTGTCTCAGAATGAATAATAACTCAGATGTAAGAATAGCGAAGCCTAATCATGTGATTGGCTGCACTCTATTGTTGTCTGCTTTCCTACTGCTCGCAGTTCTCATTATGGCTATAATGATAAAACGCCCAAACACGGTGGATGGCAACATAACAATGGTCTCTAATTGCCGACCTTATGAGATGTACGCCCCTCAAACTGGAAAGTTGGTGCTGCTCAGGCAGCCTGGCGACACTATAGAGCGGAATGCTGATATGGCGTATATTCATAAGTCTATCTGTTATAATAGCGTAGTGCCTATATATAAGGCCGTTAGATCAAGGAACTTGGAATGCATTTACTCTTGCCTTTGTGATACGTCAATAACCAATGGCGTTGGTGATTTGGCTGAGGAGTGCGGCGAACTCAAACTGTCTCTTTATCAATGGAGCAATTTCGATAGGGTAAATCTGCTTCAGGCAAAGGCGAATTTGATGATAGCCAAAGATTCTGCTTTTAGCAGCCAATATCGCATTGAGACAGAAGTTTTTAATTATGAGAGCACTGTGGAATGTCAGATGGATTTGACGTGTTATGAGGATTCTGTTTTGTTCCGCCAAGGGCATATTTCACGGACTCAGTTAAACCAATCCGCAAAGGAGGCGCTGTCGCAGAAGCATAAAGTTGAGACGATTAAATCATCTATGCTCACGCTAAGACATGATATGACACAAAACATGCTCGAACTTGACAATCTGATTGAGGAGCTTACTATCAAGAGGGAAGTGCTTCGTCAGGATATAGAGGCCAAGGTGTCTAACTTGCTATCTGCTATTGAGATATGGCGGTCGCAGAATGTGATTGTCGCTCCACAGTCTGGCCGTTTTGAATTGTTCCCGAACGTCTCTGACGGGCAGATGGTGATGTCTGGAGCCCACGTTATCAGGTCTATGCCTTTTGATGAAGGTATGCTTAAAGGCGATATGCTGTTTGATTTAAAGGAGTCTGGCACTTTGAGAGGAGGAGAGCATGTGAAGATTACTTTAGATTCTTATCCGTCAAATCAATATGGATATCTCATGGGCATTGTTGAGCGTTACTCTTCTGTCTACACGGAGCAAAGTTCCATGTCCTCACTCCGGTCAGCTTGCGTAAGTGTAGACATGAACGATCAGCCTTTCTGGTGGACGAACCTTGATTATGTGCATGGCATGACAGGGAAGGCAGAGATTATTGTAGAAGAAAAGTCCCTTCTGGAACGCATGCTTAATTTTATTGTGGTCAACGTGAACTGAGTTTTTTTTAAGTATTTTTTTACCTTATAATTGCAAAGACATGAAAAGAATCACCGCCCCCATGGCGCTGCTAAAGTCCGAGGCTCTCCTTTTGCGAGGCCGAGGCGGCAGTAGCTACAGCTATCAAGACG
>CAVKRQ010000036.1:0-5576 GCA_963658925.1 bacterium
AAAAATATCGCCATCTTATTGTTTTACAATGAATTATATTTCATCGAACTCACGTGCTTTTATGATGTCCGGCTCGCCCGTGAATGACGGCATCGCCCTGACCAGTTTGACGGGCACGGTGTTCTTGCTCATCTGGACCATCTCGACCTCAGGGACTGTGGCTGACACTTGGACCTCGTCCAGTTGGACCTCTTTGCGGTTTAGTCGGATAACGATAGCCGAGTCGCCTGTCGCGATTTTTGAGGCATCTATCGTGGTTGGCTCGTATCCCATGCAAGATATTGACACTTTGCCGTCAGATCGGAGTGAAAAATATCCATACGAGTTGGTTGTTGTCCCACGGCCCGAGCCCGTCTCCGCCACGTTGGCGAAGGCTACGTTTTCGCCGGTCTTGGCATCGACAACGTGTCCTGCGACCGTACGTGTCTGTGCGTTAGTTATGGTGGCGGATAGCATTGCCGCGGCTATGAGTGCCATCCTTGTCCTATTGTTTGTCATTCTGTTTCTGTTGTCTTTGGTAATGTGTGTTTTGTCTTTTCGGTTCGGGGTGTATTATCTGAACGTCAGAAGATTCTGTATCCAACCCTGAACATCAAGCTGTAAGCTCGGCAAGCGAAGTCATAGAAAGAGTGGTCCTCCCAAAAACTTTTGCGGTCTCGGCGAACATCCACGCCAAGTATGAACTTCTTATACTCGAGGTTAATGCCATACAGGAAAGTCGGTGTCACCCTGTGATATTGGAATCCGCCTGCCGTATGCGTTTCTGTATAATTGTCGCGCTGGTAGTGTAAAAGGAATGCTGCGCCATAGCCTATGTAAGGCCTGATTATGTCGTGGGCGAACCTGTATTCCAATTTCAAAGGGACTGTGGCAAAGCCAAATGTGTGGACTTTCTTTACCCAATCAATATAATCGCCGTGAATGTCGACATGCCCCACGTTTCCGCCCTTTATCCTAAATAAGTCGTAAGCCACGCCAGTATACAGCCCTAATCCATATTTGAACTCATATCCTATTTTCATGTCGGCGCCACATCCTAAGGCATCCCGATACCCCATGCATGTGCCCCATCCCCAGGTTAAAGGGTTCTCGTAATGTATCACATCAGTTCGCCCTATTCGGAGTGCGCAATCCATTCTCCACTGAGCGGTTGCAACGGAGGAAAGCAGGGATATTATGGCGATAAGCAATAATGATTTTTTCATTGCGGTTTCTGTGTTTTTTGTCTATGTGTTTATGTTGGCTACTTTATAAAATCTTCTTTTAGTTTCAGATGGGATGATTTTAGATGGGAAATGTCACGAGTCTCTGTTGCCGATTTGGCTTTCTTACTTGTCTATCCAACTTCTGAAAGCAGGAGCTTTCGCCCTGCTTATGGTGACCCTGTTGTCCTTGCATCCCTCTATTGTCACTAAATATCTCGACGCGATGTATGGCTTTATGTTTTTCACTGCCCTTATGTTCACTATATATTGCCTATTGACCCTGAAAAACTCGTCAGGGTTGAGCTGTGATTCTATCTCGTTCATTGACTGGTGTATGTGGCGTTCCATCCCGTTCTTCAGGTGGGCGAGAACCTTATCTCCGTCCAAGACGAAGAAGTTGACGTCCTCGATGTTGACTGGCTCGTACTCATCGCCTCTGTAAATGACTATTCTCTTTCGCCAATATTGTGTCCCGTTGACTAATGCCGCCACTCGGCCGCATATGTCGTCCTCGTTGTGGTCTGACATTGATGTCTTGGCGAGAGCGGAGCGGAGCTCTTCTTTGTCAATGGGCTTGAGCAGGTAGTCGATGCCGTTGTTCTTTATCGCATTCATGGCGTAGTTGTCAAACGCAGTGGTGAAGATTACGAATGATTGTGGTGGCGCCTGCCTGAATGCCTCAAACACATCACCCCCGCCTATGCGTATGTCCGCCAGTATTAGCGAATATGGCTCGTCGCTTCTGAGCCTCTCCACGACTTCATCCACAGTCTCTAAAGTGGGCTCGACAACAGCGTCCGGCTCAATCTCCTTCACGAGTCTGACAAGTCGCATTGCGCTTATCGGCTCGTCTTCTATTATTATTATGCGGCGCATCTTGTTCTGTCCTTTATCTTGATTGTTCTTTTGTCTGTGTTGCCAGTGACTGCTAATCCTTGTTGTCGTCCTCTATTTTCACAATTGGCAGAAACACCTCGAACCTCTTCTCTGTCATGTTTATGCGGATGTCTTTCCCACACTCTAACAGGTAACGCTTCCTTAGGTTCGTGAGCCCGATGCCGGTGCTTGTCTCCGGGGCATTTGCGCACCCTCCGATGGGGCGGTTGTTGCCCACCACGAGGAAATCCCCCTCGCGGCTTATTGAGATTATCAGTTTCCCGTCTCCTTGCGGCATGCTGTGCTTGGCGGCGTTCTCAATAACAATCTGCATGGCCAATGTGAGAATGCCCTCGTCATCCTTTGCCTCGCAACGGCTTGTGTCAAGGACAATCTTGTCCGCGAAACGGATGTTGAGCAGAGCCACGTTATCCTTGGCGAACTTCAGGCTGTCCTCTATGCTCACTGTGTCGTGGTCCACGTCGGCCATTATCCTGCGATATATTCTGGACATGCGGATGGTGAACTCCTCCGCCTTCTCAGGGTCTATGCGTGTCAGTCCCGCCAATATGCTCAAGCTGTTGAATACGATGTGCGGGTCGAGCTGCAATTTCAATATCTTCTTCTGAAGGGCTATCTTCTCCTCGTTCTGCTTGATAATCATCATGCTGTAGTGCTGAGCGGTGTGCGCCATCGATGCCAACGATGATATGAAGCAGAAGAAGTATATGCTTCCCCAAAAGCTGTCTGTGTCTGTGGGCCAAAAGTAATAATAGACGTTTTCGCACATTATGGCTATCAACAAGTTGACCCCCAGCGTTATCAGGCCGAGCGAAAGAAGGCGCTGGTAGGTCACTTTCTTGAAGTATCTCAGCTTGGTGACGAAAATCGTGGTCAATATACTTGTGAACGAGAACACTCCGCAGTAAGTCAAATCAACGAGGTAGTCTGGCAATGCGTCCGACCACGTGCCATCCCATTCCCCATAGTCTATAAACTCCCACAAAATGTCGCACATGAAGAATGTGGCCAAGGTGTAGACGGCCCAGTCTCGCGCCAAGTGCTTAACCGTTGTCTTTTGACTCCAATATTTCATGCGGCTAATTTAGCTTATTCGGCAAAAGTGCTGGCCTCCTGTGGCGTGAATTGGCTAAAATCACTTCCGAAATGTCATTTTTCGCTCCTCGAGATGCACCCCATGCACGAACATTTGCACACACTCTGACGTAAAAAGCAGCGTTGCGCCGTTTGCGCGCTTTAGCTCGACTTTAAATAAGACATACTCAAACAACTAAAACCAACACATGAAACTCACAGGACGCAGAGAAAGCTCTAACGTTGACGACCGCCGCGGCTCCAAGACGGGCAAGACGGTGGGTGGCGTATCAATCATCGGCATCATCATTGCCATGGTAGTCGCCTATCTTCAGGGTGGCAACCCGCTCAGTGTGCTGACAAGTCAAGACCTCTCGAGCGTGGTGGCCGGAGTCACCACCAATGGCACTGACACAGACTATCAACCCTCTGCCGAAGAGGAGCAGATGGCCACTTTCTGCCGACAGATACTCGCCTCGACCGAGGACGTGTGGACCAAAAAGTTCAAGGAGGAGGGACTCACCTATGAAGCGCCTACGCTCGTGCTCTTCACAGAGAGCGTGCAGAGCGCATGTGGCGGCGCCACATCATCCGTCGGACCGTTCTATTGCTCTGGCGACAACTGCCTCTACATCGACCTCTCTTTCCTCCTCACCATGAAGGAGAGCCTTGGCGTCAAGGCAAGCAAGGGCAAGAGTTTGCAAGATCTGGCTTACGCCTATGTCGTAGCGCACGAGGTCGGCCATCACGTCCAAAATCTTCTTGGCAGCCTGCCCAAAGTCCATCAGCAGATGAGTGGGCTCTCTGAGGCAAAGGCCAACCAGCTCAGCGTCCGCCTTGAGCTTCAGGCTGACTATCTGGCCGGAGTATGGGCCGCGGGCGAGAACGACATGTACAAATCGCTTGAGGATGGCGACATTGAGGACGCCATCTCGACCGCCCTCGTCATAGGTGACGACTATTTGCAGAAAAAGGCGCAGGGACGGGCTGTCCCCGAGAGTTTCACTCACGGCACAGCGCAGCAACGCGCCAAATATCTCCGCGCCGGAATGAATGGCGGCTCCATTGCCGGCGCTGACATTCTTTTTCAGGGCAGATACGAGGATCTGTAGTGAGAAAAAACAAAAATACGGGCGGGGTGAAAGGTCTTGCTTTCATCCCGCCCGTTTTGTGTCATTAAGTCATCATTCAAGCTTTCCCGTCCATAATTTTGTTAATCGCTTCCTCCACCTCGTCGGCGGGAACAGACATGAGCTCGCTCGGCTCCATTTTGTGAAGCCCGCCACCATATACGCGGCCGCACTCCATTAATCGCCGTTGGGGGATGCGGCTAAGTGAAAGCCATATGGCGCGCAAGTTGTTCGCATCTCTTAATATGTCCGCATACTCAGGTCTGGGATGTAGGTGGAGGTACGTGTTCGCCGTCATCAGCCTATGCTCATTTAAGATAAAACGGAATGCCTTTGAGCCTTCGCGAGCCATGTATGGTAATATGATTGGGCCTGCCGATTGACTTGGGCAAAAATACCATGGTGATCGGCGACTGCAGATGTATCCCGCCTGACGCCCCTCGGCTTCCCCTTTCTCTATGTATTTTAGTACGGGAGGGAATTTGTCCCTGAGCTCGTCCCTGCTCATGCCACAGTGGAACAGAGAAAGCCCTGTTTTTAATCCTATTTCTTGAGTTCCCGAAGGCAGGTGGCGTGGACTTGGAACTATCGGGCATAGCATCTCTTTCGGGATATGGTTGGCTTCTGCTGCTCGTGTGTCAATTATGAAGAAATTGTTGTCGCCTGTCACGAGGCCGCGTTTTACGGTGAAAAAGTCGCCAATCGTGTGGTTGCCTTTTGTGGCAATGATACCAGGTTTGTTAAATAACTTAGTCCATTTCTCTTTTGCCTGCAATTCAGAAGAGTACACGATGTTTACATTTCTCGGATTTTCTATGTCTGCGCCGCTCGTGAACTCAATAGGATGGCTTTGACCAGGTCTGCCTTTTTGGAATATGACAACACACGAACTTACTAACGCATCTGAAAAACGCACGTCTTCCGCCTCGAACTTGTGAATCCTTAAGAGTTCGACCTTGTCTCTCAAATATGTCTTGAATGCCTCCCCGTATTTTACATCCATAAATTCTGTCGGAATCAACCAGCAAGATAACCCTCCTTCTTTTAGCCAGTCTTCGGATAGAGCCATGAAATAGCAATATAAGGCTCAAGCCTTTTTTCAGGTGCATATGTTAAAATGCGCACCCCTGTGATGTTAAAAGTCAGGCGTAGAGTTTGACAAGCCGGAAGATGAAGAAGTTGCGGTCCCTGACGCCCCTCATCTGACTGCGGAAAATCTTGACTTTGGAGTTGAAAGCCTCGGCAGACGCATTGGTGGCGCGGCGGATGA
>CAVKRQ010000037.1:0-5532 GCA_963658925.1 bacterium
GCCCAAATTTAACACTTTCAGTCAAATCCCATGCACTGGGTTTTCGGCTTGAGCCATTAATTGGCGTTTTTTATTTTTAGAACAACGTGAGTTCGATGAAATATAATTCATTATAAAACAATAAGATGGCGATATTTTTAGTAAATAAACAATTTGAGCCACAAAACAAGCCCTCGCACAGGCTGTTACGCCGCATGCGAGGGCAGTCGTTCTCTCTTTGGCTCTCTTACGCCTGATGTACGGGCCTCAGAAGGTCCATGACTGTTTTGACTGGTGTGAACGTCATTACAGGGACTTCTACAAACATGGTGAGCCATTTGGCCATGGCGCCGTTCCACAGGCCCGGCAGCTCCATGCCAATGACGTCAACGCCATTGACGCTTTTGTGTGTTTGGAAGCAAGCATCGTAGTCTACAAATTTGTCAAGTTCGTATCGTACGCCTTTTCTGTCCTTCAGGCAGCAGAACAAATCGACAGGATTAAAGTGCGTGCTGCCGCTCACTATTTTCTTGACCTCGGGGTCGTCAAGGTCCATTTGCGCGCTCTCGACAATTTGAAGGGTTTGTAAGCCATCTTTGCCTTCAACCCAGAATGGTCCACCGCCTGGCTCACCCTCATTCTTCACCATGCCGCAGACCCTCAGAGGCCTGTCGAGGAATTTGGTCACAAAGTCCCTCCTCTCTTCGTTCGTGCCATTCTTGATTTTGGTCGGGACTGAAATCTTGAAGTCGTTCTCTATGAGGGAAATGCCCTCAGCGGGTGCGGAGGTGTCGCCTTCGTCTATCTTGCAAAGAATATTGTCCACCTTCTTCTTAAGATTGAGACCGACAGCGGCAATGACTTTTTTCCAGACTGATGACTCAGCCAGCATTCTGCCGTGTGACACATTGTCTATGTTCTTGACGAAGACGACGTCTGCGTCTATTTTGCCAAGGTTGCCTATGAGTGCGCCATGTCCGCCCGGCCTGAAGATGAGGTGGCCTTCAGCGTCGCGAGCCGGCTGTCCGTCCAAAGTGAGGCATGGGACATCCGTCGCAGGCGGTTGTATGCTATAAGTCACATCGACTTTGCCACCCGATTTCTCGAGTATGCTACCCAATACTTTCCTGAATTCAGGTTCCATGCCAACCGGTACGGTGTAGTGAACGTGGCTGTGGCCATTAGAAAGGCAATAAGCCTCGGCCTCGGCTATATGTTCCTCCGCAGCGGTGCGTGTAGTGCCGTCCGAATATTTGTGAAAGGTCACCAGTCCTTTGGGGTGACTGCCGTAGGCCAATCCATCTTCGCTAAGAATGAGGCTCACCACCTCGGTGTTGTTTGCCGGCTTGAGGCTCTTCAACTTTTCAGCGAAAGCGAAGTCGTCCAACCGGCTGAAGAAGGTTTTCATCGGCTCTTCGGACTCCTGTTTTGTCTTGCCACTCTGGTCGGCCGACAGATATTGGTGCAGTGGCTTGAACATGCGGCTCGCTGCGCCGGATGCAGGGACGAATTTCGCAACGGAGAGTCCGTGTGAAAGGATTTCGTCATACTCGATAACGAGTTTCTTCGCATCCGCCTCGTCAACTTTTATTATGCCATCGCCTATTGTGGCGGCCCTACGGACAGCTGCGGGGGCGAAGCCCTTTGCTATCATGGCAAATTGCTTTTCTGTCTCCTCTGCGCTCTTACCACGCTTTGCGAGGTCCAACTCGTCTTGTTTAGTCAACATATACAATTTAGGTCTTTATGCCGCCTTCGCCTTATGAATGTGGTAGGTTCGGTGGCGCATGATCAATTTATTTATAGTGGAAAGTTAGCAACTTGCACGATGTTCTGCAAACTATTTTGGAGTTTTTTGTCATTTTGTTGCACTTTAATGGTTGATTTTGTCTGAAAACTTGTTAATTGTGCCTCTCGCCTTATTGCGTGTTGGGAAAAATTATTAAATTAGTCGATGGATAAGGGCAGGGAAGTTTACACGCCTTCGTGGGGGAAGGCTTTTCAACTCTTGTCCGACCTATATCATTAAACCATAAATTATATCATTAAACCTTCCACTTAACCGCTTAAGTAGAGGAGAAATTTTGCGGCGAAAAACAGATTAACTATGAAAAAGTACCTATTCGCATTCCTCATGCTGTTTCTATGCAGTATGTTTTCTGAAGCCCAAATGGCCAAGTTTCAGGCTCTTTACATCTTTCAGTTTGCAAAGAACACGTCATGGCCACAAGAGGATGCTGGCAAACCACTCGTTGTAACAGTCGTTGGTGACAACGCGCTTTCTACCGAGCTAAAGAGCATCGTGAACAACAAGAAGGTGGGCGACCGGCCAATCAAGGTAGTCGATGCGGCCACGTCGACGGGGCTGCCCAAGAGCGACATCATTTTCCTCGGAGAGGCTAAGTCTTCGCAGATTTCCGCGCTTGTGGCTGCTCAGGCTGGCAACAAGGTGCTCATTGTCAGTGGGACCAAGGGTCATTGCTCCTATGGGGCTGGGATATCATTCGTCCCTGACGGGGGAAAATTGCAATTTGAGATTCACGAGGGCAACATCTCTAAAAATGGCCTGAAAGTCACGCCTAAGCTCGTGACTCTTGGCAGGCAAGTCTTTTAGCGACCGCAAAACAATGAACACACACAACTACTATTACTATGAAGAATTTACTGACTTTCTTTCTGACGCTTTCTGTCGCCATTGGAGCAGTGGCGCAAGACAAGTTGTCTAAGGAGCAAATTCTCTCCATGAGTACTGAGCAACTGTCAGAGCTTCCTCTTGAGCAGCTAATGCAGGCTGTCGAGACTCTTGGCGTGTCTTCCGTTGACGAGCTTTTTGAACTCATAATGAACAAAAACGTATCCTCTGCGTCAAAATCAGAGGAAAGCACGTTCACATCGCCTCTCTCCTCCACCGTGATAACATATGATGAGATGCGAACATGGGGTGTCTCTACAATCGAAGAGGCTCTTCGCCTTGCGCCGGGCATGATTGTGACTGAGAAGACCAATGGCGTTTATGACGTCCAGATGCGTGGCCTTAATAACATCCCTGATAATAACATGTTGTTGTACACGGAGAACTCGAACACACTCCTGATGGTCGATTCTCGCCCTGTGCAAAGTTATGCGATGGCGGCTCTTAATTTTGAGATGTTGCCAATCGACATTGAGGATATTGATAGAATCGAGGTGGTTCGTGGCGCATCAGGAGCGCTTTATGGTGCCAATGCTGTAACCGGTGTCATTAATATCATTACGAAAAAAGCCGATTCCGCAGATTGCTCAGTCACGGGAAATCTCCAGGTCGGCAATATGTGTACCTATCTTGGAAGTGTGGCGTTTCGTAAGTCTGTTAATGATAAATTCGCTTTTGGCGTAACCGCAAACATCCAGAAACGCAATCGTCCGACAGGCGATCTTTACGTCATTCCTCAGGAAGGCGTCTATTACGACACTGACAATTCCGTTGCCGCTGGCAAGTCTTTCTACGGCGAGGCTGCTTTGGGCGCGAATTTGGAAGCTAATGGCGGTTCCCTGCGTGACTTCTCTCAAGGAGGATGGCTTGCCCCCTCCGAACTATCTAATTTGCGTCAAGTCTATTCTCAAAATGTGGCTCAGATAAACCAGAATGTATACACGGTTTATGATTGCCTTGAGCCCGAGACCACGGCGGATGCCATGTTCCACAATTCGAGACTTGCCAGAAGTTCAGAGGGATATAACGCATATATCTCACTGACGCCAAAGCATGATGTAAGATTTGATTTGACGGGGGGCTATCAGCGGTCTTACGTCAATACGACTCCTGTGGGTGACGACTATTTCTCTTTCAATGGCCGAGAGTCAAAGAGTGGTTATGTGGCGTTGTCTGCGGATGTCAAAGGCCTTAAGATTTTGGCCAATTATAGTGGCGGCCCTCAGGATTTTGCTGTCGGTGTCCCAGGTCTCAAGGTTAGCTCTAACGTGTTCGATGTGTCTGCGGAGTATGACTTCCAAGTCGGCAGGTTGGGCATCCGTCCCGGCGTATACTATCAAAACATCTATTATCAGGATTATGTGCCTGATTTCACTGGTGATGTTTCGTCTGGTGACTACAGTTGGACTTATCATGATCCGGGCTACAAATACGACGAAAGCAAAGAGCACCTATCCGGCTTTTTTCGCTACGATGCCCGCATAACAGCCATCGCGCCAGCTGTCCGTTTGGACTACAAGGCGGATAATGTGCGTCTTATAGCTGCATACCGAGCAGACAAGACTAATATTCCTGACAAATGGAATCACTCCTGGCAATTCTCAGCCAGCTGGTCAATCAATGAGCATAATTTCTTGCGAGCTGTCTATGGACGTGCCAATCGTTCCGCCAATCTTGTGAACTCAAATGCCAATTTTCGCTGGACGCGCACGAATTTACTCATGCCGTCATATCTTACATTTGAGGCGAATAAGGATGCCGATTTGGTTTCGATAGACAATGTGGAGATTGGCTATAGGCTTAAACCTTCCGACCGTTTGCTGATTGACGCCGAGGTTTTCTACTCAATGTCACGAGACTACAGCTCACTTATGGCGAATGACGCTACAATATCGGTGCCTGTCGACGAGGCAAATGAAATTATGGAAAAGGTTGAGTCGATGTGCGCAAGTGGCGTCGAAGAGCTTACAATTCAGAGCTATATTGCCTCAAGCCTCAACAAGATAATGGCGACGGAGGCCAAAATCCGTTGCGGTGTCTTGCCTTTCGACGTAAGGCAATTTGGCGTAAGCTTGAATGCTGACTGGATTATATCCCCCAAGTTGATTTTCAAGGCGAATGTCAATTTCCAGAAAACAGTCATTGACAACTATTACCAATATAGCCAGAGCCGCGGCATCCAGTTGCTTCTGGGTCTTGCTCAGCAGAATGTCTATTATGGTGTTGTTAGTGAGATTAGTCCAGACTTCAAGGTCGCTGACATTATTGACGCCCTTGAGGGCATGAAGGAGGGCAACAGGTATAACCTGACGTCTATGTCGGCCACCAAAGCGCGTACTCTTGCTGGCAGTGTCGAAATGTTAAACGCTTATTTTAACCCGGAGACCGAGGATGGGGTTGAGAACAAGGCAACGCCCAACTTCTATGGAATGGTCGGCGTGATGTACAAGCCAATGTCAAAGTTGAATTTTTCAGCTTTTGCCAACTACATAGGTGAGCGCACCTACAAGACAAAGTATAATTCGGAGGGACAAGATTTATGCAAGCGTCTGACCGTAAACCTTCATGCCGGATATAAACCGGTGGATAAGTGTGAGTTGTTTGTCAATGCGCATAATCTTTTGAATAATAAAAAGAGGGAGTTCGTCTATTCTGATGAAATAGGCGGTTTATATACCCTTGGTGTAAATTTTGAGTTTTAGTTGACTGCCAATTTCATATTTTAGTTGCGTAAAAGTGCCATCCTTGACTGCTGACAGCAGGAAGGGTGGCATTTCTTGTATGCTCGGCATGAGCATTGTCTAATGGGTGGAAGTCCCGAGTAAGCCCTAATAGCGGGAATTACATAGCCAAGAGCAAGG
>CAVKRQ010000038.1:0-5050 GCA_963658925.1 bacterium
TTAGGCCTGTCGCTAGCGTTCATCCTGAGCCAGGATCAAACTCTTCGTTGTATGACTTTTTTTGTTTTGCTCTTTGCGAGCCGCCGCCACTGTCTCGCGACTTGTGGCTGCCTCGGCCTCTCGGCCCTCGCCTTTGCCTTTTTTTGACTTGTCGGGCGGCGGCCTCGCGGCCGGCCGCCCTGCTAAGTGTGCGTCACTTCCAATATGTCAATGTGCTTGCGCTTCTGCTACTTGCGCCTCGTGTGAGGCCGTTTCGTTTCCGAAAGCGAGTGCAAAGTTAGGGGGATTTTTCGGATTGGCAAGGGGGCGGGGGAAAGTTTTAGGTGTTTTTCTGAGGATGGGGCGGATAGGGTTGTGTGTGTCAGGGGGTTGGGAGGGATTGTTAATGAAGGTTAAAGACAGAGAGGCGGTGAAATCGGGACAAGAAGGAAGGAGATGTTGTTGATTTAAGAGGCAGAACAGAGGTGCGGGAGGGAGAGATGGGACTATTGGAACGGCAGGGACGGGTTGAGAGAGTCTTTGCGGTTAGATGAATTTTTTTGAGGGGCGGCTTAAACAAGGGTAGCTCTACACACGAAGAGCGGCAGACCCACAAAATGAATCTGCCGCTCGTTTATCTGCTCTTAATGCAGTATGTACTTTTCCTATGTTATGCCATGGGTGCCCACGTCGGGTTGCGAGAGGCGAGGGAATCCTGCCAAACGGCATATATGTCATGGACACCCTGACGGGCGTTGCCCTCTGTCATGACGAGGCGTGAGCGGCGAGCCACGAAGACACTGATGGGCTGCTCACCCTCGGCAGTTGAGAAAGCGAAGTCTATGCCAGCCCCCTCAACGCCTGCGAGATTGATTTCATCACCTTGATTGTCGACAATGACGGCGCAACGATGCTTGTGAGCCACAGCGCAAAGCGCATCAATAGTCTCCTTTCCACAGTTGGAGGAGCAAAGTATGTGAGAAATCTTAGTATTAGTCTTCAGTATGGACTCTGCGAGGGATGCTGTTTCAGAAGTCTCACCTGCAATCGAGGTCACACCGATGCGAAGAGAGGCGCAGACACCGTTCCACTTGGCAATATCATTCTCTGCACCGACAACAAGAAGCTCGCCATACATGGGGACTGCGGAGGATATGACAGAGCGGGTTATCTCGTCATGGCTAAGGTTGAGGCAAAGACCTTCGTAGCCAGTGAGATAGAAATGATCCATGAGACTCTTGTCGGTCGAAAGGTCGGAGAGGACATTCATGACGGGCATAGCGTTGATGGCCTCGGCGCTCGTCTTGAGCTGATCGAATGACATTGCTTTCATGGGAAGAGATGTGTTATTCTGTTGTCTTTTTCGGATGCGAGCTTGAACGATTTTCTCGGTCGCTCACATATAGGACAACTGAGGAGGAGCTAACACGTATCGCACGTGCGATTTTTTTCAATGTTTTCGCACAAAAAGTGATGACACAGAAAAAGCGGGGAGCCAGAAGCCTGACATCCCCGCTATGCTCTATTTCCATCCGGATTGGCGAGATTGCCAAGGGGGAGGAAATCAAAGGTTACATTTTTACATCAGCTCACGCGGATCGGTGACAACACCCGTGACAGCGGCAGCGGCAGCCACGAGAGGTGAGGCGAGAATGGTGCGCGAGCCGGGGCCCTGACGACCCTCGAAGTTGCGGTTGCTGGTGGAGACGGCATACTTGCCGGCAGGAACCTTGTCATCGTTCATGGCAAGGCAAGCGGAGCAGCCTGGCTGACGGATGGCGAAACCAGCCTCCTCGAGAACCTTGTCGAGGCCTTCCTCACGGATTTGCTTATCGACGAGCCAAGAGCCGGGGACGAGCCAAGCTACGACATCGGGGTTCTTCTTGCGACCCTTGACAATGGAGGCGAAGGCACGGAAATCCTCGATACGGCCGTTGGTGCAGGCGCCAAGGAATACGTAATCGACCTTATGGCCGAGAACCTTCTGACCAGGCTCAAAGCCCATGTAGTTCATAGACTTTTGGAAAGAGATGCGTCCAGCCTCGTCGATAGAGTCGAGAGTCGGGATGTTGCCATCGATGGCCATGCCCATGCCGGGGTTGGTTCCGTAGGTTATCCAAGGAGTTATATCCTCGGCCTTGAAAGTCAATTCCTTGTCGAAGACTGCGTCGTCGCCGCTCTTGAGAGTTTTCCAGTAGGCGACAGCCTTGTCCCAGTCCTCGCCCTTGGGAGCGAACTCGCGACCCTTGATATACTCGAAAGTGACCTCGTCGGGGGCGATGAAACCGCCACGGGCGCCCATCTCGATGGAGAGGTTGCAGAGAGTGAGGCGGCCCTCCATGGTGAGACCCTTGATGGCTGAGCCTGAGTACTCAATGAAGTAGCCTGTTCCGCCAGAGGTGGTGAGTTGAGTCATGAGATAGAGAGCCACATCCTTGGCAGTGACGCCCTTGCCGAGCTTACCCTCGACATTGATGCGCATGCTCTTAGGCTTGCTCTGAAGGATGCACTGGCTTGCCATGACCATCTCGACCTCGGAAGTGCCGATGCCGAAAGCCACAGCGCCCATGGCTCCATGGGTGGAGGTGTGCGAGTCGCCACAGACAAGAGTCATGCCCGGGAGGGAGAGGCCTCTCTCGGGGCCTACAACGTGAATGATGCCATTGTGGTCAGAGCCCATGCCGAAGTGGGTGAGGCCGAACTCCTTAGCATTGCGCTCAAGAGTCTCGACCTGAGTGCGGCCGATGGGGTCCTCGATAGGCTTGTCCTGATCATGCGTCGGGGTGTTGTGGTCGGGCATGCAGTAGATCTTCTCGGGGCGGAAGCACTTGATGCCACGGTTGCGGAGACCCTCAAAAGCCTGAGGGCTGGTGACCTCGTGGGCGTAGAGGCGGTCGATGTAGAGCTGCGTGGGGCCGTCGGGTACAATCTGCACCACATGGGCATCCCAGATCTTGTCAAAAAGCGTATTCATGTCAACTGTCTAATCACGGCGCACGGGTCGCAAAACAATGCTACGCGACAGGCGCTCGCTGTTCTTTGGTTCAAATTTATGCACCCTTTCCCGCCTCTGCAAAGTCAGGAGAGACATTGCTTCGCCTATTCGGCTAAACGAGAAAGGCTTATTTTTCTGTCTTAACGTCGCGAAGGGGAGACTTGGCTACTTGCTTGCCTTGCTTGGGACATGGAAGCGGTTGATGCAGTCAATGTAAGCCTCGACCGTAGCGCAGACAATGTCCGTGTTGGCGGCGAAGCCATAATAAACGTGTCCCTCATGCTCCACCTGGACGTGCACCTTGCAAGTGTCATCGGATCCGCGGCTGATGCTCTGGATGGTGAGCTCCTTGAGAATCATGGTGCGGTGGATGATGTTCTTGAGGGCGTTGATGGCGGCGTCAACAGGGCCATTACCTGTGGCGGCCGCAGTGAACTTCTCGCCGGCTATGTCGAGGCCTATACTTGCCATGGGCTGTACGCCTACGCCACTGGTTACCTGCATGAAGTCGATCTTGACGTGGTTGGTCTTGGCAGTGTCGGCGCCTACGAGCATGAGCAGGTCGTCATCATTGACCTCCTTCTTCTTGTCGGCGAGTTTGAGGAACTGCTCATAAGTCTGGTCAAGCTTCTCACCATCAATCTTGACGCCGAGCTCCTCGAGACGGTGACGGAGAGCGGCGCGGCCAGAGCGAGCGGTGAGGACGATAGAGTTGTCGTCAATGCCGACATCGTGCGGGTCGATAATCTCGTAGGTTGAGACATTCTTTATGACGCCGTCTTGATGGATGCCGCTGGAGTGCGCGAAGGCGTTTCGTCCGACAATGGCCTTGTTTGGCTGGACAGGCATATTCATCAGGCTGGAGACCATACGGCTGATGGGGTAAATCTGCTTGGTGTTGATATTGGTGTCGACACCGAGGCCCTTGTGGCACTTGAGAATCATGGCAATCTCCTCAAGCGACGTGTTACCGGCTCGCTCGCCAATGCCGTTGATTGTCACCTCTGTCTGGCGTGCTCCGTTGAGGACACCGGCCATGGTGTTGGCGGTGGCCATGCCGAGGTCGTTGTGGCAGTGGGTGGAGATGATGGCGTTCTCGATGCCGTCCACATGATCGACAAGGTACTTAATCTTGGCGCCATACTCTTGCGGGAGGCAATAGCCTGTGGTGTCGGGGATGTTGACGACAGTTGCTCCGGCCTTGATGACAGCCTCAACCACGCGGGCGAGGTACTCATTGTCAGTACGTCCGGCATCCTCGGCATAGAACTCGACATCATCAACATATCGGCGGGCGTACTTGACGGCGCGGACGGCACGCTCAATAATCTCCTCGCGGTTAGAGTTGAACTTGAACTTGATGTGGCTGTCAGACGTGCCGATGCCGGTGTGGATGCGCTTATGCTTGGCATACTTGAGCGCGTCGGCGGCCACGTCGATATCCTTCTCGACGGCGCGGGTGAGGGCGCATATGGTGGGCCAGGTGACAGCCTTAGATATCTCAATGACAGAGTTGAAGTCGCCGGGACTGGAGATAGGGAAACCGGCCTCGATCACGTCGACGCCAAGACTCTCAAGTGCCTTGGCGACCTGTATTTTCTCTACTGTGTTGAGCTGGCAGCCTGGCACCTGCTCGCCATCGCGCAGCGTGGTGTCGAAAATATAGACTCTGTTGTCCATCCTTACTAAGTGTGGTTTTTGTATGTCAGTGTGTTACTAATTCAGTTTTTTCGGGTGGCAAGAAGAAGAGCGTCGTCCCCCACCCCGTCGCATTTCGCGAAGAGAGGGATTGCCGGGCGGAAAGCCCGACAATCCTATGTTTGCTCAGAGACCGGGAGCCTCAGTGAAGCCGCGTGCGCGGCATCGGGGCATTACCAGTCAGAGCGATTTTTTAGTTGTTCTCAGGACGGAGCTTGCGGACGGTGACAGCGGTCTGCCACATCTCGCTCTCGCGGAGAGCCTGGAGCTCCTTCTCGAGACCGACACGGTAGTCGGGCTTAGAGTTAGAGTCCATAGAGATCTGAGCCTCGTTGCCGAGCTTGACGCTCATGTAGAGCCACTGCATGATGGGCTTGA
>CAVKRQ010000039.1:0-4799 GCA_963658925.1 bacterium
TGAGCCTCGTTGCCGAGCTTGACGCTCATGTAGAGCCACTGCATGATGGGCTTGATGGCATCGTGGAAACGGGGGTACCAGTCGAGCGCGCCGCGCTGAGCGGTGGTAGAGCAGTTGGCGTACATCCAGTCCATGCCCTTCTCTGCGAAGAGAGGCATGAGGCTCTGGGTGAGCTCCTCTACGGTCTCGTTGAAAGCCTCAGAGGGGGTGTGGCCATTCTCGCGGAGAACCTCATACTGAGCGAGGAGGAGACCCTGGATAGCGCCCATGAGAGAGCCGCGCTCGCCGGTGAGGTCAGAGGTAGCCTCACGCTGGAAGGTGGTCTCGAAGAGGTAGCCGGAGCCGATGCCAATGCCGAGAGCGAGAGTCTTGTCAAGGGCCTTGCCTGAGGCATCCTGATAGACAGCGTAGCTGGAGTTGAGGCCGCGGCCCTGGAGGAACATAGAGCGGAGTGAAGTGCCAGAGCCCTTAGGAGCGACCATGACGACATCGATGCCAGCGGGAGGAACGACACCGGTGCGGTCATTCCAGCAGATGGCGAAGCCGTGAGAGAAATAGAGGGTCTTGCCAGGGGTGAGCGCTGCCTTGATGGTGGGCCATACAGAGAGTACAGCAGCATCAGAGAGCAGGCACATGATGACGGTGCCCTTCTTGACAGCCTCCTCGATAGAGAAGAGGGTCTCACCGGGCTTCCAGCCGTCGGCGACAGCCTTATCATAGGTCTTGCCGGCGCGCTGACCGACGATGACGTTGAAGCCATTGTCGCGGAGGTTCTGAGACTGGCCAGGGCCCTGTACGCCGTAGCCGATGACGGCGATGGTCTCGTTCTTCAGGATTTCACGAGCCTTCTCAAGAGGGAACTCCTCGCGGGTCATGACTTCCTCAGTGACACCGCCAAAATTCATCTTTGCCATTGTGTGTGAATTATTATTAGTTTTGGTTTTACTTTAATTGTTTGTCTTATTGATGATTAGAAATCTATTTGACTTTGCGCCTTGCGTTTCTCCTGACTATCGAGGAAACGGGACACGCGCTCGACGGTGCTCTTGGTGATGGCCACGCGCCCTGAGCGGACGAACTGGAGGACGCCATAGGGGGCGAGCTCATCATAGAGCCGGCGCGTCTCATCGCAGTGGCCAGTCTTCTGCAGCACGGTGTAGGTGCGGTTGATTTCCAGAATCTGGGCGTTGTTTCGCCTGACGAGCTCCTCAAAATCGGGGCTCTCAAGAATATTGTCGGTCTGGACCTTATAGAGCGCCACCTCCTGATAGATTATCTCACTGTCAGTGTAATAATAGGCCTTGAGGACATCGATTCGCTTCTCGATCTGCCTGACGACCGCCTCGATAGTCTTGTGGTCAGTGCGGCAGGCGATGGTGAACTTATGGACACCCTCGATGGCGGAGGAGGAGACAGAGAGACTCCAGATGTTGAGGTTGCGCCTTGTGAAGATGATGGAGATCTGGTTGAGGATGCCGACCTGATTCTCGGTGTAGACCGTGACGGTGTACAGCGTGTTTTCCTTTTGCTCTTGCATATTCAGTGTCGGTTTACGGTTATTTGGCCAAAGGCTCATATTCATACCAGTCGTTGGCGTTGAGCATGATGTCACCCACGCCCTTGCCGGGCGGAATCATGGGGAAGACATTGTCAGCCTCCTCGACGTGGACCTCGAGAATATAGGGTTCAGAGGGGTCGGCGAGCATCTCGGTGACAGCCTCGTCAAGTTCCTCACGTTTCTCGACACGTCGGCTCTTGATGCCATAGGCTGAGGCGAGAGTCATGAAATCGGGGTTGTCGAGACGGGTGAACGAGTAGCGCGAGCCGAAGAAGAGCTGCTGCCACTGGCGGACATTGCCGAGCCAGTTATTGTTCATGAGGACGACCTTGACGCCGAGGTGCTCCTGCATGATGGTGCCGAGTTCCTGGACAGTCATCTGAAGTCCGCCATCGCCGCAGAAATCGACCACATTGCGATCAGGGGCGGCGACCTTGGCGCCGATGGCCGCGGGGAGTCCGAAGCCCATTGTTCCGAGGCCACCGGAGGTGAGCAGGCTGCGCGTCTTGCAGAAAGTAGAGTAGCGCGCGCCCATCATCTGGTTCTGCCCGACATCTGTTATGACGATATTCTCGCTCTTGCCGATGCGAGCCACGGTAGCCACGACCTCACCCATCTTGATGTGGCCTGCGCCAGGGTTTACCTCATTCTCACTCACGAGGCGGACCTCATCCTGGTTACACTTGTCAAAACTTGCCTCCCAGTCGTCATGCCTTGCGGGCTCAACCATCGGGGTGAGAAGGGAGAGCACCTTCTTGGCGTCGCCATGGATGGCGACCTCGACCGGGATAATCTTGCCAAGCTCGGCACGGTCAATGTCGATATGGATGATGCGCGCCTGACGTGCGTAGGTGGAGACGACACCAGTGACTCGGTCATCAAACCTCATGCCAATCGCCACGAGGACGTCGCACTCATTGGTCTTGACATTCGGGCCGATGTTGCCGTGCATGCCAGCCATGCCCTTGTAATGAGGGTTATTGCTATCCAAAGCACTGAGGCCCAAAAGCGTTGAAGTTGCAGGGATGCCAGCCTTGTCAAGCAGATCGGCCAACTCGGCCTCCGCATGAGAGAGGATGACGCCCTGACCATAGATGACCATTGGGCGCTTTGCCTGATTGATTATCTGGGCGGCCTCGCGCACCTTCTCATCAGAGATGACAGGTTGCGGGTCATAGCTCCTGATGAAAGTGACCGGCTTATAGTCGAACACGGCGGTGCCGACCTGCGCATTCTTGGCGAAGTCGAGAACCACGGGGCCAGGTCGTCCGGAGCGTGCGATGTAGAAAGCGCGGGCAACTGCCCAAGCCACATCCTCGGGACGGCGAATCTGATAGCTCCACTTGGTTATGGGGAGCGTGACGCCGAGGACATCAGTCTCTTGGAAAGCGTCAGTGCCGAGGAGCGAGGCGCCCACCTGGCCAGTGACGACCACCATGGGGGTGGAGTCCATCATGGCGTCGGCAATGCCGGTTATGGCATTAGTCGCACCCGGGCCTGAGGTGACGAAGACGACACCCGTCTTGCCGCTCACACGGGCGTAGCCTTGCGCGGCATGCACTGCGCCCTGCTCGTGGCGTACGAGGACATGGCGCAGGCGACTGTTGTCGCCGCCCTTCTTGGGCCCGTTGGGCTGCTCGGCGAAATCGTAGAGCGCGTCGTAGACAGGCATAATCGCGCCTCCGGGGTATCCGAAGATGTCGGTGACCCCCTCAGCCAACAGCGAGCGGATGAGAATCTCCGAGCCTGTCATCTTATTTTCTGAACTCATAATGCAGAATGAGCTTTATGGCTGTTTCTTCTGTAATTTAACTAACACTGTTCAGGCCGCGCCGATGGAATAAGCGGGGCGGACCTGAGAGGCGGGACTCCGCTTAGTCTATGACACGCGCGGCGCCCTTGTCGGCCGAGCTGACCATGGCGGCGTAGGCGCGGAGAGCCTTAGAGACCTCACGCTGGCGGACAGGCGGGGTGAACGCCTTCTTGCCGCGCTTGAGCTCCTCCTCGCGTCGCTGAGCGAGCTGCTCGTCGGTGAGGCGGACACTTATGGTTCGGTTGGGAATGTCAATGTCGATGATGTCACCATCGCGGACGAGGCCAATGTTGCCGCCAGCAGCTGCCTCGGGCGAGATGTGGCCGATGGAGAGGCCGGAGGTGCCGCCAGAGAAACGTCCGTCTGTTATGAGCGCGCACTCCTTGCCGAGGTGCATGCTCTTGATGTAGGACGTCGGGTAGAGCATCTCCTGCATGCCTGGGCCGCCACGGGGTCCCTCGTATGCGATGACGACAACGTCGCCGCTCTTTATCTTGCCGCCGAGGATGCCCTCGCAAGCCGCCTCCTGAGAATCGAACACCTTGGCGGGGCCGGAGAACTTCCAAATCTTCTCATCAACGCCTGCCGTCTTGATGACGCAGCCGTCGAGGGCAATGTTGCCGAAGAGGACGCCGAGGCCGCCATCCTTGGTGTAGGCGTGCTCCAGGTCGCGGATGCAGCCCTCAGCCCTGTCGGTATCGAGTTCATCATAGTATGTGTTCTGCGCACCCATCTGGATGCAGAACTTGCCGCCGGGGGCTGCCTTGTACTTGGTCTTGGCGGAGACTGTGGCCTTGGGGCTGGTGATGCAATATTGCTCAAGAGCCTGCTTGAGAGTGAGGCCGTCCACACGCTTGAGCGACGTGTTGACGAGTCCGCCCTTGGCCAGCTCGTTCATGATGCCAATGACGCCACCGGCGCGGTTGACATCCTGAATGTGGTACTTCTGAGTGTTGGGCGCCACCTTGCAGATGCATGGCACCTTGCGGCTGAGCTTGTCGATATCCTCCATCTTGAAATCGACACCGCCCTCAAAGGCAACGGCGAGAAGGTGGAGGACAGTGTTGGTTGAGCCGCCCATGGCGATGTCGAGCGTCATGGCGTTGAGGAAAGCGTCTCTTGTGGCTATGCTGCGCGGCAGGACACTCTCGTCTCCGTCACGGTAGTACTTATATGTGTTGTCGACAAGCAGTTTGGCGGCGTCCGCGAAGAGCTGCTTGCGCTTCTCGTGAGTTGCCACGATGGTTCCGTTGCCAGGGAGCGAGAGTCCGATGGCCTCGGTGAGGCAGTTCATAGAGTTGGCGGTGAACATGCCTGAGCAAGAGCCGCATGTGGGGCAAGCGTGGTTCTCGACCTCGGCCACCTCCTCGTCAGAGAGGGTCTTGTCGGCACTCTTGATCATGGCGTCGATCAGGTCCAGCTTGGCGT
>CAVKRQ010000040.1:0-2416 GCA_963658925.1 bacterium
TCCACACAATCTTCGGCAGCGAAAAATCGCCGATATAACTGCCGTAATTATTTTACGGAGCGGTGAAAGATGAGTAAATTTGCTGCGGATTAGACACCACAAAGACGAAACGTCATGCTGACAAGATTTTCAGTAGCCAATTATCGCGGTTTTGCGGAGAAAATAGAGTGGGACTTGTCTCACCCGAGCAGCTATGCGTTCAACCCGGGCGCAATAAGAGACGGGGTTGTGAAAAACGGCATAATATATGGCGAGAACGGGTCGGGCAAGAGCAACCTGGGATTGGCAGTGTTTGACATAGCCAACCACTTGTCTCACAAATGGAAGAAGCCGGATTATTATCTGAATTACGCCTCGGCTTTCGGATACGGGAGGCCCGTGGAATTCGAGTATGAGTTCAAATTCGGTGGTGACTCGCTGTCATACAGCTACGCCAAGGTGGCCAAGGACCTGAGGGGCGAGATTGTGAAAGAGCGAATGGCCATAAACGGCAAGGAGATTCTGTTTAAGGATGCCGCCACACTGCGCATTGACAGCAGTTTCGCTCTTACTGACGCCGCCGTGGACAACCTGCGGAACAGCGCGAACAACATCTCAATGGTCAACTACCTGCTTGGCGCGACGCCGCTCCCCAAGGGGCACCCATTGCTCATGTTGCGAGACTTCGTGGAGAACATGCTGTTTTTCAGAAGCCTTGACAACAGGGAGTTTATAGGTCTGAAAGAGGGCGGCAGCAACATTGAGGAGTATATCATCAACAACCATCTGACTGACGACTTCTCTCTATTCCTGAGCGAGGTCAGTGGCCAGAAATTCACGTTTGCCGAGCCGTCGCAGGGCGACAATGCGCTCTACGCCATCATCAACGGCATCCGCATCCCGTTCCTGCTCGTGGCGTCGACAGGCACAATGAATCTGGAGTTGCAATATTATTGGCTGAAAGAGATGGTGAACGCGTCGTTCATCTTTATTGACGAGTTTGACGCTTTCTATCATCATGAGCTCTCATATTCTCTTTGCCAACGGCTCTTCAAGGGCGACAACCAGCTCTTCCTGACGACCCATGACACTTACCTACTCTCAAACGACCTTTTGCGGCCAGACTGCTTCTTTCTTTTGAGAGGCGACAAGATAAGCGCCATTTGCGACCTGACGGACAAGGAGCTGCGGCTGGGGCATAACCTGGAGAAACTGTATCGAGGGGGAACTTTCAGCCTATGATTCTATTCGTGTTTGAGGGAGGCAAGGCCGAGCCTACGGTCTTCGACTCAATCGGGAAGCTATTCCTGTCGGGCGAGGAGTTGCGCATCGTGAAGTGCCGACATGACTTGCCGACACTCTACTCTAACTTAGTCCGAAACGGCTACGACCTTTTCCGCTCACTGCCTTTGGAGGAAAATGGCATAACTCCGCCACCCGGGAAACGAATAGACACACTGTTCTCGCAGATTTTCCTCTTTTTCGACTACGACTTCCAGAACAGAATCGGGACGGAGAAAGTGAACGACATATTGAGCGAGATGCTTGACTTCTTTGACGACGAGACGGAAAACGGCAGACTCTACGTCAACTACCCTATGATTGAGTCGCTCAAATATACCAAAGAGCCACCCGACGCCGAATATGTAAATTACGTGGCGACCCGCGAGGAGTGCGTCAACCACAAGTTCAAGGGCAACGCAGAGCGGTTCGCCTGCGCTGAGGCCAAGGCATTCAGGTTCATAGACCTTGACAAGACTGAGGCCAAGACGGTCGAGAAGAACTGGCAGAGCCTTAAGTTTCAAAACGTCTGCAAAGCCAACTTTCTTACCTCAGGCAACTATGCAATCCCCGGGGAGAAGACAGCCATCAGTCAAAAGGCTATTTTTCAGGCGCAAAAAGACAAGTACGTGGACGTGAATGAGAGCGTCGCGATACTTAACTCTTTTCCTATCTTCATTTTTGACTATTTGAAGTAGGACTGCTTTTTTCACATGACAGCTAAGCCCGATAGCCTTTGACGACTACCGGGCTCAGCTGTTTGTTACCCTTCAATAATAGCATCAATTTCTTTGGGCGTCAGATTATAAATTCTATAAATCTCCTCATCAAGTTTCTTGTCTAAATCTGAATTTTTGTTGCACGACATTTTTTGGGACATGTTTTCTATGACCTCATTGTACGGGATGCATGGGAATGCCCCAAAGAACGTATGTTTCATGCGAATACCATGTTCTCCCAAAACACCTCCTCCATAGAAATGTTTTACTGCGTAGAAGAATAGTTTGCTATTAAGTATACCAAGCAAAAATGACAAATGTTCACCAACGATGATGCGGCTTGTGTCATTGCACAAATACAAGCCATTCGCATCAAGGAGGAATTGGCTTTCTTGAACTATCTCTTGGAAGATTATCTTCGGCTTAGAAAAATCGCC